>NZ_CP006644.1:3982500-4727500 GCF_000512205.2 Sphingomonas sanxanigenens DSM 19645 = NX02
TCGCGTCTCGGCGATCGCCGGCGGGCGCATCGACGAGATCTACGCCTACACGCGCAGCCGATGGAGCGAGGATGAGGCGGAAACCTATGTCCGCGCGCTGTTCGATTGCTTCGGCCGGATCGCCGCGCGCGACATCATCTGGCGCGCGATTCCGGCAGAGTTCGGGATCGATGGCCATTATACGCGGCACCGGCACCATTATATCTACTGGCGCAGCCTTTCGGACGGTGCCGTCGGCATCGTGACGATCCTGCATGAGCGCATGCATCAGCTCGACCGGTTCCGCGAGGATCGCGGCTGAGGGCGCCGGTCCAGGCACAGGGGGAGCCCTGCCCCAAGGCAAGCCTCCCCCCGGAGGATCAGAAACGAACCGCCACGCCGGCGCTGAACTTCCGTCCGCTATAGGAGCTGTACAGCGGGTTCTGGCGCCCCGAGTCCATGAAGAAGCCGAGTTCCTGGTTGGTCAGGTTCTGCGCCTCCACCGTCACCCGGATTTCGGGCGTGATCTGGTAGGAGGCGGTGGCATCGAGGAAGAAGGCGGAGATATTGCCCTGCACGTCGCTGCCGGCGCGGCCCGAGGGGACGCGCAGCAGGAACTTGTCGCGGTAGGAGCCGCTCGCGCGAATGCTGAACTTGCTGTCCTCATAATAGATGGTGCCGTTGAACGCGTTCTTGGACAGGTTGACGAGATCGTTGCGGACCGTCGTCGTGCAGGTGGTGTTGGTGCAATAGGTGATCTTCGAATCGACATAGGTGTAGTTTGCGAGAATGCCGAGGTTCGACAGGAAGCCGGGCAGGAAATCGAGGCCCAGCTGGCCGTTGAGTTCGATGCCTTTCAACGGACCGCCCGGCGTATTGGTCTTGTTGGAGACGGTGAAGATCGTGCTCGCATCATTGTCCGACCCCGCGAGCAGCGACAGTGGCAGACCCGTTTCGCCGAAGGGGATGTTGCGCTGGAGCGTCTGGATGAAGGTGTCGATATCCTTGTAGAAGGCGCCCACCGAGATGATCCCGCTGCGCCCGATATAATATTCGAGCGAGACGTCCGCGGTCTTGGCGCGGATCGGCTCGAGCAGGAAATTGCCGCTCGACACGGTGCGCGTGTTGAGCGCGATCGACACCGATCCCGGCAGCAGGTCCGACAGTTCGGGACGCGTCATCACCTTGGCGGCGGCGGCGCGCAGGATGAGATTGTCGGTGATGTCCGCCACCACCGTCGCCGAGGGCAGCCAATCCTCATAGCTGCGCGACAGCGTCAGCGGCGAACCCGCCAGCGAGCCCTGCCCGACCTGGTCGGTATGGACATAGCGCACGCCGACATTGCCGCGCAGCCGCACCGGCAGCGCGTCGGTATCGAACTCGATCATGCCATAGGCGGACTTGATCGTTTCCTTGAGACTGCCGTCGGTCGTCGTCTGGAACGCGTAGATCCCGCTTTCGCTCGAGAAGCCGAGCACCGAATCGAACTTGTCATAGTCCGGCGCGGCCCAGCCAGAGATCGTCGTGCCGGGCAGCGAGCTGCCGAAGCCGGTGAGCGGCGAGGTGAGATCGGCCATGCTCGTGCCCGCGGGAAGCAGCGGCGCGAGGTTCTGCGTCACGCGGCTGCGGCTGAGCGTCTCATATTCGGACTGGCGATACTGCCCGCCCGCGCGCAGCGTCACGCCCTCCAGAATATCCCAGCTCGCATTGAGTTCGGCGGTGGTGTTGTTGGTCTCGTCGCGCCCGCGGGTGAGCGCCAGCGTGCCGCGCGTCGTGTTGTCGGCCAGCGGCGGCGCGAAGGTGAAGTTGGCCGGATTGGTGACGTCGATGCCCCAGCCGATGTCGGGGATGCGCCCGCCATCGCGGAAATCATAGGAGAAGCCGTTCACATTGTTGGCGAAGATGCCGATCTGGGTGCGCATCGGCCGATCGACGATCGTGCGCGACATGCCGACATAGCCATCCAGCTTGACCCCGCCGAAATCGTGCGAGGCGCTGAGATTGACCTGACCGAAGGTGGTGGTGAATTTGGTCAGCGTGAGATCGTTGGTGAGATCGACGCCGTTGAACAGACCATAGGTCAGCGTGCCGTCGTCCGCCCGCTCCGCATCGACGACCGAGCTTTCGGCGCTGCCATGCTGGCCGGCGTTGCGCGAGAAGGAGATCGCGGTGATCGTCTGGTCGCTGCGCGTCACGTCATAGCGCGAGAACAGGCCGTCGAGCGCGACCCGGGTGCGGTCCGACGGTCGCGCTTCCAGCGTCAATGTCGCGCCGAGGCGCGAATAATCCTGGTCCGAACGGATCAGGCGCGGGCTGCGCGGGATGAAGGTGCCGGCATTGTCGACCAGCGCATAGTTGGCCGCGTTGGTCGGCGTGTTCGGCAGGCGAGGATTGTCCGTCGAGCAGTTCGCGGCATCGCTGCCATTCCTGCTGCTGTTGGCGGGGCTTTGCGGCGTATAGCCGACCGGCGAGCAGAAACGGTTGAGACTGCCCTGCAGGATGTCGATCGCCGAATAGCCTTCCTCGCGCGTGTAGCGCCGGGTGTAGGCGATCGAGCCCGAGATGCCGAGCGTGCCATCGAGGAACGTCTTCGAGACCAACCCGGTGAAGCGCGGGCTGACGCGCTCGCGCAGATCGTCATAGGTCCCCTGCGCGCTGGCGGACAGGGTGAAATCCTCCTTCATGTCGAGCGGCCGGGGCGTCTGCAGGTCGACGGTCGCGCCGAGCGAGCCTTCCTCGACATCCGCCGAGCTGGTCTTGCGCACCGAGAGCGAACTGAACAGCTCGGATGCGAAGGTGCTGAAATCGAAGGAGCGCGAGGAGACATAGCCCGAGCGGATGTCCGACGATCCGGTCGAACTCGCGCCTTCCATGCCGTTCAGGCGAACGCGGGTGAATTGCGCACCGAGGCCGCGCACCGAGATGGTGCGCCCCTCGCCGCCATCGCCGCGCGTGATCGCGACGCCGGGCAGGCGCTGCATCGATTCGGCCAGGTTCGAGTCGGGAAACTTGCCGATATCCTCGGCGGTGATGGCATCGACGACGCCGGTTTCCTGGCGCTTGATCGCCAGCGCGTTGGTCAGCGACTGGCGGAACCCCATGACCACGATGTCGTCGGTGGTCGCCGGTGGCGCCTCCGGCGGCGCGGCTTCGGCGTCGCTTTGCCCGTCCTGCGGCGTTGCCGCGCCCTGCGCGAACGCCGGCGCCGCCGCCATCAAAAGGCCCATCGAGAGCGCCAGAGCGGAAACCGTGCCACGGCGATTCGAAAGCAGTCGAAACGATTCTTCCATCGATACCTCCCCCAAATGCAGCTTTTCGCTTTCTAAGGTGGACAAACCTGTAAGACAGAATAACCTGTAAGACAAGATTTAAAGCTGCATGCGTCGCAGCCTTTTTATGGGGAGAGGACCTTTGGAACGATCGCGGCGAGAGATTCTGGGGCATGTGCCGACCGCCGGGCTGCTTTGCGCGCTGCCGGCCTTCCCGAGCATCGCGGCGACACCGTCGCGGCGATTTGCGATCACGCGCTACGGCGCGAAGGCGGATGGCGTCACCATCAACACGCGGGCGATCCAGAACACGATCGATGCCTGTGCGGCGGCGGGCGGCGGAACGGTGGTGGTGCCGGCGGGCACTTTTCTCAGCGGATCGATCTTCCTCAAACAGGGCACCCACCTCGAACTCGCCAAGGGTGCGGTGCTTAAGGGTTCCGACAGGCTGGAGGATTATCCGCTGGTGATGCGGCGCTTCTGCGAGGCCTATCCCGAGCCGCTGCGCATGGCGCTGGTCAACGCCCGGGGCCTCAAGGGGCTGCGCATCACCGGCCCCGGCACGCTCGACGGCCATGGCGAGCCCTTCTGGCGCATGTTCTTCTCGGTACCGAAGGAGAGCCTGGAGGGCCAGGAGGTCAAATATCCCTTCCCGCAGATCGCGTTCCTGCAGGATTGCGACGACCTGCTGGTGAGCGGCGTGGCGTTCAAGGACGCCGCCTTCTGGAACCTTCATCTCTACCGCTGCACGCGCACCGTGATCGAGACATGCGGCTTCGACGTGCCGCACGTGATCCGCGCGCCGAGCAGCGACGCGATCGATCTCGACAGCTGCCAGGATGTGACGGTGCGGCATTGCCGCTTCTCGGTCGACGACGACTGCATCGCGCTGAAGGGCACGCAGGGGCCGGGGGCCGCCGCCTATGCGGAAGCGCCGCCCACCGAGCGCATCCACATCCACGACTGCCAGTTCGAATATGGGCTTGGCTGCATCACCTTCGGCAGCAACGGCACGATCATGCGCGACATCAAGGTGGAGCGGATCACCAATGTCGGCGACATCCCGACGGTCCGCTTCAAGATCCGGCCGGATACGCCGGGGCAGGTCTATGAGCGGCTGCATGTCCGCGGCGTCCGTCTCGCGCCCGCGCCGACGCCCTATGCCTTCTGGCACCGCGGCGAGGTGTTCTACGGGCTGCCCAACCCCAAGACCTTCGGCGCCGACGATCCGGCGATCGGCCTGATCGTCAACGCCCGCCTGATCCACGGCACCAAGGTGCCGGCGCAGCCGCCCGGCGGCGTGATCCGCAACATCCTGATCGAGGATGTGCGGGGAACGACGCGCGGCTTCGGCAACATCTCAGGCAACGCGACCACCGCGATTTCGGACATCACGCTGCGCGACATCGATGTGACGTTGCTCGACGCCGGGCGCAGCCAGTTGATCGCGCGCGGCGTGGAACGGCTGACGTTGGAGAATGTGCGGGTGAACGGCGCGCCGGCGGTCGTCGTGCGCAGTTGAGCCTAAATGCGCGCTCTCGCGACCGGCCGGGTCCGGTGACCGGGGCGGTGCCGGGCCGCTTCAAGTCGGATCGATCGGGGCAGACGGCCGGCCGCTCCGATCCACCTCGGGCGTGTAGCCGTCCTCACCGCAAGAGAGGGGCGACGCGCGGCGCAGCACCGTCTTCAGCACGAAGCTGGAGTTGATGCGCGACAGCATCGGGATGCGGGAGAGCGCGCTGAGCATGATCTGGTAATGATCGAGGTCCGTGACGACGACCCGCAGCAGATAATCATGGTCTCCGGTCGTCTGGAAGCAGTCGGTGACCTCCTGCATCTCGCAGATGCTGCGCTCGAAGGTGATCCGTGCCGCGTCCGACTGGCGATCGAGGCTGATGGAGATCAGTGCCTCGATCCGGCCTGCGAGCCGCCGTTCGTCCAGCAGCGCGGCATAGCCGAGGATATAGCCTTCCTCCTCCAGCCGGCGCACCCGCCGCATCGTCGGCGTCAGCGACAAGCCGATCGTGTCGGCAAGATCGCGCCAGCTGATCCGCCCGTCCCGCGAGAGAATCCGGAGGATGCGGAGATCGAAGGAATCGAGCTTGGCGGTCATGATCGGAGAATTCCCCACGCCGGGCCGGGAAACCATAGCCCGGATGCGGGGCGGATCAAGATGCCCGGCCGCGTTCCGAATCCGTCTGCATTGCTGCATTGCCGGCGCGTAGCGCATTTCGCTCCATATCGCTGAATCCGTAGCGCAATATCGCCATATTATAGTGTTAAAATATATTATTTTAGTGTTGCGCAAAATGTCAGTTCGGTTTCTCATTGGTTACAGGAAGCGGCGCAAGACCGCATGTTCGGGGAGCAGGAAGGCGACGATGTCGGCAGGGGCAAGGGCCCCGCCGGTGATCGGGAATGGTGCGGGGCGCCAGGTTCGTCCCGTTACAACAAGGGGGCGCTACCAATTATGATCGCTGTTTCGTTTCCGTTTCGCCGGGCCGGGATTCTGCTCGGGGTATCCGTGCTCAGCACGGCCAGCGCGCTGCACGCGCAGACGGCCGAGGCGCCGCAATCCGAACCCGTCGAGCAGGGCGGCGGCGATATCATCGTCACCGCGCTGAAGCGCTCGACGAGCATCCAGGAAACGCCGATCTCGATCTCCGCGGTGACATCGGAGTCGCTTGCCCGGCAGAACATCACCGATTCCAACGCCCTGGGCCGCGTCGCCCCCAGCCTCGTCATCAACGAGAGCTCGAACGGCGGCAGCCGCGTCATCATCCGCAACCTCTATGCGACCGGCGAACCGCTGGTCGGCCTCTATTATGACGAGGTTCCGCTGAGCGGCACCGGCGGCGTTTCCAACGACGCCGGCGGCACCCTGCCCGGCCTGCGCCTGTTCGACGTCGAGCGCGCCGAGGTGCTGCGCGGTCCGCAGGGCACGCTCTATGGCGCGAGCTCGATGGGCGGCACCATCCGCATCATCTTCGCCAAGCCCAAGCTGGACCGCTACGAAGGCGCGGTCGACGGGCAGGTGACGACGATCGACGGCAGCGGCGGATCGCTGGGCTATCAGATGAACGGCATGGTCAACGTGCCGATCATCGAGGACAAGATCGGCGCCCGCGTGGTCGGCTTCTACGAAAAGGGGGCCGGCTTCGTCGACAACAGCGTTCTCGGCTTCAAGGACATCAACGGCAGCGAGAGCTATGGCGGCCGTTTGACGGTGCGCATCAAGCCGATCGAGGATATCACGCTCGACCTGTTGGGCGTGTACCAGAACCGCACCGGCGCCCGTTCCGACTGGAACTACACCGAATATCTGCTGACCAACAAGCGCTACGACCAGTCGCTGCTGATCCGGCAGCCGCAGGAGGACGAGCTGAAGCTCGCCGCGGCGACACTCAACTGGGATGTCGGCTTCGCAACGCTGACCGCGACCGCATCCTATTCGGAACGCAACCTCAAATACAGCTTCGACTATACGAACTATTTCTCGCGCTACCAGACGGTCAACCAGACCAACGGGCTGGTGCCGAGCTATACCGGTGCGCCCACCGCGATCCCCGGGTACAGCCGCTACCTTGCCGATTGCCAGTCCGGCTACCTGGTCAACACGACCTGCGACGGCGCCGGCTACCAGAATCTGGTCAACAGCTACGGCATCCAGTCGACCTACCAGCCGCAGTCGAACAAGACCAACACCGAGGAAATCCGGCTCGCCGACGATCGCTATGCATTCAAGTGGACGGTGGGTTTCTATCACAGCTACCGCAAGAACTTCACGCGCTCCATCCTCGAGCGGTCGGACCCTGTCACCGGCCTGCAGAACTATCCGAACGGCTTCGCGAGCGGCGATACCTACATCGTCGGCACCAACTTCACCGGCCTCGACCGCACGATCGACGACCGGCTGGAACAGATCGCCGGCTTCGCCGAGGCGACGTGGGACATCACCGACGCGCTGAGCGTCACCGCGGGCGGGCGCTACTTCAAATATATGAAGGACACGACCTCGGCGGTGCTGGTGCCGAGCTACATCGCCGGCAACTCCCGCCAGGGGGAACTGACGGCGAGCGGCGACGAGACCGGCACGCTTTTGAAGTTCGGCGCCAACTACAAGTTCAACCGCGACTTCATGCTCTATGCGACGGCGGCGCAGGGATATCGCCCGGGCGGCGTGAACCAGACGCTCGGCCTGCCGAGCTATGCCGCGGTCTATTCCTCGGACTCGGTGTGGGCCTATGAGATCGGCGCCAAGACCTCATGGTTCGACCGCAAGGTGATCGTCAACATCGACGCGTTCCAGATGGACTGGAACGACATGCAGATCTCGGCGAGCTTCAACAACGCCTTCGGCTTCATCACCAACAGTTCCAGCCCGGCGCGGATCCGCGGCATCGAGCTCGACACCTCCTTCTTCCCGCTCGACGGGCTCGCGCTGCGCGTGTCCGGCAGCTATATCGACGCCAAGCTGCGCGGCGACCAGTCGCTGCCGAGCGGCATCACCCAGTGCCCGATCCCGTTCATTCCCGGCACGACCGGCTGCGCGACGATCGCCGCCGGGCGCGACGGCGACCGCATCCCCTATTCGCCGAAATGGACGATCCAGGGGTCCGCCGACTACACGATCCCGCTCGAGGATGATCTGCAGATCATCACCCATGCCGACCTCGCCTATCGCAGCAAATCGCTGACCACCTACGATCTGGCGCGCTATGCGACCGCCTACCCCAACGGCCCGGCCGGCACGCCGGGCGGCGAGGCGCTCTATACGCTGCCGGGCTTCGCGACGGTGGGCCTGCGGCTGGGCCTCGAAAAGGACGAGGGACGCTGGGGCATCTATGTCTTCGCGAACAATGTGTTCAACAAGCTCGGCCTCACCTCGCTGACCAACGGCCAGGCGAGCGCGACGCAGCTTTCCTACCGCTACAACGGCGCGCTGATCCGGCCGAGCTTCGCCCAGGTGACGCAGCCGCGCGTCATCGGCGTCCAGGCGACCGTCAAGTTCCGCTGATCTTCCGATGACACCGCCGACGCTCGCAGGAGCGTCGGCGGCCGCTGCACGACGGGCCCGGCGCCGGCCGCCCGAACCAGATGAAGACAAACGTTCAAGGCAGGGGATTCTCGATGCGCGTCCGTCTCTCGATCACGTCCGCGGCGCTTGCCGCGACCATGTTCTCCGGCTTGCCGGCCCGATCGCAGTCCCCGACCCAGGCGCCGTCGCCGGCCACGCTCGGACCGCCGGGCGCCGCCGTCCCCTCCGGCCTCACCCCGCTGACCCAGCCGCAGGATGCCGAATATACAAGGCTGATCGCGCAGCATCTCGTCGACAAGCGCTTCACCACCGAGCTGGTCGATCATATGCCGGCGTCGGACACGGTGCCCTCGCCGCTCAAATTCTTCGGCCGCATTCCCGGCACGCCCGGCGAACTCACCTATGCCGCCGACATCCACCGCTATTATCGCGAGCTCGCCCGCACGTCGAAGCGCGTGAAGCTGATGACGCTCGGCACCACCGAGGAAGGCCGCGAACAGGTCGTCCTGGCGATCGCCGACGAGGCGACGATCGCCAATCTCGACCAGTACAAGGCGCAGCTCGCCGCGCTGGGCGATCCGCGCCGCACCGACGCGGCGAAGGCGGCGGAGATCATCAAGACCGCCAAGCCGATCTACTGGCTGACCTCCGGCCTGCACTCGTCCGAAACCGGCGGGCCCGAGACGCTGATCGAGCTGGCCTTCCGCCTCGCGGTCGAGGACACGCCGTTCATCAGGAATGTCCGCGAGAATGTGATCACCTTCATTACCCCGGTGGTCGAGGTCGATGGTCGCGAGCGGCTGGTCGATACCTATTATTATGGCAAGAAGACCGGCAAGCCCAAGCCGCCCTTCATGTATTGGGGCCATTATGTCGCGCACGACAACAACCGCGACGGCATGGGGCAGGCGCTCAAGCTCACCCAGAACGTCACCAAGGGCGTGCTCGACTGGCATCCGACCGTGCTGCACGACCTGCACGAGTCGGTCGCCTATCTCTATGCGTCGACCGGCGGCGGCCCCTACAACCCGCAGCTCGATCCGATCCAGCCGGGCGAGTGGTGGCTGCTGGCCGAGACCGAGGTCACCGAACTGACCAAGCGCGGCGTGCCGGGCGTGTGGACCGGCGGCTTCTACGACGGCTGGGTGCCCAATTATCTGTTCTGGGTGGCGCAGACCCACAACGGCTTCGGCCGCTTCTACGAGGTGCAGAGCTATGGCCCCGAGATCACCAAGGGCCTGAAGCTGCCGCCGGCGACCACCAGCAAGGAATGGTATCGCCCCAACCCGCCGCTGCCCTCGGTCGACTGGGGCCCGCGCAACAACGTCAACATCCAGCAATCGGCGATCCTGTTCGCGCTGAACAAGGTGGCGGACGATCGCGCGACCTATCTGGAGAATTACTGGATCAAGAACCGCAACGCGGTGGAGATCGGCAGGACCGGCGCGGTCAATGCCTATGTCGTGCCCGCCGCGCAGCACGCGCCGGACAATGCGATCGACATGCTCAACACGCTGGTGCGGCAGGGCGTCGAGGTCAGCACCGCGACGCAGGCCTTCACCGCGGGCGGCGTGCAGGTGGCGGCCGGCGACTATGTGATCCGCGCCGACCAGCCCTACCGCACCTTGCTCGACATGTATTTCAGCGTGCAGAACTATCCGGCGTCCAACCCGCGTCCCTATGACGATACCGGCTGGACCATGCATTATATGCGCAACGTCGACATGAAGACGATCAAGGACCCGGCCGTCTTCTCGCAGCCGCTGGCGCCGATCGCGGGCGAAATCGCGCTGCGTGGCGGCGTGACCGGCAGCGGCCCGGTGATCGTGTTCGATCATACCGGCGACAATGCGCTGGTGTCGCTGCGCTTCAAGCTGAAGGGCGTGCGGATGCTGGCGGCGGACGCACCGTTCGAGGCGAACGGCCGGCGCTATGCCGCCGGCAGCTTCATCCTGCCCAACGCCGATCGCGCTGCCGTCGACCAGCTCGCGCGCAGCCTGGGCGTGAAGGGCGAGGCGATCGCGGCCGCCCCCGCGGTCGCCAGCCATGTCCTCACCGCGCCGCGCATCGCCTATGTCCATTCCTGGCTGCGGACGCAGGACGAGGGCTGGTGGCGCCTCGCGCTCGACAAATATGGCATCCCCTACGATTATTTCGCCGACACCACGCTCAAGCAGCGGCAGAACCTGCGCGCGAAATATGATGTGCTGATCTATCCCACCGTCGCGGTCGGCGCGCGCGAGCAGTTCGTGGGCCTGCCGATGAACGGCCCGGATCCGATCCCCTACAAGAAGACCGCGCTGACCCCGAACCTGGGCAATCTCGATTCCGCCGACGATATTCGCGGCGGCCTCGGCGGCGAGGGGCTGGAGGCGCTGCGCAGCTTCGTCCAGGGCGGCGGCACGCTGCTCGCCGACGGTTCGACCGTCGAGATGCTCTCGGCCTTCGGCCTGACCCCCGGGATCACCGTGACCACGCCGCCGGAACTCTACAACAAGGGCTCGGTCATGCGCGGCGTGATCGTCGATCGGAAGAGCCCGATCGTCTACGGCTATGACCAGAAGGAACTGCCGGTGTACTTCTCGCAGGCGCCGGTTCTCACCGTGTCGCGCGGCGAGAGCCGTGGCGGCGGCGCCGTCGATCCGAACTCGGCGGGCGCGCGGCTGGCGCAGAACCTGACGCCGAACGTCGCCTCCGCACCGCTCTCGCCATGGACGCCGGGCGTGGGCGAACCCGTCGCCGTCGCGCCGGCGGACCATGGCCCGATGCAGCAGCCGGCCTCGCGCTCCTTCGGTGCCGAGCCGACCCAGTTGCCGCGCGTCGTTATGTCCTTCCCGGCCAAGTCGAGCGACATGCTGCTCAGCGGCCTGCTTTCGGGCGGCGATGCGCTCAGCAACAAGCCGCTGGTGGTCGACCTGCCGAGCGGCAAGGGCCATATGGTGCTGTTCGCACTCAGGCCCTTCTGGCGATCGCAGACGCAGGGCAACTACATGCTCGGCTTCAACACCATCCTCAATTGGGATCATCTCGACGCCGGCGCGCCGGCGCCCAAGCCCTGATCGGCTGAAGCGGGCGCGCGGCGGCGGAGCCGCCCGCGCCGGCTGGATCACACCCACGCGCACCGACGCGCGCGTCCCGAAACGGCGGGCGGCGGGCCGTTTCCGGCCAGCCGCCCGAAGTCATGCGTGGGGTGCGATCAGAAGCGGGCGCGAACGCGGGCGCCGATCGTGCGCGGACGCGCGGTGAAGATGCGCACGCCATCCTGCGACGGGATCACCCCCAGATAGGGCGCCGCGTTGGTAAGGTTGTCGCCATAGATGGTGAATTCCACGCCCCCCTCGGTGCGCAGGCCGAACCGGGCACCGATCAACGTATAGTCGGGCAGATAGGTGTCGAACGCGGTAGCGCGGCTGAAGCTGCTGTAGCTGTCGCCATGATAGGTGATGTTGCCCGCGACGAAGCCGGTCAGCGTGCCGCCCAGCGCGGTTTCGTAATTGGCGGTCGCCGCCGCCGACCAGCGGGGAGACAGCGGCACGCGATCGCCGTCGCTGCCGAACGTCCCGGCCGCGACGACTTCCGGCGGCAAATCTTCGGCGAGCCTGGCATCGACATAGGTGACGTTGCCGTTGACGCTGAAGCCCTGCGGCAAAGTGAGCGTGGTGTTGAATTCCACGCCCTTGGTCACCGTCTTGCCGGCGTTGATCGTGTAACCGAACGCGCCCGCGGCACTCGCCAGCAATTGCTGGTTGGTCCAGTCGACCCGGTAGCCGGCAAGGTCGAAGAACAAGGCGCGATCGAACGCATAGCCCTTGATGCCGACCTCATAGCTCCACAGGCTGTCCGGATCATAGGTGCCCGGGAACACCACCCCGGCCTGCTCCGCGAGCGAGGTGGCGGTGTTGACGCCGCCGATGCGGAAGCCGGATGCGGCGCGGCCATAGAGGCTGAGGTTCGGCGTCGCTTCCCACAGCAATGCGAAATTATAGCTCGGCTCCGTGTTCACGCCCTCGCGATCGCCGGTGACGCTGGGCGTCGTGACGATGCCGAACACGAAGTCCGGAAACACGGTCTGCAGGTTGGTGACGAGATCGCGCACCTCGGCGCGGAAATAGCGCGCGCCGACCGTGGCGGTCAGGCCCTGCACCATTTCCCAATCGGCCTGCGCATAGAGCGCATATTGATCGATCCTGCGCTGGGTGAGCGTGCCGAACTCATAGATGCTGTTGCCGCGGCCGGGCTCCGCCAGCCCCTTGGCCTTGCATTCCTCATAGGTGAAGCAGGCGGGAATGAAGTCGGGCGCCTGGATCGCGTTGGTCTGATAGTCGCTCTCCGTGTGCTCGTAATAGGCACCCGCGACCAGCTGGAACGGACCATCGAACGCCGAGGAGAAACGGACCTCGCTGTTGAAGTCCTCGAAGTCGATGTTCGCGACGAAGTTCAGCGGCGCGTTCACGCCGAAGCTGATGTTGGTCGGCGTCGAATCCTTGGTGTTGCGCACGTCCTGCTTGCTGTAGCTGCCGCTGGCGATGATCGCGCCGAAGCCCAGATCATATCCGGCGGTCAGCGAGAACAGGCTGTAGCGATCCTGGTAGGTCTCCACCGTCGGCGACGTGTTGAGATAGGGGCCGGCCGCCGTCTGGAACGCCTGGCTGCCGTCCACGTCGATCGCCTGATGGGTGGCGAGCGCGCGCACCGACAGGTCCGGCCCCGCCTGCCACAGCAGTTCGCCGCGCACGCCGCGCACGAACTGGTCGTTGCCGTTCCTGATCACCACGCCGTCGCGCGGGCGCTGATCGATGAAGCCGCCGCCGCTTTCCAGCCAGCCGGTTATGCGCACGCCCAGCGTGTCGGCTACGATCGGCGCGTTGATCGTCCCACTGGCTTCGGCGAACGGATTGCCGCCCTCGACCGCGGAGAGGCCGAGTTCGGCCGAGCCGCCCCACTGGTCGAGCTCGGGCTTGCGCGTCAGCACGCGCAGCGTGCCGCTCATCGACGCGGTGCCGAACAAGGTGCCCTGCGGGCCCTTCAGCACCTCGACATGGTCGATGTCGTGCAGGCGGATGCCCGGCTTGCCATCCCCCAGGATGTTGCCGCCGGTGCCCCCCAGCACCGCGGATTCGTTGAGGTAGAGCGCCGAGGTCGCGCCGACATCCGAGTCGATGCCGCGCAGCACCACCTTGGTCTGGGCGGCGCCATAGCTCTGGATGTTGACCGACGGATCGAGCGCGCGAATGTCGGACAGGCTGGTGACATGGCTGCGCTCGAGCGTCTCCCCCGAAAAGGCGGTGATCGCGAGCGCCGTATTCTTGACCGACGCGTCGCCGCGGCGGGTTCCGGTGACGACGATATCGCCCCCGTCGACCGCGTCCGCGGTCGTATCGGGTGCGGCGTCCTGCGCGACCGCCGGGCTGGCGGCGAGCAACGCTGACAGCGCCGCCGACGCCATCAGCGTGAAAGCGCGCTGACGGCCGCGGACGCGGCTGAGAATCTGACCCATTTGGATTAACCCCTTGCTCGATGCATTCTCCCTGGTTCTCCTGCTGGCCCGTCGCCGATGATCCTGTGCGATCGACCGGCTCTCATCGTGCGGCCGCCGTTCATGCGGGGCCGATTTCGATGTGACGGTGTGACTGTCATACAAACTTCTGCGCTTGGCAAGCCCGCAATGATGCAATTGACGGTTGTCAAAGCGATCGAGGTACGATTGTGTTATTGTATGACGATGTTTGCTCCATCGCGGCACTGGAAACGCCCCGGTGCCGCGATCGTCCGCAGACCTGGCCGGAGATCTTCCCACGATGTTCACCACCCGCCCCGAGATCAGCGGCACGTTCGGCGTCGTCGCCTCGACCCACTGGATCGTCTCGCAGGTGGCGATGGGAATGCTCGAGCGCGGCGGCAACGCGTTCGACGCCGCGGTCGCCGGCGGCTTCACATTGTGCGTGGTCGAGCCGCATCTGTGCGGCCCCGCCGGCGAGGTGCCGATCCTGTTCCACGATGCAGCGAACGGCAGCGTGCAGGTGCTGTGCGGTCAGGGCGTCGCGCCCGCGGCCGCGACGATCGCCGCGTTTCGCGGCGAAGGGCTCGACATGGTGCCGGGATCCGGGCTGATCGCCGCGGTGGTGCCCGGCGCGTTCGATGCCTGGATGATGCTGCTGCGCGACCATGGCACGATGGACCTGGCCGAGGTGATGGCGCCCGCGATCGGCTATGCACTGAACGGCCATCCGCTGCTTGCCGGCGCATCGCGCGCGATCGCCGATGTCGCCGATGCGCTGCTGACCGAATGGCCGAGCGGCGCCGGGATCTGGCTGCCCGGCGGCGCCCCGCCCCCGCCCGGCGCGCTGTTCCGCAATCCCGTGCTCGCCGCGACGTGGCAAAGGCTGATCGCCGAGGCGGGCACCACCGGCACGCGCGCGGCGCGCATCGACCGCGCACGGCGCGCGTGGAGCCAGGGCTTCGTCGCCGAGGCGATCGACGCGTTCGCGCGCACGCCGCTGATGGATGCGAGCGGAGAGCGCCATCCCGGCCTGCTGACCGGCGAGGACATGGCGCGCTGGTCCGCCGGCTATGAGGCGCCGGTGAAGACCGACTTCGCCGGCTGGACTGTGTGCAAGACCGACAGCTGGGGCCAGGGCCCGGTGCTGCTCCAGGCGCTCGCCATTCTCGATGCGGCGGGGATCGCCTCGGTCGATCTCGGCGGGCCCGATTTCGTCCATCTCGTGCTCGAAGCCCTCAAGCTCGCCTTCGCCGATCGCGAGGCCTATTATGGCGACCCCGCCTTCGTCGACGTGCCGATGGCGGCCCTGCTCTCACCCGGCTATGCCGCAGCGCGCGCCGCGCTGATCGATGCGCAGGCCAGCCACGCGATCCGCCCCGGCATCATCGCCGGCTTCGAGGATCAGGTGCGGCGCGGCATGGCGCAGATCCGCGTCGCCACCTCCGAAGCGGCGGGCATCGGCATCGGCGAACCGACGATGATGCACCTCAAATCGACGTTGAAGCCCGGCGATACCGTGCACATCGACGTGATCGACCGCTGGGGGAACATGGTGACCGCCACCCCCTCCGGCGGCTGGCCGCAATCCTCCCCCACCGTCCCCGGCCTCGGCTTCGCGCTCAACACGCGTGCGCAGATGTTCTGGCTGGAGCCCGACCTGCCCGGCAGCCTCGCCCCCGGCAAACGCCCGCGCACGACGCTGACCCCGACGCTGGCGCTGAACGGCGGGCGCCCGGCGCTGGTCTGCGGCACGCCGGGCGGCGACCAGCAGGACCAGTGGCAGCTCGTGCTGCTGCTGCGCCGGATCCTTGGGGACATGAAGCTGCAGCAGGCGCTCGACATGCCGCTGTTCCACAGCCTGCACGTCCCCTCATCCTTCTACCCGCGCGAGGCGCTGCCCGGCGTGGCGGTGATCGAGGAGAATTATGGCGCCGATATCCTCGCCGACCTCACCCGCCGCGGGCACGACCTGCGCGAGGCCCCGGCCTGGTCGGCGGGCCGGCTCACCGTCGCCGAGCGAAGCGCCGATGGCGTGCTGCACGCCGCGGCGACGCCGCGGCTGATGCAGGCCTATGCCGTGGGGCGGTGACTCTATCGCGAGGTCTGCAATCGCCCCAGGCGCCGATCGTGAGCGCGACCCGTCACCGGCTTACGCCTGTGATGGCGACGGTCATTGCTGTCGCAATGGGTGCGATGCCGTCCTTGCCGGCACAATCGGACGCACAATCGGTTTCCGGCGTTCCAGCGATATGCCGGAACGGCCGGGATTGCCGCGAAGCATGCTAATGCGTGGAATGGGCAACGGCAGCTCGCGACCAGCTCAAGACATTAGCTTCGTTGATGTGAGCGGCGGCTTTTGCTGAAATCCGCCATTCGGGTCGCGCAGACCGGCTAGTCGGCTTTGCGTCCTATTTCGGTCATTCCGCGCGACGGCTATCGGCTGGCGCTGGCAGGCCGTATCGCGTCCTTCCCTTACGGACGTGCGATCCGCTGTCGCGCGACGGGCCCCGATCAGCCTCCGGTTTGCGTGGTCGCTACCAAGCTGGACCGCGTCTCGTTCTAAGATGAGAACGGCGAAACGTTCAGCGAGAGCAGGCCCGGGTATAGCTGCGCGATCGGACCGCCGCCTCACCGCTCGACCGAACGTAGCGCGGTTAGCTCGTCGTCGGCACCCCGTGCGATGACGCTCATGCTGCCGTCAGTCTCCAGCACGACCGCAGCTACTGCTTCGAGCCGACCGTGCCCGGCATTTCTCACAGCGGCGTCGATCTCGGAGGCGGTTACACGCTCCTGCGCCATGGCGCCGCGGCGATATTCGCCATTTTCAAGCAGGAGTCGCGGCTCCGCGCGGACGAGTGTTCGGAACCAGGCGCTCGAGATCGATATTCGCGAGACGAGCCACTGCAGGCTCGCCAACGCCGCGAAGGCGAGCACGCCCTCGCCAAGTGCGACATCCTTGCTGAGCAGCACGGTGGCCAACGTCGAGCCAAGCGCGACCGTGACAACCAGGTCAAATGCGTTGAGCTTTGCGAGCGAGCGCTTGCCCGCGATCCGCAGGACAAGAACCATCGCGGCATAAGCCAGCAGCGAAACGACCGCGACGCGCAGCAAGCCATCAAGATCGTCAAGGAGCATGACAGGCCAACGTTGCGGATACGCATTCGCTCCAACTCGGGGACGCATCAGTCGGCATCGTATTTGCCAGTGAGTGGCGCGCTGACGACCAGGACCAGCAACACGCAACCCGCGAGCAGCGTCGCAAGCCACAGCAGGCCAACGCCACAGATCAAGCCGATCGCACCCGCCGCCCAGATCGACGCCGCGGAGCCAGCACCCTTCACGTAGCTCTCCTCGCGGAACATCGCGCCCGCACCGAGGAAGCCAATGCCGGTTATGACGCCGGCGAACACGCGGCTGAGGCCGAGATCGACGTCAGGCCCGGTGGTACGCGCGGCGAGTTCCATGATCGTCAGCGCCAGCGAGCAAGCCGCCAGCGCCACGATTACGAACGGGCGGAAATCTATGGGTTTGCGGCGGAGGAAGCGGTCAATGCCGATCAGCAGCGGCAACAGCATCGACGCGCCGATGCGCAGCAGCGCTTCCGCCCACGAGATATGGATGGGGGAGAATGTGCCTGTGTCCATCAGGCGACAATCTCCGATGCGGCATTGGCTCCGCCCGCCGCCGGTGCCCGAGCGGTCCAATGCGATCGGTATACGGCGCGAACGCATTCGAGATCGGAGGCAAAGGTCATCGCCGCCTGGCAGCGCGCGAGCGCGTCCGCCGCCCGTACCGCCAGCAGGCCATGTGCAGCAGGCGCCATCACGGCGATCTCGGCAAGCGAGCGCTGAAGCTTGATCGCGACTTCGACGATGCCGGCGCCATCGCGCGCAACAGGCCGGAACAGGTCGTCGAGCAGGTCGTCGATCCTGATTTGAGGAAGCCGGACGTGTGCGCTGTCCGAACCACCAGTCCGGCTCTCAGCGAGCAATGCGGCCATCACCCGCACGCCGGCGCCCAGCACAGCGATCCCGGTTCCAGGGTCGTTGACCGCGGGCGACAAGGCTCGCGAGGCGATTTCCGAAAGGACGATCAGACCGAGCCGCGGATCGTGATCAAACTGGCGATGATGATCAAAGGTGAATGCCTCGCGGATTTCAACATCGCTCTTGTCGTTACCATGTTCGAGCCAAGCGATCTCCCGACCTGGCGTCACGAACGCGCCGGGCGTCACCGCTATGTCGATCGCACAACCGAGCCGCTCGGCGATCTCGTCGAGTGCCTTGAGATCGATGTGCGTGACGTAGCCGATCTTCTCGGGGTGGACCGAACGCCTGCCGCGCGTATCCGGACTTTCGGCGGGCACCACGGCGACCTTGTAGCCCGATCGAGCTATCGCCGCCTGCGTCACCTTTTCCACGCGATCGATCGTGTCGCCGACTCGGCCAAAGCTCGCCAAATGCCCTATCCAGCGCAGCAGCGTGATGACGATGACGGCGATGACGAGGATGGTGCCGGCGAACAGAATAACTCGGCCGGAGGTGCCGTAGATGCCAGTCGACAGCGCGCAGATCCCGACAATAGAGAACAGGAATGCGCCAATGAACGTCGAAAGCGCATTCTGCGCGGTCGAGTCCTCAACGAGCAACTGGGTCGCGCGAGGCGTGATCGCGCCACTCGCGGCGGAAAAGGCCGAAACCATCGCGGTCAGCGAAAAGGTAGTGACCGCCAGCATCGACGACGCCAAGATGCCCAGGATATTGTCTACGGCGTCAGAGCCGATCTTGGTGCTGATCTCATAAGGGATGAAAGGCGCCACGAACGCGGCCAGCAACGCGAGCACCACCGAGGAAATCGAGAACAGCGCCGCGCGGAACCAGATGCGACGCAACAGCAGCCGCATCACCCAGCGCCAGCGCGAGGTCATTCCACCAGCCTTCTTCACCGGCTTGTTCATGGGGCGATATCGGTTTCGTCACTGCGCAACTTAGTGTCAGCGCGTTCGGCGAAGCCCAGCGCCTTTGCGATCGGACCATTCCAGCCATAAGGATCGGTGCGAAATGCCACCTTACCATCCTTGTCGATGAACACGTTGCGATAGATCAAACGTACCGGGATCTCCGTGCTGAGCTGAACGAATTGCTGTTCTCCGCCGCCCCGTGCCGCTTCCCATGCCTCGGTTATTCCCTGATCCTCGGCCAGCATCCGGGCGAAGCCCAAGGCATCCTCCACGCGGACGCAGCCGTGGCTGCGATGGCGATGGCTGCGCTCGAACAGCTCGGGCGCCGATGTGTCGTGGAGGTAGATGGCATGTTCGTTATGCATGTCGAACTTAACCAGGCCGAGCGCATTATCCGTCCCCGAGCGCTGGACGATCCAGCCGCCTCGAAGCTCCATATTGTGACGTTGCAGATAAGCCGCACCGACCCCCGCCAGTTCGCCGTGCTGAATCGACTTGGGAACCGTCCAGGTCGGGTTGGCGACGAGCCGGTAGATCGGCGACTGAAGCGGCGGGGTTTCCGTGCCGGGCTTGCCGGCCACCACACGCCGCGTGTCGACGAGTACACCCTCGCGATAATAGTGGAGCAGCGACGCCGCGGTGTTGACGTCGATGCGGGTAGCCGGCGGCTCTCTTTCCAACCAGCGGCGCCTTTCGAGCGCGACGGCGATCGCCCGCGCCTTATCACCTGCGCCAAGGTTGAGAACGCGCAGCGTTGCGGGCCCCACGATCCGGTCGGCCGCGATGCCATAGTCGCGCTGCAGCGCCTTGACGGCATTCGCAACGCGGTCGGTATAGATAGGCGGACTTTCCGTGTCGGGTGCTGCGTCGGGGGGAAGATATTCGCCCATCACCAACTGCTCGACGATCGCCGACACGCGCGGGTCCGCATCGCCAACCTCAATCAGGCCGCTGCCGATCCCCGGGTCGCCGTCGTCCCTCGGGAGCGCGCGCAGCTCGAGATAGCGCAGCGATAGCCGCGCATATTCCTCATCCCGTGGCGCCAAGGCGGCCAGCCATTCGCGCAGCGTCCCTTCGGTAAGGGCGTTGTCCAGTTGCTTCGCGAGATCGGCGATGGGGCGCGGCAAAGAGTATGGATCATGCAGGTGGGTTGGATCGAGCAGTCCCCTTCCGAGCGCCCCTGCGTAGCGCAACGCCGCAGCGCGTAGCGCATCGTCGGACTCGGCGCTGCCCTCTTCCAGGAACACGACACGATCGAGGCCATGGCGAGCGCGGTCGGCAAGCGCTGAACGCAATGCGAGTCGGGACGCTTCGTCCCAACTGCTGGCAAGTTCGGCCACAACGCCAGATGCCGGCACTGCCGATGTCTGAGCCGCCACCGGCGCGGTGAGCGTGGCGGCCAGCACAGGGAATATCGCACGACAAGCGGCCGGTAAGGCCAGGCGGCGAACGCGATCGGCAGTTATCATCGCGATTATCGCACCGCTGGCGCTTCGTTCGCAATCACTGCGTCGCGGCGCTCCTGGCTCATCGTCGCGGCGACATTTCGGTCGGCTGCCGAGATTGCATCCGCACGCTCTTCGCCGGTCTGGCGAACTTGCTCGGCGCGGTCTTCAAGTGCACCTGCGCGGTTCTCCATCGCGTCGGCGCGCTCGTTGGCAGCGTCCTCGACGCGATCTGCCAGATTATCTGCTGGGCTCTGGTTGCAGCTGGCAAACGTCAATGCGCAAAGCGCGGTGCCGATGGCTAGGGCGATCTTCATCTCAATTCCTTCCTGAACGGGCATAAACCGATGCCTGTCACCACCTTGAGGGTGGAGACGAGGCAGCCTGTCGTCACATCAAGCGGACACCGTAGTAGCTGGTCAGCTGGTCGTCATATGAGCGGTCCCAGCTTGGCTCCCGATCTCGCTGATAGCGTGGGCCATCCTTCAGTTGGGCGATATCACGATCGACGATATAGCCGCCGCGGCGCTCGTCATAGGTCAGCTCGCTCCATGGCAGAGGGAAGTAGTCCTCGCCCATGCCAAGAAAACCACCATAGCTGACGACTGCATGACGCACTTGACCGTCGCGCTTCCCGATCATGAGATGATGCACCGAGCCGATCTGATCACCGTCCCGGCCATATACGGCGGTGCCATCGACTTTTTCGGAAGAGATGGTGTCATGGGTTTCCGTGCGATCGGTGGTCTGCGTATTTTCCATTTATCTGCTCCTGCGCCGCGATTTCCCATGTCAGGTCCAAACGGACCTTCCGGCACGAGCCGGTGCGCGACTGCTGTATTCAGACATCCGCACGAAACGCGAGGGTGCGAACGTTGGGGCGCGTCCCACATGCGGCGCACCTGAATAAACAGCGTCGGGGGTAACAAAAAGCCAACGGGTCGGCCCGCGCATTGTTCCAGTGTTTTCAAGAAAGGGCTGTGTCAATGATCGCCACACTATGTAAATTTGTGGTGTGGCCACGCTTGACAAGGTGGATACCCGGTTCGCACCTGCCTCGCTGCGCGTGTTTCTGGCCGCGCTGGCGATCATCGATAACCTGCGCGCGGTGCTGATCATCCCGATATTCTACACCACTGATTTGCCGCTACTTTGGTTCTCAAGAACTGCCGGATTGGTTCTCAATAACGGCCAGACCGCAACCGATCCACTGTCGGTCATTCTGCGATTTCGATCAGGCTCCCGCTGAATGTCGGCACTTGTGAAAGCAGAACCGGATCCCCCTACCCCAGATACACGATCCCGTTCTCGACGCTGACGGGGTAGGTTCCGAGCGCCTGCTTGCAGGGCAGCGACTTCGCCTTGCCGGTGCGGATGTCGAAGCTGCCGCCGTGGAGCGGGCAGAAGATGATATGGCCTTCCAGCCGCCCTTCCGCCAGCGAGGCGATCGCATGCGTGCAATCATCGTCGATCAACCGGAAGCTGCCCGCGTCGTTGATCAGCAACACCGGATCCGCGCCGGCGGGTTCGAAACGCACCATTTGCCCCGGCGCCACCGCACCGGCCTCGCAAAGCGCAATCTTTTCGGCCATGTCATTCCCTAGTGAAGCATATCTTTGTATTATTGTCATACAGACATGAGCGAGCGGAGCCGATATGTCCAGCCTTCTGTTGATCGATGCCGGCGGTACCATCGCCTCGCTGCCCGATGCCGCGGGTGTTCTCATCGGGCGCGCGGGGTCGGCGGGGCTGATCGACGCCTTGATGCCGGCCGCGCGCGACGGCGTGCGCGAGGTCCAGCTTTATGCGGGGCTGAGCGAGGATATGGGGTTCGCCGATGCGATGCGGATCGTCCGCACCATCGCGGCGGCGGCGCAGGAGGGCATGCACGGCTTCGTCGTCGCGCACGGCACCGATACGATGGAGGATGTCGCCTTCCTCAACGAACTCTTCCACGGCGGCACCGCGCCGGTGCTGTTCACCGGTGCGCAGCGTGCCGCCTCCGCACCGGGCAGCGACGGCCCCGCCAATCTGCATGACGCCGTGGCGGTGGCGCGCGATGCCGCCGCGCGCGGCATCGGCACCGCGATCATCTTCGGCGGCCGCATCCTGCCCGCGCGCAGCGCGCGCAAGCTCGACAGCAGCGGCCCCGAGGCGTTCGGGCCGCACACTGCGGCGATCGGCCGCGTCGACGATCATGGCGTGCGGCTGACCGCGATGCCCCGCCGCGTGCCGGGGTTCGCGATCGAGGATCCGGAGCCCGCGGTCGAGATCGCGGCGCTCGGGCTGGGCAGCGGCCCGGCGCTGGTCGACGCGCTGGTCGATCGCGGCGTGCGCGGGCTGGTGAATGAGGGGTTCGGGCGCGGCAATGTGCCGGCACAGCTCGTCCCCGCGATCGCGCGCGCGCGCGATGCCGGGGTGCTGGTGGGCATCGCGACGGGCTGCATCGGCGGCGGCACCGCGCCCGCCTATGATTCGGGCGCGCGCCTTGCCGCGATCGGTGCGATCGGCGCGCATGACCTCAGCGCGCGCAAGCTGCGCCTGCTGTTCGCGGTTGCGCTCGCCGGCGGGCGCGACGCCGCCGAAGCGGGGCGCCGCGCAACCGCCTGGCTACGCGCCTAGCGCGAAGCGCTCCGCCCGGATCCGTTCGGGCGGAACCCCCTCGGCGCGCAGCACCGCGCGCGCGGCATCGACCATCGCCGGGGGGCCGCAGAGATGATAGCTGGCACCCACGCAGGGATCGCCGGCGAGCAGCGCCACCGCCGTCCCTTCCCGGACGTCGCCCGCGGCCCCCTCGATCAGCGCGATGCGCACCTCCAGATCCGGCGTCTCCGCCTCGAGCGCGCGCAGCTCCCCGTGCAGGAACAGATCCTCGCGCCGCGTGCAACCGAAGCAGAGCAGCATCGGCATCCGCCCGGCCTGCGCGCGAATCATCGCCAGCGACGGCGCGAGGCCGGTGCCGCCCGCGACGAACACGGCGCGCGCCGCCCGGTCATCGAGCGAGAAGCCGCCGAGCGGCCCCTGCAGCGTCATCACCGCCCCCGGCACCGCGCCCCCACCGTCCAGCCAGCCGCTCACCTGACCGCCAGGAACATGGCGAATCAGCAGCTCGATCGAGGGGAGCGCACGCGGTGCCGAAGCGATCGAATATGCGCGCGCCACCCGCAGCCCCGGCGGGCGCAGCCGCACATATTGGCCGGGCTGGAAGCGGAACCGGTCGGGATCGTCGAGCCGGATGACGAGCCGCGAGACGGTCGCCGCCAGCCGATCGATCGCCACCAGCGTGCCGCGGTGGCGGTCGGGGTCGGTCGGGCGCGGATCGAGCGGATAGTCGAGCGCGAAGGCGGCATCCGATTCGAGCCGCGTGAGACAGGTCGGGTAGATCCCCGCCTCCGCCTCGTCCGCCGTCACGATCGCGGGCGCCACCGTCTCGCGCGCGACGCGCCCCTCGGTACAGCGCGCGATGCAGGCGCCGCACCGGCCGCTCATGCAATCCGAGCGCAGCGGCGCATCCGCCGCCATCGCCGCCTCGACCAGCGTCTGCCCCGGCGCCACTGCCAGATCGATCGAGCCGCCATCCTGAAAATGCAGCGCCGCACGGAACATCCCGAAACTTCTCCCTCGACAAGCAGGCACAATGTTTGTCATACAATCATATCAGGAACAGGGGAAGGCCATGGTTGAGATCGCCGCAGACGAACAGGTCGGTGCCGTGGCGCGGCAGCTTGCCGATGCCTATGCCGGCGCGCCGATCGCGCCGGTGGCCGATCGGATCGCGGACGTGGCGCAGGCCTATCGCGTGCAGCTGGCGCAGATCGAGGAACGCATCGCCGGCGGCCGGCGCATCGTCGGCCGCAAGATCGGCCTCACCTCCCCCGCGGTCCAGCGCCAGCTTGGCGTCGGCGAACCCGATTTCGGCCATCTGACCGACGAGATGGTGCATGGCGACAATGCCGCGCTCGCCCATGCCGATCTGCGCCAGCCGCGCGTCGAGGCCGAGGTCGCGCTGATCCTCGGCGCCGACCTCGACATGCCCAACCCGACCGTTGCCGATGTGATCGCGGCGACCGCCTATGCGGTGCCGGCGCTGGAAGTGGTCGCCAGCCGCATCGCCGACTGGAAGATCGGCATCCTCGACACCATCGCCGACAATGCCTCGGCGGGCGCGGTGGTGCTCGGCGGGCCGGCGCGCCGGCTGGACGGGCTGGATCTCTCCGGCTGCGCGATGGCGCTGCGGATCAACGACACGATCGTCTCCGAAGGCCGCGGCGCCGATTGCCTCGGCAACCCGCTCAACGCCGCCGCCTGGCTGGCCGCGCGCAGCCACGCGCTGGGCCGGCCGCTGCGCGCCGGCGAACTGATCCTCACGGGCGCTCTCGGGCCGATGCGGCCGGTCGCCCCCGGAGACGCCGTGCACGCCGAGATCGCCGGGCTCGGCACCGTCTCCGTCACTTTCCGCTGATTCAGATACCCGAAGGAAGAACGATGAACGAAGAGCCGCTGGTCAATCCCGACGTCGTCAGCATGATCGGGGACTGGAAGGGCTATGTGGAAGCGAAGATGGGCTTCCGCAACCACTGGTATCCGGTGCGCTTCTCCAAGGAGATCGACGAGGGCCAGATCGAGGTGATCGAACTGCTCGGCGAAAAGCTGCTGCTCAAGCGCATCGAGGGCAAGGTCTATGCGATGCGCGACCGCTGCCTCCATCGCGGCGTGCCGCTGTCCCGCAAGCCGGACTGCTATACCAGGGACACGATCACCTGCTGGTATCATGGCTATACCTACCGCTTCCAGACGGGCGAGCTGGTCAACATCCTCGCGGTGCCCGACAGCCGGCTGATCGGTCGGCGCAGGATCGTGACCTATCCGGTGCAGGAGGCGAAGGGGCTGATCTTCGTGTTCCTGGGCGACGAGGATGCGGTGCATGAGCTGAAGAAGGATGTGCCGCCGGGCTTCCTCGACGAGGATCTGATGGTGCTGGGCAAGCATCGCGTGGTCAATTCGAACTGGCGGCTGGGTGCCGAGAACGGCTTCGATGCGCTGCACATCTTCATCCACAAGGATACGACGCTCCGCCACTATCGCACCTTCAACTTCCCGATCGGCCACACCCCGCTGCCCGGCGCCGTCCAGGTCGTCGAGGACGCGGATGGCCCCAAGGGCGTGATGGACGATTTCGCGCAGCACACCCCGGTGTGGGACGGCGTGATCGATGGCGAGGTGGTGGTGAGCGGCCCGCGTTCGGCGCAGGTGAAGGGCACATCCGCCTCGGTCGGCACCTCGATCTGGCTGCCGGGCGTGCTCAAGGTGGAAAGCTTTCCCACCGGCGGGCTGACCCAGTTCGAATGGTATGTGCCGCTCGACGGCGAGCGCCACCTCTATGTCCAGACCATCGGCAAGGCCTGCACGACGCACGACGAGCGCATCGATTTCGCCAACGCGTTCGAGGCGATCTGGAAGCCGCACGGCCTCGACGGTTTCAACGGCGACGACATCTGGGCGCGCGAGGTGACCGAGCCCTTCTATGCCGACGATTTCGGCTGGGTCGACGAGATGCTGTGCGAACCCGACGAAACCATCCTGCAGTGGCGCCGCCTCGCCAGCCGGCACGGCCGCGGCGTCCAGCAGAAATCCGACCTGCGCTGAGGGACGCCGCCATGGAGATCGCATCGCATTTCATCGACGTCGACGGCGTCCTTACCCACTATCTCGAAGCGGGGGAGGGTCCGCCGCTGCTGCTCGTCCATGGCGGCGGCGCGGGCGCGGACAGCTGGGGCAACTGGAAGGATTGCTTCGCGCATTTCGCGCCGCATTTCCGCGTGATCGCACCCGACATGATCGGCTTCGGCAAGACCGACAAGCCATCGCCCGAGGCCTATGTCTATGACCAGCCGGGGCGCAACCGCCACCTTGCCGGCTTCATCGACGCGATGGACCTTTCGGGCGTCGCGATCGTCGGCAATTCGATGGGCGGCGCAAGCGCGATCGGCGTGGCGCTGGACCGGCCGGAACTGCTCTCGAAGATCGTGCTGATGGGCAGCGCCGGGCTGCCGATCCCGCCCAGGCCGTCGCCCCATCTGCTCCACAACCTCCACTATGATTTCACGCGCGAGGGCATGCGCAGGGTGATCGGCGGGCTCACCGCGCCGGGCTTCGAACCCGGCGAGGAGATGGTCGAGTATCGCTTCCAGCTGCTCGAGAATGACGAGGCGCGCGCCGCGCTCTCCGCGATCAACGCCGAGACGCGCAAGGGCACGCTCAACTATGACGAGGATCGGCTGGCGACGATCGCGCACCCGGTGCTGGTGGTGAACGGCAAGGATGATGGCGTGTCGATCCTGCCGCGCGCCTATCGCTTCCTCGAACTGCTGCCCAACAGCTGGGGCTATATCGTGCCGCATTGCGGGCATTGGGCGATGATCGAGGCCACGGACGATTTCTGCGGCGCGGTCAATCGCTTCCTCGGCGTCGCGGCGGCATGACCGCGCCGGCGGGGGTCCATGCGCTCATCGAGCATCTCGTCCGCCACCCGGAGGAGCGTGGGCTGGTGACATCCGATCCGGGCGCGCTGTTCGCGCGCTTCGGCGTCGACGAGGCTGCCCAAGCGGTGCTGCGCGACGGTTCGCGCGACGCGATTTCGCGGATCGGCGTCCACGGCAATTACGTGATCAAATGGCTGATCTGGTCGGGAAGGCCCACGCTGCCCTTCTTCGCGATCAGCCATTTCTTCGATCGGAGATAATATGGGCAAGATCGTCGGCGCCTTCGCCATGTCGCACCAGCTCGGTTCGCCCGCGGGGGTCGAGGAACAGTCGGAGCGCGTCTTCCAGGGCATGCGCGAGATCGGCCGCCGCATCCGCGCGCTCGATCCGGACGTGCTGGTGATCATCACCAGCGACCATCTCAGCAATTTCTCGCTGACCACCCCGGCGCCCTTCGCGGTCGGCACCGCGGCGGCGTTCCACCCGCTCGGCGATATGGGCCTGCCGCGCGATCCGGTGCCGGGCGCGCCCGGATTCGCCGAGGGGTTGCTCGCGTTCGCGCAGGAACGGGGTGTGGCGATCGACCGCGCCGATCCCATCCAGCCGGATCATGGCGTGATGATCCCGCTCGGCATCGTCGATCCCGAGCGCCGGTTCCCGGCGGTTCCGCTCTACGTCAACACCGTCTTCTACCCCGAGCCCCGCCCCGCCGATTGCCGCCGGCTGGGCGAACTGGTGCGCGATTATGTGACCCAATCGCCGGACGGCGCGCGCGTCGTGCTGCTGGCGGGCGGCGGCCTGTCCCACTGGGTCGGCACGCCGCAGGAAGGCGCAGTCAACGCGCCCTGGGACCGGGCCTTCTTGGCGGACATGCTCGCAGGCGACCTCGACGCGCTGGCCGCCCGCGACAATGCAACGATCCTCGACGTGGCCGGCAATGGCGGGCTGGAAGTGAATGCGTGGATCGTCCTCGCCGCGGCCGTACCCGGCGCACGCGGCGAATGCCTGTTCTATGAGGCGATGCCGACATGGGCGACGGGCATGGCCGGGGTGGAGATGCGGCTGGGCTGACGGCAAGCGCGCCGCCGCCCCCTCATTCCACCGACACCACCTGGACCGCCTGCGTGATCATCGTTGCTTCACCGAACGCCGTGAGAAAGGCAACGTCGGCAGCGTCGCGCCCGACCCCGATCTTCGCCATGGCCCCCTCGCGCGCCATGCCCGTGGCGTCGAGCAGATGCCATTCGCCGCCGAGAAACACCTCGGCGACCGCGTGAAAGTCGGGCGGCTCGACGCCGTCGGCGTAGACGCTGGCGAAGCGTGCGGGGACACCGGCAGCGCGCGCGAAGGTAATCAGCAGATGCGCATAATCGCGGCAGATGCCGTGGCGGGCGATAAAGGTATCGGCCGCGGTGGTTGCCGCATTGCTCGATCCCGGGACATAGCTGAGATGGTCGTGGATCCAGTCGCGCATCGCGATCACCTGCGCGCCCCCGCTCAGCTCACCGAACGTCGCATGGACGAAGCTTTCGAACTGGTCCGAGGGACAATAGCGCGACGCGAACAGATACTGCACCGTTTCCCCGGGCAGGCGATGCGGCTCGATGCGCGCCAATGTCGAACAGTCGGCGAGGATGCGGTGGATGACGACGGTCGCGCGGTAGTCGACCTGGAGCCGGCCATGCGCGCGCAGCCACAGCCGCTCGCCGATGCCGTCATGCGCCGGCACCCGTGCGGTATGCTCGCACGGTGTCAGTTCCAGCGTGGCGTTTTCAACGCTTTGCTCTGGCAGCGGCGCTGCTTCCAGCTGAAGGAGGAGATCGGTGGGATCGGCGAACGCATATTCGAGATGCGCATGAATCGAGAGCTGCATGCCGCCACAACGCAACGCGAGACAAGATGGGCGCAAGCCCGGACGAGCGGCATATCTAAAAATGCTGATTATCCGGATCGAAGCCGATCGGGATGACCGACCGAAGGCACCGCGGCGCCGGACAAGGGGAAGCCGTGCAGTTCGCTACGACAGATGCGCCTCGCGCTTCTCGAACAGCGCATCGTCCGCGAAGCCGGCGACCTCCGGCCGCCCGCGACCGAGCACGACCTGCAGATAGCAGGGTTCGTCCGTATCGTTCTGATAGCCGTGGATGACGCCCGCGGGGCAGGACATCAGTTCCCAAGGCCCCAGTTCGCGCGACAGGCGATGTCCCGCCTCATCCTCGACGAAGACGGTGCAGCGCCCCTGGAGGATGAAGAACACCTCCTCAACCTCGTGCGTGTGCGGGGCGTTGCCCTGCCCCGGCGGCACCAGCATGATCGACAGCGTGAAATTGCCCGCGGGCACCACTGCACCATCATCATGCTTGCCCGAGGCGCCGGCGCCGATGAAGCGGTGCTGGGCGCGGCGATAGCCTTCGATGCTGGCGTCGGAAAAGGCGTTCCAGTCGGGCACGCGATCCTCGAACCGCGCGACATGGCGGTCCATGATCTGCTCCAGGCTCCAATCGGCGATCTCGGCCGGGCGGGCATGGCGGGCGACGTTCATCTTCTTCTCCCTATTCGATGGCGTTGGCGGCGGCGAAGCTGTCGATCATGCAGCTCCGGCGGATGAAGGCGTCGTGCAGGTCCGGCGTTTCCGAGGCGCGGCGGATCTCGGCGAGCTTGGCGGCGCGGACGACGGGATCCTTCTCCCCAAGCGTCTGCTTGTTGGCGATGCTCTGCGCCTGCACGCCATCCACCTGCCCCTTGCGGCGCTGGCGGGTGTAGCGATCGAGCAAGGGCAGCGCTTCGGCGCCGCGCAACAGGATGTCACCCAGCTTGGCGGCCAGGTTCATCGCATCATGGATGCCGCCGTTCATGCCCATGCCGCCGACCGGGTTGTTGACGTGGGCGGCATCGCCCGCGAGCAGCACGCGGCCCTTGTTGAACGTCTCGGCGATGCGCTGGTGGACGTTGTAGAGCGCGACGGTGACGACCTCATAGCTGCCGGGCTTCGGGCAGAATTTCTGCAGCCGCGCCTCGATCGCCGCGGGCGAGAGCAGCGCGTCATCGGTCTGCTCGGGAAGCGTGGGGCTCACCGCGCGCCACATGCCGGACCCATCCTCGCCGCGCGCCTTGAACAGGTTCATCCATTCCTCCGGGTCGGAGAAATAGTTGCGATTGCTGATCTTCGGCCCGAGCGCGGTGAAATCGTGCCGCGTGTCGATCTTGATGAAGCGTTCGGGCCAGGTGAAGCCGTCGAACCCGATCCCGGAAAGCTTGCGCACGGTGCTGCGGCCGCCGTCGCAGCCGACGAGATAGGCGGCGTCCAGCCGGTCGGTGGAGCCATCGGCGCGCTCGACGATCGCGGCGACGCCGTCTTCGTCCTGCGCGATGCCGAGCAGCTTCGTGCTGCGCTCGATCCGGGCGCCGTCGTCGGCGTTCAGCATGGCCTCGACCGTGTCGGCGATCTTGTACTGTTCCCACTGCAGCACATAGGCGTGCGCCGGCGGCTGCTGCATTTCGGGCAGCGCGAAGCGCCCCACGCGCTCCCCGGTGACGCGATCGAGATAATGGAACACCGGCGAGACGAGCCCCTGCTCCAGCCCCGCCTCGAGCAGCCCGAGCTCTTCGAGGATCGCGATCGTCGGCGGATGGCAGGATGCCGCACGGCAATCGCGTTCCGGAGCCGCCAGCTGGTCGATCAGCAGGATCGGCACGCCCTGCCGGCGCAGCGCAAGCGCGAGGACCGAACCCACCGGTCCCGCGCCAATGATCAAGACGCGGTCACGCGTCGCTTTGTCCTGTCCCATGGGCAGGACGGTAGGCAACGAAACTTTGTATGACAATCATAAAGTCATACAGAAATGATCAGGCAGGATGGGCGGCTTCCCTTTCGCCCGTCGCGCTGAGCCGGGCGACCAGCGTGTCGCGCGCATTGCGGATGTGCTGCCCCAGCGCCGCGGCGGCGGCATCGGCATCGCCCTTGATCACCGCATCGACGATCGCGCTCCATTCGGCCACGCCCTTTTCGACGCGATCCGGTGCCGACATCGAGGTCAGGCGCAGATAGGAGACGCGCTTCAGAAGCTGGCGACCGCTGTCGCTGATAATCCGGCTGCCCGAGCCGTCGAGGATTTCTTCGTAGAACGCGCCGGCCATTTCGGAGAGCGCGGGCAGATTGCCCTTGCCGGCATATTTCTCGATCGCGCGATAGGCGGACTGGAGGCGCCTCACGACCTTGGCATCGTTCCGCTCGACCAGGCGGCGGATCGCCGTCGTCTCGATCAGTTCGCGCAACGTATAGATGTCCGCCGCGTCCTCGGCGCTGAGCACCGCGACCATGATCGTGCGGCGCGGGCCGGGCTCGATCAGCCCCTCGGACTGAAGCTGGCGCAGCGCCTCGCGCACCGACGTGCGGCTGACGCCGAGCGCCTCGCACAGTTCGCGCTCGACCAGTCGCGCGCCCGGCAAGTAAAGCCCGGTCGCGATCGCGGTGCGGATCTTGTCGACGGCATGTTCGCGCACGAGCGTCGGGTTCGCGACGATGCGCAGATCTTCGATGTTCACGTCTCTCGCTCCTTGTTGCGAACGCATACCAGCTACCGACGCCCGGAGATAGGGTTCCCTGTCACACAATCATATGGGGAACCGCGCCGGTGAAGCGCCAGTTACGCGCCGATCAGCGCGGATACCGGCCATGCCCCACCCAGCCGCGCGCATTGCAACAGGCTGTATCCGGTCAGCGCCGAGGTCTTGGGATTGCCGGGCGAGGCGAGCGCAAGAATCTCGAAGCGGAAGCGTCCGAACGCGCCCTCCGCCTCGATCACCCCCAGCGGGTCCGCCACCGCGCGGCTGGAAACCAGCCGCACGCGCGTACGATCGATGCCGATGCCGGCGAGCCCGACCGCGACCGAGACATTGGCGTTCTTCGGATAGGTCGCCGCCGCCTCGCGCGCACTGCCCTCGAAGAAGATCTGCTCCGCCGCCGGCGCGTCGAGATCGATCAGCGCCTCGGCGGGCGTCCCGCGCCAGGCGTGGGGCGGCTTGTGGGAGGTATAGGTGACGCGATCGATGCCGGCGAGCGCGGCCGCGACCAGCCCGTCGAGCCCGGCGATGGCGCCCGCGGGCAGCAGCAGCCGCCCCCCGCCCCGCGCCTCGGCGGCGAGCAGTTCGGCGGCGAGTTCGGTATCCGCCAGCGCGCCGATCGACGAGACGATGCAATCGATGCCCGCCTCCAGCAGCGCCGGCACATACTCACGCACCGCCTGATGCCCGGCGCATTCGATCACCACCACCGGCCGCGCCGCGATAAGTTGCGCCACCGTCCCGACCGCCGCCGGCGCCGCGCGGCCGCTGCGGACCAGCGTGCCGACGAGGCGCGCGTCCTCCCCCAGCCGGCCCAGCGCCTGCGCGATCTCCTGCCCGATCGCCCCGAATCCGATCATGCCGATCTTCGTGCCTGCGCTCATTCCGCAATTCCTCTTGTATGACAGTCATACATATCTTACGCCGCGCCCCTCGATTTGCAACGCCCGAGGGGACGCCGTGAGCAAACATAAAATGAAAGCCGCGATCATCGGATCGGGCAACATCGGCACCGATCTGATGATCAAGATCATGCGCCGGTCCGACGTGCTAGAGATGGCGGCGATGGCCGGGATCGACCCCGCGTCGGACGGGTTGGCGCGCGCCGCGCGGATGGGCGTCGCCACCACGCACGCGGGGATAGCGGGGCTCGAAGCGCTCGCGGTATGGCCCGAGATCGGCGTCGTCTTCGACGCCACCTCCGCGGGCGCGCATGCCGGGCACAGCGCGGCGGTGACGGGCGCGGGCAAGGTGATGATCGACCTGACCCCGGCGGCGATCGGCCCCTATGTCATTCCCGTCGTCAATGGCGACGCGCATCTCGAAGCATCCAACGTCAACATGGTGACCTGCGGCGGGCAGGCGACGATCCCGATCGTCGCGGCGGTCGCCTCGGTCGCGACGGTGCATTATGCCGAGATCGTCGCCTCGATCGCCTCGCGCTCGGCCGGCCCCGGCACGCGCGCGAACATCGACGAGTTCACCGAAACCACCGCGCGCGCGATCGAGCAGGTGGGGGGTGCCGCCAGGGGCAAGGCGATCATCATACTCAACCCCGCCGAACCGCCGATGATGATGCGCGACACCGTGTTCACCCTCTCGAACGGCGCCGACGAGGCGGCGATCGCTGCGGCGGTGGAGGCGATGGTCGCGCGCGTCCGCGGCTATGTGCCGGGCTATCGGCTGAAGCAGCAGGTGCAGTTCGAACGCTTCGGCTCCAACGATCCGGTCGCCATCCCCGGCCTCGGCACGTTCGAGGGGATCAAGACCACGGTGTTCCTCGAGGTCGAGGGCGCGGCGCATTATCTGCCCGCCTACGCCGGCAATCTCGACATCATGACCTCGGCGGCGCTGGCGACCGCGGAGAAGATCGCCGCGCGGCGGCTGGTACGGGAGGCAGCATGATGGACCGGAAGCTCTATCTGCAGGACGTGACCTTGCGCGACGGCATGCACGCGATCCGCCACCGCTATGGCATCGATCATGTCCGCGCGATCGCCCGCGCGCTCGACGAGGCGAGGGTCGACGCGATCGAGGTATCGCATGGCGACGGGCTCAACGGCTCCTCGTTCAACTATGGCTTCAGCGCGCACACCGACTGGGAATGGATCGAGGCCGTCGCGGACGTGCTGGACCATGCCGTGCTCACCACCTTGCTGATCCCCGGCATCGGCACGATCGAGGATCTGAAGCACGCCCATGCGCTCGGCGTCCGCTCGGTGCGCGTCGCGACGCATTGCACCGAGGCGGATATCGCGCGCCAGCACATCATGGCGGCGCGCGACCTCGGCATGGATGTCGCCGGCTTCCTGATGATGAGCCACATGATCGCGCCCGATGCGCTCGCCGCGCAGGCGAAGCGGATGGAGGATTATGGCGCCCACTGCGTCTACGTCACCGACAGCGGCGGCGCGCTCGACATGGATGGTTATCGCGAGCGGCTGGAAGCCTATGACCGCGTGCTCAAGCCCGAAACCGAGCGCGGCATCCATGCGCACCACAACCTCTCGCTCGGCGTCGCCAATTCGATCGTCGGCGTGCAGGCCGGCGCGATCCGCATCGACGCAAGCCTTGCCGGCATGGGCGCGGGCGCCGGCAACGCACCGCTCGAGGTCTTCGTCGCCGCCGCCGACCGCAAGGGCTGGAACCACGGCACCGACCTGTTCAAGCTGATGGACGCCGCCGAAACGCTGGTGCGACCGCTGCAGGACCGGCCGGTGCGCGTCGATCGCGAGACGCTGAGCCTGGGCTATGCCGGCGTCTATTCCAGCTTCCTGCGCCATGCCGAAAAGGCCGCGGCCGACCATGGCCTCGACACCCGCCAGATCCTCGTCGAGCTCGGCCGCCGCCGGATGGTCGGCGGCCAGGAGGACATGATCGTCGACGTGGCGCTCGATCTGGTCGCGGCGCGAAACGCCGCCTGACGCGGCGCCCTACATCGCCGAATCGTAGAAGGCGTCGAGATCGCGCTTGAGCGCCGACATCGAATCCGGGTGGATGTAGATCATGTGGCCGGACTCATAATATCTGAACGTGAGATTCTGCCGCAGCGCGGGATCGAGCTGCATGTGCTTCAGATCATATTCGGCGCCGAAGAAGGGCGTCGCCATGTCATAATAGCCGTTGAGCGACAGCACCTTCAGGCGCGGGTTCTGGCGCATCGCCTGGCTGAGATCGAACGAGGTCGCGGCGAGGCCCTGGTTGCTGCCGTCAGGCGCCTTGTGCTTCTGATCCCAGTTGCCGCGGATGCCGCTGTAGAAATTGGGGCGGTAGGTGAGCGGCGTCCTGTAGCCCAGCGTGCCGAACAAATAGGTGTTGAGCGCGCCGATATAGGCGCCGCTGATCGCCGTATCGGCCGCATCATATTCCGGGCCGTTGCCCGCGGCATCGACGTCGATGCCGATAAAGCGCGAATCGAGGCGGCCGACGGTGCGGCGGCGATCGCGCATCAATTCCTTGCGGAACCGCGCGAGATCGACGCGCAGATCGTTGCGGAGGAGGAAGTCGGGCGACAGGCCGGTATAGGCGCTCATCTGCGCGGCGATGGCATTGCGCTCCGCGTCGTTGAGATCGTCGCCGCGCGCCAGCGCCTGCAGATAGGGGCCGCGCGCCCAGTTCCGCACCTCGGTCAGCCACGGCTCCAGCGCGGCCGGGCGGTTGGCGAGGCGGTTGTGATACCAGGCAGTCGCGGCATAGCTCGGCAGATAGGTGACGAAGATCTGGTCGAAGCCGGGCTGACGGATGCCGTAGTTGAGGATCGAGGAGAGCAGGATGATGCCGTTCATCTGCACGCCCTTCGCCTGAAGGCTGTGGACGAGGCCGGCGCCGCGTAGCGTGCCATAGCTTTCGCCCAGGATGAACTTGGGCGAATCCCAGCGGCTGTTGATCGTGAGGTAGCGCTGGATCGCCTTGGTGAAGGCGTCGATATCCTGATCCACCCCGAAGAAGTCGGTCTGCTTCGCCTTGCCGAGCGGGCGCGACAGGCCGGTGCTCATCGCGTCGATGAAGACGATGTCGGTCCTGTCGAGGATCGACTGATGATTGTCGACGATGCGGAAGGGCGGATTGGCGGCGACGTCCGTCGTCGGCGTATCGACGCGCACCGGGCCGAAGGAGCCCATGTGCAGCCACATCGTCGACGAGCCCGGCCCGCCGTTGAACATGAAGGTGATCGCGCGCGGCGCGGCGCCCTTCGCCCGGTCAGCGACATAGGCGGTATAGAACATGCTGCCGACCGGTTCGCCCTCATCGTTGCGGATCGTCAGCGTGCCGGGGGTGACGGTGTAGGCGATGGTGCGACCATTGATGGTAACGCTGCCGCGCTTGGGCTGGGCATCCTCGACCGCGCTGGCGAGCGCGCTGTCCGCGTCCGGCTTGTCCTTGCCGTTCTCGGCCGCCGGCGATTTCGCGGCATCCTGGGCAAGCACCGGCGCCGTGGCGGACGAGGCGAGAAGGGCGGCGGCAAGGGACAGGACAATCAAACGCATGGGCTGCGATCCTCGATTTCGATGGGATTGAGTGCGATGGGTTCAGGCGGCGTTGGGGTTCTTGCCGCCGCCCGCGATCCAGTCGTCGATCTTCTCTTCCAGCACGGGCAGCGGGACGGAGCCGAGCCCCAGGATCAGGTCATGGAACCAGCGCTGGTCGAAATCGGCGCCCAGCTTCGCCTCGGCATCGGCGCGCTTGCGGCGGATCGTCATCTCGCCCAGCTTGTAGGCGAGCGCCTGGCCCGGCCAGCTGATGTAGCGATCGACCTCGGTCTCCACCTCGTGGCGGGAGAGCGCGGTGTGATCGAGCAGATAGGCGATCGCCTTCTCGCGGCTCCAGCCATAATGGTGGATGCCGGTGTCGATCACGAGCCGGCAGGCGCGCCACATCTCGTAGGAGAGGCGGCCGAAATCCTCATAGGGCGTGCGATAGATGCCCATCACCGTGCCCAGCCATTCGGTGTAGAGCCCCCACCCCTCGCCATAGCCCGAGAAATAGGTCTGCTTGCGGAAATCCGGCCGGTTGGGGCCTTCCAGCGCGAGCGCCGCCTGGAAGCTGTGGCCGGGCACGCATTCGTGCAGGGTCAGCGCCGGGATCTGGTAGAGCGAGCGCGACGGCAGGTCATAGGTGTTCATCAGGCAGCTTTCGAGCCCGCCGCGGCCCGCGGTGTAGAAGGGCGCGATCGAATCCGGCACCGGGCGGATGGTGAAGCGATAGCGCGGCAGCAGCCCGATCGTGTCCTTCAGCGCGCCGTCCGCGCGCTTGGCGACATAGGCGGAAACGCCCATCAACTCGTCCGGCGTCTTGGCGTAGAATTGCGGATCGGTGCGCAGGAAGGTCTTGAACTGGTCGAGCGTGCCGGCAAACCCGGTCTTGGCCTTCACCTGCTCCATTTCCGCGGTGATCCGCGCGACTTCCTTGAGGCCGATCTGGTGGATCTGCACCGCGGTCAGGTCCAGCGTGGTGTATTGCCGGATCTGCGCCTGATAGAAGGCGACACCATCCGGCATCTTTTCCGCGGCAAGCGTGGTGCGCGTCTTCGCGAGATACTCGTCGCGATAGAAGGCCAGCAGCAGCTTGTAGGCGGGCACGACCTGTTCGGCGATGATCGTGCGCGCTTCGGCGCGCAGCTTTTCCTGGTCGGCGGCGGGGATCGTGCCCGGCAGGGTGGCGAACACCTTGTAGAACGGGCTCTGCGCCGGATCCGCGGTAACATAGGCGGCGATCGAGGCGTCACGGCCGACGAGCGTCGCCCGGGGCACGCTGAAGCCGCGCTTCAGCCCGGCGCGCATGTTCGCGATATGCTCGCCGAAATAGCGCGGAAGATCGCGCAGGCGGCCGAGATAGCGGCGATATTCGTCGGCGGTGCGGAAGCTGCCGCGCGGCTCGATGCCCGACCAGAAATTGCTGTCGGCATTGAACGGCATTTCCCACACGCGATAGGGCCCGTCGGCGACGAAGGCGGCGATGCTGGTGCGATAGACCGCGTAATTGACCTTCTCTTCCGCCGAAAGCTGGTCGACCGGCACCTTGTCCAGCGCGGCGAGCGTGCGCGTCCAATAGGCAATGCGCGCTTCCTCGCTCTTCGCATCCACCCTGGGCAGGTGGTCGGCGGTCGCGGTCCACGCCTCGTCATCCTCCAGCCGGGCGAACTCGTTCTGCCGCCACGCCCATTCCGCCTCGTAGATCGCGCGCAGTTGCGCGTCGGCGGTCTGGGCGAGCGCGGCGGTGGGCGCGGCCGAAAGCGCGAGCAGCGCGGCAAGGATGCGGGTGGCGACCATCGGACTGTTTCCCCTGTGCTTCATTCGTCTGGGAGCGGCTTGTGGCCGCCGCCGCGGCGGCGCGGCAAGCCGTTTCATGCGCATCTCAGCGTTCCGGCGCCGCGTTGGGGTTCTTGCCCCCGCCCGCGATCCACAGGTCGATCTGCTGTTCGAGCACCGGCAGCGGCACCGAGCCGAGGCCGAGGACGACATCATGGAACCAGCGCTGGTCGAACCGCTCGCCCAGTTTCGCCTCCGCCTCGGCGCGCTTGCGGCGGATGGTCATCTCGCCCAGCTTGTAGGCGAGCGCCTGCCCGGCATCCTTGATGTAGCGATCGACCTCGATCGTCACCTCATGGTCGGAGAGCGCGGTGTGGCTGGAGAGATAGTCGAGCGCCTGCTGGCGGCTCCAGCCCATGTGGTGGATGCCGGTATCGATCACCAGCCGCGCGGCGCGCCACATCTCATAGGTTTCGCGGCCGAATTCCTCGTAAGGGGTCTCATAGATGCCCCAGCCGATGCCGAGCCATTCGGTATAGAGCCCCCACCCCTCGCCATAGCCGGAGAAATAGGTGGTCCGGCGGATCGGCGGGCGGTTGGGGCCCTCCAGCGCCAGCGCCGCCTGCAGGCTGTGGCCGGGCACGCATTCGTGCAAGGTCAGCGGGTTGATCGTGTAGAGCGGCCGCGCCGGCAGATTGTAGGTGTTCATCACGCAGCTATCGAGCCCGCCGCCGCCGCCGGTGCTGAACGGCGCGATGTTGGCGGGGGTCGGCAGGATGGTGAAGCGATAGCGCGGCAGCAGCCCGATCGTCTCGTTGAGCTTCCCGTTCGCCTTGTTGGCGATGTAGGCGGCGTGGGCGAGGAGTTGATAGGGCGTTTTCGCGGTGAATTGCGGGTCCGTCTTGAGGAAGTGGAGGAAGCCGGCGAAATCGCCCTTCCAGCCCGACGCCTTCATCGTCGCCTGCATGTCGGCATCGATGCGCGCGACCTCCTTGAGGCCGATCGCGTGGATCTGCTCCGGCGTCAGGTCGAGCGTGGTGAACTCCTTCACCTTGGCGGCATAATAGGCCTTGCCGTCGGGCAGGCTTTCCGCGGCGATATCGTCCCGCGCGCGCGGCATATAGTCGGTGCGCAGGAAGACCAGCAGCTTCGCATAGGCCGGCGCCACCCGGCCCGCGATCACCGTCCGCGCCTCGGCGCGCAGCCTTTCCTGCTCGGCGGGCGGGATGCTGCCCGGCATCTGCGCGAAGGCGGTGTAGAAGGGGTTCTGCTCCATGACGGTGCTGGCGAGCGGCTCGACCGTCCTGTCGCGGCCGGCGACCGCCGGCTTCGCGGGCATGAAGCCACGCTTCAGCCCGGCGCGCATGTTGACGATCTGCTCGTCGACATAGCGCGGCATATCCCGCAGGCGGCCGAGATAGTTGCGATAATCCTCGGCCTTGGCGAAGCCCTGGCGCGGCGCCAGCCACGTCCAGAAGCCGAACGCCTCCTCATATTCGCCGAACCGGATCTGGTTCACATAGGCGGTCAGCGCGGTGCGGAAGACCGCCGCGTTGATCGACGCCTCGTTGGACAATTGATCGGCCGGGATCGCATCGAGCTTGGCCAGCGCCGCGCTCCAATAGGCGCGGCGGCGCTGCTGGCTGGCGGCATCGACATGCGGCATGCCGGTGACCGGACGGTTCGACCCTTCCGGATCGAGCAGCAATTCGTTGGTCCGCCACGTCCATTCGGCGTCGAGCAACGCATCGAGCCGGGCATCGGCCGAGCCGGGGACGGCCTGCGCGCGCGCCGGAGTGGCGGCAACGCAGGCCAGCGCCAGCAGTGCGGCAAGGCTGCGCCGCATCGTCAGAAGCCCGCCGCCAGCCCGGACCGGCGCGGATCGGCGACGCCGGACAGCCCGCCATCCGCGGTCCGCTCGATCGCGTGGATCGATCCGAAGTGCCAGTTATAGGGCGTGGTCGGCTTGACGACGACGCCATAGGTGCGCGCGAGATCGTCGCGCGTCTGCTGCGTCACGCGGGTCTCGATCGTCGCGGGCAGATCGATCTGCGAGCCCTGGAAGCGCGGCGCGTCGACCGCCTGCTCCAGCGTCATGCCATAGCCGAGATAGTTGATCAGCGTCAGCGCCACCGCGCGCGAGGAGAGGCCGGGCGATCCGATCACCAGCCTGGGCTTGCCGTCCTTCGCGACGATCGTCGGCGGGAAGGGCGAGATCACCCGCCGGCCGGCGCCGGTGCCCGTGCCCGGAAAGGGATTGCCGGTGTTCATCGCGATGCCATCCACCACCTGGCCGGTGGCGAAGGTGCTGCCGTAGACGGTGTGGGTGACGGAGACCATGTTGCCCTCCGCATCGACCGCGACGAGATGGTCCGTGTCGGTCGAGCGCTGGTCCTTCAGGTCGGCGGGCGTCGCGGCCAGCTCCATCCCCGGCATCGGCGCGGCGGCGCTGGCGGCGGGGAGCGGCTTGGCGGCGCTGCCCTCGATCAACGTCCGCATCATCGCCGCATATTCCTTGGAGAGAAGCGTCTGCAGCGGCACGTCGAACGACAGCGGATCCTTCACATAGCTGTCGGTGGCGTTCTCCGCGAAGGCGAAGGTCCGGCGCATCCGGTTGAAGCTCTCCGCGGACTGCGCATAATGCGGCTGCGCGTTCAGATCCCAGGGCTCGATGATGTTGAGGATCATCGAGATCAATGTGCCCGCGGTCGACGGCGGCGGCGCGCTGATGATGTCATGCCCGCGGAAGGTGGAGCGCGTCGGCTCCTCCCAGCGCACCGCGTAGCTGGCGAGATCGTCCATGCTGATCTGGCCGCCGGTGCGCTGCGCCTCCGCCACGAATTTGCGCGCCCATTCGCCCTTGTAGATATAATCCGGCCCCTCGGCGCCGATGCGCTTCATCGTCGCGGCGAGGCGCGGCCGGGTGACGATGGTGCCGACCGGGGGCACATAGCCGTTGGGCAGGAATTCCTCGCGGCCCGAAGGATAGGCGGAAAGCCGGCCCATCGCCGCCTCCGCCATCTCGCCATAGAGGAAGCTGTACATCGGGAAGCCGTTTTCGGCGATGCCGATCGCGGGTTTGAAATAATCCGCCCATGGCAAGGTACCGAAGCGGTCCGCGGCGGCCTTCAGCCCGGCGACGGTGCCGGGCACGCCGATGCGGACGCCCGAGGTTTCCGCGACGACCTTCTCGTTCGAGGTATAGGCGATCCAGCCCGGCGAATTGGGCGCGCCCTTCTTCGTCTTGTTGAGTTCGGCATCGAGATAATAATATTTGCCGGTCTTCGCCTCATAATAGAGGATCGACATGCCGCCGGCGAGCGTCGTCATCTGCGGCTCGACGATCGGCTGGATGATCACGCCGACCAGCGCCGCATCCATCGCATTGCCGCCCTTGCGCATCACCTCCACCATCGCCCTGGTGACGAGCGGGTGGTTGGCGGAGGCCATCGCCTTCTTCGCGGTGACCGCGGGCTTGGCGCCCTGTTCCTGCGCGACGGCGGCAGGCGGCGCGGAGATCGCGGCCAGGCAGCCCAGACAGGCCGTGATCATCAGCTTCGCTCGTTTCGTCATCCTTGCCCCCTTGTCGATGTGATGGACGTTCGTGGTGCGCCGGTTATGGCGCGATGATGCGCACCCCGAAGACGGGGCCGCAGCGGGTGGTGTCGTTGGCGGGCTGGAAGCGGATCAGCACGCTTTGCTTGCCGCGGGTCAGAGCCTCGGGGATCGCATAGGCGCGATCGAAGAAATCGCCGGGCACCGCGCCGTCCAGCCGCTGGGTGGCGATGCGGGTGCCGTCGACGAGGATGTCGAACAGCTTGTTGCGCTCCTCCCCCCAATAGGTCGCCTGCAGCCGCAGCGGGCCGGGCCGCACCTGAGCGCGGAATTCGAAATAGCCGAAGGTGCGCGCGTCGCGGCCGTGGCGGCTGCGATAGGTGACGGCATAGCTGTTCTTCGCGGTGAGCTGGTGATCGCGCTCGGGCTGCATCTCGCCGAGGTTGATCACGTCCACCGATCGCGCCGCAAGATCGCGCAGCCGCGCCTGTTCGGCGGCATAGGCGGCCTGCTCGCGCGTCCAGCCGGCATCGTCGAACGCCTTGAAATAGACCGCGGTGCGCCGATCGCGCATCTGGAAGAAGGGCGCGAAGGCGAGATCGCCGGGCCGGGCGATGCCCTGCGTGCGAAACCGGCCCGCGGCGGCATCCACCGGCGCGAAACCGGCGAGCACATCGGCGGCGACCAAAGCGGGCGCCGGCCCGTCGAACGGCCGGTCGGCGGGGCCGAGATCGGCGGCAAGCACGACCGGGCCGTGCAGCAGCGCGATCGTCGCCGGATCGTCGTTGGTCGGCTCGGTGCGCAGCGCCATCGGCAGGGTCAGGACGATGCGGTCCCCTGCCCGCCACCGCCGGTCGATCCGCGCATAGCCATCCGTCACCGCCAGCGGCTCCGCCTTGCCGTTGATCGCCAGCGCGGCGCCGCGGCACCAGCCGGGGATGCGCAGCGCGATCGGAAAGCGGCCGTCGCCCGGCTGCTCGACGGTCAGCGCGATGCTGTCACCGAAGGGATAGGCGGTTTCCAGCCGCAGCCGCGCTCGCTTCCCGCGCCAGTCCAGCACCGACGGGATATAGAGATTGACCAGCAGCGCGCCGTCGTCGCCCGCCCACCAGATGCTCTCGCCATGCTTGGCATGGGTCTCCATGCCGCTGCCGACGCAGCACCAGAAATGATCGAACGGCTTCGACCATTCGCGCGCCGCGCCCGACATCAGCGGCACCATATAGGCGAACATGCCGGTCGCCGGATCCTGATGCGCGAGCATATGGTTGATGTGCGCGCGCTCATAATAATCGAACAGCCGCGCCTCGGGCCGCCAGGCATAAAGATGCCGGGTGAGTTTCAGCATATTGTAGCTGTTGCAGCTCTCGCAGGTCTCTTCGGTGATATGCTTGCTGATCGTGCGCGGCGCGGTGAAATATTCGCGATCGGCATTGCCGCCGATGACATAGCTGTAATCGCGGGTGACGGTTTCCCAGAAGAAGCGCGGCGCGACCGCGTGCTCGGGCTTGCCGGTGACCTCATGCAGGCGAGCGAGGCCGATGATCTTGGGGATCTGCGTGTTGGCGTGGATCCAGGGCAGCGAATCCTGCCGCACGCTCAGCGGATCGAGCACTTTGCGGTGGCGGATGCGCTCGGCCAGCGCCAGCCAGCGCGGATCGCCGGTGCGGGCGTGGAGTTCGGCGAAACTCTCGTTGATGCCGCCATGCTCGCAATCGAGCACCCGCTGCACCTGATCCTCGTCGAGCGCGGCGAACACCCGATCGATATAGCCCCCCAGCGCGACCGCGACCGGCAGCGCCCTGGCATTGCCGCACCATGTCTGCGCATCGAACAGGCCGGCGAACAGCTTGTGCCAGTTGTAGAAGGGCACCCAGCAGCCGTTGAGATCGAACCCCATCGAGCGGATGTCACCCGCGACCAGTTCCGGGAACAGCGCCTTGCCGGTCTCCACCACATCGCCGCGCTTCCGCGAAAAGCCCGCGACATAGCCATCGCCATGCGCCGCCTGACAGGCGGCGAGTTCATCGACGATATAATCGACCCGCTGCCGGCACGCGGCATCGCCCGTCTGCGCATGCATCAGCGAGAGCGCGGTCAGATAATGGCCGAGCGTATGGCCGGCGATCGTATCGCTCTCCCACCCGCCATAGACTTCGCCCTTCGGCGCCAGCCCGGCGAAGACGCGGAAATTGTGGAGCAGGCGGTCGGGTTCGAGGCGGAGGAGATAGGCGCGGTTGGCTTCGATGGCGTCGAGCCAGGTGGAGGGTAGGAGGCGGACGGAGTGGATTGGGAGCGGGTGCGCGCGGGATAGCGCTGGTGCCGATCGCGCTGCCGCCAGCGCTGGACACGACGACAGGACGGCGGTTGCCGTTCCGATCATTAACGCTCTGCGGCTGATCGAGCCATACGCCATGTCGCGACCGAATCTCCCAAATCTTCCCCGATAGTATAATATACGGTATACGATGCAACTGCGTTGAGCAATCTGCCGATAATCTGTCGCCCCTGCTTGGTTTCATAGCTGAGGTGATCGTTGCCCTTGCAGACGGCCGGCAAACTATCCGACGTTACGCTTGGAGAAGCCAAACTCTCCCAATGTGCCACGCCTAGTGCCCATCATAACGGCTACCATTACCAGTGGCCTTTGTCGCGCCGTGGTGCTGCGCCAAGTCCGATCATTTTTTGGATACTATTCCATTCCAGGGGAAGATATTCTTTCCCGAATCGTCGGTTATTTTCATCTCCTTCTATCAAATATGGCTATCGACTAGCAAACGAAGCCGAGCTAATCATCTGATCTATTATAATTATCGTACTTTGGAGCGCGAAGAATGGATAAGAAGCCGAACAGCAGACCATCGGCGATCTCTGCCTTCTTCCAATCAATAGAAGCTTTCGAGAACGCGATGGTGCCAAGCTTAAGTTATCTCGCATTTCGACGCGATGGGGTCTGGCACCTCTTTCGAGGGCGCATCAACTACAATTTTTCGGGATACACCCGGGAGAAATTCGAGGTCAAAACTGCCAATATTCTCGCCGGCACGATGGTAGTCGATGGAGGTCCGGCCGAAGCCAGAAAAATTGTTGAGACGCTCGAAGAGGGGGCGCTTACCATTGGTAGAGACCGCTTGCTCTTCGAGCCCCAGTACGGGGGCGGTTACGCGTCTGTACACATCCCACTAATTCCCGAAGGAGCCGAGAAGCAGTTCCGCATGGGACTGCTCCAGATTCGTGGCAGCGATCAGCAGGGTTTCCTCAGCCACGCGCCATTTGATTGGGAGTTACGCGCAGCGGCAACGCCGTTTGACGGGGTCGGGGAGTTACTGTCAGCGCTCAGTATCGTTCACTTGCCCGAGCAAGCCAGCCTGTTTGAAGTGATGACCTTCCAGATCGCGGCCATTGATGCTTCATCCACTGTCGGAGGAACGAAGGCGCGGTTGGGAATCAGTCTCGCTCCGCGGCTTGATCATGCGAAGGCAAGCGTCGGCTATCGGGTGATCTCCAGCGGCACTGTCGTCGCTCGGGGCCGCATAGCCGGTTCGGATTTAAACTGGACATCTGAAGCCGCCCGCGAAATAGCTTGGACGGAGTTGGAAGTCCCTCCAGCCGCCGTTGTTCAGGCTTTCGCATGCTACGATGGCATCGCCTACCAGCACTGGTGGCTCCAAGATCCGCAACATAGCCAAAATCCAAGGCGAGCGGCATTCATGCGCATCGATCCTGGCCTGACCACCTTGACCTCTTTTTTGGGAGAGCAGCCAACCAAGCAAGCTCGCGACCTAGAATTTGCCGTATCCTGGCTTTTATGGTTACTCGGGTTCAGTCCAGCTCATATTGGCGCGAACCAAAAAATGTCCGACGCAGCCGATATTCTTGTTACCACGCCCCAAGGACACTTCGCAGTTGTAGAGTGTACGACTAGCGTCCTCAAGTCTGGCCACAAACTTTCTCTGCTGGTAGAGCGTACTGAGCTTATCAGACAGGCGTTAAGGCAGTCCAACAGCCAGTATTTTCGCGTACTTCCGATCATTGTAACAACGAAAACCCGCGAGGAAATCAAAGCGGAACTCGACGATGCTCGACGGTCAGGCATAGTGGTGGTAACGAGAGATGACCTGCCGCTTTTAATCGAGCGGACGCTGCTGATCTCTGATCCTGATCAAATCTACGTTGAAGCGGAGCAGACACTGCGCGAATCTGAGGCTGCGCCTGTAATTGAGCCGGAGTTTCATCTTGACGTGTAGGTCAGCGCGAGCGGCAGCCGATAGCAATTAAACTCGATCGATGAGCGGGCATCATGGGCAGCGTGCCCTGTCAGCGGTTCAACGACCCGGCCTCCGGATCCGAGACCGCCGCTTTTTGGGGTAGCTGACAGTAAACACCACGCATGCGTCAGCCCCCCAATGACTGCACCAAACCCACCTTGCCACGGTTTATCATATACCGTATACGATGATGACGCACTATGGAGAACCCCGAATGAATGCGTCAAATGTCCTGTGGCAGGGCGTCTATCCTGCTGCCACCACCCAGTTCGCCGAAGACCTTTCGATCGATCTCGATGAAACGCAGAAGGTCCAGACGGCCCTGGTGGATGATGGCGTGGACGGGCTGATCCTGCTCGGCACCTGCGGCGAGAACAACTCGCTCGAGCCCGACGAGAAGCGCACCGTGCTGGCCGGCGCGGTCGAGGCGGTCGGGGGGCGGGTGCCGCTGGTTGCGGGCGTTTCCGAATTCACCACCGCGCGCGCGGTGCAATATGCCAAGGATGCCGAGGCGATCGGGCTCGACGGGCTGATGCTGCTGCCGGCGATGGTCTATGTGCCCCGCGCGGAGGAACTGGTCGCGCACTTCGCCGCGGTGGCCGCGGCGACGTCGCTGCCGATCATGCTCTACAACAACCCGCCCGCCTATCGCGTCCAGATCGGCTTCGACGTGCTCGACGAACTGGCGGCGATCCCCAACATCGTCGCGGTCAAGGAAAGCGCGCCCGATCCGCGCCGCTTTACCGACGTGATCAACCGCTATGGCGATCGCTACACGGTGATGGCGGGGCTCGACGACATCGCGCTCGAAGGGCTGATGCTGGGCGCCAGCGGCTGGGTGTCCGGCCTCACCAGCGCCTTCCCCACCGAATCGGTGCGGCTGGTCGCGGCGGTGCGCGAAGGCAAGTTCGACGAGGCTCTGGCCATCTACCGCTGGTTCATGCCACTGTTGCACCTCGACGCGGAGCATGACCTGGTGCAGTCGATCAAGCTGGCGGAACAGATCATGGGGCGGGGCAGCGAGCGCGTGCGGATGCCGCGCCTGCCGCTGACCGGCCAGCGCCGGGCGGACGTGATCGCCTGGGTGGAGGCCTGCGCCGCGACCCAGCCGAGCAAGATGGCGGCCTGATCCACCGCATGCGGCACAGCTTCTTCTGCATCGATGGCCACACGGCGGGCAATCCCGTCCGCCTCGTGGCCGGTGGCGCCCCGCTGCTGCGCGGCGCCAGCATGGCGGATCGGCGGATCGACTTCCTCGAGCGGTTCGACTGGATCCGCACCGGGCTGTGCTTCGAACCGCGCGGGCATGACATGATGTCGGGCGGGTTCCTCTACCCGCCGACATTGCCCGACAGCGACATCGGCATCCTGTTCATGGAAACCAGCGGCTGCCTGCCGATGTGCGGGCATGGCACGATCGGGATCATCACCTTCGGCCTCGAACATGGGCTGATCCCGGTCTCCACGCCCGGCAAATTGCGCGTGGAGGTGCCCGCCGGGGTGATCGACATCGAGTACCGCATCGAGGGAGACCGGGTGACGGGCGTGAAGATCCGCAACGTCCCCTCCTATCTCGCGCGGCGCGGCATCGCGATCGACGTACCGGGCTTCGGGCCGCTGACGCTGGATGTCAGCTATGGCGGCAATTATTACGCGATCGTCGAGCCGCAGGGCGCCTATACCGGGCTGGACGATCTCGGCGCGTCGCGCATCGTCGAGCTCAGCCGCACGATCCGCGAGCTGGTGCGCGCGGTCTATGAGCCGGTCCATCCGCTCGATCCGCGCATCCGCGGCGTCAGCCATGTGATGTGGACGGATGCGCCGCGCGGCGACGGCGCGGACGGGCGCAACGCGGTGTTCTATGGCGAGCGCGCGATCGATCGCAGCCCGTGCGGCACCGGCACCTCGGCCCGCCTCGCGCATCTCACCGCGCTCGGCCGGCTGGCGGTGGGCGATGCCTTCGTCCACGAAAGCTATATCGGCAGCCGCTTCATCGGCCGGGTCGAGGCGGCGACGACGCTGGGCGACGCGCCCGCGATCATCCCCTCCATCGAGGGATCGGCGATCCAGACCGGGCTCAACACGCTCTGGATCGACCGGGCGGACCCCTTTCATGCGGGGTTCTCCGTCACCTGACAGGGCCATGACGGCCATAACCACACAGCCATAACCACAAACAGGGGTAGCGCATATGGGTCTGCTCGGGCCGATCAAACCGATCGACAGCGGCGAAACGAAGCAGCACGGGCGCAGCCTGAAGGCGACGCTGAGCTGGCCCCATCTGGTCGCGCTGGGGGTGGGCGCGATCGTCGGCACGGGCATCTATACGCTGACCGGCGTCGGCGCCGATCGTGCCGGGCCGGCGGTGATCCTGGCCTTCGCCATCGCCGGCGCGGTCTGCGCGTGCGCCGCGCTCGCCTATGCCGAGCTCGCGACGATGATCCCGACCGCGGGCAGCGCCTATACCTATACCTATTCGGTGCTCGGCGAGGCGCTGGCCTGGGTCGTCGGCTGGAGCCTGATCCTCGAATATTCGCTGGCCTGTTCCACGGTGGCGGTCGGCTGGGGCGGCTATCTGGTCGGCTGGCTGCAGTCGGCGGGGGTCGTCCTGCCGGCGGCGCTGCTCGCGGGGCCGCATGGCGGCGGCATCGTCAACCTGCCCGCGGTCATGGTGTCGCTGGCGGTGATGGGCATGTTGCTGGCGGGCACGCGCGAGAGCGCGACGCTGAACATCGTGCTCGTCATCATCAAGCTGGTCGCGCTCAGCATCTTCGTCGTCTTCGCGCTGCCCGCGTTCAACGCGGACAATCTCACCCCGTTCATGCCCTATGGCTTCGGCAGCGCGGAGGTGAACGGCGCCCCGCGCGGAGTGATGGCGGCGGCCGCGATCGTGTTCTTCGCCTTCTACGGCTTCGATGCGGTCGCGACCTCTGCCGAGGAAGCCAAGAATCCGGGGCGTGACCTGACCATCGGCATCATGGGATCGATGGCGGTCTGCACCTTGATCTACATGCTGGTGGCGATCGCCGCGATCGGCGCCCTGCCCTATCTGACATTGGCCAATTCGCCCGAGCCGCTGGCGCTGGTGCTGCGCACGCTCGGCCAGCCGACCGTCGCCTATCTGGTGGCGCTGGCGGCGCTGATCGCGCTCCCCTCCGTCATCCTCGTCATGATGTATGGGCAGAGCCGGATCTTCTTCGTGATGTCCCGCGACGGGCTGCTGCCGCGGCGGCTGAGCCAGGTGTCCGCCAACGGCTCGCCCCGGCTGATCACGATCATCACCGGGCTGTTCGTTGCGCTTGCCGCCGGGCTGTTCCGGCTCGACGAGATCGCCGCGCTGGCGAATGCCGGCACGCTGATCGCGTTCATCGCGGTGGGCCTCTGCCTGATGGTGCTGCGCCGCCGTTCACCCGAGCTCGTGCGCGTGTTCCGCTGCCCGGCGCCTTACCTGGTCGGGACGCTGGCGGTGCTGGGCTGCCTCTATCTGCTGTTCAGCCTGCCGAGTTCGACCTTGATCAACTTCCTGGGCTGGAACGCGATCGGGCTGATCATCTACTTCGCCTATGGCCGCAACCGGAGTGTGATCACGACCACGGGCGCGGGTGCCAGCGAAGCGGGGCTGCCGGCGTAAACAAAAGCCCTCTCCCGCACTTCGCGGGAGAAGGTTGGGTGAGGGTGCGAGCAAAGCGAGCGTTCTTCGGCGCCGGGCTAATCTGCAAATGCGGTGCCTGAAGAACAGGAAGAAGCCTCGCTCCGCTCGGCCCCTCACCCAACCCTCTCCCCCAAGGGGAGAGGGCAGTCCGGCGCACACACGACGTTCTCGGCATTTCCGTTTGTGAAGGGGGAACAGGACATGCAACTCACCCGCAAGGGCTTTCTCGGGCTGGCCACTTCGGCGCTTGCGGCAGCGGCGGTCCGCCCTGCCCTCGCCGCCACCCCCAAAGCCACCGACAAGGTGATGCCGGCGCGGCGCACGCTGATCCGGGGCGCCGACATCATCACGATGGACAGGACGCTGGGTGAAATCGCTGCCGGCGACGTGTTGATCGACAAGGGCAGGATCGCCGCGGTCGGCAAGGGGTTGCGCGCGGACGATGCCGAACTGGTCGACGGTCGCGGCATGATCCTGATGCCCGGCATGATCGACGGCCACCGCCACATGTGGGAAGGCATGGACAATGGCGTGATCGCCAAGATCTCCCGCAGCATCGGCAACTACAACGAATACAAGCTGCGGACGATGGTCTGCTACCGGCCGGAGGATGCGTGGCTCGCGCAATATGCGAGCGCGATCCAGGCGATCGATTCCGGCGTTACCTCGGTCATCGACTATTGCCATATCTTCCACACCGCCGAGCTCGCCGAGCAGGGAGCGCGCGGGCTGATCGAGTCCGGGATCGCCGGCACCTTCTGCTATCAGGTGTCGCACAGCCCGACCTACACGGCGGGAGACACGGTGCGGATGGCCGATGCCAATGCGATGCGCAACGCGCCCGCCGACGACATCCACTGGCGCACGGTCGAGCAACTGCGCGCGCGCGTGTTCACCGGTACGGACGGGCTCATCCGCTTCGGGCTGTGCCTCAGCCCCGGCATGAACGGCCGCCCGATGAAGGATCTCGCCGCCGAGTTCGCCAAGGTCCGCTCCTATCGGCCGCACATCGTCGCGCAGCATCATCACCGCGCGAAGGCGGTGCTGGCGCCCGACCTGTTCAACCAGTTCGAGCAGCTCGGGCCGGCGGGGCTGCTGGGCCCCGACTATCACGTCACCCACGGCAACGGCATGACCGATGCCGAACTGGCGATGTGTCGCGACACGGGCACGATGATCTGTTCGACCACGATGGGCGAGCACAGCTATCCCTACCCGTCCGTGCATGGCCGTGCGCGCGAGATGGGCGTCGCGGTCGGCATCGGCGTGGATGGCGCGCTCGCCTTCACCCACGATTATTTCCAGCATGTCCGCGGCGCGTTCTACAATCTGTTCCGCACCGACGAAGGCAAGGCGATCGCAGCGCGCTATCAGGGCGAGGATGCGCTCGACTTCGTCACCCGCCTCGGCGCCCGCGCGATCCGCGAGGAGGGCGTGACCGGCACGATCAGCGTCGGCAAGCGCGCGGACCTGCTGCTGCTGAAAACCGACCGCATCAACTTCCCGATCGTCGGGCCGCTGGCGGATCGGGTCGCCAACTATGCCAACCAGCCCGACATCGACACGGTGTGGATCGCCGGCGTCGTCCGCAAGCGCGGCGGCGCGATGGTGGGGGTGGACATGAGGGCGCTGAAGGCACGGATCAACGAGGCATCGACCCGGATCAACCGCGAAGGCGCGACGATCACCTTCCTATGATCCCAGGGGCCGATGAGCAGCACTCATCGGCCCCTGGCTAGCCGGCCGGTCCGGCCCGGCCGACTATTCGGGAAGTGCGGGGTTCCAGCCTTCGGGCAAGGTGCCGCCATCGGCGATGAACTGGTCGAGCCGCGCCTCGAGCACGTCGAGCGGCACCGATCCCAGCGCCAGGATGCAATCGTGGAAGGCGCGCTGGTCGAACGCGGTGCCGAGCTTCGCCTCCGCCTCGGCGCGCTTGCGGCGGATCAGCATCTCGCCCAGCTTGTAGGCGAGCGCCTGCCCCGGCCACGCGATATAGCGGTCGATCTCGGTTTCGATCTCGCGCTCCGAATGGGCGGTGTGATCGCGCATATATTGCTGCGCCTGCTCGCGGCTCCAGCCATAATGATGGATGCCGGTGTCGATCACGAGGCGCGAGGCGCGCCAGATCTCATAGGAGAGCCGGCCGAAATTCTCGTAGGGCGTGTCGTAGACGCCCATCTTGGTGCCCAGCCATTCGAGGTAGAGCGCCCAGCCCTCGCCATAGCCCGAAAAGCTGGTCTGGCGGCGGAAATCGGGCCGGCCCTTGGCTTCGGCGGCGACCGCGGCCTGGAAGCTGTGCCCCGGATTGCATTCGTGCAGGGTCAGCGCGGTCAGCGTGTAGAGCGGCCGCGAGGGCAGGTCATAGGTGTTCATCAGGCAGCTTTCGAGGCCGCCGCGTCCGCCCGTGTAGATCGGCGCCAGCGCCGGCGGCACCGGCAATATGGTGAAGCGCCGCCGCGGCAGGAAGCCGATATAGTCCGCCAGCACGCCATCGACGCGCTTGGCGACATAGGCGGAGAAGGACAGCAATTCCCTGGGCGTCTTGGGATAGAATTGCGGATCGGTGCGCAGGAAGACGAGGAACTCCGCCATGCTGCCCTTGAAGCCGGTCTGGGCCTTCACCGTCTCCATCTCGGCATAGATGCGAGCGACTTCCTTCCTGCCCATCTCGTGGATCTGCTCGGCGGTGAGGTCGAGCGTGGTGAAGCCCTTGATCTGCGCCTGGTAGAAGGCGGCGCCACCCGGCATCTTCTCCCCCGCCAAGGTGGTGCGGGCCTGCGTCATATAATCGGTGCGAATGAAGGTCAGCAGCTTCGCGTAGGCGGGAACCACCGTATCGCGCACGACGCCTTCGGCCTCCGCCTTCAGCGTGGCCTGTTCCGCCGCCGGGATCGCGGTCGGCATGGCGGCGAACGGCGCCATGAAGGGATTGTCGGCACCCGCCTCCGTGTAGGGGACGATCGTCGCGTCGCGGCCGGTGACGACGACGCGCGGCACGCTGTAGCCGCGCTTGAGCCCGGCGCGCATGTTCGCGGTCTGCTCGTCGAAATAGCGCGGAATGTCGCGCATCCGCGCGATATAGGCGCGATAGGCCGCGGCGGTCGCGAAGCCGCCCGAGCGCGGATGGTGCCCCGCCCAGAAGAAGGTGTCGGCGTTGAACGGCGCCTCATAGGTCTTGTAGCGGATGTTGGTGGCGAGCGTTCCCACCGACGCCTTGAAGATCGCGTAATTGACCTTCTCTTCCGCCGAGAGCCGGTCGAGCGGGATCGCCTTCAGTTCGGCCAGCGCCTTGTCCCAATAGGCGAGGCGTGCGGCCTGCGACGCGGCATCGACGCGCGGGAGATGATCCGCACCGTCGATCCAGCGGCCGCTCGCGTCCCTGACCCGCGCCAGTTCGGTCTGCCGCCAGGTCCATTCGCGTTCGTACAGCGCCTTGAGGCGCGCATCGGCATCCTGCGCATGGGCAGGCGAAGCCGCCGCGACCGAGGCCGCCAGCATGGCGAGCGTCAAGGTTTTCATATCATCCCTTCCTGGTCGCGGCGGCGCATCGCTCAGTTCGCCGCCGGCTCGGCGTTGACGATGGTCATGATGCCGGGCGGCAGGCCGCGTTCGGCCTTGGACCTGCTCACCATGTCGCGCACCTGCCGGCGCAGGTCTGCGGCGTCATAGATGATGCCGTCCTTCACGGTGTAGGCGATGCCGCCGATCCGCTCGACCTTGCCGGTCTCGTCGTTGAGCTTGATCGTGCCGGTGCCGAACAGCAGCTTCATGTTGGCGGCGGGGTTGCCCTTGACGATGGCGAGGTCCGCCTTGCGGCCGACGCGGATCGTGCCGACCTGATCCTCGTGGCCGAGCACCTTGGCGCCGACCTGCGTCGCGGCATGGATCACTTCGAGCGGCGAGAAGCCGGCCTCGCGCATCAGCTCCATCTCCTGGATGTAGCCGAAGCCGTAGAGATTGTAGATGTAGCCGGCATCGCTGCCGATCGAGACGAGCCCGCCGCGATTCTTGTACTCGTTCACGAACTGCATCCACAGCCGGTAATTCTCCTTCCACGCCATCTCGTCCTCGGTGGTCCAGTCGAACCAGTAGGCGCCGTGGTTGACGCGGCTCGGGCGGTAGAAGTCCCACAGCCCCGGCATGGTATAATCGGCATGCCATTCCGCGCGGCTCATCCGCATGAAATCGCGGCTGGTGAGATAGGCGGTGAAGGTGGGATCGAGCGCGAAATTGCGTTCGAGCAAGGTGTCCATCACCGCGTTCCACTTGTCCGATCCGGGCTTGGCGGTCTGCGCCCAGAGCCGGCCGGATTCGCCGAAGCGCATCTGCTCGTCATTGTTGATGAAGTCGGCGGGCCAGGCCTGGATGCGCTTGTCGGTGAACATCGCCTCGGGCAGCCCGTACCAATGCTCCATCGATTCCAGGCCGTGCGCGGAGGTGGTCAGCACATTGGCGTAGGCGACGCTGGGCTGGGCATGGTGCATGGTGCTGCGCAGGCCGATCTTCCTGGTCTCCTCGATCGCGGCGAACAGCACGTCTTCGGCGCCGCCGATGAACTTGATGCCGTCCGCCCCGCGCTTCTTGGCTTCCTGGATGGCGAGGCGCGCCTGCACCGGATCGTTGACCGGCGTGGTGCGGATCTGGTGGAACATGGGATAGATATCGATGCGGGGCGCGACGATCTCGTTGCGGGCCGAGCGGTCCTTGATGCCCTTCAGCCACTCGATCGGCTGGCCGCTGCCGAGATCGCGCACCGAGGTGATGCCGTTCGCCATCCAGAGTTTCAGGATATATTCGGACGGCACCTTCTGGTCGTCCGCCATGTTGTGGAGGTGGACATGGCCATCGACGAAGCCCGGCATCACCGTATAGCCGGTCAGGTCCATCTCATAGTCGCCCTTGGCGGCGCGGGCGCTTTCGTCGATCGCCTTGGGCACGCCGATGCTCTTGATCTGGGCGATGCGGTCATTCTCGATGACGAGGTCGATCGGCCCCTGCGGCGGCGCGCCGGTGCCGTCGATGATCGTCACGTTGCGCAGCACGACGCGGGCATAGGGGCCGACGCCCTCCTTGCGCGCCGGAATGGCGTCTGGCGGCACGGCGCCGGCGGGGGCTGCCTGCGCCACGGTCGGCATGGCGAGGGCGAGCGGGGCGGTCATGAGCAGCAGAGCGCGGCGCAGTTTGAGCATGGCACGGGTTTCCCTGTTGACGATGTGCAAGGAAAAGCCGGCGGACCCCGAAGCGCCCGCCGGCAACATCCTGTCGATCAGAACTTGACGCGGGCGCCCGCGAAGAAGCGAACCCCCATGAGATCATAAAGCGAGATGTCGACATTGGCGTCGCCGACATAGGTCGTGCCGAGGATCGGCGGCTGCTTGTCAAAGACATTGTCGACACCGCCGAAGAAGGTGAAATTCTCCGACACTTCATAGTTGGTCGAAAGATCGAAATACCAGACCGGGTCGAGCTTGCCGATGCTGGTCGTCACCGTCTTGTAGGGCGTGATCGCGCCGACCATGCGGCCCTGCGCGCGCAGGGTGAACGGACCGTTGTTGTAGGATGCGTTCACGTTCAGCTTGAAGTCCGGGATGATGAAGCCGCCATTGCCCTGCGAACAGCCGCCGCCATAATGGCCGGCGCAATCGAGCGGCTCGGCGGTCGACAGCGTCTGGATCGAGCGTTCGAACATCCAGCTGGCGACGCCCTGCAGCGACAGATTGGCGTCCTCGCCGAAGAAGGTCGGCAGCGAGGTGCGATAATCCACCTGCGCGTCCAGACCCCTCGCCTTGATCGAGCCGATATTCTGCAGATTGACCATGACATAGTCGATCTGGCCGTTGGGCAGGCGCCGGATCGCCTGGCAGGTCGAGCTGTTGATGTCGCCATTGGCGAGGCAGTCGTTGAGCGTCTGGATATTGTTGATCGAGGCGACCGCATCGTCGATCCTGATGTTGTAATAATCGACGGTGATGTTGAGGCCGCGCAGGAACGGCGGAGAGATGACGCCGCCGATCGTATAGGTCTTGCTGGTTTCCTCGATGAGATTGGGGTTGCCGCCGGTTTCCTGGTTCATCCCCAGCGCGGACTGGTAGAAATTGTCGATATCGCCGGCCGGCACGCCGGTCGCGACGCAGATCGCCTTGACCGCCGCGCTGCGCGTGTCGGACGTGGCGGAGGTGCGGGCGCAGGGGTCGGCACCGCCGACATAGCCGATCGAGCGCGCCGAATAGAGTTCGCCGATGTTGGGGGCGCGGATCGCGACGTTATAGGCGCCACGGATACGGATCCAGTCGACCGGCGCATATTCGCCGCCGGCCTTCCAGGTGAAGACGCCGCCCACCGTGGAGTAATCGGAGTAGCGGGCGGCACCTTCGAAGGCGAGCGTGTCGATGAAGGGCATGTCGCCGAGAATCGGCACGCGGATTTCGCCGAACACTTCCTTCACGTCGAAGCTGCCGGACAGCGCGGTCTGAGATCCCGTACCATATTCGCCGGCAAGATCCTGCGCGCTGGGCGTGAACGCGTAGCGATCCTTGCGATACTCGGTGCCGAGCGCGACCGCGACCGGCCCGGCGGGCAGTTCGAGCAGGGTGCCGCTGATCGATGCGCCGGCGACCTGCCGGACGAACTCGTCTTCCGAGCGCCGGATCGGCGTCAGGAAGACACCCGCCTCGGGCGAGATCGCGTTGAGGCCGAAGATGTTGACGGGCACGCAGCCCAGGATCTGCGTGCGGCACACCACCTGGCCGGCGCCGTTGGTGACCGTATCGAGGCCGAGGCTGAGGCGGGTCTGCGAGATCACGCCTTCGGCGCGCGTATCGGTGCGGTTTCGCTGATACTGGTAGAACGCGTCCCAGCGCCAGTTGTGGCCGATCATGTCGAAATCGCCGCGCACGCCGCCCGTGAACGCAAGCTGGTTGCGCTCGTAGAAGGAGTTGCGCGTGCCGAGTTCGTCGGCGCGACGGCCCGCGCCGACGATCGATGCCGTGCCGTCGCCATCGGCATCGAAGATCGCGGCGTTCGCCGCGAAGAAGTCCCGCACGGCGGCCGGCAGCCCCGGATTGGTGGCATAATTGGGCACGAGCAAGGTCTGCGAGGCCGCACCGGGGGTCACCGGCGCGAAGGAATCGGGTGCCAGACGCGAATCATTCTTCGAATTGATGTAGAACGCCTCGCCATAGGCAGTGATGTGATCGCCGACATCATAATGCGTGAGCGCAGAGACACTGCGGCGCTCCTGCGGACGCTGCAGATAATTGAGCGGCGCATAATTGTAGGTGTCTTGCGGCTGGCAATAGGGCAGCGGCGCGCCATTCTCGCCGAAACGGATGCCGGTGATGTTCGGGCAGGCCGCAGTCGGCGTGACGTTGACCCCGACGAGTTGGTCGCGTTGCGCCTGGCTGAGACCGATGCGGGTACCCGGGATGTTGCCCGAACCCGAATAGGTCAGCGCGCCGTTGATTTCGGCCAGCGGCGTCCGGCTGTAGGCGCGCGACGACTGGAAGAAGGGCTCCTGCTTGGCCCAGGTCGCCGCGACCGTCACATTGCCGCGGCCGTCGCCGGTGCTGGCGCCGTAGGTGAGGTCCAGCTTGTAGCTTGCCGCATCGCCGCGCCCGGTGATGCCCGTTTGGGCCGCCATTTCGACGCCCTCGAACGCGTCGTCGAGGATGAAATTGACCGCACCGGCAATCGCATCCGAACCATAGACCGCCGAAGCGCCGCCGGTGATGATTTCGACGCGCTTGATCAACGCATCGGGAATCGAGGCCAGATCGACTTCGCCGCCCGAATTGGCCGGGATGAAGCGGCGCCCGTTGACGAGCACGAGGCTGCGCGAGGAGGACGGGCTCTGCGCACCGGGCTGGTTGAGCCCGCGCAGGTTGACGGTAAGGACGCCGCTGCCGCCGCCGATGTTGGCGGCGGAGTTGTTGCCCGAGGCAAGCTGTGGAAATTCGTTGAGCGTCTTTTCGAGCGAGACATTGCCCGAGGATTTGATCTCGGATTCACCGACCACCGTCACCGGGCTGGGCGCGGTCAGGTCCGAACGGACGAGGCGAGATCCGGTAACGACGATATCGCCGCTCGCAGAGGCCTGAGGTTCGGTGATACTTTCGGCTTCTTGTGCCACAGCCGGCTGTACTGCCGCCAACGACAGAGTCCCGAACATCGTCGTGCAGAACAGCATCCTGCGATGCAACCGTCGGGAACAGCTTATATTGCGCGATCCAATCATGCCAAATCCCCTTTTTTGTCCGATAGGAATCTCGAAGACGCACCTCTCCTGTCAGATCGATTTTCTATTCTTCCATCGATGCATTCAGATCTGGATGAAGGCCCACTCTTCGGACCATGGCAGGCGCGACATCTGCCGCGAGGGGCCGGTCTCCTGGACGATAAAGCCGTCGGAGAAATTGGCCCCGGTGCCGGTTTCCGGATCGAACATGCCCGGTTCGACCGAGAACATCATGCCGGTGTCGAGCACGGTATGGTCGCCGAGCGCCAGATAGGGCGGCTGGTGGCCTTCCATGCCTTCGCCATGCGCCGGGCGATGGTAGATATATTTCTGCATGCCCGCCGCGATCTGCATCTTGTGGATTTCATAGGCGACGTCGGAGCACAGCGTGCCCTTGCGCGAGAGATCCTTTTGCATCAGGCAGCCGTCGCGCGCGGTCTTCCACACCTTCTCCATATGCCCGGTGCGGGGCGCGATCATATAGGGCCGGTAGAGTTCGCCGCCGCAGCCGCCGATGCGGACCACGCCCGCCACCTGGATCGCCTTGCCGCGCTCGATCTTGTTGTAGTGAAACTGGTTGGGATGCGGATAGCCCGTCGCCTGCCCCACGCGGCAACCGATGCCGACGCTTACGCCCACCGCCTGATGCGGCTTGCCCGTCGACCTGAGATCTTTCATCACCAGTTCGGTGCCGAACTTCTCCGCCGCATTGGCGACTTCATAATCATAGAGATCGGTGCCGTGCGTCATGATCAGGTCACGCGCGAAGCAGTGGATCCGGTCGAAATAGGTATAGGCGCGGCGCGTGAGCTGGATCTCGAGCGGGTTCTTGCGCTGGCGCATAAACATGCAGTCGGCGGCGGCGGAGACCATCGGCCCGCCAAGCACTTCGACCACCGGCTTCTGCCTTGACGGCACAAGCTCCCGATCGACCGCCAGTTTCTTGCCGGCGAAGCCCCGCTTCTTGAGGCCTTCGAGCAGCCACACCCAGAGATCGCGGGTCGGCCCCTTGGTCAGCTTGCCTTCCTGCGGCATCGCACCGGCCACATCGAGCCAATCGAAGTACATGTCGCCATCTTCATACCACCAGGTCTGGATGAGATCGCGATCGAGCGCCGGATAGAACCAGATCGGGTGCGTGCCCTTGGTCGGGATGAAGCAGTGGATCATCCGCTCCGTGGTGGTGAAGAACAGGCCGGTAAAATAGATGACGTTCCACTGGTCGGTGAGCAGGATGCCGTCGAGCCCCGCCTTTTCCAGCATCGCCTGGAGCGTCTGCGTCCGCTCCTTGCTCCAGCTCAGCGGCAGCCGATCGATGGTGACGTCCGGCAAATCATCCTTCGGCAACAGCAGTTTTGCGGATTCCGCGCCCGTCGGCAGCGTTCGTGTTTCGCCCTGGGCCGCCGCGGTGCCGCCCCATGTGGACGCCGCGGCGGCCGCCAGTCCGCTGCCGAGGAAATGCCTTCTCTGCATCATGACCGCCCCCTGATTCTTCAAACTGTATACGGGATACGATATACGTTGTCGGGAATGTGTCAACGTGCTGTCCCAACATTGTCATGAGCAAGCGCTACCGACCCACGCCGCTCCCGGTCGGGTTGATTCCGGACGATGCTGAGAATGGCGCGGCGTCGGCGTTGGCGACGCGCGCGCGTTCGGCCGGGCGCGGTCGGGCGGCGCCGGCCGCGCTCCGGCCATCGCCACATCGCGCTGGACGGCGCAGGCGCCGCCCAGGATTCAAGGATAGTGTTAGGGCTTGCCCGCCGGCGCGGCGTCATCCCGCGGCAATTGCCGGCGCAGGTCTTCGAGCGTCTGCCCGATATGATCGTGCATCAACCGCTGCAACGTGTCGGTGTCCCGCGCGAGCCATGCCTTGAAGATTTCCCGATGCTCGTCATTGGCGCGCTCATCGCGCCCGAGCGGTTCGAGATGCTTGCGCACATAGCGTTCGGACAGGACATGCAGCCGTTCGAGAATGCTGTTGGTCACGAAGCTTCGCGACGGACGGATCAGCGCCAGATGGAAGGCGCGGTTGAATGCCCCCACCCCTTCCCCATGCTCGTCGGTCACGCGATAGAGCGTCTCCAGCGTGTCGGTGGCAAAGGCGCGCTCGTCATCGGTGGCGCGCGTCGCCGCCCGCGCGACGGCCGCGGGCTCCAGTGTCAGGCGCAGGTCGAACACTTCCTCGGCTTCCTCGGTGGAGAGCGGCCGGACGAAAAAACCGCGATTGGCCTGCGCGCGCACCAGCCCTTCCTGTTCGAGCCGTCCCAGCGCCTCGCGCAACGGTATCTTGCTGACACCCAGTTCCGCCGCAAGCGCATCCTGACGAATAGCGCCATCCCCGGCGACCGCACCCGATAAAATCCGATCCCTTACAAGTTCCACCAACTGATCCGAGAGATTACGAACGACGAGACTCATGCTATTTCCTACAACTTCATACTGACAAACTTCTGTCCCGATTGTTCGACGGGCGCAATTGCCGGCAGCACCGCAGCATCCCCATCGACTCAAACTGGCAGTCCATTGCCAGAAATTCGTATACGATATATGGATCGCGGATGGCAGAGAAAAATCGTGCGGGTTCCACAGCCATCGTCATAGGCGCCGGGGTCATCGGTCATGCCTCGGCGATTGCGCTGCAGCGTGCGGGCTTCGCGGTGACGCTGGTCGCACCGCCGACGGGCCCCGAGGCAAGCTGGGGCAATGCCGGCCATATCGCGATCGAACAGGTCGAGCCGCTGGCATCCCGGGCGACCATTTTGTCGATGCATCGACGCCTGTTCATGCGCGGCGGCGCGCTGGGCCTGCCGCCGCGCGATATTTCGGCATGGCTGCCTTTTTCGATGCGGTTGGTGCGATCATCCGGCGCATCGCGTTTCTCGGCGGGCGCGCATGCCCTCGGTACCATGCTGGGCGTGGCGCTGCCCGCCTGGCGCACGCTGCTCGAAATGGTGGGCGCAGGGTCGCTGCTGCGCGAAGCCGGCCATTTCGTGCTGTGGGAGAGCCTGGCGACAGCCGATGCCGGGCGCAGGCGCTGGGCGCAAACCAACATCGGCACCACCCGCTTCCGCGACGCCACCACCGATGAGATGGCGCAGATCAAGCGCCATTTCCAGGTGGAGGCGGCGGGCGCGATCCGCTTTGCCGGAAGCGGCCAGATCGCCGACCTTCGCCAACTCGCCCGGGCGCTGGATGCGGGTTTCCATGCCGGCGGCGGTCAGAGACGGCTGGGCCGTGCGATCCGGCTCGAACGGCAGGGCGACCGCGCCGTCGCGCATCTCGACGATGGTGCACGGCTCGACGCCGACGTCATCCTTGTCGCTGCAGGCGTCGGCTCACGGCATTTGCTGGAGCCGCTCGGCCACCATGTCCCGATCATCGCCGAGCGTGGCTATCATATCCAGATGGCCGCGCCGGGCTGGCCAGAGAATCTGCCGCCGATCGCCTTCGAAGATCGATCGATGATCGTGACCCGCTTCGATTCCGGGCTGCGCGCGGCGAGCTTCGTGGAATTCGGCCGCGAACAAAGCCCGCCCGATCCCCGCAAATGGGCAAGATTGCGGCGCCATGCCGCCGAACTCGGCCTGCCCGTGGCAGACGACACATGCGAATGGATGGGCGCGCGCCCCACGCTTCCGGACTATCTGCCCGCCATCGGCCGGAGTTCGGCAGCGCCCAACATCCTCTACGCTTTCGGCCACCAGCATCTCGGCCTCACGCTGGCCGCGGTGACGGGCGAAGCCATGGCCGCCATCGCGACCGGCGGTGTCGCGCCATTCGATACCGCGCCGTTCACGCTCGAACGCTTCTGATGGCGAAGGGGGCGCTACGGTCCTGGGCCCCTCACCCTTTCCCCCTGAAAAGGATGAGGGGCCGGCGATCAGGGATTGACCAGCCTCACCGGCTGCTCGATCCCTCCGCGCTTGTAGACGATGCCGCCCTTCATCACGAAGTCGATCGTCTCGACCAGCTTGATGTCGGCGATCGGATCGCCGCGCACCGCGACGATGTCGGCGTAGCGGCCGGCCTCGATCTTGCCGATGTCCGGCGACCCGACGAGATCGGCGCCGCCGCCGGTGGCCGCGACCAGCACGTCGATCGGCGCCATCCCCGCCTCGACCATCAGGGCCGCTTCCTTGGGATTCTCGCCCGCGCCGGTATCGCTGCCGAAACCGATCTTCACGCCGGCCTTGTAGGCGGCGGTCAGCTTGGCGCTGCCGGTGCCCATCGCCAGCACTTTCTTCACGGTCAAGGGATTGAGCGTTTCCGGGCGCTTCTGCGCGGTTTCGTAGAGCTTGCGGGTGGTGAGCAGCGTCGGCACGAACCAGGTGCCGCGCGCCTTCATCAGCGCCCAGCTTTCGGCATCGGCATAAGTGCCATGCTCGATCGAATCGGCGCCCAGCCGCACGGCATCGTCGATCGCCGCCTTGCCATGGCCATGCGCGGCGAGCTTGAGGCCCAGCGCGTGCGCGGCTTCCGCCGCCGCCTGGATCTCGGCATTGCTCATCAGCTGCGCCTTGGGATCGTCACCGCTGCTGACCACGCCGCCCGACGGCATGATCTTGATGACCGACGCGCCGAGCTTGTGCTCCTTGCGGACGAGCGCGGTCACTGCGTCGGCACCGTCCGCCAGACCGGCACCGAATTCGGGCCGCGACACATCCGATGCCAGGCCATGGCTCCAGTCATTATGGCCGCCGGTGGGGCCGATCGCCTCGCCCGCCACCCACATGCGCGGGCCGACGATCGAGCCGCGGTCGATCGCGGTGCGCAGCGCGACATCGGCGCCATAGAGGCCGCCGAGATCGCGGATCGTCGTCACCCCCGACAGCAGGATCGCCCGCGCGTTGACCGTCGACGCGAGCGCCACGTCGAGCGGCGAATAGGTCATCGTCTTGGCGATCGGATTGCCCGTGCGCGGCAGCGAGGTGATGTGGGTGTGGCCGTCGACAAGGCCGGGCATTACGGTCTCGTCCTTGAGATCGATCACCTCGGCACCGGCCGGGGTGACGTGGCCCGGCACCACCGAGACGATCCGGTCGTCCCTGATGACGATGCTCGACGGGCCCTGCAGCACGCGCTTCTCGCCATCGAACAGCCGGCCGGCATGGATCACCCGATCCTGCGCGGCGGCGCCGCCCGCGCCCAACACCAGCGCGAGCAGCGCTGCACCCGCCTTGACCCCATGAACTTGCATATTCGCCCCCTTCGGCATCACGTGATCGAAACCTGTCCGCCGCGCGCGCGCGCGCCATAGGGGCTGAGCAGCAGCACCAGCCCGGCGGCGCACATGCAGATGGGAACGCCGACCGCGAGGATCGCGGTGTAGGATCCGGTCTGGTCGTACACGAAGCCGAAGGCGAGCGGCCCCAGCCCCATCGCCACCATCACCGCGGCGAACAAGGTCGAGAAGATCTGCGCGAAGCTGCGCAGCCCGAAATAGCGGCTGGTGAGATAGGCGAGCATATCGACTTCCGCCCCCAGGCTGCCGCCCAGCAGCAGCGCCGCCGGCAGAAAGGCCCAGAGCGGCAGCGGCAGCGCGAGCAGTGCGAGGCCGATGGCGGAGAGCGAGAAGAACAGGAAGGCGATGCGCCGCGCATCGTGCCGATCGACCATGAAGCCGATCAGCAACCGGCCGGCAAAGGCGGCCATGCCGAACAGCGAGGCGATCCACGCCGCCTCCGCCGCCGGGACGCCGCGATCCAGCAGCAGCGAAACGAGGTGCGGGATCAGCCCGTAGAGCACGAAGGCGAGCACCACGAAGATGCCGCCCAGCACCCAGAAATCGGGCTTGCGCATCGCCTCGCCCATCGTGGCGCCCTGCACGCCCGCATGCGCCTCCGGCCGGTCGTGCGGCGCTTCATGCGCGGGCGCCTCGCGCAGCACCAGCAGCGTCAGCGGCACGGTGGTCGCGAGCAGGAGCACGCCGAGCCCGATATAACCCGCGCGCCACCCCATGTCCGCGACCAGCGCCTGCGTGAGCACGGGCACATAGGCGAAGCCGAGCCCGGTGCCGCTGCCGGCGATGCCGATCGCCAGCCCTCGCCGGTGATCGAACCAGCCGGTGATGATCCGCATATAAGCGGTGCTGTTCGATCCCACCGCGATCGTACCGATCGCCACATAGAGCGCGATGAACTGCCAATAGGCCTGCACGAACCCCAGCCCGATCATGCAGCCGGCGAGCAGCAGCACCGACGGGATGAGCACCCGGCGCGCGCCCAGCGTATCGATCAGCCGGCCGGCGATCGGCATGCAGGCGGCGGTCGCCAGCATCATGATCGAGACCGCGGCGCTGATCTCGGTGCGGCTCCAGCCGAATTCGCGCGCCAGCGGCTCGGCGGCGATGCCCAACGAGGAAAGCCCGAAGGCAGCCGGACCGGTCGAGATCCCGAACAGGCTGACGATGACGACCAGCCATGGCCGGATGCGTGAATTGGGCATGTGCGCGAAATCCCCGAAGCCGCATCTATGCGTGCGGGGCTTACGATAGGGCCGTGCCGATCCCTGTCAATGTATGACAATCATACATCGATCGTCACGATCGGCCGCGCAGCGCCGATCCACCCACCCGATCGAGAAAGGCGGTGACTTCGTGCTCGGCTGCGTCCGCATCGCCGCGGCCGATCGCCGCGATCAGCAGTCGCTCGGCCGCCAGCGTCGCCTCGCGGTTGGCGGCGATGCGATAGAGTTGCTCGCGGCCCAGCCGGAAGGCGTCGTCCACCAGCGCCGCGCAGCGCGCCAGAAGCCGGTTGTCCGCGAGCAGACGGATCTCGTCGCGCAGGCGATAATGCGCCGTCGCGAAGCTCTTGGCGCGGCCCGCCTGATGCGCCGCGGCCATCTTCTCGATTTCGCGCTCCATTGCGGAGATGCCGGCGCCCCCGCGCACCGCCACTGCCGCTTCTCGCGCGATCGCGATGTCGAGCACCCGTCGCGCCGCCAGCCGTTCCCGCCGCGCCGACGCATCCTCGCGCGGCAGCGCATAGCCGCGATCGGCGGGGTCGAGCACGCCCTCCCGCGCGAGCCGGATCAGCGCCTCGCGCACCGGCGTGCGGGAGACGCCGAAGCGTTCGGCGATATCCACCTCGATGATGCGGTCGCCCGGCGCGATCGCGCCGGCCTCGATCTGATCGCACAGCCGCGCCGCAACCTTGTCGCTCAACCGCTCCGTCGCTCGCTTGGCCATAATTTCCCAGTCGTCTCGCTCGCCCGTGTACCGCGCGGGCCCGGCACTGACAAACCCCCGCCTCCGACAGGCTGCATCGGCCGCAATGTATACATTCAGTATACATTGCGTATACATTGATGGTCGAATCAGCGCTCCGGCCCGGCCGGACAGAGGAGAATCCATGGCCTACCGCACGATCACCGCCGAACAGCTCACACCGCGCATCGGCGCCATCGTCTCGGGCATCGATCTCACCGCGCCGCTTTCGGCCGGGCAGGTGGCCGACCTTCACCAGGCCATCGCCGACCATCAGGTGATCTTCTTCCGCAACCAGCCGCTCGATCCGGTGTCGCTGAAGCGGCTGGGCCTCCATTTCGGCAATCTCCAGGCGCACGCGCTGAAGGGGCTTCCCGACCATCCCGAAGTGCGCAAGCTCCACGCCGACGAGACCTCGAAGCATGTCGCCGGAGAGGAATGGCACAGCGACATGACATGCGCGACGAAGCCGCCGATGGGCAGCATCCTCTATCTTCACACCTTGCCCACCGCCGGCGGCGATACCGCCTTTTCCAGCATGTATGCCGCCTATGACGCGCTGTCTGACCGGATGAAGGCCTATCTCGAAGGGCTCACCGCCACGCACGACGGCCGGCTGGCGTTCGGCCGCTTCGATCCGACCGGAAGCTATCCGGTCGCCGTCCACCCGGTGATCCGGGTCCATCCCGTCACCGGCCGCAAGGCGCTGTTCGTCAACAAGGGCTTCACCAGCCACATCAACGAATTGCCGCCAGCGGAGAGCGAGGCGGTGCTCGACTTCCTCTATCGCCATGTCGAGAACGCCTATTTTCAGTGCCGCTTCAAGTGGGAGCAGCATTCGGTGGCGTTCTGGGACAATCGCTGCACCCAGCATTTGGCGATCTGGGATTATTTCCCGCAGGTCCGCTCAGGCTTCCGCGTCCAGATCGAAGATCCGGATCTCGCTGCCGCGGCGTAAAGGCACAGCCGATCATCGAAGCCACCGCAGCTTTCCTGCGGTGGCTTCGGCATATGGTTCCGCCGGCAGGCGCCGGCGCTCGTCAGCGCGGCCGCTTGGTCGGGGGTTTATTCGACGTGGAGATGCCCAGCTTCCGCCGCGTCGGCTTGGGGGCCACGGCCAGCGCCTCGGCGGGTTTCGGCTTCCGCCCCAGTCCTGCCGCCAGCGCCAGTTCCTTGCGGCGCGCGGAATAGTCCGGCGCGGTCATCGGATAGTCGGCGGGCAGCTTGTACCGTTCCCGATAGGCCTGCGGAGTCAGGCCATGCGCCGAGAGATGCCGCGTCAACGTCGCATAGGGCTTGCCGTCGATCATCGAGATGATCTTCGCAGGGTTCGCGAGGCTTTTCCGGAGCGTCGTGGCAGGCTCATAAACGACCTCGGCAGGCGCCGGCGCAGCTTGCAGGCCTACAAGCGCCCCATGAACCTCTGCGATCAGCCCACCGACATCCCCGATCGGCAATTCATTGTTCGCAACATAGTTGGCGACGATGTCCGCCGTCATTTCGGTGAGATCGGATTCAACCAAACGAAGTCTCCCTTGTGCCGCGTACGCGAGGCACGCCGTCTCTCTGCTCGCTGAACAGCGCGGCCATGGTGCCATGTTCTTGCGACGATGGCGACCTCTCTCGGTCGCGACCACGCAGGATTGCGCCGCATGACGCAGGCAATGCGCGCCAACGGGTCGGCCGATCCGGCAACTCCCGCTTCAGCACCTTGCCGAGGGCGCCCCACGGCGGATCATCGCGAAGCACGACGACCGCCGCCGGCGTATCGCCTGGCCGGCGCGGCTTCGCGCCGTCTCAATAACCCGAGAGCCGGGCGAGACGATCGGCGTGGAAGTCGGCATCGCCGAACAGTTCGGCAAGCACGCGCTGCCGCTTCATGAAGAAGCCGATATCATATTCGTCGGTCATGCCGATGCCGCCATGCATCTGCACGCCTTCCTGCACCGCGAGCAGGCTGGCGAGGCCCGCCATGCCCTTCGCCACCGAGACCGCGCGATCGGCGCCCTCGCTCCCCTCGTCGAGCAGTTGCTGCGCCTTGAGCACCGCGGCGCGCGCGACTTCAAGCTCGGCATAGAGATGCGCGGCGCGGTGCTGCAGCGCCTGGAAGCTGCCGATCGCGACGCCGAACTGCTTGCGCTCGCGCAGATAATCGACCGTCATGTCCATCGCGCCGCCGCCGACACCGAGCATCTCGGCCGCGGCACCGGCACGCACCGCGCCGAGCACGCGGTTCAGCGTTTCCCTGCCCTCGCCCACGGCGCCGATCACCGCGTCGCCATCCACCTCGACGCCGTCGAAGGCGAGCCGCGCCGCCATGCTGGCATCCGCAAGGCGGTCGGCGCCGATTGAGAGCCCCGCGACATCCTTTTCCACCGCGAACAATGTCACACCGCCCGCGTCGGCATCGCCGCCCGCGGTGCGCGCGGCGACGATCAGCAGGTCGGCGACATGGCCCAGCGGCACGAAGCGCTTGGCCCCGCTCAGCCGGAAGCCATTGCCCGAAGGCTCGGCGCGCAGCCCGATCGATTGCGGCCGATGCCGCGCGCCCTCGTCGACCGCGAGCGCCGCCACGGTCTCGCCCGCGGCAATGCCGGGCAGCCAGCGCTCCCGCTGCGCCGCGCTGCCGTCCTTCAGCGCGGTCACCGCGCCGATCGCGGTGCCGAGAAAGGGCGACGGCGTGAGGTTGCGTCCGACCTCCTCCAGCACGATCCCCGCCTCGACATGGCCGAGCCCGAGCCCGCCGTCCGCCTCGGGAATCAGGATGGCGTTGAACCCCATCTCGCCGAACTGCCGCCACAGCGCCGGCGAGAAGCCCGCCGCGTCACCGGCATCGCGCAGCGCGCGCATATGGCCGACCGGTGCCGCCCCGGCGACGAAGCCGCGCGCGGTATCGGCGAGCATCGCCTGCTCATCGTCATGGAACATCGGCATGGCTCAGGCTCCCGGCAGGCCAAGGATGCGCTTGGCGATGATGTTGAGCTGGATCTCGGACGTGCCGCCCTCGATCGAATTGGCCTTGGTGCGCAGCCAGCTCCGCGCGGCGGCACCGCCATGCGATCGTTCGCTGTCCCATTCCAGCGCGTCCGATCCGCCGGCCGCCATCGCCAGTTCGTGGCGCTGCTTGTTCAGCTCGGTGCCGTAATATTTCATCATCGACGGCTGGGCGGGATGCGCCTTGCCCGCCTTCAACTGATCGATGAAGCGTTCGGACATCGCCCGGAACGCCTCGGCACGCAGCTCGAACAGGGCGATGCGCGCACGCAGCACGGGATCGTCGAGCCGACCGTCGGGCTCGGCGCCGAGATGCGCGAGCGCCATTTCCCCCAGCGACGCCTCGCCTGCGCGCAATCCCATGCCCGAGATCATCTCGCGCTCATGGCCGAGCAGATATTTGGCCACATCCCAGCCGCGGTTGAGGTCGCCGACCAGATTGTCCTTGGGCACCTTCACATCGTCGAAGAAGGTCTCGCAGAAGGGCGAATAGCCCGAGATCAGCAGGATCGGCCTGGTCGAGACGCCGGGCGAGGCCATATCGAACAGCACGAACGAGATGCCTCCATGCTTGTTCTCCGGATCGGTGCGGACGAGGCAGAAGATCCAGTCCGCCTTGTCGGCATAGCTGGTCCACACCTTCTGACCGTTGACGAGGAAATGATCGCCCTTGTCCTCCGCGCGCGTCGCGAGCGAGGCGAGGTCTGATCCGGCATTGGGTTCGGAATAGCCCTGGCACCAGCGGATTTCGCCGCGCGCGATCTTCGGGAGATGATCGCGCTTCTGCGCCTCGCTGCCATATTTGAGCAAGGCCGGCCCGAGCATCGAGATGCCGAACGAGCTCAGCGGGCTGCGGCAGCCGAGCGCGGCCATCTCCTGCTGGAGGATCTTCGCCTCGGCCGGCGCCAGCCCGCCGCCGCCATAGGCGGCCGGCCAGTCGGGCACCGTCCAGCCGCGCGCGGCCATCACGTCCAGCCATTGCTTCTGCGCCGGGGAGGTGAAGCGCGCATTGCGTCCGCCCCAGCAGATATCGGCCTCCGAACGCATCGGCGTGCGCATCTCGGGCGGGCAATTCTCGATCAGCCATGCGCGCGTCTCCGCGCGGAAGGCGTCGAGCCCGGTCTGCACCGCCTCACCCATTGAAGGTCTCGCCCTTCGCTGCCCTGGCCTTCAGCAGCTCGGAAACGCGCAGTGCCGGCATCCGCGCGGCATGCTTCTCCAGCCCCGCGACGACGGTATCGAGGCCGATCGTATCCGCCCAGAACATCGGGCCGCCCGTCCAGGCCGGCCAGCCATAGCCGTTGAGCCAGACGATATCGATGTCCGAGGCACGCTGCGCGATCCCCTCTTCGAGGATCAGCGCGCCTTCATTGACCATCGGGTAGAGCAGCCGCTCCAGGATCTCCTCGTCGGAAATGCTGCGCTGTTCCGTGCCCGCTTTCGCGGCGAAGTCGGCGATGATCGCCTCAGCCTCGGCCGAGGGGGTGCGGTTGCGGCTGGCGTCATAATCGTAGAAGCCGCGGCCGTTCTTCTGCCCGCGCAGGCCCGCTTCACAGAGCCGGTCCCGCAGCGTCTCGCCGTTCGATTTCGCCGGATCCCAGCCGATGTCGAGCCCGGCGAGATCGGCCATCTGGAACGGCCCCATCGGGAAGCCGAAATCGAGCAGCACGCGATCGACATCGACCGGCCGCGCGCCTTCCATCAGCAGCGCATTGGCCTCGCGCTGGCGCGGCGACAGCATGCGGTTGCCGATGAAGCCGTGGCAGACGCCCGAGACGACCGCGATCTTCCCGATCCTGCGTGCCAGCCCCATGCAGGTCGCCAGCACCGCCGGCGCGGTCTTCGCCCCGCGCACGATCTCGAGCAGCTTCATGACGTTGGCGGGGGAGAAGAAATGTAGGCCGATCACCGCTTCCGGCCGGCTGGTTGCCGCGGCGATCTCGTCGACGTCGAGATAGCTCGTATTGGTCGCGAGGATCGCGCCCTGCTTGACGATGGCGTCGAGGCGGCCGAACACCTCCTTCTTGATCTCCATCAGCTCGAACACCGCCTCGATCACGAGGTCGCAATCGGCGAGGTCGGCATAATCGAGCGAACCGGCGAGGTTGCCCATCGCCTTTTCCACCGCCTCGGCGGTCATCCGCCCCTTGGCCGCGCTCGCCTCGTAATTCTTGCGGATGATGGCGATGCCGCGATCGAGCGCGGCCTGCTCGCGCTCGATGATCGTCACGGGGATACCCGCGGTCAGGAAGTTCATCGCGATGCCGCCGCCCATCGTGCCGGCACCGAGGATGCCCACCTTCGCGATCGGCAGCGTCTGCGTGTCGGCGGGCAGCCCGTCGATCTTGGCCGCCGCGCGCTCGGCGAAGAACAGGTGGCGCAATGCCCTGGACTGGGTACCGTTCATCAGCTTGAGGAACAGCGCACGCTCCTTCGCCACGCCCTCGGCATAGGGCAGCGCCACCGCCGCCTCGACCGCCTGGATGCAGGCTTCCGGCGCCTCGAAGCCCTTCAGCCGCCGCGCGTTGGCCTTGCGGAACGCGGCGAAGGTGGCGGCATCCGCGCCGGCGATGCGATCGGCGCGCGTGCTCGCGACCGGATGCGCGTCCTTGTCGGCGACGGCGCGCGCAAAGGCGATCGCCTCGGCGAGCAGCAGATCGTCCGCGACCAGCGCGTCGACCAGCCCGATCGCCGCAGCCTTCTTCGCCGGGATCGGATCGCCCGTCACGATCATCGCCAGCGCCGGTTCGACGCCGACCACGCGCGGCAGCCGCTGCGTGCCGCCGGCGCCAGGCAGCAGCCCCAGCTTGACCTCGGGCAGGCCGAGCTTCGCCGATGCGGCAGCGATGCGATAATGGCAGCCCAGGGCGACCTCCAGCCCCCCGCCGAGCGCGGTGCCATGGATTGCGGCGACCACCGGCTTGCCGCTCGCCTCGATCGCGTCGATCACCGCAGGCAGGCCGGGTTCGCGCGGCGGCTTGCCGAATTCGGTGATGTCGGCACCGGCGAAGAAGGTGCGGCCGGCCGCGGCGATCACCACCGCCTTCACCTGCGGGTCGCCTTCCGCTTCGGCAATCGCCGCGGCCAGCCCCTGCCGGACATCCGCGGAGAGCGCGTTCACCGGCGGATTGTCCGAGGTGACGATCAGGACGTCGCCGTCGCGGCGCGTGGTTATCGCAGGCATGTCTTCTCCTTGGGCGGTCGTTCGGCGAGGGCCGACCCGGCGAGGATGCAACGCCGCGCGACGATCCGCCACGCTGCCGCCGAAGCCCCTCTCCGAAACATACCCTCTTTCTTAATTTCTCGACTCATCGTCGTGATGAAGCTAGGGATAATCACTGTGATGCGGAAGAATCAAGGATAAGCCGCACATACCGACATTTGAGATTGTAGGGAGAGGTGCCGATGCCCACCGAGGATATGGCGGCCGTCGCCGTCCGTGAGGGCGCCGCCATGTGGCCCGCCATGTCGATCGAGGAGGCCACCCGCCGGCTCTGCGCCCCGGGCGCGCTGTTCGAAATGGAGACGGTCTCCATCGCCGGCGTGCCGACGCGGACCTGGAAGAACCAGCCACCCACCTTGGCCGCGCTCGCGAAGGCGGTGCATGCCGGCTATGCCGACCGTGAATTGATGGTGCTGGAGGGTGATCGCGTCACCTATGATGGCTGGTTTCGCGCCGTGGCCGCCCTGGCCGCAAAGCTGGCGGAAGCGGGCATCGGCAAGGGCGACCGGGTGGCGATGGCGATGCGCAACCTGCCCGAATGGCCGGTCGCCTTCTTCGCGATCGCCAGCCTGGGCGCGATCGCGGTGCCGCTCAACGCATGGTGGACCGGCGCCGAGCTTGCCTATGGCCTCACCGATTCGGGCGCCCGCCTGCTGATCTGCGACGGCGAGCGCTGGCAGCGCATCGCGCCGCTCGCGGAAGGAATCCCCACGCTGCAGGCTGCCTGGGTCGCCCGCGTCGGCGCGACCGAACTGGCCGGGATCGCCCGCGCGTTCGAGGACGCGGTCGGCCCCGTCGCCGGCTATGGCGACCTGCCGCCGGGCGAATTGCCGGCGGTGGACATCGCGCCGGACGACGATGCGACGATCTTCTACACCAGCGGCACCACCGGCGCGCCCAAGGGCGCGCTGGGCACGCATCGCAACATATTGACCTGCAGCCTGGCCAACGCCTTCTCGATCCACCGCTCGCACCTGCGCCGCGGCGAGACCCCGCCCCAGACCACGCCGCGGGTGACGCTGCTCGTCATCCCGCTGTTCCATGTCACCGCCTGCAACGCCGTGCTGATGGGCACGCTGGCGACGGGCAGCAAGCTGGTGCTGATGCGCAAATGGGATCCGCTGGTGGCGCTCGGCCTGATCGAGCGCGAGCGGATCAACAATGCCGGCGGCGTTCCCACCATCGCCTGGCAGATCCTCGAACATCCCGAGCGTGCACGCTTCGACCTCTCCTCGCTGGAGACGATTGCCTATGGCGGCGCGCCCTCCGCGCCAGAGCTGGTGCGCCGCGTCCATGGCGATCTCAACGCGGCGCCCAACAATGGCTGGGGCATGACCGAAACCTCCGCGACCGTGACGCATCATGGCGCCGAGGATTATCTTCACCGGCCCGACAGCTGCGGCCCGCCCCTCCCCGTCTCCGACCTGCGCATCATGGCGCCCGACGGCCGCACCGAATTGCCGGTGGGCCAGGTCGGCGAACTGTGGGTGTCGGGGCCGCAGGTGGTGAAGGGCTATTGGCGCAACCCGGAGGCGACGGCAGCCACATTCGTCGATGGCTGGGTGCGCACCGGCGACCTCGCCCGCCTCGACGACGAAGGCTTCTGCACGATCGTCGACCGCGCCAAGGATATCGTCATTCGCGGCGGCGAGAATATCTATTCGACCGAGGTCGAGAACGTCCTCTACGCACATCCTGCGGTGACCGACGCGGCGCTGATCGGCCTGCCCCATCGCACATTGGGCGAGGAACCGGGCGCCGTCGTCCATCTCGCGCCGGGCGAACAGGCGACCGAGGCCGAACTGCAGGACTGGGTGCGGGAGCGGCTGGCGCCGTTCAAGGTGCCGGTGCGGATCGTGTTCGCGCACGATACCTTGCCGCGCAACGCCAATGGCAAGATCCTGAAGACCGAACTCCGCCCATTCTTCGAGCCGTTCCGCTCCGGCGTCTAGGGGCCGCAGCGGAACGACGTTCCGGAGATGAACGGCTGGACAAGCATCCCTGCCGACCGACAGGCGATCGGTGCTACGCCACCGTCACCACCACCTTGCCCACCGCCCGGCGGTCGGCGAGCCACCGGATCGCATCGCCGCCTTCCGCGAGCGGCCACGACCGGTCGATGCGCGGGCTGATCTGGCCCTTTTCCCACCAGTCGAACAGTTGCGCGACGTTGGCGCGGTTGCGCTCCGGCTCGCGGCGGGCGAACGCGCCCCAGAACACGCCGCGGACATCGCAGCTCTTGAGCAGGGTGAGGTTGAGCGGCAGCTTCGGAATGCCGGCGGGAAAACCGACGACGAGATAGCGCCCTTCCCATGCGATCGATCGCAACGCAGGCTCGCAATAATCGCCGCCGACGGGATCGTAGATCACATCGGCGCCGCTCTCGCCCACCGCCTCCTTGAACGCCTGCGCCAGCGCCTTGGACTGTTCCGGCGTGAAGGGCGCGCGGCCATAGAGCAACGTCGCATCGGCACCGGCCTCGCGCGCGGCGGCCGCCTTCTCCTCGCTGGAGACCGCCGCGACGACGCGCGCGCCCAGCGCCTTGCCGATCTCGATCGCCGCCAGCCCGACGCCGCCCGCGGCGCCCAGCACGAGCAAGGTCTCGCCGGGGCGCAGCGTGCCGCGATCCACCAGCGCATGGATGGTGGTGGCATAGGTCATCAGCAGCGCCGCCCCTTCTGCCGGATCGCGTCCGTCGGGGAGCTTGAAGGCGCGCCCGGCCTCCAGCACCATCTGTTCGGCGAGGCCGCCATGGCCGGTGACCGCAATCAGCCGGTCGCCGATCGCCCAGCCCTGCACATCGGCGCCCACCGCTTCGACGACGCCGCTGATCTCGCTGCCCGGCGCGAAGGGACGCTGCGGCTTGAACTGATATTTATCCTCGATGATCAGCACGTCGGGATAGTTGATGCCGCAGACAAGCACACGCACGCCCAGTTCGCCCGCCCCCGGCACGGGTACCGGCAGATCGAGCAGGGACAGGGTTTCGGGGCCGCCAACCGCGGTGGAGACAAGCGCTTTCATCCGGTTTCCTCTCTTCTCAATCCTGCTCGACGAGCCGCGCGCGCAGGCGCGCCACGACCTCGTCGTCCACGCCGATCGACGCAAGATAGGCGGAGATCGTTCCGTGCCCCCGCGCGACCGCGTCGAACGCGGCGGCGATATAGCCGGGATCCGCCGCCATCATCGCCGCGATCGCCTCGGGCGGATAGCGCCGTCGAAATTCCTCATCGCCGCCGGTGCGGACAACGGCGCGCGCCATGTCCCCCGCCTGCCGGCCCGGAATGGCGCTCGTGAACGCATAGTCCACGGCGATTTCCGCGCGGTCGACGCCCAGCGCCGCGAGCAGCAGCGCAACCGCAACGCCGGTACGGTCCTTGCCCGCCGAACAGTGGATCACGCAGGGCGCGGCGCCGTCCGCGACATGACGGATGATCGCGCCGAACGTCTCGCCCATCGCGGTCGGCATCTCCGCGTAGAAATCATGCATCAGCGCCTGCGCGCCCGCCGCTGTCGGCGGATAGTCCAGCGCCATGTCGACCAGGCGGCGCTTGTGGCCGGGGCGAAAGACGTGGGTGATCGACGCGGGGTCGGTCCAGACGGTGGGATCGGCTTCCCGCTCGCGCCGCGCGCGCAGGTCGAAGATGGTGGTGACGTCCAGCGTGGCGAGGCGATCGAGATCCGCTGCGGTCAGCTTCGACAATCGGTTCGAGCGATAGAGCCGCCCGCGCCGGATCCGGCCGCCTCCGCTGACGGCATAACCGCCGAAATCACGAAAGTTGCGCGCCCCCTCCAGCCCGATCAGCCGCCCGGCCAGACCTTCGGGGAGCGCGATGCCGTGCATCGGTCAGAGCGCGCGGATCATGCCGCGACGACGAACTGGGTGATCCAGCGCGCGACGAGCGCGGGCGCCTCCGCCCCATCGACCAGCAGTTCGACATCGAGCGTCTGCTGGAAACGCCCGGGCTGCTTCTCGACGAGTTCGGCAACGGTGAAGCGCGCCCGCACGATCGCGCCCGCACGCACGGGCCGCACGAAGCGCACCCGATCGAAACCATAATTGATCCCCATCGCGATCGGCGGCTGCGTCGGCCGCGGCGCGCGCTCGTGGAGGTGCGGCAACAGCGACAGCAGCAGGAAGCCATGCGCGATCGTGCCGCCGAACGGCGTCGCCGCGGCGCGCTCGGGATCGATGTGGATGAACTGGCGGTCGAACGTCGTCTCGGCGAACGCGTCGATCATCGGCTGATCGATCAACAGCGTTTCCGAAACATAGGTCCGGCCGACCAGCCGGACGGCGACATCCTCGTCCAAGATCGTTTCAGGTGCCATTCGCGCACTCCCTTGTCGTCGCTGTTTGGCCGCGGTTGTCGTGCGGGGCAACTGAAAACGACGTGGACGGATGATTTTTCGTAAAACAGGTATGCTCGGGCAGGCGGCGAAGCGGATGTGCAATATACTGCATTCCGGCTTAATTCCGGCAGGCGACTTGCCTTCCTTCCCGTTCGTCCCGAGCGAAGTCGAGGGAGCCGTCGAGCGAAGCCGAGACGGGGGACACACTCCGGGCGGGGCTCGGTTCTCGGCTGCGCTCGAACCACCCCTCGACTTCGCTCGGGGCGAACGGGGCAGGGATCAGGGGTTTAGGAATCCCGGTATGCCCACCCTCGAGCCCGCCCTTCAATCCCCAGCCAGCACATGATCGTCGAACATGCCGTCCATGATCACCGACGCGTAGATCGCGATCGCCCGGTCGCGCGGCAGGCGGGATGCCCATTTGCGCAGGTCGAACGCCGCATTGAGCATGGCGATGATCATCTGGCTGGCGACCAGCGGATCGACCACGCGCAGCGAACCCTCCGCCGCCCCCTCGGTGAGCGTGCCGGCAAAGCGGAGCGCGGTGCGGTTGGAACGCTGGACGACCTCGAGGCGCACCGGCGCCGGCAACGCCTGCAACGCGGTGGTGCGGGTCAGCGGCCAGCTCGCCTCGAACTGGATGTCGAGCAGCGAGGCGATCGCGGTCGACAGGCTGTCCCACTCATTGCTGCGGCTGCAGTGCGCGCGGCTCTGCATGTTGGCGACGCGCTTGTAGCTGCGCCGGAAACATTCGAGCACCAGATCGTCCTTGGCGTCGAGATGGTGATAGAAGCTGCCCTTCGTCACCTTCAGCTTCTCGACGATGCGTTCGACCGAAGCGCCGCGATAGCCGCTCTCGTTGATCAGCTGGGTCGCGACGCGCAGGAAATTCTCGCGCCCGCCTTCCCCCGCGCCGAAATCGCCGCTGTCCTCCGCCAGTGTCCGCGGCCGCCACACCGCGCCCGGCACCGCCATGCCCCTGGCGAGGATGTCGAACAGCCGCTTGGTGACGCGCGGGAAATCGTCCAGCGCATATTGGCTGATCCAGATCGGCAGCCAGAACACCAGCTCGAGCAGGATGTGCGCGCGGGCGGTGAGCAGATCCTTGTGCGCTTCATCCGCCGGCGCGCCGAAGAAGGCGCGCACCTCGCGGAACAGCGCCTGATACTGCTTCTCCAGCGGCACGCGCAGCGGCTCTTCCAGCGCGCGCACGTCCGAAAGGCTGGCGAGCGGCCGGGCATCGCCGCGCAGCACGGCGGCGCGCAGTTCGGCATGGAGTTGGACGAAGCGGCGGACACGCGCCTCCGGCGTCGCCTCGGCGCCTGCGACGCGAACCATTTCGGTCAGCCGCTCGGTCGTCCGTTCGAAGACGGCGGCGGCCAGCTGGTCCTTGCGGCGGAAATAATAGGTGACGCTGGTGGTGTTGAGCCCGACCGCGCGCGCGACGTCGAGCAGCGCGGTGCCCTTCGCGCCGCGCTCGTTGATCAGGTCGGTGGCCGCGTCGAGAATATCGTCGCGCTTGCGCTCGAAGCGTTGTCGACTGCGCGGTGCGCGCAGCGGGGCAGTCGGAGCGGTTTCGGTCGTCATGGATAAACTCTTATGCCCGATGCCGGCGGATCACAAAGCCGTATCGATGGTATGGCGCTCAGCACTTGCAAAACAGAACAATTTGAACATAGGGTATCACCAATTACGACAATGATAGCGATCTGCGAGGATGACGATGGGAGGCCAGGACGGCGGTGGCGCGCGCGTGCCCGCGGCGGACTTCGACGCGACGGCGCTGGGCGCATGGTTGTCGGCGCATGTCGGCGGATTCGGCGCCGTCACCCGCATCGCCAAATTTCCGGGCGGCCAGTCCAATCCGACCTATCGGGTTGAGGATGGCGCGCGCGCCTATGTCGTTCGCCGCAAGCCGTTGGGCGCCATCCTGCCCTCCGCCCATGCGGTGGAGCGCGAATATCGGCTGATCGCGGCCCTCCATCCCACCGGTTTCCCGGTCGCCCGCCCCCATGCGCTGTGCGAGGATCCGGCGGTGATCGGCGCCCCCTTCTATGTGATGGAGCTGGTCGAGGGCCGCACCTTCTGGGACGGGGCGCTGCCCGAATCGGCTCCCGCCGAGCGCCGCGCGATCTACGAACAGATGGTCGACGTGCTCGCCGGTCTCCACATGATCGATCCGGAAGCGGTCGGCCTCGCCGACTATGGCGCGCCGGGCAATTATTTCGACCGGCAGGTCCGTCGCTGGACCAAGCAGTATCGCGCCTCGCAGACCGACGAGATCGAGGCGGTCGAGCGGCTGATCGCCTGGCTGCCAGCGACGCTGCCGACGCAGGCGCGCACCTCGATCATCCATGGTGATTACCGCATCGACAACATGATCTTCGATGCCGCCGCCCCGCGCGTGCTGGCGGTGCTCGACTGGGAACTGTCGACCCTGGGCGATCCGTTCGCCGACTTCGCCTATTTCGCGATGAACTGGGCCTTGCCCAGCGGCGAGCGGCGCTCGCATCTCGGCGGGCTCGATCTCGCGGGGCTGGGCATTCCCGATCTCGACGCGATCAGCGAACGCTATTGCGCGCGCACCGGCCTCTCCGGGGTCGGCCAGCTCGACTGGTATTTCGCCTACAACCTGTTCCGCCTCGCCGGCATCGTCCAGGGCATCCGCAAGCGCTTTCTCGACGGCAACGCCTCGAGCGCGGAGGCCGAGGAGGCCTCGAAACGCGTCCGGCCGCTCGCCGAACAGGCGTGGGCGTTCGCGGTTCGCGCCGGCGCCTGAGCCGCACGCACCTACCAAGGGAGAGAGTGATGGAATTGTTCGACCTGAAGGGCAAGGTCGCGGTCGTGACCGGATCGTCGCGCGGCATCGGCCGCGCGATCGCCGAGGAACTGGCGGCGCATGGCGCGAAGGTGGTGATTTCCAGCCGCAAGCAGGATGCGTGCGAGGCGGTGGCGGCGGAGATCAACGCGAAGCACGGGCCGGGCGCGGCGACGGCGATCGCCGCCAGCATCTCCTCCAAGGAGGCGCTGCAGGAGATGGTGGCGAGCACGCAGCGCACGCTCGGCCCCATCGACGTGCTCATCTGCAACGCGGCGAGCAATCCCTATTACGGGTCGATGGACGGCATCTCGGACGAGCAGTTCCGCAAGATCCTCGACAACAACATCCTCTCCAACCACTGGCTGATCCAGCTCGCGCTGCCCGACATGCGCGCGAAGCGCGACGGCGCGATCGTGGTGATCTCGTCGATCGGCGGGCTCAGGGGTTCGGACACGATCGGCGGCTACAACGTTTCCAAGGCGGCCGATTTCCAGCTCGTGCGCAACTATGCGGTCGAGAACGGCCGGCACAATATCCGCATCAACGCGATCGCGCCCGGCGTGGTGAAGACCGATTTCGCGCGCGCGCTGTGGGAGGATCCCGCCACGCACGACGCCACCGCCAGCCGCACGCCGATGCGCCGGCTGGGCGACCCGCGCGACATCGCCGGCGCCGCGGTGTTCCTCTCCTCGCAGGCGGCGGCGTGGATGACCGGCCAGGCGATCGTGGTCGACGGCGGCGTGACGATATGAGCGGCGTGCTTTCGGGCAAGGTCGCGGTGGTCACCGGCGCCGCGTCCGGCATCGGCCGCGCAAGCGCGCGCCGCTTCGCCGCGGCGGGGGCGCGGGTGCTCGCCTTCGATCGGGCGGCGGCGGTGGATGAGGTTGCCGCCGGGATCGGCGATGGCGCGATCGCGATGGAGGGCGATGCCGGTGCCGAGGCGGATGTGGCGGCCGCGATCGAGCGCGCGGTCGACGCCTTCGGGCGGATCGACATCTTCTATGCCAATGCCGGCATCGTCGGCCAGGCGTCCGGCGGCATCTTCGACACGACGCCGGAGGTGTGGGCGGAAACCTTGCGGGTCAACCTGATCGGCCCCTTCCTCACGGTGAAACATGCCGCGCCGCGGATCGCCGGCTTCGGCGGCGGTGCAATATTGTGCACAGCCTCGGTCGCCGGGCTGCGATCGGGCGCCGGGCCTGCGCATTATTCTGCATCCAAGGCGGGGGTGATCAACCTCGTGCAGACCGCGGCGCAGCAGCTTGCCGGCACCGGCGTCAGGATCAACGCGATCTGCCCCGGCCTGATCGAGACCGGCATGACCCGTGCCGCCTATGACCATGCCCGCGCCGCCGGCAAGCTCGACCGGATCGGCCAGCTCAACCCGCTGCTGCGCGGCGGCGAGCCCGAGGAGATCGCGGAGGTGGCGCTGTTCCTCGTCTCCGACGCGGCGAGCTATGTCCATGGCCAGGCGATCGCAGTGGATGGCGGGCTCTCAACCTCGCACCCCACCGTCAAGCGCCCCGGCGACCAGCGCGGTGCGGCATGGTAGGCATCGCCGCGCTGCTCGACGCCGCCGGTCGCGATCCCGGCCGGCTGGAACTCGACCTGCCCGAGGGCTGGACGCAGGGCCGAACCGCCTATGGCGGGCTGAGCGCGGCGATCGCCTATCGCGCCGCGCGCTCCGTCCAGCCCGATCTGCCGCCGCTCCGCGCGGCGCAGATCGCTTTCGTCGGCCCGGTTTCCGGTGCCCTCTTCGCGCAGGCGACCTTGCTCAGGCGCGGCCGGACGAGCGCCTTCGTCCGCGCCGACCTGTTCAACGGGGATGCCGTGGCGCTGAGCGCGACCTTCCTGTTCATGGACGAACGCGCATCGGAGGTGCAGTTCGACGCGCCGGCCATGCCCGAAGTCCCCGCCCCCGAAGACGCGGCGCCGGCGATGCGCGACGGCGCGCCCGCCTTCACCGAGCGGCTGGATTATGGCCATGGCCTGCCGTTCAGCGAACGCGGCCACCCCGAACTGCTCCGTTGGGTGCGCCTGCGCGACCGCGACGGCCTCGACGCGGCGACCGAGATGCTGCTGGTCGGCGATGCCTTGCCGCCGGGCGCCACACCGCTGATGCCCCGCCCTGCCCCGATCAGTTCCGCCAACTGGACGGTGAACCTGCTCACCCCGGCGCCGGCCACGACGGACGGCTGGTGGCTGCTCCAGTCCCGCGCGGAACATGCCGCCGGCGGGGTCAGCAGCCAGGCGATGCGGGTTTGGAACCGGGCCGGCGCGGGGGTGATGACGGGCAGCCAGACGGTCTCGATCTTCGGTTGACCCGTCGAGGCGGACACGCTGCGCGGATCGCTCGACAGCTTGAACGTCTCCGAGCGGCGAAGGATGATCGAACGCATCGCCGGCGTGCGCCGCGATCATGCCCGCCAGCGGCCAGGCCGGCGCGAACACGATGCCTGGGGTCGGTGCGGCCATCCATCGTGCCATTCGGCGCAGGTGGACGGGACTGCCGTCATGCCTGCGTCGAGGTATATAGTCAGGACGAGGACGGCCGCAAAGATACGCAATATGTAAATATATGACCACAAACCCCTTCACATGCGTAACTGGCGGGGATATCTGAAAGCCGCAATGGCCGATCGGCGCGGCCGATGACAACTACCGGAGAGAAACTTGGCGACTGCTCCCGACAGGATCGCGCTCGCGCATCCCGACCGGCGATGCGGACTGCCGCCCTATCTCGAATCGAAGACGATCCTGCTGGCGGGCGAACCGGCCAAGCTGGCGCCGTGACCGAGATATCGGCGGCTCGCCGCCGCGGCCGATCGCTGAGCGGCGGCCCCATGACGGGAGAACGTCAAATGGCAGCGTATGACCTCGTGCTGCGTGGTGGCCTGATCGTCGACGGCAGCGGCGACGAACCCTTCACCGGCGACGTGGCCCTCAGCGGCGGCCGCATCGCCGCCGTCGGCCGCGTGGACGGGCCCGGCTTGCATGAGATCGACGCGACCGGGCGGATCGTCACCCCCGGTTTCGTCGACATCCACACCCATTATGACGGACAGGCCGTGTGGTCCGAGAGAATGACGCCATCGTCCGCGCATGGCGTCACCACCGTGGTGATCGGCAATTGCGGCGTCGGCTTCGCGCCCTGCCGGGCGGCTGACCATGACTTGCTCATCGAGGTGATGGAAGGCGTGGAGGACATCCCCGGCGTGGTGATGGCCGAGGGATTGCCGTGGGACTGGGAAACCTTCCCCGAATTTCTCGATACGCTGGCGGCGCGGCCGCGCGATATCGATGTCGCCGCCTACCTGCCGCACAGCCCGCTGCGGGTCTATGCGATGGGCGCGCGGGGTGCGGCGCGCGAGGCAGCGACCAGCGACGACTTGCGCCGCATGCGCGATCTGGCACGCGAGGCGGTGGAGGCCGGCGCGCTCGGCTTCGCCACGTCGCGCACGTTCATCCACCGCACCGCTAACGGCACCCCGATCCCCAGCTTCGAGGCATCGGGTGAGGAACTCGCCGCGATCGCGATGGGGCTGGCGGACGCGGGCGCCGGCATCGTGCAGGCGGTGATGGACGTGCCGCAGCGCAGCTGGGACGAGGAACTCGCGATGCTGCGCGACGTGATCCGCCGTTCGGGGCGCCCCGCCACCTTCACCTTCGGCGCGCCCAACGGCGGCCCGCCGATCTGGCGGCCGGTGCTGGATGCGCTGGACGAGGCCCAGGCGGCGGGCGAGGTGCTGAGCGCACAGATCTTCCCCCGGCCGATCGGCATGATCGTGGGACTGGAGCTTTCCACCCACCCGTTCGCGCTCTCGCCGAGCTTCCAGCCGATCGCGCGCCTGCCGCTGGCGGAGAAGGTAGCGGCGCTGCGCGATCCGGCGATGCGCGCGCGGCTGATCGCGGAGCAGCCGGCGGTGGGGCATCCGCTGGCCGCGATGGGGCGCAGCTGGCCGTTCATGTTCCCGCTCGGCGATCCGCCGGTGTACGAACCCGCCGCCTCGGAAAGCGTCGCCGCGCGCGCTGTGTGCGCCGGCGTCACCCCGGAGGAGATCGCCTACGACCTGCTGCTGGAGGAGGGCGGCCGCGCGATGCTGTACGTCGCGCTCGGCAACTTCCACGAGAACCGGCTGGATGCGGTGCGCGAGATCATGGCGCATCCCGCCACCGTGCTGGGATTGGGCGATGGCGGCGCGCATTACGGATCGATCTGCGACGCCAGCTACCCCACCTTCATGCTCGCCTACTGGGTGCGTGACCGGGCGAACGGGTTCCCGCTGGCGCAGGCGGTGCGGATGCTGGCGCGCGATCCGGCGATGGTGGTGGGGCTGGCCGACCGGGGATTGATCGCGCCGGGATACAAGGCCGATCTGAACGTGATCGATCTCGACCGCGTGGCTCTGCACAAGCCGATGCTGCGCAGCGACCTGCCCGCCGGTGGACGCCGGCTGGACCAGGGCGCGGACGGTTACGACCTGACCATCGTGGCGGGCGAGATTATCGCCGAGCGGGGCGCGCCGACCGCCGCCCGCCCGGGCCGGCTGGTGCGGGGTGCGCAGGCGGCGCCCGCGACGGCGGCATGAACGGCGCGGCCTTTACTCGAGGCCTCCTGCAGCACCCCGGCGATTCCGGCAGCTGTTACGAACCGATCGAGGAGACCGGCATGCACGCAACGATCGACGAAGGACTCGCGGAGGCGGCCAGGTGGGACGGCCGCGATCCGATCCACGACATCGACATGCGCGGTGACGCGGCATGAGCGCGCTGCCGGATACCGCCGACTATGTCGTGATTGGCGCAGGCTCCGCCGGCTGTGTCGTCGCCAACCGGCTGAGCGCCGATCCGGGCACCCGCGTGGTGGTGTTGGAGGCGGGGGGCCGCAATGCCGGGCTGCTCGCCACGATGCCCGCCGGCATGGCGACACTGATGCGGGCCGCGAACGCCAGCAACTGGGCGTTCGAGAGCGAGCCGGTTGCGGCGTTGGGCGGGCGGCGGATGTTCGTGCCCCGCGGCAAGGGGTGGGGCGGTTCCTCCTCGATCAACGGCATGCTCTACGTTCGCGGCAACCGCGCGGATTACGATCAATGGCGGCAGATGGGACTGGCCGGCTGGAGTTACGACGATGTGCTCCCGCTGTTCCGCCGCATGGAGGACTTTTGCGGCGAGGCGGACACGTGGCATGGCAAGGGCGGTGAGTTGCCGGTGCGCTACGGCACCTCGCACGATCCGATCTATCGCGCCTTCATCGCGGCGGCGCGCGCGGCGGGTCACCCGGAGACGGACGATTTCAACGGCCGCGATCAGGAGGGCGTCGGCCGTTATCAGGTGAACATCGAGGGCGGCCGCCGTGCGGGCGCCCGGCGCGCCTTTCTGCTGCCGGCACTGAAGCGACCCAACCTGACGGCGGGGACGGAGCTGCACGTGACGCGGATCGTGGTGGAGGGCGGCCGCGCCGTCGCGGTGGAGTATGTCCGCGGCAAGGATCGCACGCCCGGCCGCATTGCCGCTGATCGCGAGATCATCCTGTGCGCGGGCACGATGCAGTCGCCGCAACTGCTCGGCCTGTCCGGGATCGGCGATCCGGAGGATCTGCGCGCGCTCGGCCTGGCTGTCGTTGCGGCGCTGCCGGGGGTGGGGCGCAACCTGCAGGATCATGTCGATATCGCCGTCACGTATCGCTCTCGCCTGCCCTTGTTGTGGAGCCGAACGAAGGGGTGGCGCGCGGGCCTTGTCGGGCTACGCTATCTGCTGTCACGCAGTGGGCTCGGCGCCAGCAACTCGCTGGAGGCGGGCGGCTTTCTGCGCACACGCCCCGAACTGGACCGGCCCGACGTGCAGATCCAGTTCATTCCCGGGGCGATGGTGAACCACGGGCAGAAGGGCATGCAGCCGTTCGATGGTTTCTCGATCGACATGATCGCGCTGCATCCCGAGAGCCGCGGCACCGTGCGGCTGCGTTCGGCCGATCCGTTCGCCCCGCCTGAAATCCACCCGAACCACCTCGCCACCACCGGCGATGTCGCGACTTTGCGCGCCGCCGTCCGCCTTGCGCGGGCGATCGGCGAGCAGCCTGCGCTGGCGCCGTGGCGGATCGCGGAGGACGAGCCGGGCGCCGATGCGGTAAGCGATGCCGCGATCGACGCATGGTTGTACGAACGTGCCGCGACGATCTTCCACCCTGTCGGCACCTGCCGGATGGGCGCGGCGGACGATCCCGGCGCGGTGGTGGACGCGGCACTGCGCGTCCGCGGCGTTGCCGGGCTGCGCATCGCCGATGCCTCGATCATGCCGACCATCGTCACAGGCAACACCAATGCCGCCTCGATGATGATCGGCGAGAAGGCCGCCGATCTCATACTGGCAGGTTAAACATTATATGACATGGACCGGGCTGCCGCCGGCTTGCTGCTCCCTCTGCGCCGATGCCAAGCGCCTCCACCTGCGCCGCCAGCGGCTTCGAATGATCCAGGACGTGGTGTGCGCCAAGCTCCTTCACCCAATCCTGCGTTTCGGGGCGCGAGGCGGTCGCGATCACCGTCAAGTCGGTGCGCTGGCGCGCGATCTGCACTGCGACGGATCCAACGCCGCCAGCGCCGCCGAGACGGCGTCATTGGTCAGCCGCCGGCTCGCCCGCCTCGAGGAAGAGTTGGGCATCCAGCTCCTTGCGCGCACGACGCGCGGCGCCACGCTTACCGAAGCTGGCGGTGCGTTCCGTGACTATGCCATGGGGGTTTGTGCCGGCCTCGACGCGGTGCGGGAAGCGATCCTTCCTGAAGAAGATCTTCAAGGGCTGTTACGTATTACGGCGCCTCTATCCTTCGTCCCAACGATCTTCGCACCCGTCATCGCAGATATGGCTGTGCAGCACCCACGCCTGCAAATCCACGCCTCCTACAGCGATCATTATGTCGATCTGGTCGGCGGGGGTTTCGACTGCGGAATTCGTGTCGGCTATCTTGAGGATTCAAATCTGATCGCTAAGCGCGTCGGGCCGATCTATGGCTCGCTCGTGGCAAGCCCGGCTTATGTCGCCGCTCACGGCGCCCCCGAAACGCTCGAGGAATTCCTCGATCACGAGGTTCTCATGCATGGAACGGAAGCTTGGCAGTTGATGGACGGCGATAAAGCCGTCATGGTTCGACCCCAAGGGCGATTGAAAGCGGACAACATCATAGCCTTAATGACGGCGGCCATAGCGGGGCTGGGCATAGCCAGGCTGCCCGACGGCATTGCCCATGAGCATCTGGCAAGCGGGGCTCTGATAAGAGTTTTGCCGCAACACCCACTGCCGATAGCGGGAATGTTCGTTGTGCGCCCACATAGCCCACATCCAGCACGCAAGGTGCGCGTCTTCACAGAGATGCTGCAGAACTTTCTTGGCAGCTGCCCATTTATCTCAAAGCCGTATTCTGACGACCAGCCGTAATCAAGCGCGTTCGAAAATTGCGGCACATTGCTTGAGCGCATATCAAAGGGGTCAGACAAACCTTATGTCATCATTGGCGATGTCGAAGGACAGTATTTGACCGATGTGCAGCGCCCTTGGCAACGGCTCCGCAGGCGCGCCAAACTCGACGATGTCCACATTCACGATCTGCGTCATTCCTTCGTTTCGGACGCTCTCGAAAGGGGTAATTACTGACGACGATCGGAAAACTGCCGGCCCGCACACAGGTCCAGACCACCGCGCGATACGCTTATCTTAAAACAGCGTCGGTGCAACGCTTGCCAATCCTCAACGGACGAGCAGATAAATGCGCTTACGGGGATAGTCCCACACCGTTTTGAACTGGCTCAAGATGTTATAGCCGAGGGACAACAGGTCAGGTTCGGTGATGCCGATCGGCGCGGCTGCGGGGGAAGGCGTTGTTTCGACCTCGATGCCCTTCAGGTCGGGCATGGGATGGCCGCTCAACTCCCAGCCATGAAGATCGAAGCTGTCCGGTTTCGTTTTCGATGGGGTCAGTCGGCCTTCTTTTAGCAACCGGGCCTTGCCCGCTTCGCTCGTGCGGAGACTCCCATATTGGCCGGTGTCCCAGTCGGTGATGACGGGCATGTCGCCGATGTAGCCCGGCACAAGGGGAATATTGGGCAGCTTGCGGGTCTCGAACGGCAGTTCGGCGATCACGCGCTCCCCTTTCAGATAATCAGCCTCGCCATGCTTGTAGAAGGTTGCACGTAGATTTCGATAATCGAGCTTCATCGCGTGGTTCGCAAAGGCGGTGTAGCCGAACCAGCCGATGAAATCCGGGGTGACGTCGTTTTCCAACAGACGGGAATCCTTGGATGTGACGAGGGTTACGCTCGGGTAAGACAGCCCGCCAATGTGAACGGCCCGCACTTCGGGCACGAGATGAATCTCGAACGTCTGCCCGCTTCCAAAAAATCCCGTGCCGATTGTTCGTGCGCCCGTTACCGGCACGCGATGATCGTTGATCGACAGCGCCGATTCAATACCGGTGTCGAGCATGAATTTGCCTCTGACGCCGGCGGCTGAGCCTTCGATGAAGGGATATTCTCGCACCATAACGATAGGCAGAGTCACAATCTTGTCGGTTAGTCTTACTTCGGGCGCTTCCTCGGACCGGGGGGGCCTTGCGGCGTCGCCCGCTGCCAAGACCGGCGCAGCGATTGCCGCCAGCAGCGCCGTGGCGCCAAATTTCCGAAGGCCGCCCAGTGTGGGCGCATATGGCGCGCGAAAGATGTCGCAATTGATCAATGGTATGATGAAATTATATTTTTCCGAAATGGTCATGATAATTCACCTTGATATAGTTAAATTCATGATCATGCCGAGCTTATCTGTGAATCACATCAAATTCATGAGGCAATAAAAATCAAATATGCGCGCGTCTGCTCGACGGCAAATTCGGATCGGTGACGGTTAGCGTCATGCCCACGGGGCAGCGCTCCATTGCCATGTCGGCCGTCGCGGCGAGAGGCGCACGCGTCACTGTGCTGCCCTGATCATCGGCGCAACCTCTGTGCCGAGCAGTGCAATGGAGCGCATCATTGCTTCGGTTTCCAGCGATGCCGTACTCATCTGGAAAGTCACGCGCGATACGCCGCCCAGCACCTCGTCGAGGCGGCGTAGCTTTGCCGCAACCGTTGCAGGTGCTCCGATCAGATAGGCGCCTTCGAAGCTGGCGGTATTGTCGAACTGCTCGCGCGTTGGCGGCGACCATCCGCGTTCGCGCCCGATCGTCGTCGTCAAGTGCAACCAGCCGGGAAAGAAAATGTCCCTTGCGGCTCCGTCGGTCTCGGCGACGAACCCCATGGCGTGGACGCCGATCTTCAGCCTTTCGGGGCTATGGCCCGCGCGTGCGCCTGCCTCCCGGTAAAGGTCGATCAACGGACGGAACCGGTCGAACGTGCCGCCGATGATGGCGACCATCAGCGGCAGGCCAAGGGCACCTGCCCGCGCAAAGGATTGGGGCGTGCCACCCACGCCGATCCAGACGGGCAATCTCGGCTGATGCGGACGCGGGAAGATGCCTTGGCCGTGCAGCGCGGGCCGGAAACGGCCCTGCCACGTGATTTCGGTGCTCTCACCCAGTTGGAGGAACAGGTCGACCTTTTCCGCGAAGAGATCGTCATAGGCGCGTGTGTCGAGGCCGAAGAGCGGATAGGCTTCACCGAAGGATCCCCGGCCCACGACCAGTTCCGCGCGGCCTTTCGAGATGAGATCGAGCGTGGCGAACTCCTGGAAGACGCGCACCGGGTCAGCCGCGCTCAGGACCGTGACCGCGCTGGTCAGGCGGATGCGGCTGGTGCGTGCCGCTGCCGCTGCCAGGATGATGGCGGGCGCGGAATCGAGGAATTCGGCGCGATGATGTTCGCCAATGCCAAAGACGTCGATGCCGGCCCGATCGGCCGCTTCCACCTCAGCCAGAAGGGCGGCCATGCGATCGGCCGGCGATGGGCGTTCGCCCGTTACCGGGTCCGGGAGAATGGCTGCGAAGCTGTCGATACCGATTTCCATGCATCTTCCTTACAGGCGCAATGAGGGGTTGGACGGGGAGAGAGAGGACATGGCGCCTTCAAAACCGGAAGTTGGCCATGCCACCGGCCACGCGCATCGTCCGCGCCGGACCTGTCTCTCGAATGAAGCGGCCGGGAGCAAACGAACTCATCGACGCCGACAGGTTCAGTTCGGGCGTAGCCTGCCATGCCATCGCGAATTCGATCTGTTTGCCGACGAACCGTGCATCGCTGTGCCGGCCGCTGCGCACCAGGAAACCGGGGATCGCGTAGATCCCGTCGTGCCTGCTCTCCCGCCAATAGGCCACGCCTTTCAACGACAAGGTGACGGCTTCGTGCGGGTGGATAGTGGCCGATGGCTGGATATGGATGATATTGCGCGGGCCGATGGGCGCTTGGGACGCAAAATAGGATCCTCTTGGGAACATGGGGTTGAAGGTGCCCAGGGTTGCGTCATCAGGATCATGATCGCCGGAGATGACGTCCGTCGTCAGCGCGATTTCCGGCCGCAGCGACGTCTGGGTGAAGCGATATCCGATCTCGCTGGCAAAACCCCACGCCGCCACTCGCCCATCCCCGAATGTCCCGCGCTGGAGCAGAGTTTCCAGGTTCCAGTGCAGCTTCCCTGTGTCGCCGAACAAACGGGCACCGAAGGAATGGATCATCTGCTTGTCGGCGCCCTGGTCGAAGACGGCGGCGGCGTCGCGATATCCAAGATAATAGAGGTCGATGCCCGACTTCCGGTCGCCCTTGAACCAGTTTGTCGCATAGGCACCCCACACCGCCTTTTGTCGGGAGGTGCGATCGTTGAAGCCGCCAGGCGAAGTATCGACCGGCCGGACGTAAATGGCCGTGATCTGGTAGGTCGGACCTGTCAGCCTTGCTTCAGAGCCGTCGAAAGCCTGTGGGACATTGGGGCCATAGCGCGTGTCGATCAGTCGACCAGCGCCAAGGGAAAGAAGCTTGCGGCCGGCAGAGATCCGGAGCGACGTTCGAGCTGCGATATCCAGCTCAACTTCGGCGAACGCCTGCAATATATCGACACCGGTCGTATCGACCGGCGCCTTGGGCCGGTCCACGTCCGAGATTGCGGAAAGGATCGGCTGAGCGAACAGGCGCACCTTTCCGGCATGGAGATCGGCATAAGGCATCAGCCGGTGCCAAACATAGGAATCGTCGGGGCGTGCCCCCCAATCCGTGTTTGCATATCCTTCGAACCGGGAACGCGCCTCCACGCCCGTCGTCAGGTAAACGGACGCATTCTTGTCCAACTCGATATATTTGAACGGCTCCGTCCATCTTCCCGTGCGGAGATCGGGATCGGCCAGATGCGACCAGTCTTCCGAATAGCGCTCGACGGTGAGCGTCGGCGCGCGCGTGACATCCGTGCCGGGCTGTGCATGGGCGGTGACGGGAATGACCGTGGCTGCGGCTGCCGCAACCGAAGCGAAGCTCCACCTCATAGGCTACCAATCTTCGGGCGGACGGGACCACCCATGGTCGTGGCCAAGCTGCAGATTGCGCGATTGTCGGTTGCAAACGATGATCATGATCCATGCTCCCGAAGCTGAAAGCGGACTGCGCCCAGTCCGGCAGCCGAGACGGCGACGAGACCACCGACGATGGCGAAATGCTCCCTTGCGGTCGTGAACTGCCGGCGAAAACCGCCGCCTGCGAAGCCCCAGACGGAACGGCCGATCAGCGTCGCCATGACCGTGAAGGCCGCCACAGCGCGGCCTGGCTGCTCAGCCAACCGATCGCCAGCGCCGGCATGGGCAGGCGGTGCCAAAAAAGCCGAGCGCCCTGAAGACAACCAGCAATGCGCCGACGATCGGGGGCGGCGCAGGCAGCGGCAGGTCGAACCAGCAGCAACCGGCGCAGGGGCGGGGGGCCCGCGGGGTGGGGCATTACAGGCCCCCCGCATGTGGCGACAGCGGCAGACGGCTGGGGGGAGCGGTCTGTCGATGCCGGCACATTGCAAAGGCTAAGCCGCGGCAATACCAGCCGATCTAGCCGCCATGGGCTCGAGGCGGGGTCCGTGCGTCACGCGCTCCGCCGCTTTATGGACCATGGTATATGCGTAATCGACGCCCATTCCATATGCGCCGGAGTGCTCCCGCACGATGCTCATGACGCCGTCATAGGTGTCCCGGCGCGCCCAGTCGCGCTGCCATTCGAGCACGACCTGCTGCCAGGTGACCGGCACCACACCCGCCTGAATCATGCGCTGCATCGAGTAGTCGTGCGCATCCTTAGTCGTTCCGCCGGAGGCATCGGCGACCATGTAGATTTCGTAGTCGCCCTCGCTCATCGCGGAAAAGGCGAAGCTGTTATTGCAGACCTCCGTCCAGAGGCCGGACACGATCACCTTTCTCTGTCCGTTCTTCCCGAGGGCATCGCGCACCTTCTGGTCATCCCAAGAGTTCATCGAGGTGCGCTCAAGCAGGGGGTGCTCGGGGAAAACGGCCAGCAGTTCCGGATAGGTGTGACCGGAGAAGCTTTCGGTTTCGACCGTCGTGATCGTGGCGGGGATGCCGAAGAGCTTCGCGGCTTTGGCGAGCGCTACGGTGTTGTTCTTCAGCACCTGCCGGTCAATCGACTGCACGCCAAAGGCCATCTGCGGCTGATGATCAATGAAGATGATCTGACAGTTCCCGGGCGTCAGAAGTTCCGGCTTATTCATCACTGCTTTGCTCCAGCTTGATCCTGTCTCACCAATGCCTTTTCTGAGCATTGCGGCCACACGATAGGCTTTAGAGATAGTCGGCGCGAGGAGCGGCGCAGATCATGCCGAAGGGGTGCCGATCTTGCGGCATTTTCCCCTATTTGAAAAAGCGCCCCGGGATTGCCGGGTATTCCGATGCATGCCGCGATGAAGCGTAGCCATCTCACGATCGCGCTCGCTACGACATAGCCCAGCGCAGCCCACCGCCTCGAGTTAACCGAGGGCGAGTAATCGGGCCGCTGTGGCGAGCGCGCCGAGCGATCTTGGCGTGGTCGATCTGCACATTTGCGAGATTGCCCCCCCCCGCCCGCGCCTCTGGCATACGGAGAAGCCGGCAAACCCCGATGCACAAGCATCTCTCGGGCAGCTTGCAGCGACAAAGGCCCGCCCGTTCCAAAGCAGACATTGCAGCAAGATCGGCACCTTCGCGGCAGCCTTCACGCCGCATGGCTCAATACACTTGATACTCTCCGACAAACGAACCTGCTCTCGCTATGAGACAAAGGGTGAAGCCATGGCCTATCGAAAAAACCTTGACCCTCTGCTTCGTTCCGATGATTCTGTCCTGTTTATGATCGATCACTATCTCTAACAGCGACCAAACCGTAATGATCATGACTCAAAATCTATATTGAACAACACAACAGCACTGACAACTGCTGTCAAATTTTTGACACTTTCACGATTCTCACGTAGAAAAACACCAGTTTCTCAAATCAATAGATTTCCCTTACGGTAGGTAGACACGTATAGTATGAATGGTTCCTACATAACATCCCGAGCGCGCAATCCGCTCTGGTTGATATCCGCCCTCGCGGGTGCATTTGCCCTAGCGGCGTGTGCCGGAGGCACTCCGCCACGACCGTTCGACGCATCGGCCACCCCTCCCGCGCCCAACTATGCCCGCCCGAACGCCTGGCTGGCTTATCCCGGACGAAACGGCCTTGAGCGATCGACGCCTCCCGGTTTGACGGCAGTCAATGAGGCAAACGCGCCCGCCGATGTTTTCTTCGTTCATCCAACGACCCTCTCCGACAAGACGGTCTGGAATGCGCCATTCGACGCGGCAGACGATATGGTGGAGCTGGAACCGTCCGTGCTCACGGGCCAATTGAGCGTCTTCAACGGATGCTGCCGCCTCTTCGCACCGCATTACCGGCAGGCCTCGCTGCCGGGTCTGGAGGATCGCCAGGCGAGCGGTCTCGCCTATTCGGATGTGGCCCGCGCCTTCCGCCACTTCATCGCACGTGAGAGCAATGGGCGCCCATTCATCATCGCTTCGCACAGCCAGGGCAGCGGCCATGCTGTAGAACTGCTGCAGCGCGAGATCATCGGCACGCCGCTTCAGGGGCGCATGGTCGCCGCTTACCTGATCGGCGGCTATGTCCCGCGCGCGTTCGCCGATATCGGTGTGCCAGTGTGCGACAACCCGCGTCAGACCGGATGTGTGCTGTCCTACAACGCCAGCAAAGGCGGGCGGCTCGCCCGGATGGTGATCGAGGGCAAGGAATACTGGTGGCAGGGGAAGTGGCGTCAACAAGGTGACCCCGAGGCGATCTGCGTCGATCCGCTGACCTGGCGCGCCGACGGTTCGGGCACATCGGCCGCGAACAAGGGAAGCCTTCCGCTGCCCAAGGCACCATTTCCGCAGAAGGCAGGGCCGCTAGCCAGCCTCACGCCGCGTCTGACGGGAGCTATCTGCCGCAATCAGATGCTAGAGGTGCAATTGGCCCCATCGGCCCCCAAGGGCTTCTCTGACATGCTCAGCATGTTGGCCGGGAGCTATCACCTCAATGATTACGGCCTGTTCTACGTCAATTTGCGAGAAAATGCGACCGACCGGGTGGCGGCCTGGCACGCTGCTTATCGCAATCGCGACTGAGCCGTCCGCTCGCACGCGGTGGTAAAGCTTTTGCACTCCGCGGCGAGCTTGGTGGTCACGAACAACGCGTCTCGTTCGACGCCGCTGGCGCGTACGGTCTCGGCAACGCCACGCTCGTTGCCGTAGGCCTGAGCGGTGTGGTGACGCCATTGGCGAGCGTGAATGTTTCATCGCGGATCATGCGGTTCACGCCTTCGGCTCGCCGAGCGGGGCAAGATATTGCTCCTCGGTTACCTTCTCCATCCACGTGACCGGCGTGCCGTTCACCGATTCTTGGATTGCGATGTGGGTCATGGCATCGCGCGGCGTGGCGCCGTGCCAATGCTTGTGCTCGGCCGGGCACCAGAGGATGTCGCCGGCTCGGAACTCCAGCTTCGGCCCACCCTCGATCTGGGTCCAGCCGACGCCTTCGGTGACGATCAGCGTCTGGCCAGCCGGGTGCGCGTGCCAGGCGGTACGTGCTCCGGGTTCGAAACGCACGATCGCCCCGCCAACGCGCGACGGGTCGGGCCGCTGGAACTGACCGGTGATGGTGACCTTGCCAGTGAAATATTCCGCCGGGCCGTCGATGGTCTTCAATTCAGATTTATGATCAATCTGCACGAGAGGCACTCCTTGTCGGGACGATGTCTTCTGCACCTGCGCATCCGCTGCACTCGGCAGCCAAACGCTTGCGAGGCTCGCAGCGGCCAGAATCGATTTCATCATGGTCAGAGTCCCCGGCTGAAGAAGGCGGCGATCCGGTCGAACGGGATCTTGTCCTCACGGTCGTAGAGGTCGACGTGGTTGGCACCGGGTATCATCACGAGTTCCTTCGGCTCGGCAGCGGCGGCAAAGGCAGTTTCGCTGAAGTAGCGCGAATGCGCCTTCTCGCCATGGATCAGCAGCATCGGCCGCGGCGCGATCTCCTTGATGTAGCTCAGCAGCGGCATGTTCATGAACGACAGTGGGTTGGTGACCGTCCACGAGGAGTTCGAGTTCACCGACCTCGGATGGAAGCCTCGCGGCGTTTTGTAATAGCCATGGTAGTCGACCAGAAACTGCGCCTCGCCGCCGTTAAGCTCGTTCATCGGCGGGCCGTAAGCGGGCGCTCCCCGCTCGGCATCCTGCCAGCGCTGTTGGCCCAGTTGCTCCGGTGTCTTGGTGCGTTCTTCAAGCGTGACACTATCGTTATAGCCCTTCGACATCACGCGGGTCATGTCATACATCGTGACCGCGACGACCGCCTTGACGCGCTTGTCCACAGCAACCGCGTTCAATGCCATCCCGCCCCAGCCGCAGATGCCAATCACGCCGATGCGCTGGCGATCGACGAAGGACTGGAGGCCGAGATAATCGACCGCGGCGCCGAAATCCTCCGTGTTGATGTCGGGCGAGGCGACGTTGCGCGGCTCGCCGCCGCTCTCACCGGTAAAGGATGGGTCGAACGCAATCGCCGCGAAGCCGCGCTCCGCCATCGTCTGGGCATAGAGCCCCGACGATTGTTCCTTCACGGCACCGAAGGGACCGCTGATCGCCAATGCCGGCAGCCGACCGCCTCCCCGATCCTTAGGAAGATAGAGATCGCCGGACAGCGTGATGCCGTAGCGGGTCCTGAAGCTCACCTTGCGGTGATCCACGCGGCTGCTCTTCGGGAACACCTTGTCCCAGTTCGCGCTGCCTTGCGCGGCGAAGGCGCTCGTTGCGGGTAGCGTCACCACGCCGGTCGCGGTGACCGCCGCCCCGCTGAGTTGCAGGATGCCGCGCCGGGTCAGCCGGCTGCTGCTATCGGCTTGCGGTTCGATGTTCATCTGGTTTCTCCGAAATCGATCGTTCATGAAAGCGAGGGCTTGCGGCTGCAGAGCACGCCAAGCAGGGCCGAGCCCGCGAGCAGAACCGCGCTGGCGAGGAAGGTCGCCCGGTGGCCCGCTGCGTCGAACAGCAGCCCGCCACCAGCCGCACCCAGCGTGATTGCAAGCTGGATGACGGCGACCATCAATCCACCACCCGCTTCCGCATCGTCAGGGAGGGTGCGGCTGAGCCACGTCCACCAGGCAACCGGGAGCGCCGTCCCGATCAGGCCCCAGCCGGCGAGCAGCGCCGCGGTGGGCAGCGACATCGTGCCCAGCGCGATGAGACCGATAGCAATCGCCGCCATCGCTAGCGGCGCGCCTATCAAAGTGGCGGAAAGGCTCCGCGTCACGGTTCGCCCGATCAGCCAGGTGCCGATGAGGCCCGCCCCGCCCATGCCCAGCAGGACCAGTGAGAGTAGCGAGACACTGAGTTGCGTGACGCCTTCGAGGAACGGCCGCAGATAGGTGAAGAGCGCGAACTGGCCCATGAACAGCAGTGCGACCGCGACCATGCCAACCCGCGCCTCGGACCGCCGCAGCACGGCCAGCGGGCTGGCGGCACGCGTGCTGCGCTGTGACGGCATCTCAGGGAGCGTGCGCCACAGCCAGACGAAGGTGAGCGCCGCGAGTGGAACAACTATGGAGAACGCGCCGCGCCAGCCGATATATTGGCCCAGGAAACTGCCGAGCGGGGCCGCAATCGTGGTCGCCAGAGCATTACCGCCGTTCAGCATCGCCAGTCCCCGGGGCACCTGGTCCTCGGGCAGCAGGCGCATGACCGTCGCCGCCGAAATCGACCAGAAGCCGCCGATGACGATGCCGAGCAGCGCGCGGCCGGCCATCAGCACCGCATAGGTTGGCGCGAACGCAACCATGGCGCCCGACACGAGCATCAGCGCGGCGAGCCCAAGGAGAAGCGTGCGGAGATCGAGGCCACGGGTCAGCGACGTGATCGTCAAGCTCGCCAAGACCGCGAACAGGCCGGACACGGAAATAATCTGGCCCGCTGCGCCTTCGGTCAGTCGTAGGTCGTTGGCGATGGGGGTGAGGATGCTCACCGGCATGAATTCCGACGCGATCAGCGTCGCAACGCACAGGGTCAGGGCAACCACCGCGCCCCAACCGCCGCTGCCTGCGCGCGTCGTTGGATGCGTTTCTGCAAATTCGAGATCGACGCCGATCGCCATGCAATCCCACCTTCATCCAGTTGTCCGAATTTTCCGGACAAGACGATTATGGTGAGCGTCGACGTGATGAATTAGACGGGGCTGCGTTGATGAACCAATGAGCGATGTTCAACGATCGATCAGCGCGAGTCGCCGCCCCGGATGTGATCGATCAGCAGGCGAAGTGCTGTCGGCAGCTGCCGCCGCCCAGGATAATAGATATGGAAGCCCGGGCCGTCCGACGCCCAGTCCTCAAGCACAACCCGCAGGTCGTCACGTTCCACGTAGGGCAATGCCAGAGGCTCCGGCACATAGGCGATCGCCGCGCCGCGCCGGGCGAGATCCAGCGCCAGCGCGCTGTTGTCGATCGTGATCGCGCCGGGCACGTCCACGGCTAAATTCTCGTCGCCGCGATCGAATTCCCAGGCATACCGGCTGTCATCGCCCAAGCGGAAGCGAAGGCAATTGTGCGACATGAGATCGTTCGGGTGAAGCGGGGTCCCGAACCGCTCGAAATAGGACGGCGCACCCGTTGCCACCCAGCGCATGTCGGGGGAGAGCCGCTGCGCCACCATGTCCTCGGGCACCGTTCCGCCGTAGCGGATGCCGGCATCCGCACCTGCCTCCACCACATCTACCATGTGATTGCTGACGAAAACGTCGACCTCGATCTGGGGATAGCGCTCGATGAAGCTCGGCAGCGCTGGTGCGAGCAACATCGTCGCCGCATGTTCCAGGACATTCAGCCGGATACGACCGGCCGGGTCGTCGCGGTAGCGGTTCAGCACGTCCACTGCCGTGCCGATTGCATCGAAATGCACGGAGATCGCCGCGCGCAGCTCCTCTCCTGCAGCGGTCAGCGTAACGCTGCGGCTGGTCCGATTGAGCAGGCGCACGCCGAGCCGGGCTTCCAGGCCTTTAAGCGAATGGCTCAGCGCCGACGCGCTGACACCGACTTCAAGCCCCGCGCGCCGAAAACTGCGATGCCGCGCGATCGCAAGGAAATAGCTGAAGTCAGCGAGATCGGCCCGGTTTAACTGCACGTCGCCATAGTGCCCCGGAGCGACCAGAACGGCAACAGCGCTGAGATGTGCTCAACGTTGTGACATCCTTCCTTGGCGGGCGTGCCTAGCGTTTGCGTCGATAATCTGCGCTTCCGAAAGCGATCTGGCAGCAACGTCCCCACAGCCCTTCGCACGCGAACCCAAAGCGCCGGACCTGTCCCGCTACGACCGCGAACAGGGCCTGCGATGAACGATGTCACAACGCCGCTGCCGCTGGCTGGCCCCTGCCTGTGTAGGGCGGTGACAAACCCGGCCACGGGAGCGCCGGCATAGGTGCCGGTGCGGCGGAGAGAAATCCTGCCAGTGGTAAGCTGCTCGTTTTGGGGCGGCGGGGATGTTTGCCTTGGAGAGTTACGCGGCCGTTCGGCGTTTTGTGTTCGTGGAAGGTCACAGCCGCCGGGAGGCGGCGAAGGCGTTCGGTCTGAGCCGGGACACGGTGGCGAAGATGTGCGCGTTCTCGCTGCCGCCGGGCTACCGGCGCACGAAGCCGCCGGAGAAGCCGAAGCTAGGTCCGCTGTTGCCGGTCATCGACGCTATCCTGCGCGAGGATCGCCTGTCGCCGGCCAAGCAGCAGCACACCGCCAAGCGGATCTTCGAGCGGCTGCGCGACGAGCATGGCTATGGCGGCGGCTACACGGTGGTGAAGGACTATGTCCGGCAGAGCCGCGCACGCAGCCGCGAGACGTTCGTGCCGCTGGCACACCCGCCGGGCCATGCCCAGGTCGACTTCGGCGAGGCGTGGGCAGAGATCGGCGGCATGCGGCAGAAGGTCCATTATTTCTGCATGGACCTGCCGCACTCAGATGCGTGTTTCGTGAAGGCCTATCCGCGCGAGACGACCGAGGCGTTCCTCGACGGTCATGTTTCGGCCTTCGCCTTTTTCGGCGGCGTGCCGCTGTCCATCCTCTACGACAATCTGAAGATCGCGGTGGCGAGGATCTGCGGCGACGGCAAGCGCGAGCGCACGCGGGCCTTCACCGAGCTGGTCAGCCACTATTTGTTTGCCGACCGCTTCGGTCGTCCCGGCAAGGGCAACGACAAGGGGAAGGTCGAAGCGCTGGTGAAGCACGCCCGCGCGATGTTCATGGTGCCCATTCCGGTAGCGCGCAGCTTCGACGAGTTGAACGAGCGCCTGGCGAAGGATTGCCTGGCTCGACAGAACGGGCATGCCGGGCGCCATGCCGACACCATCGCCGAGCGCCTCGTCGCCGACCGGCAGGCCTTCCGGGCCTTGCCGGCGGTGCCGTTGGAGCCGTGCGAGAAGCGGTCGGCGCGCGTATCGTCGACCGCGCTGGTGCGCTATCGGACCAACGACTATTCGGTGCCAACCGTCTATGGCTTCCGCGACGTCCTGGTGAAGGGGTTCGTCGACGAGGTGGTCATCAGCATCGCCGGCGAGGAGATCGCCCGGCATCCGCGCAGCTATGGCGAGGGCGCATTCGTCGCCAACCCGCTGCATTATCTCGCGCTCATCGAGCAGAAGCCCGGCGCGCTCGACCAGGCGGCCGCCTTGCAGGGCTGGGATCTGCCCGAGATCTTCCAGCATCTGCGCCACCTTCTGGAAGCTCGTATGGGCACCAAGGGGAAGCGCGAGTTCATCCAGGTGCTGCGGCTGCTCGAAGCCCTGCCGCTCGCCGTCGTCACCGACGCGGTGACGCAGGCCGTGCAGCTCGGCGCCATCGGCTTCGACGCGGTGAAGCTCATCGCGCTGGCGCGTATCGAACGGCGACCGCCCCGTCTCGATCTGGCCGCCTATCCGCACCTGCCCCGGACGGACGTGAAGACGACACGGGCGGCGGACTATGGGGTGCTGGCGGCATGACCGGCGACAAGATGCCGACCGGCACGACCGGCGGGACACCCCAGGTGCTGCTCGCCCACCACCTCAAGCAGCTCAAGCTGCCGACCGTGCTGCGCGAATATGAGAAGGTCGCGCGCGAATGCGCTCGCGACGGTGTCGACCACCCACGCTACCTGCTGCGCCTCATCGAGCTTGAGCTCATCGACAGGGAGCGGCGCACGGTCGAGCGGCGGATCCGCGCCGCCCGCTTCCCGGCGGTGAAGAGTCTCGACACCTTCGACTTCACAGCCATCCCCAGCCTCAACAAGATGCTGGTGCTCGAGCTCGCTCGCTCGGAGTATATCCTTCGGCGGGAGAACGTCATTGCGCTGGGCAACAGCGGCACGGGCAAGACGCACGTCGCTCTCGCGCTCGGCCTGGCTGCTTGCCAGAAGGGATTCACCGTCGCCTTCGCGACCGCCGCTTCGCTGGTCAACCAGCTGATGGAGGCGCGCGACGAGCGGCGCCTGCTCAAGCTCCAGCGGGAACTGGCGGCCGTGAAGCTGCTCATCGTCGACGAGCTCGGCTATGTGCCGCTGTCGGCGACTGGCGCCGAACTTCTCTTCGAGGTGCTGTCGCAGCGCTACGAGCGCGGCTCGACCATCATCACGTCGAACTTGCCGTTCGAGGACTGGACCCAGGTCCTCGCCTCAGAACGGCTTACCGGCGCGCTGCTCGACCGGCTCACCCACCACGTCTCCATCCTCACCATGAACGGCGACAGCTACCGCCTCAAACAGTCCGCCGGCCGGCGATCAGCCAGAAGGGCGGAGCAAAACCAGGCCACCGTGTCGGCCGACCCGAACACCGGCGAGATCCCGTCGCCATAGCCGGGAGAAAACGGTCGCGACGATATGGAAAGGGCCCCGATCGGGGCCCTTTCCATATCGTCATCACGCCTCGACCGCTGGCCTGCTTTTACTCCGCCCCGCTGGCCGGGTTTTGCTCCGCCGTTGACACTCAAGCTCGGCGATGATGCGGGCGATCAGCATGACGCACCTCCCGCCAACCGCCTAAGATCATCCAGCACCGGTTGCAGGTGCGCGGCTTCTAGTGTGCCGCCCGACCAATCCACGATCTCGGAAAGGATAATTTCGAGCTTGGTGTGAACGTCACTGAATGTCGCTGCCGGCACTTGCTGCAGCGCCGTGAACCGGCTCATCACAACCTGATCCGCTGCCTCCGCAGCGACTTCGCCGCGGGACGCTCGATAGGCAGCTTTCGCGTCGCGGTATGAGGCCAGCGCCTTACGGAACTCTCCCATCATGCCCTCCCGGCCGCAGCGAGGCGGGCGATGTCGGCAGTGATCGCCTGGGCGGTGAACCCCAGTTCAAAGCCTTCCGTCTCGTTGATGATCGCCATCTTTTCGTTGAGTTCGGCGATCGTCGTAACGGGGTGAAGAATGGCTGCTTCCAACGCTTCGCACTCGGTATCGCAAAGGACGCCGGATTGAGCGTCGATAGCGTCCAGCCCGTGCCGTTCGTGGAAGGCGTGCCGCTTCGCGTCGCGCAGGTCAGCCTGCGCCACAAAGGTCAGCATGTCGTCTCGCCAACTTTCGTTGAGACGGAGGCCCTTCCGCACCGACGCGCTATCAGGCGAACGTCCGTCATCCAGTGGCGCGCTGAAAGATCGGGCGAACTTCACATCGGCGGCATCTCGTGTCGAGAGTATGCACCGGCCGCCCATCGCATCATAAGCCATGGTGTGATGCGGGATCGCCGCGACATCCCGGTCGTAGGCCCGCAGCGCTGGCTTATAGATATCGCGCTCGAATGACTTTCGGTCGGCTTCCGCCTTACGATAGGCGGCGAGTATTTTCGCCCATCCTGATGCCCGCGCGGTAGTGGCGGCAGCCGGAAGAGCTGCGGCGGGCGCGAGCGCGATTGCGCCGAGAACGGCGCGTCGTGTGGCGCTCATTGGCTTGCCTCCGCAGCATCCGACCTGTCGTCTTCGGCAAGGGCGTGCGACACGAGGTCCAGTCCGGCGGTGATCAGAAGGCTGCACTGCAGAGAGCATTCTTGCTGCGTCGCGGCTTCAAGGACGGCGCCAACCTGCTGGAGGGCGACGCGCAACTCGCCATGCTGCCACATGAAGGAGGGCTCGCGCGCCGTCGCGGCCTCTTGCGGCCCATCGCGCCCCGTCAGGAACAGTTGCGCCTCGTCGAAGAGCGCGCGGATGTCGCCGTCATTGACATCGCTTCTGTCCCAGCGGTGGCCGTCGACCGTCATGAAAGCGGTCAGCAGCTTGCGGATCATCTGTTCCGGTGTGGATGCCGGGACGGCTAGGAGAGTGCGCCCGGCAGCTATTTCGATCTGCGTGGCAAGTTCGGCCGCGTCGTCGTTCGGAGCAGTGTCCACTGCGCGGAGCGCGGCGGCCATCGCAGCTGTGGTGGCCTCCCACGCGCCGCCCGTATCCGGCCTGATCCGGTCTGCCGCTGCCTTCAGGTTGTCGTAGGCGCGGATGCGCGGCGCACCGGCGTTGATGGTCTCGAAGCCGGCGCGGGCGCGGCTTGCAGTATCTGAGCTGTCACCAGCCATGCACATTCTCCCCAGCGTGGACAGGGAGATCTGCGGAGGCTGCCGTGGCTAGCGCGCTTTACTTCCCTGCGCGTCGGGGTCTGCGCTTCCGGCTCACCCGACAGGGAGCTGAGTAGCCCATATGGCTACAAACGGTCAAACGCTTTCTGTAGGCATATCGGCTACATCACACTTCGTTCATGAACATGAAGATCCTGCCGACAACCTGGAAAGGCTCAGCGCCAAGTAACATCGGTTTGTGATCGGGGTTGGCCGAGTCCGGTTCCAAGCGTGGCGGATTGTTGCGGAACCGCTTTGCGGTTGCTTCGCCCTCACCGGTGCGAACCGCGTAAATCTTGCCGTCGAACAAAGCGATATCGTCCGGATCGATCAGCACAATTGCGCCGGGACCAAAGACGCGATCCATGCTGTCGCCCGAAACCCGAAGCGCGAACGCGTTTGGCCCGCCGCCCACAGCGGGCACCATCCCCATTGGGTCTTCCACCGCCAGACGCAGCGGCCCGGCGGGAATGCTGCCGATGAGCGGAACCATTCGCAACTGAGGCTTGACCGGTGCTTCGATCAATTCAGTGGGCGTAACCTCGAGCGCAGACGCGATGCGTTCCATCCATTCAAGGGACAGCCGCCTTTCGCTGCGTTCGATCTTGGCGAGAGTGGTGAAGTGCACCCCCATCTTGTCGGCCAGATCCCGCATCGTCAGGCCCTTGGCGTTGCGAATTTCGCGGATTCTGTTCGGCATTGCTCGCTCCATTGTGCTGTGCAACATGTAGCCATTTGGCTACGCTTCGGCTAGGGGATTTCGTTATGGCGACACCCCCCTTTGCAAATGTCGCCATGATGGCTACAAAGAAGGCATGAAGCTTTCCGACTATCTGGCAGCGAACTCCATCTCTTACGCGGAGTTCGCCCGCAAAATCGGCGCTCAGCACCGGCGGACGGTTGAGCGGTATGCAAAGGGCGCTCGCATCCCGATTGGGAAGATGATGGCGGCCATTGCAATCGCGACCGGCGGGCAGGTGCAACCTAACGACTTCTTCGCGCCGCCGGATCCTGGCGGCGCTGAGGACGCCACCGCTGAGGCAGCGTAACTTGGCGCGGGGGCGGCACGGGCAGGACGACGCCGAGTTCCGGCGGCGGGTCGACGCGGCGCGCGGGCGGGTTGCGCTATCGGATGTAGCTGGGCGCTATACAAAGCTGACCCGCTTCGGTCGGGAACTGGGCGGGCTTTGCCCATTCCACAAAGAGAAGTCACCGTCGTTTCGCGTCAACGATGCGAAGGCCACCTATTATTGCTTCGGCTGTGGGGCGTTCGGCGATGTCATCAAGTTCCTCGTCAAGAAAGCCGGGCTGTCGTTCATGGACGCGCTGCGCGACATCGAAGGCGGCACGTATGCCGAGGTCGACCCCGCCGAGCGGGCGCGCCGCACTGAAGAGGACGCCGCCGATCGCGAAGCTGCCATCGCTGAGGCGCGTCGGATCTGGGATGATGCGTCGGAGGCGGCCGACTCGCCCGCCGAGGTCTACGCGCGCAGCCGCGGCATCATCATGCCGCTGCCACCGTCGATCCGCTTCACGCGGGTCTACGCCTGGATCGATCGGGAGAACGGCGAGGTCGGCCCTGACCTTCCCGCGCTGATCGGCGCGGTCACGGACGGCAATGGCGAGGTCATTGGTCTCCAACGCATCTTTCTCGCCAAGGGCGGGCACGCCAAGGCCAGCATGAGGAAGCCGAAGAAATCGCTCGGGCGTATTCGGGGCGGTGCGCTGCGGCTGGATCATGCCATTGTTCGTGACGCATGGGCCAACGAAGGCGTCGGCCTGCTGCCGCCAGACGATCCCCGTAGCGAGGTCATCATCACTGAAGGGCCGGAGGATGGCCTGTCGCTGGCGCAGGAGATGCCGGCTCGACGCGTCTGGGTCGCGCTCGGCACTGCCATGATGCCCGAGGTGCAGTTCCCGCCTGAGGTCCGCTCGATCGTCATTGCCGGCCAGAATGACAAGGCCGGGCACGATGCGGTGAAGAAGGCTGGCGAGGCATTGGCCGAACGCGGCTTCGGGGTGCGCACGATGTTCCCGGCCCCTGAGTTCAAGGACTGGAACGACCAGTTGCGGGGTATCCGCAAATGAGCGGGGCCTTTGATGAAGAGATGGGGGGCGCCCTGCCGATCGAGCCGCTGGCAACGTCGGCTATTCGCGCGCTGTGCAACCCCGAGGCCGAGCTCTACCTGATCGAGGAACTGATTGCCGACAACAAGCTGATCGAACAGGCGGCAGACGAGGTAAGAGCGGTGGACTTCTCAGCCGCGCTTCACGCCCGGATCTTCACGCGAATGATTGCGGAACATGCCTCCGGCCGCCGGGTCGAAGCGATCACGCTCGAACCCTTCTTTCGTGAGGATGAGGATTGGATCAGCGGCAAGATGTTCGGCCGGCTGTCTGGCGCCGATATCAACGCATCGCGGGATCGATCCCGGATCCGTGGCTATGTCGACCACCTCGTCGAACTGTCGAAGCGTCGGCGGCTGGTCGCTGGCCTCCAAGATGCCATCGCATCTGCGCGCACGATCGAAGTGCCGCTGCTCGAACTGGCGACCCACATCGACGAAGCAGTTGCCGTCATCACCGAGGCGGAGCAAACCGAGGAGCATGGCACGCTCGGCGAGTATGCCGCCCAGGTCATCGCTGATTGGGGTAAACCGATCCACGGCGTGCGCAGCGGCCTGATCAAGTCGCTCGACGATGTCACTGGAACACTGGAGACCAGCGACACTGTAGTCGTGGCCGGCGGGACCGGCATGGGCAAGACGGCGTTCGCCAGCAGCTACGCGATCGGCGTCGCGCAGGTCGGCCAAGGCGTGCTCATGATCAGTCAGGAGATGACCGGCGTGCAGCTCGCCCGGCGTGCCATCGCTGACGCCTCTACCCTGATCGGCCAGGCGGTCGATCATCGCGGGATCCGCAACCAGTCGCTCGATGGCGAGCACATGATGCGCATGACGCGCACCGCGGAGAAGCTGAGCGAACTGCCGATCGAGGTCGTTCCCGCCGCGGGTATGACCGTGGACAAGCTGCGCCGCGTGATCCGCCGGCAACGCCGCCGGTTCCAAGCGAAGGGCACAGAGTTGATGCTCGTCGTAGTCGACTATCTCCAGCTCATGCAGCCGTCGCGCGCGGGAATGTCAGCCTACGAATCCGCGACCGAGATCAGCAAGGGCCTAAAGCTGCTGGCAGGTTCAGAGAACGTCGTGATGATGGCGCTCTCGCAGTTGAACCGCAACATGCACAAGCGGGCATCGCACAAGCCGGAACTGGCGGATCTGCGCGACAGCGGCCAGATCGAGCAGGACGCATCGACCATCATCCTGCTGCATCGCGAAGAGCAATTCGTGAGGAACGAGGAGCCCAAGACGAAGCCTCGGGACAGCCTCGAATACACGGACTGGGAGACACAGTTGCGCGCCTGCCTCGGCCGCATCGAGTTCATCGTTCCGAAGTCGCGCCACGGCACGACCGGCAAGGCGCTGGGCTGGTTCTTCGGCAAATATCAGGCCGTCCGCGGCAACGAGCATGATCCTTCTGACTATGGTGGCTTCTATGTCTGACGCGGCGCTCCCCGACCCTCTCACGCCGCCGGACTGCGATCTGCGCGGGCTGGAGTATATGCCCCTGCTGGGCAATCACCTGTTCGGCAGCGAGTTCAACGCGCGCGCAACGGACAGCGAGTGGCGCGCGGCACTGACGCTATGGTGGGCTGCATGGGGACAGGTGCCGGCCGCTTCTTTGCCGGACGAGGATACGGCTCTGTGTCGCTTCGCGGATCTCGGAAAGGATGTGAAGTCGTGGCGCAAGCTTCGCGCTGGTGCGCTGCACGGATGGGTGAAGTGCGCTGACGGGCGGCTCTATCACCCGCTGCTGGCCAAGCAGGCTTTGATCGCCTGGGAAAAGCGGCAGCAGGATCGGCAGGCGCGGACGACCTCGGCAGAGCGGAAGGCACGGGAACGCGCGGATCGATCGCGCATGTTCGAGGATCTCGCTGCGGTTGGCGTCACGCCGGCATGGAACATTCCAACAGGTGACCTACGCGCTCTCGTCACCGAGCATGTCCGTGACCAGTCACGCGAAAAAGTCACACCTGTCACGCCTCCTGTCACACGAAATGTCACGGCTAAGACGGGACGGGACGGGACAGTATATTCCGATACTAACGTATCGGGCGCTGACGCGCCGCCGATCGATGTCGTGAAAGCGATGTTCGACGAGGGCGTCGCCTTGCTTGGCCAGTACGGCCGGAACGCCAGTTCCTCGCGAAGCATCATCGGGAAGTGGCGCAACGCTCGCGGACCCGATTGGGTGTTGAGGGCGATCCGCGCTGCCAAGGCCGAAGCGACGGGCGATCCTGTGGAATGGATCCAGGGCCGCCTTCGGCGCGAGAACTCCGACGAGGATGAGCGGGCGGCGTACAGGCGGCTCGCGGTTCAGGAATATCTGGAAGCCGACAAAGCGGCAGGGAGGGCATGATGGAGAACGGAAACTGGTGCATCCTGCGCACGGCTGCGCCTAGCACCCTGCGATTGATGGAGTCTCTGGTCTCGGCCGGCTTCGATGCCTGGACACCGACTGTCACGCTTTCCCGCCGCCTGCCTCGATCGAGGAAGCGTGTTCAATACCCGGTGCCACTGGTCTCTCGGTTCGTGTTCGCTCGTGCCGATCGGATCGACGATCTCGTCAGGTTGGCCGCCACCGAGCGCAAAGCTCAACCGGCCTTCTCGGTGTTCCGGTACATGGGCGGATACCCGCTGATCTCTGACCGCAACCTCGAGCCGTTGCGCACGGCGGAACAGCGGGAGAAGCCGAAAGAGGATCGACGCGCCTTCGCAAAAGGTGAAGCGGTCCGCTTGGCCGAGGGCGCCTTCGCCGGCATGTCGGGAATCGTGGAACTCGCCAAGGGCAGCCATGTGCTGGTGTGCTTTCCGGGCTGGCGGATCCCCATCAAAATAGAGGCTTTCCATCTGCGCCCGGATGTTGCAAAAGTCGGTACGCCTTCACGGGCGCGGCTGGCACGACCGGCAGACGAGAGAAATGAAGCGGCGCCCAAGACGGTGGCCGGCCTCGTCCCAACCGAGCAGGTGCAATGATGCACTTGGGCGGTCGTCAAAAACTCGTCCAGAGCACATCGGGTAAGCCCCAGCATGATAGCTGGTACAAGACAGCGCGCTGGCAACGGCGCCGCGCTGCCCAGCTAAGAGACGAGCCCCTCTGCCGGATGTGCCAGGGCGAGGGGCGCATCACGGCGGCGACCATTGCCGACCACGTCATCCCCCACCGCGGCGACCCCGTGCTGTTCTGGCAAGGCGAACTGCAGTCCCTGTGCAAGCCTCACCATGACCGGGACAAGCAGCGCATCGAGCGCGGCGGTAAGCCTCGGCAAGCGATCGGACTAGATGGATGGCCCGTGTGACCGTGACCCTTCGATCCGTATCGCGCTGGTGGCTGCGCCCCGCGATAGGTGGCGTTGTGTTCGTGACCTGGCTGGCCGGCAAGATGCGGCCGTCACGGCAGGACATCTACATCGATAGGCTCAAGGCTGCGATCTCGTGGCTCGTCGAGCGCGGTGTGAAGGTGAGGGCCGAGTGACTGTCATCGATGCATCGGATGCGATCAGGACGGCGATGGCGAGCCTCGGGCTGGTCGGATCGTTCGACGTGCGATGGCAAGGATCACGGTCGACCGGATGGGTTGGGAAGCCTGGTGAGGGTGACGACGTTGCGGTCGTCGTGACGATCGAAAAACTGCCTCCCCTTTCACCGACGCCATGATGTCCAAGCGGGTCGGCGTAAAATGCGACGAACCGTTGCCGGTTTCCCTTGCGGCGTAATAAAATTTCGTTCGCTCGACACAAAATGTCCCACGATATGGAATTGCTATTCAACGCAATGAAATTACGTGCGTTTGGATTGAAATATTCTTGCGCGTAACAAAATTGCGGCGGGGGGACATGAAAAGTCCGGAGCCCTTCGCTTCTAGGGCGGGCCTGAAAAACACATTTTTGCAAATTGATGTCCCGGAAGGTCCAATATGGCGACACGCGGAGCGAAGCCGAAGCCGGTCGCGTTGCGGATCGTCGACGGTACGAACAATGTCACCCGGCACGGCACTGAGGCGGACGCGCGCAAGGCGGTCGACGCGGCGGTGACCAGCTTCGGGAAGCTGACCCGCCCAAGCAAGATGAAGGGCGAAGCGCTGGCGGCGTGGAAGCGCTACATTGAGCCGGCGGCTTGGCTGGATGGATCACGCGAGCCGGCCGCCATCGCGTTCTGCGAGCTATGGGCCGAGTTCCGGCTCAACACGACCGGCTTTCCGGCGTCGAAGCACGGTCAGATGCGCGCTTACATGAGCGAGCTCGGCCTGACCGACGAGCGGAACCGCGGCGACACCGGCACCGAGGAACCGGATGAGTTTTTCGGCTGACCGCGCCACCGCCTATGCGGAGCGCGTGCTGGCGGGTCTGGTGGTCGCGGGGCCGCATGTTCGCAATGCATGCCGCCGGCATATCGATGATCTGGATCGCGGCTCCGATCGCGGCTTGTCGCTCGACCTCGAAAGCGCCGATCGCGCTATCCGCTTCTTCGAAACGAAGCTGAGGCTGAGCGAAGGTCAGTTCGAAGACGCGCCGCTGATCCTGCATGAGAGTCAGGCGTTCAAGGTCGGCTCGATATTCGGTTGGAAGCGCGACGGCGGCGTCCGCCGCTTCCGCCGCGCCTACATCGAAGAGGGCAAGGGCAACGGCAAGAGCCCAATCGCGGGCGGCGTCGGTCTGTACGGCATGATGGCCGACGGTGAGGCAGGCGCCGAGATCTACGCGGCCGGCGCGACGAAGGACCAGGCGGGCATCCTGTTTCGCGACGCCGTGAACATGGTCGACAAGTCGCCCGACCTGAAGAAACGGATCAAGCAGAGCGGCGGCGCCGGCCGGGTCTACAACCTCGCCTATCTGGCGAAGAGCAGCTTTTTCCGTCCGATCAGCCGGGAGGCAAAGCGCACCGGCTCGGGTCCCCGTCCGCACTTCGCGCTGTGCGACGAGGTGCACGAACATCCTGACCGCGGCGTGATGGAGATGCTTGAACGCGGCTTCAAGTTCCGCCGCCAGCCGCTGCTGTTCATGATCACGAACAGCGGCAGCGACCGCAACTCGGTTTGCTGGGAAGAGCACGAACACGCGGTCAAGGTCGCGGCCGGCAACTACGACGCGAAGGACGGGGACGCGCCCTACATCGGCGAGCCGATCGACGACACCACCTTTAGCTACGTCTGCGCGCTCGACCCGGGCGACGACCCGCTGGAGGATCCCGCCTGCTGGCCGAAGGCCAACCCGCTGCTGGGGGTGACGATCACAGAGGATTACCTCGCCGGCGTCGTCGCCCAGGCGAAGGCGATGCCGGGCAAGCTCAACGGCATCATGCGGCTGCACTTCTGCCAGTGGACGGACGCCGAGACCGCATGGATCACACGCGAAACGCTCGAGCCCTGCATCGCGGATTTCGACCCGGCCGAGCACCACGGCAAACCAATTTCGGTCGCGCTCGACCTTTCGCAGAGCCGCGACATCACCGTGAAGGCGTGCGCCGTCGAGACTGGTAGCGTTGCTCGCGAGGTGGAGATCGATGGCGAAAAGCGGACCATTGCCAAGCCGACGTTTGATGTTTGGGTGGAAGCGTGGACGCCGGGCGACACGATCGCGGCCCGCGCGCTGCGAGACAAGCAACCCTACGAGGAATGGGCCCGAGCCGGCTTCATCCACGCGCCCAAAGGGCAAAGCATCCGGTTCGACCATGTAGCCCAGGCGCTCGCGGAAGATGCGCACGACTTCGACATCCGCATGGTGGCTTATGACCGGTACGCGTTCCGCCGGCTCGAGGACGAATGTCACAAGCTTGGGCTGTCGCTTCCCTTCGTTGAGCACCCGCAAGGCGGCACCAAAAAGGGCAAGCCATCCGAGGCGATGCGGGAGACCGCAAAAGCGGAGGGGCGCGATCCCGAGGGGCTGTGGTTTCCTGGCTCCCTGCGGATCATGGAAGAGGCAATCCTCGAAGGGCGCGTCCGCTTTCGGCGCAACCCGGTCTTCATTTCCGCGATGATGTCCGCCGTCACCGACGAGGACAAATGGGAAAACCGGTGGCTCTCCAAAGAGCGCGCCACGAACAAGATCGACGCGGCTGTTGCGGCGTGCATGGCGATAGGAGCGGCTATGACGACGCAGATTTCTCAACGGTCGGTGTATGAAACCCGCGGCGTGCTGGCGTTCTGACAGTGGGCGTTATCGATCGAATCGCGACATGGCTTGGCGGCGAAGTCGCACCGCCGGCTGCAGCAACGCCGCCAGTCGTCGCGCCGGGCGTGCAGGCCTATTCCACCTTCGACCTGAACGATCCCAATCTGCCCGACTTCCTGCGAGACGGCATTGCCAACGCTGCTGGTCGGCCGGTGACCGAGCGCGGCGCTCTGCGGAACGCAACGTTCTTTCGGGCAATCAATCTGATCTCGTCGGCGGTCGGCATGCTGCCGCTCCACCTGTTCGAGCGCGAGGCGGATGGCGATCACCGCAAGGCCCGCGAGCATCCTGTGTTCGGGCTGCTGCATGCGAAGCCGAACGGCTACCAAACACCGCTCGAGTTCAAGAGCTACATGCAGGCGAAGGCGCTGCTGCATGGGGACGGGTTTGCTTACAAGGTCCGGTCGCGCGGGCGCACCATGGCGCTGATCCCGATGGATCCGCGCAAGGTCGAGGTCACGCTTTCGGCGGAGTGGCGCAAAACGTTCAAATGGACGCGCACCGACGGCCATCGAGTGACGCTCGACCAAGACGAAGTCTTCCACCTGCGCGCGCCGCTGTCGTCCAATGGGCTCACCGGTGACGCTCTGCTGAAGGTTGCCGCCGAGGCCTTGGGTCTCGCTGACGCCGCCGACAATGCCGCGGCTCGCCTGATGCGTCATGGCGCCTACGTCGGGGGCGTGCTGAAGCATCCGAAGCAATTGAGCCCGGAAGCCATCGCAAACCTCGCGACGCAATTCGAGCAGCGTCACAGCGGCCCGGAGAACGCGGGGAAATGGATCGTCGCTGAGGAAGGCATGGAGCCGGCGCCGTTCGGAATGAGCGGCAAGGACGCGCAGGGGCTGGAGCAGCGCAAGTATCAGGCGGAGGAAGTCTCACGCTTTACCGGTGTCCCGCGCCCATTGCTCATGTTCGATGAAACGAGCTGGGGCAGCGGCATCGAGCAGCTTGGCCTGTTCCTCGTCACCTACTGCCTGATGCCTTGGTTCGTCGCGTGGGAAGAGGCCATTGCGCGTGATCTGCTGACCGATGCGGAGCGAGAGGTCTACTTCGCCAAGTTCAACGAGGGCGCGCTGCTGCGCGGGTCGCTGAAGGAGCAGTCCGAGTTCCTGTCCAAGGCGCTCGGTGGGCCGGGCGCGGCGGGCTTCATGGTCCCCAACGAGGCGCGCGAGAAGATGAACATGAACAAGATCCCAGGCGGCGATGAGCCCGCCTGGGGGCAGACGGCGGCCACCCCGCCGGCCGAGGGAGAGTAGCATGGCCAACCGATTCCCCGTCTTTGCGAAGGAACGTCCTGGCGCCATGCCGCTGCCGGGCGACCGCACCGTGTCCGCGCTGACCAAGCCGAACGTGCTGGAGCGCTGGTCCGAGGACGGCGCCGGCGTTCGGTCGCTGGCGATCGACGACAACGTCATCACCATGTTCGACATCATCGGCGAGGATTTCTGGTCGGGCGGCGGCATCACGGCGAAGAAGATCGGCGCGCAGCTCCGGGCGATCGGCGCCAAGCCGATAGAGGTGCATCTGAACTCGCCGGGCGGCGACATGTTCGAGGGCATCGCCATCTACAATGTCCTGCGCGAGCATCCGCAGCCGATCACCGTGAAGATCATGGGCATGGCCGCGAGCGCCGCCTCCATCATCGCGATGGCCGGCGACACGATCGAGATCGGCGCCGCCAGCTTCATGATGATCCATAATTGCTGGGTCATGGCGGTCGGCAATCGGCACGACATGGCGGAGACGGCCGAATGGCTGGCGCCGTTCGACCAAGCGATGGTCGATGTCTACACCGCTCGCACCGGCGCCGAGGGCAAACAGGTCGCGCGCTGGATGGATGCCGAGACCTACATGTCGGGGACCGTTGCGATCGAGCGCGGCTTCGCTGATGCGCTGCTGCCGTCCGACCAGATCAAGGTCGACGAGAACGCCAAGGCGGCCGACCGCGAGATCAACGAAATTCGCGCGATGGAGCTGACGCTCGTCGCCGGGGGCATGCCGCGCAGCGATGCGCGCGCCCGCATCAAGAACCTCAAGGGCACGCCAGGCGCTGCCACTGAGCCTGACGGCACGCCGGGCGCTGCCGATACCGACCTGATGGGCGCGCTCGCCCGTCTGGCAGCATCCACCCGCTCATAGGGAGCACCAGAATGAAGCATTATTCGACCGCCGCGCTTCTTGCGGCCGGTGCCGTCGTCGCTGTGCCGCGTGCCGTGGCAGCCGCACCCCGCGCCGACGCCTCCAATCCCGCCGCGCTGATCGCCCAGATCCAGGCGGGCTGGGAAGAGTTCAAGGGCACCATCGAGGCGAACCTCGGCAAGAAGGCCGATGACGTCGTCGTCAACGACAAGCTCGACAAGATCAACGGTTCGCTGGTCGAGCTGGAGAAGGCGCTGGACGAGCAGGCCACCCTCATCGCCGCGAACCGCCTCGGCGGCGCGCCCGGCGACATGGAGCCGACCAACCCGGAATATGTGGCCGCCTTCAAGGCGCACATGCGCCGCGGCGATGTCTCGGCGGCCATGTCGGTCGGCACCGCGGCGGACGGCGGTTATCTCGCGCCGGTCGAGTGGGATCGCACCGTCACCAACAAGCTCAAGCTGCTGTCGCCGATCCGCGCCAATGCGCAGGTCATCTCGATCAGCGGCAATGGCTTCTCGCGCGTCTACAACGACGGCGTGATCGGCTCCGGCTGGGTCGGTGAAACGGCGGCGCGTCCGGCGACCGCCACCCCGGGCCTGACCTCGCTGACGTTCAACACGGGCGAGCTTTACGCCAATCCGGCGATCACCCAGACCGCGCTCGACGACGTGGCGATCGACCTCGAGCAGTGGCTCTCGGACGAGGTCGACGGCGAGTTCTCCATTCAGGAGAACATCGCGTTCCTGTCGGGCAACGGCGTCAACAAGCCCGACGGCATCCTGACCTACGTCACCGGTGCGGCGAATGCGGCGAAGCACCCCTTCGGCGCGATCCAGCTCACCACTGCGGCTGCTGCGGCGGCGATCACGACCGACGAGATCATCGACCTCGTCTATTCGCTCCCGAGCGAGCGCAACGGCATGGCGAAGTTCTATCTGAACCGCTCGTCCCTTGGCCGCCTGCGCAAGCTGAAGGACGGCCAGGGCAACTACATCTGGCAGCCGACCTATGTCGCGGGCGAGCCCTCGACTCTGGCCGGTTATCCGGTGATCGAGGTGCCGGGCATGCCGAACGTCGCCACCGGCCTGGTGCCGATCCTCTTCGGCGACATGGCCGCGACCTACCTGGTCATCGATCGTATCGGCATCCGCGTGCTGCGCGATCCCTTCACCAACAAGCCGTTCGTCCACTTCTACACCACGAAGCGGGTCGGCGGGGGCGTGCAGAACCCGGAATACATGCGCGCCCTGAAGATGGCCTGATCGGCCACGGCGCCGCGCCGTGCGGCGCCGTCCCTTCCACAGGAGAAGATCCATGACCGTGAAGAAGACCGTCGACACGAGCGGCGTGAAGCTGTCTGACGTGCCGGGCAAGCCCGACACCGCCGGCCTGGAGCCGGACAAGCTGAAGCCGGCCACCGACGTTGCCGCTTCGGGCGCGCTGATCGAGCCGACCATCGTCGAGCGCATCGACACCAAGCATCCGGCCGTTGACGACGAGCCGCGCAAGGGTGCGTCGAAGGTCAGCAATCAGATCGATTTCAACGATCCGACGCTGACACCGGAAGAGGCCGTCGAACAGAACCTCAAGGCGTCCGACTAAGTCGAATCCTCCCGCAGGCGGCCGGGCAAGCCGCCACAAGTTTCACGGAGGTGGCAATGCCCGAGCCTATCACCTTGGCCGAAGCTAAGGCGCATTGCCGCGTGCTCGACGATAGCGAGGACAGCCTGTTCCCGGGCTGGATCGCTGCCGCTCGGGAGGTTGTCGAGAATTTCACAGGACACATCCTTGCGCCGCGCGAGGTGACGCAAACCTTCGATGACTTCGGACGGGTGGAGTTGCGGGCGTGGCCGATCGCTGCGGATGCGGTGTTCGTGGTCAGCTACACCGATCCCGCCGGGGTGGATCACGTCGTAGGCGATGCCCGCTTGATCTCGGGGGTGCGCCCCGCGAGGCTTCGACCGGCTTTTGGCGCCGCATGGCCCATGCCCCTCTATTCGCCTGGCGCTGTCAGTGTCACTGTCACTGCCGGATATGCGACGCCCGCCGATGTGCCGCAGTCGCTCAAGCAGGCGATGCTCCTGCTCATCGGCCACTATTTCGCCAATCGCGACGCGGTGATCACCGGCACGATCTCCGGCGAACTGCCGCTCGGTGTTGAAGCCCTTTGCCGGCCTTATCGAATGGTGTGGATCGCGTGAACAACGGCCGGCGAAACCGCCTGATCCGGGTCGAACGGGCGACGATCACCACCAACAATTACAATGAAGAGGTTCAGACCTGGGGCCCGCTGGTTTCCGCCTGGGCGCGGGTCATCTTCGCGAAGGGCACAGAGCGGCGGGAAGCCGCTCAGGAGCAGGCGCAAGCGGCGGCAACCTTCATCGTGCTCGCCAACTCCGACACGGCGGGCATCTCGGTTGAGGATCGCATCGTGTTCGACGGCAGCAACTGGAATGTCACCAGCAATATCCCGAGCGAAGAGTTCAACGCCGAACGCGAGATCGAAGCTGTGAGGGACGTTGGCTGATGGCAGGCACGACCATTCCCGTTCAGGGGCTCAAGGAGCTCGACGACGCGCTGGCGTCGATGTCGAAGGCGACGGCGCGCAATACCCTGCGCCGCGCCGGCCTTCGCGCGCTGGAGCCGTTCCTCGCGAAGGTGAAGGAACTGGCGCCGGTGTCCGACCCCGAGGAAAGCCCCGGCCGCGCCCCGGGCACTCTGCGGGATAGCTACATCATCGGCACCAAGCTGACCAAGCGGCAGGCGCGCTTGGTGCGCAAGGAAGGTCAGAGCTTCGTCGAAGTGTATGCGGGCACGACCGATCCGGCCGGCATTCCGCAGGAGTTCGGCACCGAGGATCACGCAGCGCAGCCGCACGTCCGCCCGGCGTGGGATACCACGTCGTCGCGCGTTCTTGTGCTGGCGCAGGAGTTCATTGGGGAAGAGATCGAGAAGACCCGCCAGCGCGCCGCAGCCCGCGCGGCCCGGCGGGCTGCCCGTTCCGGGACCGTCTAGGCATGGACATGCAAGCGGCGCTTGCGCAGCGCCAGGTCGACGCCGCGCCGGTCGCGGCGCTCGTCGGGCGCCGGATCCATTGGGTGACATCGCCACAGGGCACGCCGCTGCCGCGCATCACGATGCAGGTCATCACCGAGCAGCGCGAGCAGCACTACAAGGGCTTCTTCGGGATGCAGTTCGCGCGCGTGCAGATCGACGTGCGCGCGAAGTCGTACAGCGAGGCGAAGGCGCTGGCCGACACGGTGATTGATGCTGTGGTGCCGGCGGGCACCTTCCACGGTGTGAAGTTCCGCCGCGGCATCGTCGATCGGATCACAGACTTCGAAGAGAAGGCCGGCAACGAGCAAGTCATGCGCCGCTCGTTGGACGTGCTGCTTTGGCATTCGCAGGCGTAGGAGGAAAGTTATGGCAGGCGAGACGACCGGCTGGGGCAGCGAGTTTCATCTCGCCAACGCCTCCGGCACATTGATCGAACTGGACGGCGTCTTCGACATGGGCATCCCGGAGGAAACCGTGTCGGAGGTCGAGAAGACGCACTACAAATCGCCGCAGAAGCGGCGCGAGTATATCGGCGGCCTGATCGACACCGGCACCTTCTCGATCCAGATGAACTATGTGCCTGGCTCCGCGACCGACGCGGCTTGCCGCGAAGCGCGCGGCAAGGTGCGCGAGTTCATGACGCGGCTGCCAGATGAAGATGGGGAGCCCGCGTGGGAGATCTCGGGCACCGTTCTGGTGCTGGGCTATCAGCGCGCGATCCCGCTCGACGACCGGCTGACCGCCACTCTCAACGTCCGCGTCACGGGCGCGGTCGATGAAGACGCCGCGGTGGTGACGCCGTAATGGCCAATCCGCTCAAGGGGGAGGCCACCCTCAAAATCGGCGAGGGCGATGACGCCGAAGAGTTGACGATCGTCATCGACATCAACGCGCTGATCGAGGCCGAGGACGCGTCGGGCCTCGATCTCGATCAGTTGCTTGATGGGCTCCAGCGCGGCCGATCCCTCAAGGTTCAGCGCGCTCTGCTGTGGGCCGGCCTTCAGGCAAAGCATCCCTGCTCGATCGGCTGGGCGGGCAACATCATCTCGCTCGCCACGCCCGGCTCCGTGCATGAGGCTTTGACCCGAGCGGTTATCGGCGCCTTTCCGCCGGCGCCGACTGAGCCGAAAGCCAAGAAGGCAAACCCTCGCAAGGCGGCGGCGTAGACTGGCGGAAATGGTTCGGCATCTGGGTGAGGTGGGGTTTCGAACCCGATGCATTCTGGAAGCAGACGCCAGCCAGCTTCGCCGCCGCCGTGCAGGGGCGAGTGGAAGCGGCGGAAGAGGCGATTGAGGAATCCTACTTCAATGCCTGGGCGACCGAGCGGTTTGCCCGCGAGAAGAAGCTAAAGGCCTTCCAGCACTACGCGGCCGACCTGAAGCCGAAGCGACCGAAAACTCCCAAGGAACTGCTGACCATGTTCAAGGGGTTCGGGGACAAGGTGCGGATCAAGCGGGCGGCGTCAGCGCCTTCGAAAAGCTGACGCTCGCGCCCAGTTCGCTCTTGTCGATCAGGGGACCGGTGAACTTCGAATAGTCGTCGCCGATCGCAGGCCGCACCGCTTCGGGCTGCACATCGGTTATGCCCGCGCTGACGCTCAGTTCGTAAGGCGCCTTGGGCCCGGCAAAGAGGCGTAGCGGTTCGAACGCGAACCGGCCGTTACGCACTAGCCCGTGTGATTGGGCCATGTTCGGCGCGCCCTTTGATCGGAGCGTCACCATCAACTCAACGCCATCGGGCAGATTGGTTGTGCCGGTGACGATGACCTGGTCGCCGCGGTAGCGTTCCGCCGTTTCCAAGGCGAGAACCTGCGGACCCTCGACGCTCTGGCTCGCGGCCGGCGCTGGCGCCGCCGTCGGCTGGTCGCCGCCCTTGCCGCACTGGCTGACGGTAGCAGCGACAAGCGCAATCACGATCAGCGTTCCGCAGCCGGTCAGCGGCCAGCGGAAGCCGAAGCGGCGACCGCAATTCGGGCAGACCTTCGCTTCGTCTGGGATCTGCTGCGCGCAGCTCGGGCACTTCTTCATGGCCGGCGAATCTAAGAGGCGCCGAGCAAGATCGCAATGAGGTGCGCATGGCAACCAGTGGCGGTTTGATCGGGGCGCTGCGCGTCACGCTGGGGCTCGACAGCGCCAATTTCGAGGCGGGGACGAAGCGCGCGCGGCAGGAAGCCGCCGCCGCATCGAAGGACATTCAGGCGAAGCTGGCGGGCATCTCTGCCGGTCTGAAGGGATTGGCGACTGGCGCGGTGGCCGCCGCGTTCATCGGGGCTTCGCAGCGCGCTCTTGATTACGCGTCATCGCTCGGCGAGGTTGCAGCGCAGCTCGGCGTCTCGACCAAGGAACTGCAAGAGTTTCGCTATGCCGCCACGCAAACCGGCGTCGAGCAGGATCAGATGGACAAGGGGCTGCAGAAGCTCACGAAGACCATCGGTGAAGCGCACGCCGGCACGAAGGCTGCGGCGCAGGTATTCCGCGACCTCAACGTCAGTATCTATGACGGACAAGGCAACGTCGTCTCGGCTGGCGTTGTTATCGTTCGTTTGGCTGACGCCCTATCTGCGATCAAGGATCCAGCCACCCGCGCAAAGCGCGAGGTCGAGCTTTTCAGCAAGGTGGGCCAGGAACTCGAGCCGCTCCTGAAGGAGGGCAGCGGCGCCATCGAAGAGATGGCGCAGCGTGCGCAGAAGCTGGGCCTAGTTCTCAGCGATGATCTCATCGGCAACGCCGACGAGGCGGCCGACAAGCTGTCGGAGATGAAGCAGGTCCTCGAACTGCGGTTCGCCGCGATCGTGGCCGAGAATACCGATGGCATCATGAAGCTAGCCGACGCAATCGGGTGGGCGACGGAGAAGGCGCTCGTGTTCTTCTCGACGATGAAGGGCGTCGAGCGGATCAAGCGGGATGAGGGCTTCTGGCGGGGGTTTACGTCCGGGCCTGCCGAGCAGGCGGAAGCGGCGGACCCCGTGCGCTACGTGTCAATGCGAACGCGGGCAGCGACACAGGCGACCGAGCGGCGGCGAGCGGCCGAACTGCGCGATCCGAGCAAGAAGGGTTGGGCCTATCGCCAAGCGCGCCGTGATGAGCTGGAGGCCGGCCGCTTGCTTGAGGCTGCGCGGAAAGACCCGGACTTTCAGGCCCGTCTCGCCGCATCGCAGGCGGGGCCGACCGCCCCGTCGGTGGGGGAGCTTCCCGAGGTCAAGGACGACAAAAAGAAGAAGGGCAGTTCGGGCCCGACCGATGCCGATCGCGCCCGCAACCGCGCTGAAGAACTGGATGCGCTCAACGATGAATATCTGGGGCTTCAGATCCAGTTGGCGAACAACGCCGATGAGCGGGCCCGGCTGGAGCATATCCGCTTGGCGAACGGTCGCGAGGCCTACAACGCCGAGATCGACGAGAAGGTAAAGAAGAAGGAACTGTCCCCGCTCGCCGCAGAGGAATTGAAGCTGCGGAACGAGCAGGTCGACGATCTTCGGGCGGGCGTCACCAATCGCGAATACGATGAGGCGATGGACCGGCAGTCACTGGCCGCGAAGCAGGCCAGCCTCCAGAACGAAAACGACATCCTGCGGTCACAGGCATCTCTCGCGGACACGGCCAAAGAGCGCCGGGCGATCGAACTGAAGCTGCTCGAAAATCAATATGAGATGGAGCGCGTCCAGCTTGAGGCCATCAAGAACTCCGTGTCGGCTAGCGACGCCGAGAAGGCGCTCGCGCAGCAGCGGCTGGATATGCTGGGGCAGCTCAAGGCGAACGATGTCGAGCGCGTGACCCGCGACACCGCCGGCCCCGGCGAATCCTATCTGGATGAGCTGACCAAGTCCGCCGCGGAGGCGAACGAGGAACTGGAAGAGATTGGCGTCGGCGGTCTGAAGACCCTCAACGACGGGCTGGCGGATGCGATCATCGGCGCCGGCTCGGTGACGAAGGCCTTCAAGAACATGTCGAACCAGATCATCGGCGAGCTTGCCCGCATTGCGGTCCAACAGGCGATCATCAAGCCGCTGGCTCAAGCGCTGTTCGGTTCGGGCGAATCGTCTGGCGGAGGCGGGGGCATCTTCGGCTCGTTGCTGAGCGCGGGCAGTTCGCTCGCCGGCCTGTTCGGTGGAGCCCCGACGGCCAACCAAACCGGTATCGTGTTCCAAGGGTACAAGCCCGGCTATGGCCCTGGCACCTTCGGCGGCGGGCCGAACCCCGATGGCTCGATCAGCCTGACCTCCCTGCCGCGTTTTGCGAAGGGCGGCGCGGGCGTGATCAGCGGGCTTTCGGGCATCGATCGTAACATCCTGTCGCTGAACGGATCGCCGATCGCGCGCGTGGGCAAGGGTGAACTGCTGTCGGTGGCGCCAGCGAACGACGGCGGCGGCCGGATCGCCCAAGTCGTGCCATCGCCCTATTTCGACGTGATCGTCGATCGCCGTGCGACCAGTGTTGCTGCGCCCATTGGCCTGCGAGCGGCGACCGCAGGTTCGCAGGGCGCGCAGATCGCGGCGGCGCGCAAGCAGTCGAGGGTTCTTCCGTGATCGATCTCCCGACGGACATCGGCGGCGTTCAGGCGACACCGCGCCTGCTGGATTTCGGCGGCTTTCTAGAGCCTTCGCTCGGCGGCGAGGTCCAGCGCCTCAACCGTCTTGGGAGCCGGTTCGCGCTGTCGGTGACGCTGCCGCCGCTCGAAAGCGACCGCGAGGGGCGCATCTGGGTCTCGCGCCTTCTGCGGGGCAAGACGGAGGGCGCGCGCTGGGAATACCCGCTGCTCGATTTCGACCCGGGCAACCCCGGTTCGTTCGTCGTCAACGGCGCCGGCCAAGCCGGCAAGCAGTTGGCGGTTCGTGGCGGCACGTCGCGCTATGCCTTCAAGGAAGGGCAGCCGCTTTCGATCTTCATCGGCGGGCGCCACTACCTCCATTTCGTCGACAGCCAGGTCATCGCCACCGCGAGCGGCACCGCCACGATCATGATTACGCCAATGCTGCGCGTCCCGCCGGCGGATGGCGATGCGCTGCATGTCGCCCGGCCGATGATCGAAGGTCTCCTTATGGGGGACGAGACCCAGTGGCAGATCTCGGCCGACCGGCTCCTTGCCATTGCATTCGAAATTCATGAGCGCCGCTGATGTTCGCCAGTCCCTTTCTTACGATCACCGGACTGATGGAGATCGCGCTCCCCGGCGGACGCTTCATCCGGCTGTGCGACGGCGGGTTCGTTTACTGGGGGCCGACGCTCTACGAATCCCTCGATCCCGATTTCGGCGCCATCGAGGCGGCGGAAACGTTCGAGGAAAAGGTCGGCGATGAGGCGCCGGGCGGGAAGGTAACCTTTCTTCCGACCTCTACCGCTGCCGCGGTCGATCTATCTCGACCGGAGTATCAGGGCGCCCGCATGCGCTTTTGGCTGGCCGAGGTCGATCCGAACAGCGGGCAGATTGTTGGGACGCCAGAACAGACGGCAGACCTTGCGATCGACACCACCACGCTGAAGCTGTCGAAGGGCGAACGAAAGCTCGATGTCGAGTTCGTCTCGTCGGCCGAGCGCCTGTTCCTGATCTACAAGGGCAACGCGTTGAACGACCGGTTTCATCAAGCGTGCTATCCGGGCGAGCTGGGCATGGCGAACGCAACGGGCGTTCCGCGATCGACGGCGTGGGGCGTGGAGTCGCCCGAATGAAGGGCGACTTGCTGCGGCGGCAGGAGGCCACCCAGGCAACGCTCGATCGCTTCAAATCGAAGGCAATGGTCTGGGGGCGCACCGACTGCATTGCGATCGGCCGCTGGCACTTGGTGCAACTGGGCTACGTGCCGCCGCCGTTGCCGCGCTACCGTTCGCTTCTTGGTGCGCGCCGAGCCGCGGCGAAAGTGGGCGGCATCGAGGCGCTGCTCGATAGCCTCCTTGAGCGCATCCCGCCCGCATCGATGTTGCTTGGCGATCTGGCGCTGATGGAAGGTGACGGCATGGACGCGCTGACGATCTGTGTCGGCGCCAAGGTTTGGGGCTGGCATCAAGACAGCGATCGGCCGGCCGCGATGACCCCGCTCGCTCTCAAAGGCGCTTGGCGGGTCTAGCCGATCAGACGCAGAGCTGGAGGTCGTCGCTGACCTTCTTGAAGCGGGCGCCCTTCGCCGCATAGGCGGTGAGGGCGCGTTCAGATCCGCGATCCTCGATGTCTGCCGCATACATCGTCAGGACGTTGAAATCCTGCATCGTGAGGGTGACCGAAGTCCCGTTCGGCCGCGGCGTGCTGGCCACCGCTCCATTCTGCTTTGACCACTGGTCAGCAACGCAGGCGGCAATCTCGTTCACGGCCTTGGTCGACGACAGCGAGGCAATCGGCGCCCGAGCGCGCAGATCGCTGGCAGTGACGGCGCAGCCAGAAAGCATGACGGCGAGCAGGCAGATGGACCGATGCATGTTTGCTCCGAGAAAGGTCGGTTGATCGTATGTCGAAGACGCTGCGGACGGTAGCCCTGATCGCTGGCGCTGTCGCCTTGGTGGCGACGGGCGTCGGTGCGGCCGGTGGTGGTGCGGCGTTCGCCAGCACCTTCGGCGCCACAACCGCCACGGTTGCCTCGGTCGCGTCCGCCGTGGCAACGGCCGCCTCTCTCGGCGCAACGCTGCTGGCGAAAAAGCCCGGCGTACTCGGCAGCGTGAACAACATCACGATCAGCGCCAATGGTCCGATCCCCTACAGCATGGGCCGCAGCTATGTTGCCGGTTCGCAGATGTATGATGTCGGCTACGGCCAAAAATCGAACGGTGTGAAGAACCCCTATCGCGCGCTGGTGCTGATCTGGTCTGCAACGACTGCGCACGCGCTTGAAGACTTCCTCGTCGATTGGCAGCCGGTCGCCTTCGCCGGTACCGCGGCGATCGGCTATTACAGCGATTTCCTGTTCCTCTCGAAACAGATCGGCCTCCGACCGGAGCCGGCGGCGCTTGCGGGCCGATACACGCCGATCCCGGATTGGGGCCCGCAGCACAAGCTGTCGGGCTATGCCGCCGGCCTCATCAACATGCGCTTCGACAAGAAGGGCAAGCGGTGGGCGTCAGGCGTCCCGCCGATGGGCATGGTCGGCCGCTGGTCGAAAAGCTACGACCCGCGCAAGGACGGCACCTTTCCCGGAGGTAGCGGCGCGCATCGCTGGGCAGACGAAGAGACGTTCGAATATGACCCGAGCGTCGGTCTCAACGCGCTGGCCTATGCACGCGGGCGCTTCGCGCTGAACGGTGTTCAGGTCGTGGGCTGCGGCTTTCCTCAAGATAGCATCGATTGGCCGAGCTGGCTGGCGTGGATCAATGTCTGCCAGGCGAACGGCTGGGAGGCGTCGGGCACTGTCTACGACGGGCCCGGCCTGTCGCGTTGGGAAAACCTCAAGCGCATCTGCCAGGCGGGCGCGGCTTTGCCCTGCTTCTCGGGCGGGAAACTCGCGGTGCGCTTTCAGGCGCCCAAGGTCGCGCTTGATACCATCACGGCCGACGACTTGGCGGACGGCGAACTGGTCGCCCCAGCGATGCCGACCTACCGCGGCCGGATCAACTCAATCGTTCCCCTCTATCGCAGCGAACAAAACAAGTGGGAGTTCGTCCAATCGACCGCCGTCACCGATGCCGGATATGTCGCGCTCGATGGCGAACCAAAGGAGGAAGAGCTCAAGCTGGAGCTGGTCGCCGACAAGGATCAGGCGGCCCAGATCGGCGCCTACGAACTGGTCAACCGCCGCGAGATCAGCGGCATCACGCTGCCCTGCAAGCCGCGCCTATGGGAGTATCGGCTCGGCGAATGCCTTCATCTCGACATTCCCGAGCTCGGGCTCGACCTGCTCGGGACCATCGTCGCGGTTTCGAAGGACATCGGTTCAGCGATCACCACGCTGACCTTCGACACGGAGACCAACGCCAAACACGCCTTCGCGCTGGGTCAGACCGGCACCGCGCCGCCGCCGCCGACGCTGACGCCGCATGGCGACAGCGACGACGTGATCTGGAACAACGACGGCAACGAAGTCGACAATCCCGTCCCGGCCGAATGGACGGTCACGACCAAACTCGCATTCGACAGCACCGGCACGCTCCGGGCCTCGATCGCGTTCGACGGCGAGCCGGGTGATCAGAACGTCGCGGCAGTGACATTCGACTATCGGGCAGTCGGAGCGACCGCCTGGACGACATCGGCAACGGTGGCCGCACAATCACCAACGCGGCATGAGATCCTCGGGCTCGATCCCGATGCCGCCTATGAGATCGGCATCCGCTATCGCGGTAGCGGGGCGGGCGCAGACGAAAGCTCGCGGCTAGTGCTTGGCCCCTACACCTTCAACAGCGCTTCGCTTGCACCGGCGCCAGCGACGCTGCTGACCGCCACCGGCGGCACCGGTTCCGCCGCGATCGGCTGGCGCAACCCGGTCTCGTCGAACTTCGGCCACTGCCGGCTATATCGCGGCACGACGACGGTCTTTGCTGACGCCACCGAGATCGCTGGCCCATTGGTGGGCGGGCTCGGCCAAGTCATGGCGGTGACCGACACGGTCGCAGCCGGCTCCTATCGATATTGGGTTCGAGCGTTCAGCGATGCCGGCGTACCGGCCGCGGCAACCGGTCCCGCCAGCGCAACGGTGGCATGATGAGCGTGCGTCTGAACGTCGTCGGCGGTGCCCTGATCAACGGCGCCCGGATCGAGCCGTATATGGCTCAGAAGGGCGACAGCGTTAAGGGCGACATTGGGCCATCCGGTTGGACGCCAGTGCTCGCGGGCGAGGCGGATGGCACGCGCACGCTGATCAAGGTGGTAGATTGGCTCGGCGGCCAAGGCGTGAAGCCACAGGTCGGGATGTATATCGGACCCGCCAACAGCGGCGGCTATGTCCAAGCCAAAGCGGACGCGTTCAACTTCAACGCCGCGAAGCGCGTCTTTGTCCTTGCGGCGGCCACGAACGCGCAGGGAGCGGCAAACTTCCTCTTCAACGCCGCGGCGGGCATCAATCCGTCCTTCACGCTACCCCCGATCGTCAAGGCGCTGCCGGCGACGACATCGGTTCTGTCCGGCCCGACGCGGACGGCGATCACGGCGGTCACCGCGACAGGCTGCACGGCCAACGTTCAGCAGCAGGCGATCCTCACGGGCGTCCTGTCTGCACTGGCTGGCGCCACGGCCAACATCCTCGTCATCGAAGCCTGAACCTTCACCATCGGAGAATGACATGGCGGCAATCGTCGAGCCGCTCGGAGCGGCGCGCAATCGTCCGTTCGGGGCGACCCTGTTGACTGACTATCTGGGCGACCCTCTGCCGATCACCGGCGCGACCGCGATCATGGAGGTTCGTCTTTATCCCGGCGCCGCCGGCGCGGCGCTCGCGTCTGACGCCGATGTCACGATGGTCGATGTCGGACAGATCGGCACGATGGTGGATCCCGCTGACGGCGTGTCGAAACCGCTGCGCCGGCTCAGGTTGGAGCCATCCATCCCGATGGAAGCTATCCGCGATCTGCCTGGACAGAATGCGCCAGAGGCGGGCGATCCGCAGTCCTTTTCCTACGAAGTTCTCATCGAATACGCCGACGGCCTCCGCGATCCGCTGTGGCTCGGCGAGTTCATTGTCGAAGCGGGGGTCGTTGCACCATGAACCAGATCAAGCGTGGCATCGTCGGCGGTTTGCGTGGGCCTGGTCTCACCGATGCGGACCAGATCAATCTTGATGCGAAGGTTGAGGAAGCGGCCGGCTATGCCGAGCAGGCGGGGGAGCAACTCGGGCTTGTCAACACGGCTCGCGCAAATGCGCTGACCCAGATCGGCACCTCGCGCGACATGGCGGTCACGGACCTGAACGCCATCGTTGCCGGCGCCAGCACCGAACTGGACACGAAGGTCAATTCCGCCAGCTCGTCGGTGGCCCTCGCCGCTGCGCAAGCCGAGGCGGCGCGTCAGGCGGCGGCCGAGATCAAGCCGGCCGGCGGCTCGATCCGCTTCCCTTATGACAACAATAGCCAGTTTCCGCTCCAGGAGTCGCGGCCGAACCTGTCGAACACGGGCGTTCGCGGGCTGCTGACGCAGAGCTTCGGCAGCCGGACCACGCCGATCCTGCGCTATGGCGTCGACTGCTGCCATTATCGGGCGCTGGAGAAGGACGATCGCGTCTACCCTGCAGTCGAGATGTTGCTCGAAGGCGCGACCACGCTCACGCAGGGTACGGGTCAGGGCTGGTCGCTCGTCTATTTCACTGCGGGCTATGGTAGCAGCGATGCGACCCGCCGGCAGGCGCGGCGCTTCCGCTTCTACGCCAACGCGGGCGCAGGCGGCGGCGGCTCCATCACGGTCTGGAGCCGGCTGGTTCCGATGTCGTGGCGGCGTATCGGTGTCGCAGTGCACCGCGCAAGTGGCGTTTTCCGCATCGATGTCCACAGCCTCGATACAGACGAGATCCTGACCGGCACCGGCACTGACAATGCGGCATTCGCTGCCGAGTTGAGCGCCACCAACAATGCGCTGCTGATCAGCGCGATGGGGCCGAGCGGCAGTGTCCCGAGCAAGTTCGCGATCGGCGGCACTATCTTCAACGACGTGACCAGCGCCACGCTGTCTCAGCCGTTGACGCAGTCGTTCTCTATGATGGCGCACGGCCTGTCCTTCTATGCCGAGGAAGCCGTGACGAATGCCGATCTGCTGGCGATCCACCGCGGCGCGCATCCGACGACCGTGATCACGCCGTCGACCATCAAATGGCTGCGGCGCTTCACCAGCGACCCGACATCCTTCGTCCGCGATCCGCTCTGCGTCGGCGACACCTCGGCGCCGTGCGAAGGTGTTGGTCGGTGGGCTGCCGGCTCCGACCTGTTCCGCAAGGGAACGGGCACGGCGACGGTCGCGCCGGCCCCCCGCAACCGGTACGTCTATGGGCTGCGGCCCGGTCAGCAGGCGTTCCGCATCAAGCTGTCGGGGCGTTGCTGGCCGACCGAAGACAGCACCGTCAGCGTTCGCTTCCGCGACGCCTCGGGTGTCGTGGTGCGCGACTGGACGGCGGTTGCGACGGTGCAGGTGGCGGGTAGCTGGACCGGCTATTCGTCCAAGGTGAACGGCACCGGCGGCACGACCGGCACCTATGCCCTGATCATCACCGGCAACGGCACCGGCGCCGCGGGGCGATTCGTCGTCAATAGCGGCGGGGTGACGGCGATCTATGTCGACAATCCCGGCAGCGGCTACACGTCGATCAATCTCGACTTCTCCAATGCGCCCGGCCTGACCGGCGCAAGCGCGGTTGCCACGTTGGCGCCGGCGGACACGTCGAACTGGTCGGGTGCGCTGGACTGCCCGAAGCACAGTGACTGGCTGTTCCGCGAGGTCCGCCTGGTCGGCAAGTCGGGGGCGACCAGCGTTACCTATAGTGACTGCTCGCAGTTCGCGGTCGGCTATAAGTGGGCGCTGATCGGTCAGTCGCAGGTATCTAACGGCCTCAGCGCGGCGACGCTGGAAGTCCAGTATAAGGGCGTGCCGGCGAACTTCGTTCGCAATGGTGCGAATGCCTGGACGGCAAACATCCCGCCGTTTCCCGAGGTCGAGCCGCTCGGCCTTCGGATCGGCGCCGATCAATACAAGTCGCTGGCGCTTGAACTGAACCGCTGGGTTGACGCGCCTTTCGAGGTGGTCGTCGCGGCGCAGGGCGGCACCGGGCCCGCCGACCTGATGGAGAACCAATACATCCTGCAGAACGCCTCTGGGATGTGGGACCAGATGGTCGACCTGATCGAACTCGGCGGCAAGGAGGATTACTCCGGCGTCCTGATGGGCTGGCATACCGACCTGACCGACGAGGGCGGGCGGTTCGGCCAGACTATGCTGGAAGGCTTCTGGCTGGGGCGCGGGCCTTATGCCTACGGGCCGGCCGATCACTTCTTCGGCCGCGCGACTTTCGCCGGCACGACGATGACAGTGGCCTCCGCGCGTCGCGGCACGCTCACGGTCGGCACGACCATCCGCATCATGTACGATGTCGTCGGCTCAAAGCAGACCGCGATCGACACGAAGATCACCGCGCTCGGCACAGGCGCGGGCGGGGTCGGTACCTACACGCTGTCTGCTGCGGTGCCGGGCGGCGATCCCGCGACCGAGGTGGGCATCATCGGTCTGCACGAGCAGGCTGGCACCGATGCGATCGTGATGGGCTACATTACCGCCGGCAACACTGACTATCTGCATATCACCTCGATCGTGTCGGGAACGCCCGGTCTGGGCGATCGTCCGCTCGTTACTGGCGGATCAACGCAGACCGACGGCACGACCTTCCTGAAACAGGTGAATACGTCCGGCATTCCGGCCGGCGTCATCGCCTCCTATATCGTCTCGGACGCGAGCGTCGCGATCGGCTCGTCTGCAACCCCTGTGCAGTTCAGGCTCGTGAAGGGCACGGCGCGGCCCATCCTCTCGATCATGGATGCATTCGGGAAGGGGACGCCGATCTTCTACATGCCGCCCACGCGCCACAACATCCCGACTGTGGTCAGCACCGCGTTCGACTATGATGCCACCTCGACCATGCCCTACATCGAGGGCGTGCGGCAGGGCGGCGTCGGAGCCGCTCGCGACAGCGGCACGCTCTGGGCAAAGAGCCGCGGCTATCCGGTCGGCGTCCACTCGCTCGATTACACGCAGCCAGACGCCTACCACCCTGACAATACCGCCACGGGCAAGGTCCGCGTGGGTCGGCATTTCGCTCTCAGCCTCGCGAAGGGGCAGGGTCTGGCGCAGATCGGCCAGCCGGCAGTCATCGGCACGTCGGGCCGCTTCACCGATGGCACGCGGACCAGGTTCCGCTTTCAGATCGATTGCCCCAATTTCGGCCGGCTGCGGTCGGGCGACGGCCTCGGCAATGTCACGCCGTGCGTCGAGCTCTCGCGTGACAATGGCGCCACTTGGTCGCGCAGCAAACACACCGCGGCGGTGAACCCGACGACTGGCGGCACGCTGCCGGGCGACATGGTCGAGGTGACGATCTCGGATGCGCTCTATCGGGTCGCCGGCCTGCGCTTCCGCGTCCTCGCAGGCGGACCCTTTGCATGGGGCGTCGACAACTCGCCGAACACCGTTAGCACACCCGAGGCGGAAGCGAACGACGCTGCGATCAACAAGATGCTCTATGAAGAGATCGACGTGATCACGGACCTTCCCGGCCTGTGCGTTGCTCCTTCGCAAAGCGTCTACACGGTGGCCGACGCGTGACGACTCCCGCGCTGATCGCGCCAGCGGTGTCGTCCTATCCACCCAGCTTCGCCGGGGATCCGGTGACGTTCGGCTGGGCGCTGTTCAGCCTGATCACGATCACAAGCCTCAGCACCGCGATCATCCTCGAGGTGATTCGCCGGTGGTGGGGCAGCGGCGTGACGATCAACGAGCCGCTTGGGATTGTAATGGCCGGGCTGGTCAGCCTGCTCGCGACCATCTGGCTGGGCGCGATCGGCGATGTGGCGTTCTTGCTTGCGTGGGGCGAGGTCGCCCCCGACACCATGGCGCGGATCCTCGACTTTGATAGGATGTGCGACGCATCGACCTCGCCCGCGTTCGGCGTGTTCTGTTTCCTGCTGATTCGCGGCCAGTATCTGGTTCACTTCCAGCTCACGTCCCCGACTGCGCTGCAGGGCGACCTTTGGCCAACATGGCCGATGGTCCGCCGGCAGATGCTTTCGATCGCCGTGCTGCTGTTCATCGCGGTGGGGGTGACGCTGAGCAAATGAACAAGGCCGATCCCGTGATTGTGGCCGCGCCGGCGATCGGCCCCGCAGTCGTCACCCTCTTTGGCGAACAGATCCCGTTGATGGCGCTGTCGCTATCTCTCGCCGGCCTGGTGCTCGCCCGCATGGTCGCGCCGCAGCCGCGCGTAGCGACCACCCGCGCACGCGGCGTCGCGCTGACCGTGCTGCTGTGCGTGATCGACTTCGCGGCGGTGATCACGCTTCAACCTGGTGCCGGCATGGCGGTGGCGGCCGGCGTGGGGCTTGGCTTCTCCGGCATGCTCGCGGTGCAGTTCTTCGGCGATCGGATCCGCGACATCCTGCAGGCGGCGTTCGGCCGCGCGAGTTCTAAGGAATAGACCTAAAAAGTTGGCGGCTGAGGCAAGGCCCCAGCCGCCAAGTGAAAGTGGCGCAAGCCACTTCGGGTCGCCCTGTCGGAATAAACGACAATCAGGCGCCCGAATATGATCTCGATCACACTGCCGACACAGTCGAGCAACTTCGTCTGCCGCTGACCGATAGCGGGCGGCTCCTATGCCGCCTCGCGCCGCTGCTGCCCTAACCAATGGAGCGCTTGATGACGACGCCTGCCTACATGGACCCGAAGAAAATCCACTCGCTGACGATCCACTGCGCCGCGACGCCCGAGGGCCGCGACGTGAAGGCCGCGACCATTTCCCAATGGGATATCGCGAAGTTTGGCCAGGTCAGCTACCACATCGTCGTCGAGCTTGATGGCAGCGCGGTGCGCACGCTGGCCGACGATCGCCGCGGCGCGCACGTCGGCGGCAAGAACACCGGCAACATCGGTATCTGCTACGTCGGCGGCGTCGACGCCCAGAACAAGAAGCCGAAGGACACGCGCACCGAAGCGCAGAAAGCGACGTTGCGCCGCCTCGTCGCCGAATATCGCCAGCGCTACCCCGGTATCGTGCTGCGTGGTCATCGCGACTGGCCGGGCGTGGCGAAGGCCTGCCCCAGCTTCGACGTGGCGAGCGCGCTGTGATCGCCTTCCTCATGCGGCTGGGGCTTTCGCAGCGCCTGGCGGGCGTCGCTGTCTGGATCATCGCCGTGGCGCTGCTGCTCCTCGCCATTTGGTGGCTGCGCACCAGCGCCTACAGCGCGGGCGTCAGCGATACGGACGCCAAGTGGAAGGCGGCCAGCGAAGAGGTCGAGAAGCAGGCCGAGGTCGCCACCGCGGTGGCGGACAGCGCCGCCGAGGTGCGCGTGGTCGAACACGTCCAGCAGGTCGAGAAGGAAAAGGAGAAGATCGATGAAGCGGTTCGCGAAGGCAGCAGCCCTCTCGATGTGCTTTTCGGCGGCAACGGCATGTAGCGGCCGACCGGCATTCCAGCCGGTCAAGCCGCCGGCCGAGCGCCTGGTCTGCGAGACGCGCGGCGTGCGGCCGGCCCTGCCACCCGAATATGCAATTGACTGGTCGACGGTGACTACGGTCGAGCAGGCTCGGGCCGAGCATCAGCGCTACGTCGCCTCGATCCGCACGCGCGAGGGCGTGGTCGCGGGCTACGTGCTGAAGGTTGAGGATAAGCTGTTCATTTGCGCCAACAATGCGCAGTGGCTGCGCGAGTTCTTTGGAGCATTGCCGGATTGAAAGTGCCCAGCAGGCGCTGTTTAGATGAACCGTTCCTCGCATCGGGTGCACACAAGATAATCTCCCGGCCCGAGTTTTATCTCGCCGGTAACCCCTATGCGCACTGCATCGCCCGTGCGGTCGTTCACCTCAAACACGACCGAGCCACGAGCCCCGCAATCGTGAACCCGTTCAACGGGCAAAGTGCGCGTATCAGACTTCATTCGCAGCCAACCCCATCGCCGTCGCGATCAAGATGCGAGCCATAGCCTGGGTCGCCCCGTCGTACCGGCGCCGCGCCCGCGGCACGCGCTGCCGAGCAATTCGCAAACGCGCGCCCGCCGCTGGACCTTGCGCCGCTGCTGGCACCGAGCAGCGTCTGCGGCCGTGCCGATGCCCCACCGCCGCGATGACAGTGATAGCCGCCGTTCTTCCTGTCGTTGTGGCAGCCCTCGGCGTTGAGCCCGCCACCATGGGCCAGAGCCGGCGCGGCAATCGCCGCAGCCACGATGAACATCACGAATCGCATATGATCCCCCCCCGTATTCCCCACGCCGATCAGTATCCGCGAGGATAGGAGTGTCGACTCCTGATCAGTCCGTTTTGGCGGAGATCGGCGCGGCGTCGGGCTCCGGCTTCGGCTCCGCCGCCTTTTTTCATTTCGCTTCCGTGATGGCGGTCACGCGCGATCCCCGCTTGCGCAAGTAGGTCGCCGGCAGCCGCCTTCTTTGAGCAGAGGCGGTTAGGCTCGGCGGTGTTCCCACGGCGCCGCCGAGCCGCCCCCGGGCAGCGCTTGCAGTTAGCGCAGCGTTAATCTCCGATCCAATACAAGCATACCCATCCGGCGCCGGTTCTGGTCGGGCGTCGGATCGTGCTCAAGTGACTGGCGGCGGAGGTCCCCACACTCCGCCGCCGTTTTGGGCGGACGGTGGGGAATGCGGCAGGCTGCTGACACCACGCTCCACATATGGCAGATGCTCCACATCCGCCATGCGGACCCCCTGCATGGTCGGCTAGCCCCGGCGCGATGAACCCCAAGAACGCCGCGCCGGGGCGCTCCACCTAAAAGCTTGGATCCGAGCATAGCCGTTTCAGCCGATTTTCGGCGGAGGATTGGCGGAATTGCGCCGCTTTCCATCGGATCCGAAGAGGCGGCTGGGCGCAGGCTCGGCCGCCTTTTTGCTTTTCGGCTCCAGCGATGTAGCATATCTGCGAACGCCACGAGGCACGGATGGATCAGGGCTACACCTTTCGCATCAGCGACAGCTACACGCCTAGCACGATCCCTATGGATCGGCTGGCGCAGTACATCAGCGCGCTCGCCAGACTATTAGGCGAGAGCGGCAGCGTGCATCTGGGTCCGATTACAGAAGGCTCGGTGAAGGTTCGGGCGATGATCGACGAGCCGGCGCAGCCGAAGGTGCAAGAGCGCGTGCGAGGCGTTCGGATCGGTGCGCCCGCAGTTGATGCGCTGAAGGCCTACAACGACCTCGACGAAATGCTTCGCGAAGACAACGCATCCGGCACTCTTGCCGACGGCGACGACGAGGTGCCGCACAGCGCTATAATTATCGAGTTTCCGGGAAAGAACCGCCCCAAACCGGTTACTTATGGCCCTTTTAAACAGCGTGGGTCACTGGACGGCGTCGTCTATCGTATAGGCGGTGCGGACGATACGAAGCATGTTGCGATCAAAGACGGCGATCGAGATTATTCAAGGCTAGAAGCAGATGAAGCAACTGCGGTTCGGTTGAGCCGCCACCTGTTTCGGGAAACGGTTCGATTGCATGGTGAGGGCACGTGGCTGCGTCATGGCAATGGCACCTGGGAACTCAAAAAGTTTAAGATCCGCGATTTCGATGTTCTGAGCGACGAGCCTTTGGACGATGTGATTGCGAGATTGCGAGCGGTGGGCGGTTTTCCGGGGGAAGACATCGTTCAGCGGCTGCTTGAGGACCGCGCGGAAGGGGACGCGCATTGAAAGTTGCCATCGATGCGAGCGTCCTCGTCTATCTCTTAGATGAGGACGCGCCACCTCCCCGCGCGGAGGAAGGGCGGCAGCTGGTCGCTAGGTGCGCTGACCGAATGCGGTTCTTCATCGCTAGCCTTCAGCGGTCGCGGTCCACTATCATCGTGCCGACCCCGGCCCTCACTGAGATCTTAGCGCGAGCCACCGCCGATCGCTCGTCCGAGTGGCTGCGCATCATCGAAACCACGAAGTACATCCGCGTCAGTCCCTTCGATGAGCTCGCGGCCATCGAGTGCGCTCTTCTTGCACAGGCGCGAATCGTCGGCGTTTCGAAGGCACAGAAGGAGACGCGTCGGAAGGCGAAATTTGATGAGCAAATTCTCGCGATCAGCATCGTTGAGCGGGCCGACCTTCTACTGACGGATGACGGTGGCCTGCGGTCGCTGGCGAGCCAATACCTTGAGGTGAAAGGCATTGGCGACTTGGATCTTCCGCCGGTTGATCCGCAAACGAATTTCTTCGCCGATATCGAACGCAAGATCGACCTCGACGCACCCGATGACCTTTGACATGCCGCCGCAATAATCGATGCCGACCCCGGAAGACATCCGAGGAACGCTTGTGCAGATGATCGTCGGCGCGGCCGGCGGCGACGAAGCGGCTTGGCGCGCCGCGATCGGTGAGGTCGAAGCGCTGCCGTTGGTGTTCCACCCGACATGCAACTGGCGCGTCAATCCTCGCGGTACGAAGCGGGAGCGCGAGGTGATCGAGGCGGCGGTGAAGCTGCTGCGCGAGGCGCATCCCTACGTGAACTGACGCAGCCTAGACCGCTGGCGCGTCCCTGATCGCCCGCACTTTCATCGCAATGGCCCGCCAGGTCGCGACGCCGGGCGCATCCTCGATCAAGGCCAGCAGCCCCACGCGCTCGGCAATGAACTGGTCGCAGTCGCAGCGCTGAACCATCCGGCTGGCGACGGCGAGGATCTCCCAATCGGTGAGAGGCGTCGGCGGCAGCGGGTCTAGAGGATCCAGCATGCCGCCCTGCTATGACCGGCTTCCTGCAGTTTCCACATTATAATGTGCAACTTACGTCAAGCGCTCCGGAACCGGCTCCAGGCGCTGCTCTGCTCGATTGACATCGTGTTCGGTGATCTCGCGCTCGGTCGGCACCCGCCACCCGTCGGTGTCCCGGATCAGACGGGTGCCGCATCGGACGCAGCCAGTCCAGTAGTCCTGCCCATCATGACGCGCGCCGCCTCGGTCGGCCTTGTGGCCGAACAGCTTACATCTCAATGCCATGCTGCGATTCCCATCTCGACCAGAGGTCGACCTACGGCCCGCGCAAGCGATGTCACGTTAAAAATCTGCAACTTAGCTTGCGGGTAGGCGGCGCTTTTCATTACGCCGCCATCCCCTGACCTTCGCCGTCGTCGACCCGGCGGGGCTGCTGGAAATTTACATTGTCTGCGCTGATGCGCCAGATGATTCGAGCGCTTCGGCGATCGGGCGCCCGAAGTAGCGTTGCAGCGCAGCCAACTCGTCGGCCGGTAGCCGGTTCAGCGTGCCGCGGCGAGCGCGATCGGCGAGGTATCCATCCGGCCGCCCGAGCATGCGCGAGAGGCTGGCATAGGTCTCGCCTTCCGTCTCGATCAGTTCGGCGAGCGGCAGCGGGGCGATCAGTGCAGCCCGGCGGGCTCGTCCTCCAGCTTCTCGATATGCATCAGGCAGTCGGCGATCGAGATCCACAGCGCGACGTTCTCGTGCTGTCCCGCCTCCGAAGCTGCCTTGGCCATTGCGACGACGTGACACGCCGTCCGTTCGCCGTTCAGTTCGAGAAGCCCAGCCGCCATCTGCCAGATTTCCTCGCGGGAATAGCCGCTCTGCGCGACCATGTGGGGGTGCAACCCGTCCATCCAGATCCTCGTGCATCGTCAGTAACAGAGCCATTCGATCTCGGCGGCATCTAGCGCCTCGAACATGTCAGCTTCGGCGCCAACCTCGGACAGGCGCTTGCGCACCGCCTCGGGGTCGCCTGCCTTCGGGAACGACCGATCAGCCTTCGCTGCCTTGCCGAGCACGCCGATCCAATCGTCGCGTCTCTCCTGACGCAGCAACCAGGCGCCGAACGGGGTCGACGGCATGGGCCGGGCGGGCGCGTTCATTGGAGGTGCAGCGACCGTATCAGGCGACAGGATTTCACCTGTCTCCGGATCGAATGGCACGGCTTCAACGAGGCCTGACGGAATGCCGTAGACCATCATCTGCAACTGCTCGCGCTCGACTTTCTGGGCTCTCATGGTCGTTCACCTATTGCCGACTCGATGATTGGCTACATACCATGTTCCGTATTTGTTCTCCAATGGGTCGAGTCGAAAGCATGGGATGGAACGATTTTAGCCTGCCAGCCTGTGGCGAGTTCTATGACAACGAAGACGGCTCCAGTCGGCAGGAAGAGCTTCGCTCGCTGGAGCCGGGTGACGTGCTGGCGCTGGTGCGCGAGCCTGAGAACGCGCACGACCGTATGGCTGTGGCTATTTTCACTGCGCGCGGCATCCGGGTCGGATATCTGCGGCGGGATCGAGCGGTATGGATTGGCAGCAAGATCGACCGCGGCTTTCCGGTCAACGCGATCGTTCAGCGAGTGAAGGGCATCGACCTGGCCGGTGCGACGCTCGGCCTCGTCATGCGCGTGAACATGGAGGGTGACCTGCCGGAGCTACCGGAGGGGCGCGCGGACGTGGTATGGGAAGACGCCGCATAGGGAGCCTCACGAGCGCGCCGGCAGGGTACATTTTTACTCCATGGTATGATCCATGGTATGTCGAGGAAGATGCCGGAAAATTCCGTTATTTTTCAGCGTGGGTGGCATGATTATTCGGCGGGCTCCCGCTCCGCCACGGACCATTCCACACGGGTCCACAAGAGACCGCTGGTCTCGACTTTTTTCTCCTGAATACCGACACTTAGCAGACCGGTTCGGCCTCGGCCGTCCGTGCCCGTCCATGCCCATCCAACGAATCGGAGGGGCGAAAACGAGGTACGCGCGGTCGAAAAACGAGGTATTTTTGGAGACCGAACCATGCTTACCGATGCCAGGGTGCGCACGGCCAAGCCGCGCCCCAAAGCCTATAAACTCGCAGACGCCAACCGCCTCTTCCTGATGGTCACCCCCAGCGGCGGCAAACTCTGGCGCTGGAATTACGAGTATGACGGCAAAAGCAAGACGATGGCCTTCGGCGCCTACCCCCTCGTCTCGCTCGCTGATGCACGTACGAAGCGAGACGAGGCCTACGCGATTCTGTGTGAAGGCCATGATCCTGTCGTCGTGAAGAAGCTGAAGAAAGAAGCAAATCTCGAGGCCGGGCGTCAGACCCTCGAGCGGGTGGCTCGAGAGTGGTATGAAAACGCCAAGGCTCAATGGGCGACGATCCACGCCCACGACGTCATCCGCAGCCTGGAGCGCGATGTCTTTCCGGCGATCGGTGCCCTGCCGATTGCGCAACTCACGCCGCCCCTGATCCTCGGCGTGCTGCGAGAGATCGAGGCACGCGGCGCCATCGAGACCGCAAAGCGCGTGCGGCAGCGCATCTCGGCCGTGTTCGTCTATGCGATCGCCCAGGGGGTCGCGACGAGCGACCCTGCCGAAAAGCTTGGCGCCGTGCTCAAGCCGCTGCGCAAGGGCCGGCAGCCGGCGATCACTGAGATCGCACCGCTGCGTAAAATGATCCTGGCGGCCGAGGAGGACAATGCGCGGCCGATCACACGGCTTGGCCTCAGGATGCTCGCGCTCACGGCCGTAAGGCCGAGCGAGCTTCGCGGTGCGGAGTGGGCCGAGTTCGAGGACCTGGATGGCAAGCTGCCACTCTGGCGCATCCCGTCGGCTCGGATGAAGGGAGACCTCGAACGGAAGGAGGAGGCGGGTGGCGACCACCTCGTGCCTCTCACGCCGCAGGCTATCGCTGTACTGAGGGCAATCTGGCCGCTGACCGGTGGCGGACCGCTGGTCTTCCCCAGCAACCGCCATGCGCACCGGCCCATCAGTGAAAATGCGATCGGCTATCTGCTGAACCGGGCCGGCTATCACGGGCATCACGTGCCGCACGGTTTCCGGGCGGCCTTCTCCACGATCATGAATGAATGGGCGGAGCGGCACGGCGATCCTCATGATCGCAAGGTGATCGACCTGATGCTCGCGCATGTCCCAAAAGATAAGGTTGAGGGCGCCTACAACCGGGCTGCATATATGCCGCGTCGACGGGAACTCGCGATAATCTGGGCCGATATGCTCAGCGAAGGCCTGCCCGATCCCGTGGCTTTGGTCGATCGGCCCGTCAAGGATATCGGCGTGCGCTCACGCCGGCGCTTGCCGACGCCTGTCGAACCAGACTTCCGTTTTCCGCTTCAGCGGCGTGCAGCCCGATCGTCATCGCTGGACAATTGGTAACGTATATGTTACCGGGGAGAGCGTAGGTTGATCGTTCAGGACTATATTCGCGAGGACGGCTCAAGCCCGTTCCGATCATGGTTCGACGATCTCGATTCCCAGGCTTCGGCCAAGGTGGCGACCGCCATCGTACGGCTGGAGCTGGGCAATTTGTCGAACGTCAAATGGATCGGCGGCGGGCTCGGGGAATATCGCATCGATTGGGGGCCGGGCTATCGGCTCTATCTCGCCCGCGACGGGGATGAGCTTATCATCCTGTTCGTGGGCGGGACCAAGAAACGGCAACAGTCCGACATCGAACGAGCGGGCGTACACTGCTGGGCGAGTACAAGGCCCGCAGGGCGGCGGCGAGCAAAGACAGGAAGTGACGAAATGGCGCTGACCCGTGATTTCAAGGAAACGGTGAAGGAGCGCGCCGCGCGCGATCCCGCCTTCGCCAAGGCCATGCTCGATGAGGCAGCCACCGCCTTTCTCAATGGGGAACCGCACGTGGCAAGGCTGATCCTCCGCGATCTCGTCAATGCTTCCGTCGGCTTCGAGGAACTGGCGACCGAGACCAACCGCCCGAGCAAGAGCCTGCACCGGATGCTGTCGGAGAAGGGCAACCCGAGCATGGACAATCTCGCTGCAATCTTCGGCGCGGTACGCAAGCGACTGGGTGTCGCTTTCGAAGCGCACGCTGTCGAAGCGGCATAACGGCCGCAGGGAACCTAGGCGGGTGGTAGGCCTCCGGCCATTCAGCACAAAAACCTGATAGCCGCGCGACGCGAAAACCGGACACCCGCCGATCGGCCTACTTCATATCCTGCAGGCATTTTGGCCGAACTTTCCCGGGGCTTGCTTCTCTTCGATGCTGCATTAGTCTGATCTCGCACCGCTTTTTGGCGGTGCCGAGGCGTGAGAGCCTCGCATGGGATGATTTACCCGCCTTCGTGCGGCCGGGTGGCCGACGCGCATGTCCAAGCCGTTCGCGGCCAAAGGCGTCGGCGCGTGTTCTCATGCGCGTTCTCAACACCCGGCTTCCGGCCGGCATCGCCTCGGATGACGAGGCGAGCCAGGCATGGAAGATGGACTGATCAGATTTCGTCGCGAACGCGGCCCTGTCGGCATCGGGCGAGGGCAGGCTCGATGCGCCTGATCACCGACGCCCTGAAATCCTTGTCCCCTCCGCGGGTTGCCGAGGGCGATCCCCTTCCACCCGACGATCGTGTCGCCGTGGGATCGGTCCTGGCGCTCGAAGACCTGTATCGAACGCAGGGGCCGGGCTTGCGTCGCTACTTCGCGCGACGCGCCCACGGCCAGGATGTCGATGACCTGATGCAGGAGAGCTTTGCCAGGCTCGCCGACGCGGCAAACGCGCCTGACAGGGCGATTGGGCAACCGGAAGCCTATTTGAACCGGATTGCCACGAACCTGCTCCGCAACCGCGCGCGATCGGCCCTGCAGCGCTCGCTTGCCCAGCATGTCCCGGTCGATGAGGAATCTCTGGCCGGGCCTGACCTGACCGCGGCCATCGAGGCCCGCGACATCTTGGATCGGCTCCAGAACGCGCTGTTACGACTTAAGCCGAAGACACGCGACATCTTCCTTGCCCATCGCGTCGACGGTCACAGCTATAACGAGATCGCCAAGCAAACCGGATTGAGCATAAAAGGCGTCGAGTGGCATATGACAAAGGCAATCGCCCATCTCGACCGCATGCTGAGGTCCCGTTGACCCCCGACACCGGCAGGGAATCCGGCACGGATGAGGCCGTGCGTGAGGAAGCGATTGCCTGGCTCGGCCGCCTGCGCGCGCCTGACGGCACCGAACAGCACGCCACGTTCGAGGATTGGTACGCGGCCGATCCGCGCCATGCCGACATATACGACGAGGTTCTCGCCAATTGGGAGCGCATGGCCCTGGCAGGCCGAACACCGATCGGTGAAGCATCGAGACGGCAGACCACGACATCCCGTGCTCCACGCTGGCCGAGGATGACCGTTGCCGCAGCGGCCGCGATAGTCCTGGTCGTGCTTTCAGGTGTTGGACTGCATCGCTTCGGCATGATCGGAACCAGCCAGCCGGCCCTGACCGAAGTCGCAAGCCGGACGGGCGAGATTCGGACGGTCACGCTACCGGATGGGTCTCGCGTCACGCTCGATACCGACACGCTGCTCGAAATCGCCTACACGACCGGCGAGCGCCGGCTGACGCTCGAGCGGGGCCGTGCCCGGTTTGATGTGGCCCATGACCCGGCGCGTCCGTTTATCGTCATGGCCGGAAGCGGGACGGTCATCGCCCATGGCACGCTCTTCGACGTCGAACGGCGGGGGCCGCGCGTCCTGGTGTCGCTGCTGCGGGGGTCGGTTGAGGTCACGGGTTTATCAGCCGGTACGAACGGGCCAACCAGCAAAGGGCGTTTCCTCCAGCCTGGCCAGCGGCTGGCGATCGAGGGCCAGGCCGCGCCAGGTTCGCCCGCGGCGCTCAGCGCCACCGATACCCGCTGGACGTCGGGGATGCTCTCGTTCGACGACACGCCCTTTGCCGAAGTCGCGGCGGCTGCCAATCGCTACAATAGCGTAAAGATCGTTCTTGCCGATCCCGCGCTTGGCGCGCTGCGGTTCAGCGGCACCTTCACCGCGCGCGATCCCCTCGGCCTGGCCCGAATGGCGGCCGCCATGTTCGATCTCTCCCTGTCTCGCGACGATGAGGGCAACATTCTGCTCGGGCGGCCGTCGGCGCCCTCAAAATAATCCCAGGGTAAACCAGCGCTGCGTTGTCGAGGTCCCCAAGCGATGCCGTGTCCGTGCGTCGCAGGGGGAACTTGCAATGGGAATATTGCGTGACGCGTTGGTTGCCGCCTCGATCTCGACAAGCATGGCGGCTCTTGTTCTAGGAACAGCCCCCGCCGTGGCCGGTCAGGTCGAGCGGAACACCTATCACCTCCCGGCGCAGCCGCTCGCGGCGTCGCTGCGCGCGGTCGCCATCGCGTCCGGGCGCAGCATCGCGGCGCCCGCGGACCTTGTGCGCGACAAGCGCGCGCCGCCGCTGGATGGCGACTTCTCGGCGGAGGAGGCCGTCGCGGCGCTTCTTGCCGGGTCGGGGCTCCGCCAGCGCGCGATCGGAAGCAGCCTGGTCATCGAGCGGATGCCCGTCGCGCAGGCAGCTGCTTCCGGGCCGACCGATGCCGACATCGTCGTGACCGGCAGCCGGATTCGTGGGGCCCCGGTCGCATCGCCGGTCATCCGACTGGATCAGGAGACGATGCGCGACGCCGGGCAGACAAGCCTCGCCGACGTCGCGCGCAGCATCCCGCAGAGCTTTGGCGGTGGCCAGAATCCCGGGGTCGGCGCCAATGTCGGCAGCGCCAACGGAATCAATGTCGGCGGGGCGGCGACGATCAACCTGCGCGGACTGGGCAGCGACGCCACGCTTACCCTGCTCAATGGCCACCGTCTCGCCTATAACGGGTCGCGACAGGGCATCGACGTGTCGGCCATCCCGCTGGGCGCGGTCGATCGGCTGGAGATCGTCGCCGACGGCGCCTCGGCGCTCTACGGTTCGGACGCCGTCGCGGGCGTCGCCAACATCATCCTGCGTCGCGACTATGACGGAGTGCGGGTCGAGGCCGAAGGCGGCCTGGCGACCGAGGGCGGCTATTCGCGCCAGCGCTATGGCCTGACGGCGGGCACGCGCTGGCAATCGGGCGGGATCATCGCTTCCTACGAGTTTGCCCGCAGCACCGACCTGTTGTCCGACGAACGAAGCTTTGCGCGCACGCGGCCCGGGGTGATCATCTTTCCGCCGCTCGAGCGGCACGCGATCGTGCTGTCCGGCCATCAGGCGCTGACCGATACGCTGACCTTCGAGGCCGACCTCCTGTTCAACCGGCGCAAGACGGAGATCGGTTTTCCCGACAATCCGGCAGGCGACCTCTCGGTCAGCCGTACCGAACAACCCTCGACGAGCCGATCCTTCGCGGTGGCCCCCGCGCTCAAGCTCGACTTGGCCGGGAGCTGGCGGATCGCGCTGTCGGGCGTCTATGGCAACGAGCGCGTCTTTTCCCGCGCGAACAACTTCGTCGGTCAGGCGCTGATCCGGTCGACCCCACTCTGCTACTGCAACGACGGCAAGTCGGCCGAGCTGGCGGCCGATGGCAACCTGTTCGCGTTGCCAGGCGGAATGGCGCGGATCGCAATCGGTGCCGGCTATCGCACCAACGCGCTCAATGCCGACCGCGGCCCGGGGAACGTCGCCAATGTCCGCCGGTCGCAGGACAGTTATTACGGCTATGGCGAGCTCAGCCTTCCCCTCGTTTCGCCCGACATGGAAATCCCCGCGATCGAGCGACTCAACCTCAGCGCCGCGCTGCGCTATGAACGCTATCCCGGCGTCGACGATGTCGCGACGCCCAAGATCGGGCTCATCTATGCCCCGGCCTCATGGATCGATCTGAAGGCGAGCTGGGGCCGGTCGTTCCGCGCGCCGACCCTGCTCCAGCAATATCAGGTGCCCGCCGTCATCCTCTATCCGGTCCGCACGCTGGGCGGTTCGGGCTATGCGGCGGGCGCGACCGCGCTCATCATATCGGGTGGAAATCCCGCGCTCCAGCCGGAGCGGGCGAGCACCTGGAGCGCCTCGATCGATCTCCATCCGGCCGCGCTGGAGGGCGCCCGCCTGCAACTCGGTTATTTCCGCATCCGCTATTCCGACCGGATCGTCACCCCGATCTCGCCGACCGCCCAGTCGCTGAGCAACCCGGCCTATGCGGGACTCGTCACGCTCGATCCCGGATCGGCGGCGGCCGCCGCCGTCATCGCCAGTTCGCCCCAATTCATCAATTCCTTGGGGACCGCAGTCAATCCGGCGACGGTGGTTGCGATCGTCGACAACCGCAACCGCAACGCCGGGCGCCAGTCGATCCACGGCGTCGACATCCTCGCCGACTACCGCTTCCGGCTGGGCGACGGCGAACTGACCGCGATGCTCAACGCAAGCTATCTCCACATCGACCAGCAGCTCGGCGCGGGGCAGCCCGTCCTCGCGCGGAGCGGGCTGCTGTTCACCCCGCCCGACTGGCGCGGGCGCGCCGGTCTGACCTGGACCGGAGGACCGCTGACGCTCAACGGGACGGTAAGCTATATCGACGGCGTCGACGACAGCCGGACCGCCTCGACCGTGCGGGTCCATGGCATGACCACCCTCGATCTCACGGCCCGCTACCGGTTCGAGCGTGCCAGCGGCCCGCTGCGGGGCGTCGAACTTACCTTGTCTGCGCTGAACGCCTTCGACGACCGGCCTGCCGCGATCGCCAGCAACTCCTACATCGACAGCACCTATGACTCGACCAATTATTCGCCGCTCGGTCGCGTCATCAGCTTCGGAATCGCCAAGTCATGGTAAGGCGCATCCCATCCTTCGCGCGCCGAACGCGCGTGCCGTGCCGCATTGCGTTCGTGCTGTTGCCGCTGGCGGCGGCTGCCTCGCCGGCGGTGGCAGCGCCCTGCAGCGATCTTCTCCCATCCGTCGCGAAACCGGTCGCGAAGCCGCGCCCGATCACCGCCGACGATCTGCTACGGCTGCGCGACATCGGACAGCCCGATGGTTCGATGGTCCGCCAACCGACTCCACTCTCGGTGTCGCCGGACGGCAAGCAGGCTGCCTTCATCCTGACGCGCGCCGATCCGGCGACCAACAGCTATTGTCGCGGCGTCGTGGTCGTGCGGCTCGATGGTCCGGCCGAGCCGAAGCTGCTCGACACGGGCGGCGAACTGATCGTTGCCCAGACCGCCGGGCGCGGCTCCATGATCCCCGTGGGCATCGCGGCGCCCGTGGTGCCACGCTGGTCCCCCGATGGCCGCTGGATTGCCTATCTGCGCCGGGACCGGGCACGAACGCGCTTGTGGCGGGTGGCCGCCGCCGGCGGCACGGCCGCGCCGGTCGGACCCGACGCCGTCGATATCGACGCCTTCGCCTGGTCGGCCGATGGACGCCGGCTCCTCATCGCCAGGCGGCCAGCGGTGCGGGCGGTCGAGGCGGGGGTGGATGCCGAAGCACTCGGCGGCTGGCTCTACGATGCCCGGATATTGCCCAACATGGGCGCCCGGCCGCTGCTGCCCGCGGGCCTCGCCGTCGAGACGGATGCCATCGACCTGCAGGATGGAACGATCCGGCCGGCGGACGCTTGGGACAGGGACCAACTGGATGCGGGGCGCGCGGACGATCCGCTTCTCGCGGCGCAGGCGACCGGCGGACGCCGCGCCTGGACCAAACGCGAGGGCGAGGCGCCGATGAGCCCGCTTCGCCTCTTCGCCGACAACGGCCGCGATGGACCGGTCGCCTGCACAGCCGCGGCATGTGACGGGGGCCTGCTCGGACTGTGGTGGGATGCATCAGGCGAAGAACTGCGCTTCCTGCGGCGAGAGGGCTGGGCGAAGGAAACCATGGCGTTCTATCGCTGGAGGCCTGGCAAGGGCATGCCGCGGCCGATCCTTCGTACCGGAGACGTCCTGATCGGCTGCGTTCCGGCTGGCGCCGACCTGCTCTGCCTGCGCGAGAACGCGCTGACGCCGCGCCATCTGGTTCGCATCGACCTTGCGACGGGCCAATCCCGACTGGTCTATGATCCCAATCCCGAGTTTGCCGGCATTACGCTTGGCACGGTCGAGCGTCTGCGCTGGCGTAACGATCGCGGCCTTGAGGCCTGGGGCGACCTGGTCCTTCCCGCCAACCACCGGCCCGGCGAGCAGCTGCCGCTCATCGTGGTGCAATATCATAGCGATGGATTCCTGCGCGGCGGAACCGGGGACGAATATCCGATTCAGCTCTTCGCGGCGCACGGCTTCGCTGTGCTCAGCGTCGAACGGGCCGCATTCGTTGCCGAGAGCGTGGCCGGCGTGAAGACATGGGACGATTTCAACGCGGCAAACATGAAGGACTGGGCGGAGCGCCGCAGCCTGCTGTCATCCCTGCTTACCGGCGTCGGCATGGCGATCGCCCGGGGCGACGTCGATCCGAAACGGATCGGCATCACCGGTCTCAGCGACGGTGCCTCGACCGCCCGCTTCGCGCTCATCAACAGCCGAATCTTCGCCGCGGCGGCGATCAGCAGCTGCTGCATGGATCCGAAGACGGTGATGACCCAGGCCGGCATCGCCTTCGCCGATATGCAGCGAAGGATGGGCGCGCCGCCGGCGACGGGCGACGCCAGCACCTATTGGCGTCCCTATTCGCTGGCGCTGAACGCAGACCACATCGATACACCGCTGCTTATGCAGCTCGCCGACGAGGAATATCTGCTCGGCCTGGAGACGTTCACCGCGCTGCGCGAGAAGGACAAGCCCGTCGAGATGCACATCTTCCCCGGCGAGCATCACATGAAATGGCAGCCAGCGCATCGTCGTGCGATCTACGAGCGAAATCTCGACTGGTTTGCCTTCTGGCTGCAGTGGCACGAGGATCCGGATCCGGCCAAGGCAGCGCAATATCGGCGATGGGAAGCGATGCGCGCGAAGCGCGTCGCCCGCGCAGCGCCCTGACCCGAACGGAGATTGCATCATGCTGCGCTTCGACTCGCCCAGCTCCGCGCCCACGCTTCGACGTCCGCGAGCCGCAGCAGGCGTCCGAAGTCGGCGGGCGCCATCGGCCCGGCCGCGTCCCACGCCCGCTCGACGGCGGCGGCATCGATGATGCCCTGCCGGGCGAGCAGGCCGCCGAGCAGCATTTCGCGCAACGCCGCGCCGTGCCGTTCGCAGATTTCGCCGAGGAACCCGTCGGGCGAACCCTTCGAGCGGCGGCCGGCGATCTTCTCGGGCAGGACCGCCGCGAAGGCCCGACGCGCGACGGCGCGGTTGCGCCCGTCCGCGAACCAGCACCAGCTCGGCACGCGCAGACAGGTCTCCACCAGCGGCTGCCCGAGCAGCGGTGCAACCGTCGGAAGATCGGCCTGAGGATCGGTGCCCTGGAGAAAACTGTCCGCATAGGCGAGCAGCTTGATGTGCGCTGCCTTGCCGGGGAGCGCTCCTCGCGGCGCCACCAGCCAGGCATGCGGTGCTGCGGACCCCGCCGCAGCGCGCGCAGTTCCGCTGAGAAACAGATGGTCGGGCGCGGTCGGGCTGCTGCGGCGCCAGGACCAGGTCCTGCCGACTGCCGCCCGGATCACCGCGAACAGGCTCGCCGGCGCGAGGCGGCTGATTTCGGCTGCAGTGGCGAGGAAGGCGCGACCGGGACCGCCAGTCAGCAATCGGTCCGCGGCCGGCGCCGCTGACTGCAACGCGCAGAATATGTTGTCGCCGCCGCCGCCGGTGAAGATCGCGTCGGCGCCAGCGGCCACCGCGGCCTCTCGCGCGAGCCGCGTCGATTCCTGCTCGAACATCCGCCCGGCGGGACGGGGCAAGCGTGCCGAAGGCGAGCGTGCCGGGTCGATCCGCGCCACGTCGCGCAGCGCCTCGTGGAGCGGCAGGCCAACGGCGCGTGCCATCAACCGGCCATAGTCGCGCTCATCCCCGACGGCATCGCGCGTCACCAGCGTCAGAAGGCTGAGCGGCCGCTTCCGTTCTGCGAGACAGGTGGCGACGATCGAGGAATCGAGGCCGCCGGAGAGCATGAGCAGGACATGCTCGAACTGGGACGCGCGCGCTGCCACGCAGGCGCGCACGCTGCGCCGGACCATCTCCCCGGCCTCGCCTTCGGTCAGAGCGGTCGAACGCGCAACGAAGTCCCAGGGGGACCACAGCCGGTCGATGTGGATACCAACCGCATCGGCACGAAGGCGCTCGCCGCCCTGGACGGCGCTGACACCATCAAGGCACGTCTCGGCGGTGCGCAGGTCACGCCAGGCGAGCTCGCGCGCGACGGCTTCCCAACACAGGGAGGGGCGAAGCACGCCCGCGTCGATCATCAGCCCGACATCCGACGCGACGACCGTCGCATCGCCCAGTGTCATGCGATAGCATGGCAGCTCGCCGAACGGTGCGCGCACGACATCAACGCTGCCCCCCTCGCCGGCGAGGAGCGCGACATAGCCGCCCCAATAGGTCTCGATGAGATGCCGCCCGCGCGTGCCCTTGATCCTGCGCTGCTCTTCGTCAGGCAGCCGGTCGACGCGGGCCGGATAGCGACGGTCGAACAGCGTGCCCAGAATGACGCCATGCTCGAGCTTGACAGCCGGGCCACCGCTGAACGCGACGACAAGCCGTCCATAATCGCAGACCCGCATCGGGCCGCGCAGCGCTGCGAGGCGAGCCACGATCCGGTCCCTCAGTTCGAGGCGTTCTCCCGCCTCGCCGATCAGAGCCAGGTATCGGATCGCCATCAGAGGACCAGGATCGGCGTGTAGCTTCGTACCTGGTCGACCCGGTCGCTAACCAGCCGCGGCCCCTGCTGGACCCAGCAATGCGCGGCAAAGGGCCGAAGCCGGACGCCGATCACGAGCTCGGCACCGACGCCGAGCGATGCCAGCCGGCGCATGATTGCGATTGAGCGGGCGAGGCACTGGTCGTGCGACCGCATCAAGCGGGCGCTCAGGTCGAACGCGGCCGCGACTTCCGGCAGGCGATCGAATGCGCCGGTGACGGCGGGCTCCTGTTCCCCGGGGGCCCTGACCCAATCTAGGGCGGAGGCAAGCCCGGTCCAGCGCAAGGCGAATCGCGCGCGCGCCAGCCCGCAGCACGCGCCAAGCAGCGAATGCATGGCAACACTAGGACGGTCGAGATCGAGCAGGCTCTCGCTCGCGGCGGCAGGCGCGGGACAGGCGCGTGGCGCGAACGGTGCGCGATCGACCAGGATTCCGCGCTCGAGCAGGCGTGCTGTCGGCGGATCATCTTTGTCGACGGGAAGTTCGGCCATCGCACGGCGGAATGCCCTCTCCGCCGACGCGCCGAGGCCGAAATAGCGATCGGCGCGGATATCGAGGAAGATCAGGCGGTCGCCCACTTCACAGAAGCTGACGCCGGAACGAAGACCTGTCGTCATGGTGGGTGCCCCTGGCGACGAGCGGCGCGCGGCGCACTGCCGCGCGCCGACCCAGTCAGTCGTCGGTGAGGCCCGTCTGGTCCTGGCCGAGGAATTCATCGGCGGGCTGGCCGCCGGGACCCATCGTCTCGACGCTGGCGGTGCCGAGTTCGATCACGTCGTCGTTGCGTTCCATGATGCACTCCTTCTGTCATGCTGCGAGATGCAGCCCTGGCAGTTTATGGAGTGGGGCTGGCTATCCGAACTTTATACGGATTCTATATCGAGATTGTTTGACAACCGGCGCGGTCATGGCCGTCACGCAGCCCGGTACACCGCGCGGACGATGTCCGCTGCCGCGCGGCGGCGCCGGCGATGATAGCTCGTGCTGAGCCGGCGAAGCGTGTCGCGCTCCCGCCTTGCGGCGGCGGATGCTATCGCTGCCAGCTCTTCCTGGACGCCACCGAGCACATGCGGCTCGACGGAGCGGGCCGCATGGAGGCGCGCATTGAGGCGATCGACGGCGCGTTGATGCTCGCCATTCGCCGATCGTCGGGCGATCGCCAGGAAAATCTCGCCAGCGCGATCGGCAATCGATCTGGCCTCCGGCGTGGCCGGCAACAGGATGGTCGTGTCGGCCCGTGACCAGGCGTGAACGGAGAGCGTAAGCAGCTCCGCAGACCAGTCGTAGAGATCCTTCAGCGCCGGTTCGTCGAGGGCGGGAATGTGGAAGCCGCCGCCGGTACGCGTCTCGACCAGCCCTTCGCCGGTCAGCAGGTGGAGCGCGTCGCGGACCGGCGTCACGCTGGACGACAGCGGCGCCGCCAGCACCGCCGGATCGAGCCGGTCGCCCGGCCGGAATTCGCGACCCATGATGCGGCGCTTCAGTGCCTCATGGACACGCTCGGCGGTCGGACCCGAGTTCATCGCACCGCTCGCCGGTCGTCGACATGGGCGTCGACCAATGCCTGCTGGTCCGGACGCAGCGCATCGACCGCACCCAGCGGCTCGCCGGCATGGTCCCCGAGCAGGACGGATGGGCACTGGCCTTCATAATTGCCGAGATTGGGGCGGTGCTGGCGATAGCCGACCAGCGCCGCCAGTTCCGGCGGGAAGGTTCGTGCGACCGCTGGCGGATAGGCGAGCCATTGGTTTTCGTAGGGCTTGAGCCAGCCGAGCGAGTAGCCGACCACCAGTCCGCGCCTTACTGTGCCGGTGACGTTCGCGCCCGCGCCGTGCAGGGTCGAGCCGAGCAGGACGAGCGCCGCGCCGGGTGCCATCTCTGCGGCGAACGACACCTCTTCGCATTCGGCTTCGAGCGCCTTCGCGCCATGGCTGCGCGGCCAGACCAGGGTCGCGCCGTTGTCCGCGGTAAAATGGTTCAGCGGCCACATCACGTTGACCAGATATTCGATCTCACCCACCGGCCCGCGCCACATGTCCTGGTCGCGATGGGGCAATTGAGCCGGAGCGCCGGGATGCACGGCGATCGCCTGGGTCGTGTTGAGCTGGAAGCTGTCGCACCAGGGCGACAGCACCGTCTCGACGACGCCGAGGATCAGGTGATGCTGGACCAGGGCCGCGGCGTGGGGCGAACGCACGAGCAGACGTCCGAACCGCTTGGTCGTCGTGCCGTAGAAACCGCCCTGGCCGAACGGGGTGCGCGCGAAAACGCCGGCGAGGTCGTCATCGAGCGCGTTGATCGTCCCGGCCGGCAATGCGTCGGGGATGATGCAATAGCCCTGCGCCGTTAGATCGGCAGCGTGGCGAGCGATTGTGCCGGAAAGGTCGATCGTGTCGATCATGCTCAATCTCTCCGCGCGTCAGGCCGCTATGCGTCGGTCGACGCGCGGCGCGGCAGCCGTGGCCCGCCCGGACTCGAGCAGGCCCGGTGTTTCCGGCGTGATTTCGATGCGGAGCGCCGCCAGCATCGTGCCGTCGATGATGCGCGGCAGCCCGAGCGGCATGCAGCACCAGCCAAAGGCGAGGATCTGCTGGAACCAGCCCATCTCGGCGATAGCGCTATACGCGGTGATACCCGCCGCCAGCGCATGGTCGACCAGCGCGGACACCAGCGTGTCGCGCACCTGGCGCCGCTCGCGGGCGTTCAGCCGGCGGTCGAGGCAGAAGCGCGTGATCTCGAACGTGCCAGCATCGCGGGGCGGAGCCTCCTCGCACAGCCCCGAATAGAAACTGTCGAGGATGTGCGGCCGCGTCGTCGGCAGCAGTCGCGCCGATCCGAGATGGGTGCCATCCGGCTCGGCGAGGATGAGGTAGGTGGCGTGGACATCGTCGAACTGGTCGACCTCATAGCGGCCGTCGAGGACGGGGACGTCCCATTTGAGCAGATCGACGAAGACGGATTTGCGCGCGGCGAACATCGAACGCAGGACGGCGTCCGATTCCGGGTGCGCGGTGGATTGGACAACATGCAGCATGGGTCTCGCTCCTTGACCGTGATCGGCCAAGGATCGCCCTGCCGCGGGTCAGCCCGCTATTCCGGAAAAGGGTGATATCGGCGGCGAAAGATATCGGAGAAGGTCAGCGTTCCGTCGAAGAGCGTCAGGATTACCAGATATGTCCGCTTGCTCACGCCGTAGCGCTCGCAGGCCTGCTTGATATGGCGGGCGACCGTCTCCTCGCCGATGCCCAGGATGTGGCTGATCTCCCAGTCGCTCTTCCCGCGCGCGACCCAGAGCACGCAGTCGCGCTGGCGGTCGGTCAGGATCGGGCGCGGCGGCGTCTGCAGGCCTGCGCGCATCGCCCAGAGCCGCCGCGCGCCTTCGAACGCGAACATCCCCGCCAGTTGCGCCAGCGGCAGCATCTCGTACGGCATCGGCCGGCCCGCCTCGTTCGCGAACGAGCAGGAGCCGCGCGCCTCGCCCGGCACATGCGCCGGCACCGTGAAGCCGTCGCCGATGCCCTGGTTGCGACCCAGCGCCAGCACGCGGTGGTCTTCGCGGGTCATCGGGATCATCTCGGACATCCGCGACCAGGGAAAGCCGACGCTGGTCATATGGCTCGCGCGGTGGACCGGATCGGACACGCCGAGCGCATTGCGGTCATAATAATCGGCCCAGTGCGCCGGATAATTGTGGAGGCGGATGGCGGTGCCGCTCGCCGCGACGATGTCGACATGATGCGTCAGCGCGAAATATTGGAAGCCGAGCTGGTCCGTCACCGCCGCCATCGCGGCGGTGAGATCACCCGCATTCGCGGCGGCCTCGACGAGCCGCATGAACTGCGTCGCCATGCTGTGCATGCGCATAGGGCAAAGCCGCGACCCCGGGCGGTGTCTCAAGCCACCGGCAATCCCTGGGCCGCCCTTTCCCGGTCCCTTGGGCCGCGCGGCGGTTTCTCAAGCCGTCACCCGGCGAGCCATGTCATGAAACTGACATATCATGTTGCGTTGCAACACGAAACTTGCCTGTCGGCGAACCGCTGCAATCGCGCGCCGGGGCGTTTCGTGGAGCGTTCCGGCGAAGATGCGCGCGCTGCGGCAAGCCGGAGACGGAACTGCGGGTGAACAGGCACGGATCCCGCTGCCCGGCGTTCGACTGGCGCGACCCGGCGCCCTATGGTGCCTTGCGTGGCATCGATCGAGCGGGGCTGATGTGGGAATGGCTGCGCCGCGATCCCGGCTATGTCGGCTGGTACACGCGGGCCAGCACCGCCACGCGCGGGGCCTGCGCTGCCCTGCCCTGGGGGCTGCACTTTCGCGGAGCATCCCGACCTCCCGGCCCCGGAGGCGCGGCTCATCTGGCATGCCGATTTCGATCCCGGGACGCTTGGCGTTATTGCCATACCGGCCGACCCGGCCGACCCTGACAGTATTCGCATCGATCGAATCGCGCCCTGGCTCACCATCGCAGTCGACGATTGGGGGCGCGAGCATGCGGTACTGTCGGATGGCTGGCATCATGTCCGGCTGGACATCGAGGAAGGCCGGTTGGAGGGACAGGAAGCGGTTCTGCTCCAGTATCGGCTGCACGGGCTTGCTTCGGCGGAGGCGCGACTGCTGCCCCTGCGCCGGTTCCTCAACCTGTGCCGGCATCGGCGGTTCGCGCGATCGCTCTTTCCCCGTGATCCCCGCATCGACCGCGGGATCGCAATGCTGCGCGTCCATGACGCGACTGGCCAGGGCGCGAGCCAGCGTGAGATCGCTGCGATCCTGTTCGGGGACCAGCGGGTGGCGCGCGATTGGGTCGGGGAATCGGATTCGCTGCGTTCGAGGGTCCGCCGGCTGGTGCGCGAGGCTGGGGCGATGGCGCGCGGCGGCTATCGTCAGTTGATGCGCCGGGGCCGTTAAGCGCCAGGTATGAACTTGCTGACGGCGAATCGGCGCGAATGATCGCCGTGGCACGACCTCAACCTGTCGGCGTCGGACAAGGATTTTACCCGCTCGGAATGATCGCCGGCAATGTGGGTGAAAGTTTTTGTCATCGCCATGATGCATGGCTGGAAACCAGTGACTATTCGGCTAGTCTGGGTCATTCCGCATTCACGCGCGCGCGTCAGGAGCGATCTTGGTGAGACGCTGTATTCAAGCGGTCGGAATTTACTGCCTTATGGGCATCGGGGAGCGTCATGGGCCGGGGGAAGTCTTGAACAGCGAACAAGCGCTTAAACTGATGGAGTCACTTGCGGCCGAGGGAAAGATTGTACGAGTCAGTTCGGCGGATCGGACAACCAAGGCTATCATCTTCCGTACTCTCGCGGGGAGACACTTCGCAATTGAGGTCAACGACGTAAAGTCGCGCGGCTACGCCGAGCAAACCAAGATCGTGTTTGAGGCCGCTCCGTCCGGGTCGGTCCTGAACTGGCAGAATGCCGAAAGCATCATCGGTGTCACTACGAGTGATCGCCAGTTCAAGAACTCTGCCTACACGCTGAAGGGCGCCAATCTCGAACCAGGCAAGCAAATGTCGGCCTTCGTCGCCGACGAGGCGACGCTTGCCCAGTTGATCGAATGGTACTCCTCTGCCGAATCCTCCCGGCAGAACGTCCGTGAACTCAGGCGCGCGGCCGTCGAGGCGGCGATGGACCTGTACGACAAACTGGGAGCCGAAGGCTTCGCCAATGAATATCCGCAATTCCAGGAATCACGGCAATATTGGGTGCGGCCATCCCGCCCAAGGGCGTTCCCGCGCTATCCGAGCAAGCCTATCGCCGCGATTGCGGCTGGCGTTCATTCGCTGGGGGGTGGCTGGTCAAAGCGCGAAACGGCGGGCTCGCTTCTCCACAATACCGGTTACATCATCGTGGATGCGGATGGTGCGCCCGAACCCGTGCCTTCGGATCAATACCCGCATCTCATTAACGGCGCAGAACGAATCCGCGCCTGCGCGCTAACGAACTACATTGCGCCCGCGCGTGATCGCGGTGACGCCGAGGTTACGATCATTGCCGGGAAGCTGCACGACGAAATCGGCATGGCCCGGGCATGGGCAAATGTTTGCCAGGCGCTGCGGGGTTCCAAGTTCCAGGAATATGCCGCGGTCGCTGCACCCCGGCAAAGCGGTCCGGACGCCAGCACCACGACAGCCTTCACGTATCATCTCGATCAGCGAGCAACGAACATGCCCCAGCCTTCGCAGTCAGCCACGAACCAGATTCTTTACGGCCCGCCGGGCACCGGCAAGACGTTTGAAACGGCTGCCGAGGCGGTTCGCCTATGCCTGGGCCTCGCTGATACCGATCCACTATTTGCGGAAGACCGGCGTAGCGACCTGATGACGGAATACCGGCGGCTCGCCGATGCGGGGCGAATCGAGTTCATCACCTTCCACCAGTCTTATTCCTATGAGGACTTTGTCGAAGGACTGCGCCCGACGACCGACACCGCCGACATGCTCATGGAACAGCAAGATCCGGCAAGCCCCGCGCCGGCGTCCGCCGGCTTCAGGTTGCGCAGTGAAGACGGGATTTTCAAGCGCATCTGCGAGCGCGCCCGACTGGACCGGGGCGACAATCAGGGTGGCGGAAGGCTGGAGCGGCAGCGGCCCGTCTTCAAGATTGCGTTGGGCCGCAGGGGCATCGAAGAGGATCGGATAGCCCAGGGGCTGAACGACAACCTCATTCACCTGGGCTGGGGCGGAGACATTGACTGGTCCGACGAGCGTTTCGACAGCTTCGAGGAAATCCGCCGCGAATGGAACGAGAAGAAGGATGCCGAGGCGTCCGGCAAGGATCCCAATATCGAGATGACCTACTCTTTTAGGTCCTCGATGCAGCTTGGCGACTATGTCGTCCTGTCCGATGGAAGGGACACCTTCCGCGCATTCGGGCGGGTCGTCGGGGAGTATTATTACGACGCGGCCGCGCCATATCATCCCCACCGCCGGAAGGTTGCATGGATCTGGCGGAGTCCCGAAGGCGCCGACCGCGATGTCTTTTACGCCAGCTATTTCCGGCGCCATTCGGTGTATCAGCTTCGTCCCGCGACGATCGACTGGGATGGTCTTGAATCCGTCGTCTTGGGCGCGGATACGTCGCGACCGGCCTCGGATGCCAGGCCGCATGTCCTCGTGATCGACGAGATCAATCGCGCGAACATCTCCAAGGTCTTTGGTGAACTGATCACGTTGCTCGAACCGGACAAGCGGCTGGGCGCGCTCAACGCCCTCAAGGTAAGACTACCCTATTCCGGCGCGATTTTCGGCGTACCGGCCAATCTGCACATCGTCGGCACCATGAACACGGCCGATCGGTCAATCGCGCTCCTCGATACCGCACTCAGGCGCCGGTTCGAATTTCGCGAGCTGATGCCACGGGCGGAACTCCTCGGGACGGTGGGCGGCATCGACCTCGCCGCGCTGCTTTCGACGATCAATGCCCGGATCGAGTATCTGTTCGATCGCGAACACCAGATCGGGCACGCCTACTTCATCGGCTGCGCGTCGCGCGAGGACGTCGAGAATGTGATGCGCCATAAGGTGATCCCGCTCCTCGCCGAATATTTCTACGAGGACTGGGGCAAGGTGGCAGCGGTCCTTGGTGATGCCGACGAGAGCGAAGGCGATCACCACGGTGGCTTCCTCGATCGCAGGAAGCTGGCGGCTCCCCGCGGCATGGGCAGCGAAGGCGATGCGTCGGCCCGGTTCCGCTGGACGGTGCGGGACGAGTTCGTTTTTTCAGGTCTTCTTCGGGGATGATCCGCCGAACGATCCTCGAATGGGAGACGATCGACTATGGCGAGGACGCCGACAATCTCCAGACAATTCCGGTACGCGCGGCCGATCGCATCGCCGCCATAGCCGCAGCATCGCCCCTGTCGGGGCGGGGCGGTGGCGGCGTGATCGAGCACGGTCGCAAGGCGCTGCGCGCCAGGGGCGTGGTAGGCGTTATTGCCGCTGACGGATGCGCGCTGGAGATCTTGCCCAAGATCGACTTTCCGGGCGAACCGGCGGAAAACGCGACCGGCAACATCCGGCGACGCCTCGTCCACATGCTGGCCGTGGCGCTCGACATCAAGATCGACGCCGGCCAGGTAACGGCGCTGGACTGGCAGCGGGAGACCCTGCTCGAAATATTGATCCGGCTGTTCTCCGAAAAACTTGTCGACGCCGTTCGGCAAGGAATGCCACGACGCTATGTGGGGCATGAGACAGACTTGGCCGCCCTGCGCGGACGCCTGGATGTAACGCGGCAATTCACGGTCCTCGCCGCCAATCCGTCGCGCCTCGCATGCCGTTATGATGCGCTGTCGCCGGACATTGCGCTCAACCGGATCATGAAGGCGGTCGTGACGCGGCTTGCCCGGATTGCGCGGTCGACCGACAATCAGCGCAGGCTGCGTGAACTGGCGTTCGTCTATGCCGACATTACCGACATCCCGGTCCCGGCGTTGCGCTGGGACGATGTCGTGCTAGACCGCACCAATGCGCGCTGGCGGGAGTTGCTGAACCTGGCGAGATTGCTCCTTGGAGAGCGATTCCAGACGACGTCCTCCGGGGGAAGTAGCGGATTTTCGCTATTGTTCGAGATGAACACGCTGTTCGAGGAATATGTCGCGCGAACGATTGCCCGGGCGCTGGCCGGCCAGCAGCTTCGGGTCGTAAGCCAGGGCGGGAGGCTCTATTGTCTCGAAACCACCGCTGGCGGCCTGTTCCAGACCAAGCCCGACATCCTGATCAAGGATGGTACCAGCGTCATCCAGGTCATCGACACGAAATGGAAGCGGATATCCCCGCGGATCGACGACAAGAAGCAGGGCGTCGCCCAGGCCGATGTCTATCAGATGATGGCCTACGGGCGACTCTACGATTGCTCGCGACTGACCCTCCTATACCCGCATCATCTTGGACTCGCCGGCGTGGAAGGCGTGCAAGCTTCTCATCGTGTGAGGGGTAGTGACCATTGGCTGGAAACCGCCACTGTGGACGTTGCGGTGGCTGATGGGATCGGGGCAAGGTTGCGCAGCTTCGTTGGCCCTGTCGTACAGCCGGCACTCGCCGTGATCTGAGACGCGTGCCGTGTGGCGGCAGGGCAGGCGCCTCGCGCCGGTGAAGCGGCGCGACCGCGCTCTACGGCTCGAAGCCAGGCTTCTCGCCTCCGAGCCCCGTGGCCGGGTCTCGGCCTGGCGGTAACGATCGGCTGGCGCGGTCAGCGGTGCTGACCTGATGGCGCGGGGCTGAGGACGCACACTGCCGGACTGCTGCGCAGCCGGGCACGGTGCGGCGACCGATGGCGGCCCCGCAGGCACTCCGGCCTCTCGATCGGGCGGTGCGCCCGGTTTCGCGAGACCGGTCGACAAGTGCCGCCCTGACCTCGCGAAGCCCGGCCCTGCACCGCTCATCCGCCCGCGCCGGCCGGGGAGCCATCCCTTTGCTGGCGGCGGCTTCGCCGCCGGAAAGTGCTGCGGTCGCCGCTCGCGCGGCGGCGCTGTCTGTGGCCTCTCCCGGTGGCGCGGGAGTGGGCGGCGCTCCCTGCTAGGCCCGCTCGCGCCCCCGGCAAGCCGGGCTGCGCCCGGCTCCTTCACCTTCGTTGCGGCCCTTCGGGTGCCGGGGGCGCTTGGCGCGGGCCTTTCCGGTCGCATCTTGCCGCCCACCCCCGCTTCCGGGGGAGGCCATGGTGGTTTTGGGGCGGTGCAGGAGGTGAACGATGCCTGTCTCCCCGAACGTCCGCGCGCGCGGCAAGCGTGGCAAGCACAAGGCGGCCAGTGCCGCTTGCCGGCCCGCAGCCGCCCGGACCAGTCCCGAGCCGAGCCGCGCGAACCTTTATGACGAGGTGACGGCGCGGATCATCACCGAACTTGAGGCGGGGCGCGTGCCGTGGGTGCAGCCTTGGGGGCGTCCCGGCGGAACCGCGCCCGGACTGCCGCGCAACGCGCTGACCGCGCGCCATTACTCCGGCGTCAATGTGCTGATCCTGTGGGGCGCGGTCATCGAGCATGGCTATCCCTCGCAGGGCTGGCTGACCTTCAAACAGGCGCTTGAGGCGGGTGGCTGCGTGCGTAAGGGCGAGCGCGGTACCGCCGTCGTCTACGCCGACCGCTTCACCCCTGAGGCCGAGAAGGCGCGCGCCATCGAAACCGGCGGCGACGCAAAGACCATTCCCTTCCTCAAGCGTTTTACCGTGTTCAACGTCGCGCAGTGTGAGGGATTGCGCCCCGGACTTGCGTCTGAACCCGTGCCGCTGCCCGAACGCCAGATCGTGCCGATTGCCGAGGAAGTGATCGCGGCGAGCGGCATCGAGTTCCGCGTCGGCGGCAACCGCGCCTTTTATGTGCCCGCGCAGGACTATGTGCAGGTGCCCCCGCAGCCGGCCTTTTTCGAGCAGATCAATTATTACCGGACCTGCCTGCACGAACTTTGTCACGGCACCGGCCACAAGTCGCGGCTGAACCGGAACCTCGTCAACAGCTTCGGATCGAAGGATTATGCCCGCGAGGAATTGATTGCCGAAATGGGTTCGGCCTTTCTCTGCGCGGCCCTTGGCATCGTCCCGACCGTCCGCCACGCCGATTATCTCGGCAACTGGCTGGAGGTGCTGCGCGAGGATAACCGCGCGATCTTCCGCGCGGCGAGCGCCGCCAGCAAAGCCGCCGAGTGGCTGCTGGCGCGGCATGCCGAAGCCCGAGCCGAGTCTGCCCGAGACGACACCAGCGATCGGAGGGCGACGACGCCCAAGGTTCCGGCGATGCGCAGCATCGACGGAATGGCGGAGGAGGGGGCATGATCCTGCTCACCCCCGAGCTCCACGCGGCACTGCGCGTGAACGCCGACCGCTCCGCCGCAAGCGATCATGATCCCGTGCCGGTGGTCAAATTCTTCTCGCCCATGGGCGCGGCGACGTGGCTCGCGACCGAGCTTTACGTCGACGGCGACACGCTGTTCGGATTGGCGGACCTTGGGTTCGGCTGTCCCGAGCTTGGCTGTTTCAGCCTGTCCGAACTGGCGAGCATGCGGCTGCCCTTCGGCTTGCGAATAGAGCGCGATATCGGCTTTTCGACCACCGTCAGCCTGTCAGTCTGGGCCGACACCGCGCGCCGGGCCGGTTCGATCAGCCAAGCCCAATCCATCATCTGGCGCATCGAGTCCGCGCCGGTCCCCGAGCTTCCGACCGATCCCGAAGGCGGGAACGGCGGATGACGCGCGGCGCGTAACGCCGCTTCGTAAGCCGGTCCGCCCACCCGGAAAGATCGACGGACCGGCACTCACAAGGAGAAGACCCATGAAACTCGATTTTATCCCGCTCGACAAGCTGGTCGTGAGCAAGGCCAACATGCGTTACGGCAAAAAGGCCCCGGACGTGTCCGATATCCTGCCGACCGTCCGCAGCCGTGGCGTCATCCAGCCGGTCATCGTTCGCCCGAACTGCGCGCCCGATGGCTATGAGATCGTCGCCGGAAGCCGCCGCTTCCACGCCGCGAAGATCGTCGCCGCGGAACGGCGCGCGGCGGGCGACACGACACCCGAGCCCCAAGACTCCATGCTTCCGTGCGCGATCCTCGATGAGGGCGACGATGCCGCCGCCATCGAGGCGTCGATGATCGAGAACATGGCGCGGCTCGACCCCGACGAAGTGGCGCAATGGGAGAATTTTACCCGCCTCGTCCGCGAGGGCCGCAAGGTTGAGGACATCGCCGCGACCTTTGGATTGCCCGACCTCACCGTCAAGCGGGTGCTGGCGCTCGGCAATCTGCTCCCCGCGATCCGCGACCTTTACCGCAAGGAACGGATCGACGCGGCGACCGTGCGTCATCTGACGATGGCGTCCAAGAGCCAGCAAAAGGCATGGCTGGTGCTGGCCGACGACGAAAATGCCTATCTGCCGACCGGCCATCAGTTGAAATCATGGCTGTTCGGCGGGCAGTCGATCCCGGTGAAACATGCGCTGTTCGACGTGGAGGCGAGCGGGCTTGCGACCATCGCCGACCTGTTCGGCGAGGACCGTTATGTCGCCGATGCCGATGCCTTCTGGACGGCGCAGAATGCCGCAATCGAGGCGCGCCGCGCGGCCTATGTCGAACAGGGCTGGGCCGACGCGATCATCGTGCCGCCGTCCGATCATTTCTCGACATGGGAATATGAGAAGGCGGGCAAGCGCAAGGGCGGGCGCGTCTATATCGACGTGCGCGCCACCGGCGAGGTGATCGTCCATGAAGGCTATGTCTCCGGCAAGGAAGCCCGCCGGATCGCCAAGGCCGAGGGGTCGGAGAACGGGACCGGCCAGAAGGTGGCGCGGCCCGAGGTGACATCGACCATGCAGACCTATGTCGATCTGCATCGCCATGCCGCCGTCCGCGCCGCGCTGACCGGCCATCCGGCCATCGCGCTACGCTTGATGGTGGCCCATGCCATCGGCGGTTCGCACCTCTGGCGCGTCACGCCCGAGCCGCAATCCACCCGCAACGACGCCGTGCGGGACAGCCTCGACAACAGCCAAGCCGAAGCGGATTTCGACGAGCGCCGGCGCGCGGTGCTGGCGGTTCTCGGCTTCTCTGCCGAGGAACCGGCCGTGACCGGGGGTAATGGCGACGACTATGGCGTCGTCGGCATCTTCCATCGGCTGCTCGACCTTCCCGATGCGGTCGTTATGGAGGTGATCGCCATCGTCATGGGCGAAACGCTGGCGTCAGGCAGCGCCGCCGTCGAGGCGGTGGGCATGGAGATCGGCGTCGATATGGCTCGCTGCTGGCAGGTCGACGACGCCTTTTTCTCGGCTGTCCGCGACCGGGAAGTGCTGACCCGGATCGTCGCCGAGGTGGCGGGCGAAACCGTCGCCAGCGCCAATGCTGGCGAGAAGACCAAGACCCTGAAACGCATCGTCCGCGACCATCTCGACGGCACCAACGGACGCGACCGGCGCGAGAATTGGGTCCCGCGCTGGATGGCGTTCCCGCCCTCCGCCTATACGGCACGCGGCGGCGTCGGCACGGTTGCGGCCCATGCCAAGGCGCAGGCCGCGCGCCAAATCGAGCGGCTCCGCCCAAGCGACGACGAGCCGGACCCGAGCGCGCCGGGCGGAGCCGCTCGAGGCTCCGGCGATGCGATTGCATCGCCGGAAAGCGGCGGAGGGGCTGTCATGGCCCTGCCGGACGACGAGGCCGACCGCCTTGCTGCTTGATCGATGAAAGCCGGGCGGCATCATGCCGCCCGGCCGATGTGCGCCCGAACCTTCAAATCCGACCGCGCGCCCTCGCCCTGACGGGCTCGGGCGCGCGGTATTGTTTGTGGTTGCCACCATGCACGCTCCGGCCCACGGAAGGCAAAAAGGAAGCTGCGATGACGGTACTTGATGATGTCGAACGGTTTGTTTCGCGGCTCTCGCCCGAGCCGGTCTGCGACGACTGCATCACCCAAAAACTGGGGCTGTCCGTCCGCCAGCATGCCAATCACAAGACGCGCGAGCTTGCCGGATCGAACGGTTTCGAGCGGCGCAAGGATCCCTGCAGCCTGTGCGGCGTCACCAAGCTGGTGATTCGCCGACACTGATCCATCCGTCCGCCGAACGCAACGCCGGGCGCGAGCGCACCAATCCGGCTTGCGCTGCGAGCGTGGCCACCAGCGCGCCGCACCGGTTGCCGCCAGGACGGAAGCGACATCGCGACCGGCCAGCCTCGCCCGCGAGACCGTGCGGTTATGGCTGCGCCCGGCCCGAATGACGGTGACGGTCCGGCCATCGAACAGCGTCCGGGCACGCGCGGTCGCGGACCGTCCCAGTGTGATCTCGGTCCTGCATCTCGCCTGTCCCGCATGTGTTTCCGGCACGTCGATCCCGGCGATGCGAGCGCCAAGCCGCTCTCCAGGCGGAAGGTATCCCCATCGACAACATCGCCGACGCACCCCTGACCCGGCGGCGCTGCGGCAATCAGCAGGGTGCGGCGCAGCCGGTCAGCAGGCAGAGGGCGATCATCAACATGTCGCTGGCCTCTATCGCCTTTCGCACCCGGACCCGATCCCTGCCCGTCGTCACCTGCCACGCCGACGGCGACTTTGGCGGTGTCGGCGTGTGTGCTTTGGGTCGCCGATCCGATAGCGGGGTGGTGCGTCCGCGCTGTCCTTGCCTGATCCCTCGCGCGGGATGCACCGGCGGCATGGTCGTGGTCGTTGCTGCCGTGTCCCGCACCGTTTCCGGCTCCTCGGGCGCATGACCTGGGACGGCCGCAGTCCCGCGAAACCATCGCCGTGCGGCTTATTTCCCCGCCCGCGCCCACCCCACGCGGCATGCCGCGTGGGGACCCCGAGCTTGCGGGCTCCTCGCGGTCGCTGCGCTTCAAATAAGCCCTCCGGCTCCGGTCCTCCGCTCTCGCTCCGGCCTGCCGGTTCGCAGGCCCGCTGTGACCGTCCCTCCGGTCCGCCCATCGCCCGGAAACGGTTCGGGGCGACTTTTCAGGAGACGAACAATGCCAGCAATCGGATATGTCACCCGCGACGGAAACGGCTTCAAGGGCCAGCTCAAGACGCTCTCGATCCGCACCGACATCGAGATCATTCCCAACACCGGCAAGTCCGGCGACACCCAGCCCGATTACCGTGTGTCGGCGGCCGGCGTCGAGGTCGGGGCCGGATGGATCCGGCGCGGCGAAATGAGCGGCAAGGACTATGTGTCGCTATCGCTCGCCGCGCCCGAATTCGGCCCGCGCCGGCTCTACGCCAATCTCGGCCGCGCCGCCGGGCAGGACGACGACCACGCCTTCGCGATCATCTGGAACCCGGCCGATTGAGCGGACCGCCCCGCGCCCGCCAAGGGCGCGGGGCATGAAGCGGTGCGCCGGATTTGCCATAGCTCGCGAGGGACTCTGCAGGCGGGGGCGTCTGCACCGTCCGCTTTCCGTCGCACGGACGAAAGCCCGTGCCACCCGGTTCAACCCACACCGCTTCATTCGAGATCATGCCTCAGGAGCCCGGCCGACTGAACCCGGCGCCCCGCGTCCCGCAAGGGCGCGGGGCATCGCCACCGGCCCGAAACGAGGGGGGTCGGAATCGCATGGTTCGATTTGCGACCCTGCCGAAGACGGCCGGATCGATCCAATCCGCGCTCATCAGCCGGCGCAAGATGCACCGGCGCGGATGGACCCGGAATCATGGACGACACCGCCGAACGCGCGCAGGCCGCGCGCGAGACCTGCCCCTTCCTCACCGCCAAGCAGGCGGCCTTTCATCTCGGCCTCGCCTACTCGACGCTGAAGCGCCTGCGCCAAGCGGGAAGGGGGCCGAAATGCCGCCTGCATGGCCGCACCTGGCGCTATCATATCGACGATATCGAAGCGTGGTCGGCAGCCCGCGCGCGGGGAGGCGACCGTGGTTGAGCGCCGCGACCTGCCGCTTTTCGCCTGGGGCAACGCGCTGCGCGCCGCCCGCGCACGCCGCACAAGACTGCGCCGCCGCGCCGCGCTGCTGGGCGCCGGCATCGCCTGCCTCGGCCTCACGATCGCGCTGCCACCTCTGCCCCGGCTGGTCTGGAACGCCAGTGCCAGCGCGCCGATCGGCCTCTATGCCGTGTCGCCCGGCGCGGCGCTCGAACGCGGCGACATGGTGATCGCCTGGCCGCCGGTCGAGGCACGGCACCTGGCCGCGCGCCGTCGCTATCTGCCAAGCAACGTGCCGCTGGTGAAGCGCGTCGCCGGTATTGCCGGAGACACGATCTGCGCGGCGGATCGCATGGTGACGGTGAACGGCCGACCGGTTGCGGTGCGCCGCGCCGTCGATGCGGCGGGCCGTCCGCTGCCAGCCTGGCAGGGATGCGTCCGGCTCGGACCGGGCATGGTCTTCCTGCTCATGGCCGAGACCCCGGACTCGTTCGACGGCCGCTATTTCGGGCCGACGCTGGCGCAGCATGTCATCGGCAAGGCGACCCCGCTGTGGCTGCGCTGAGGGTTTTCGCGGTTACCGTCGCGCTGCTTGCGGCAACACCCGCCGCCGCCGATCCACGCAGAACCGATCCGGTATCCCGCTGGCACGCCGAGATCGCCGAGGCGTCCGCCCGGTTCGGCGTACCGGGCGCCTGGATCGAGCGAGTAATGCGCGCCGAAAGCGGTGGTCATACCATGCTTGACGGGCGACCGATCACCAGCCGAGCAGGCGCGATGGGCCTGATGCAATTGATGCCGGCGACCTGGGCGGCGATGCGCGCGGCGCACGGGCTAGGCGGCAATCCGCATGATCCGCACGACAATATTCTCGCAGGCACGGCCTATCTGCGCGCGATGTATGACCGCTTCGGCTATCCCGGATTGTTCGCCGCCTATAATGCCGGCCCCGGCCGTTATGCCGCCCATCTCGCATCAGGCCGCGCGCTGCCGACCGAGACGCGCGCCTATCTCGCGCAGGTGTCGGGCACGCCTTCGGGTCCATTGCAATCCCTTCCCCAGCGGTCGCCACCAGCATTGTTCGTCGCGCTTCGGACCAGCAACGTATCCGCCGATCCATCGCCATCGCGCGCGCCGGATGAACCGCCCGATGCCCTGTTCGCGGTTCGCGCCCCCCGCTGATCCAGCATATCCGGTAGCCGCAAACGGGACCGGCTGAGAGGGCAGGGCGCGACGGCACAGGTTGGAGGGGCTCGTCTCGGCAAGGCCCAGCATGACGGGCGCCGAAGCGGCTGTGCAAGGCCGGCGGTCCCTCCAATTTTGCCGCGAACCGGAGCCTGCTCACGCAGGCGAGTCTGTTTGTTTTCAGCGCAACAAAATCGGTTCCTCCGCCGCCGCTGCGCGGCGCTTCCGGCTTCGCCTCCAGCGGCCCTGACAGCCGCTCCGCCACCCGTCTTCGGAGGTCTGTCCTCAATGAGGAGGATTTCAAGCGAAGGAGGCGATCATGACCATGTTTCAGTCCATCGGTGCGGCGTCGGACCGCGTGGTGGCGACGCTCGTGGCGGGGCTCGAAATCGAGTTCGGACGGGGCGCTGGCGAGGCGCTGGCGCAGCGGTTCCTGGAGGCCGAGGAGAGTGATTTCCTCTGGGATGCGAGGGCGTCGGAGCGTTGGCTCGGGGCGTATCAAGCACGAGACGAAGAGGATTTCGAACTCGATCGGGTGGCGATTATCGGGCGGCTGGATGGTCGCTGGTTCGTCGCGGTGAGCATCGTCGATGGCGATGGCAACCCGCATGGATTGATGGGGCGGCGCAGCTTCAGGAGCGAACGCCAGGCACGCGAAGCGTTTGCGGCGACGCATTGATCGGGGCACCGGAAACGCCGGGACAGGGTGCCGGACAGGCATCGTGTCCCGGCTTCTTTTTGCCTCGGCTCGGGCGAAATGGACGGGCAACAGGATAGCGGAAATAGGCGGCAGGAGCGGTTCAGACGGGAGGGCGGCGTAAGGCAAGATAAAGCTATGGCACTGGCGTTTCATAAGCCTTTGTCTGCACATCGTTTTTTGGACCCGTGACCGGCACCGGCCTCCCGGCACCAGTGCCGTCCCGTCCGCATAGGGCGGCATTCCGCCATGTTCGCCGGCACCGGTTTTCAGGGGGACCGCTGGGCTTCATGCTTGCCATTCCACGCCCCCGGAATCAGGATAATGGCCGACGACGACAGTTTTGAACCGCGCCTCGGGCGCCAGCGCCAGCAGGGCGGCAAGCGCGCCCGGCGCTATCTCGGCCGTGTCCTGGCCGCCGCCAATCTTGCGCGTGGTAGCGCGGCTACGCCAGGCCTTGCGCGGGGAGCGTTCTCGGGCACCCGGATCGGGCGCGGCGCGGGTGTCGGGCGGATGCTCGCCAGCCGCGGCGGACATGCGGCGTCGAACGGCCGCCGCGTCATCGTCAAGGCAAGCATCGTCAAGCTGGCCGGCAAGGGCGCGTCGGCCGCTGCCGCGCACCTGCGCTATCTCCAGCGTGATGGCACGACGCGCGAGGGCGAACGCGGCACACTCTACGGGCGCGATACCGATACCGTCGACGGCAAGGCGTTCGGCGAGCGCGGGTCTGGTGATCGCCACCTGTTCCGCTTCATCGTTTCGCCCGAGGACGGGGATCAATATGACGATCTGAAACCGCTCACCCGCCGGCTGATGGCGCGCATGGAAGAGGATCTCGGGACCAGGCTCGACTGGGTCGCTGTCGACCATTTCAACACCGGCCATCCGCACACCCATATCGTCGTGCGCGGGAAGGATGATCGTGGCGCCGATCTGGTCATCGCCCGCGACTATATGACGACCGGTATCCGCGAGCGCGCCGCCGAGCTGGTGGACCTCGACCTGGGGCCGCGCACCCACCGCGAAATCGCGCAGATGCTACGCGCCGAAGTCGAGCAGGAGCGCCTGACCTCGATCGATAGGGCCTTGCTCAAGGGGGCGGACACCGAGCGAGTAGTGGCGACCAACGGTCACGACGCCTTCGACCACACGCTGCGCGCCGGCCGGCTGGCGAAGCTGTCGCGCATGGGCCTGGCCGAGCCGCTCGGCGCGGGCCGCTTCCGGCTCGCGCCCGACCTCGCCGATACACTCCGCGCATTGGGCGAACGTGGCGACATCATCCGCGCGATGCAGCGCGAATTTTCGCGCGCCGCGATTGCCCGGGCGCCGGCCGACCAGGCGATCTACGACCCGGCCGCGCCCGATGCCCGCCCGCTGGTCGGCCGTGTGCTGGCGCACGGGCTCGCCGACGAGCACGCTGATCGCCATTATCTGATCGTCGACGGCGTGGACGGGCGCAGCCATTATGTGGCGATCGGCAAGCCCGCCCTGAGCTTCTCCGAAGGGGGCACGGAAACCGACGTCAGCCTGCCGCGTGGTGCGATTGTGCGGATCGCCCCCCTTAGCCCGACAGTGCGGGAGGTGGATCGGACCATCGCCGAGGTCGCCGCTGCCAATGATGGACGATACGATGTGGACGCCCATCTTCGCCACGATCCGACCGCCACTCAGGCCTTTGCCGAAACCCATGTCAGGCGGCTGGAGGCCATGCGACGGACAACGGGTACCGTCGAGCGCGAGCCGTCGGGCCGCTGGATCATCGCACCCGACCATCTCGATCGTGTGGCGGCCCATGAGGCGGCGAGGCTGCTGGATCGTCCGGTTGCAATCACCATGCTGTCGGCACAGCCGCTCGATCGGCTGGTCGATGCCGACGCCGCGACCTGGATAGATCGGGAACTGGTATCGGGCTCGCAGGAGCCAACCCGCAATGCCGGGTTCGGCCACGATCTGCGCGACGCCCAGGCGCGTCGGCGACAGTGGCTGGTAACGCAGGGATTTGCCGAGGAGACGGGCGGCGGCACGACGTTTCCGAGCGGCATGATCGCGGCGCTGCAGCGGCGCGAGCTGCTACGGGTCGGGGGACAGCTCGTTGATGAGATGAAAATGCCATTCCGGGAGGCTGCCGAGGGCGCCCGGATCGAGGGCGTCTACCGCCGCTCGGTTGATCTCGTCAGCGGGCGCTTCGCGCTGGTTGAGCGATCCCGTGATTTCACGCTCGTGCCGTGGCGTCCGGTACTGGAGCGGCAGGTCGGCAAATCGGTCTCGGGATTGATGCGCGGCGACGGCATCAGCTGGTCGATCGGGCGCGGTCGGAGTGGGCCGAGCATTTCCTGAATCTGCTGGTCACCTGGCGGAAGTTTTTTTGGGCAGGATGAATCGACTTCCCGGATTGGCCGGCGAGCTAGCACCACAGACCACCCCACGGTTTGACATGCGCCCACCACTCGACGGGTGTCAGGATGCGGAGCGGCAGCTGGGGCAGCTGGCCCCGCTTGTTGATGATGGTGCTCCTGTCACTCGTGCAGAAGACATCGCAGCCCAAGCCGATCGCGTTACCGAGGAGCTCGCGGTCCGCACGATCTGGCAAGGAGGCTACGAGCGGTGCATCGGCGAGCCGGCGACCGAAATCGGCCGCGAAGGCGCTGTCCTCGCTCTGGGTGTCGACGACCTCGAAGGCGTAATCGAGCAGATCCTCGCGCACCGATGCGTTTCGCGTCCTGGAAATCTCATCGATCGTCTTTGCCGAAACCACCAGGTCCCAGTGGGCCCTGGTCCCAATCTGAAACACATGCATCAATGCCTCCGTGTCCCACGCTGACGTTGTATCGAGCGATTCAGGAAGGGGCTCCTGCTCGAAGATATGGGGTGCGCGCTTGACGAGTAGATTGACGATGTTCGTGTCGAGAAACACGCGTCGCGGGATGCTCTCGAAAGGATATCTCGTGCAGTCGGCGCTGTGGTGTTGCTGGTCGCGATAAAGTACCCACCGCCCGCGTGCCTGATCCCAATGTTCTAACCCCACGACTGCACCCTAACCCTCGTCATGATTGGTCCTTCCTCACTGATCAAATTAACGCTTCAGTTGGGCTTCAATCTCGCGCGCAGCGTTGATGACGTCGACGAAGGTGGGAACTGGGCCGAAGATCATTCCGCTCATACTGTCATAGTCGCGTTCAAGCGCATGCAGCATACCCTCAGCCGGAGCGGGAGAAAAATTGCCGGCAATTGCATTGTTGAGATCGAAATCCGGACGGTTGAAGAACATTCGCGCATGACGCGCGCAATCGATCCCTAATGCTATGTCCGAAAGTGCCTCTCGACCAACCGGCGAGCCGAGCAGGCGATAGACATCGTAATAGTGGCGGGTAATGCGCTGCCCTTCCTGTCGAACGACCCCGCGACGATCATACCAGTGCCGCATCCCGTGCAGGATCACGATCTTGTCCCAGAAAGTGCGGGCCGCGGCGACGGTGGTGATATTGTCGATGACGAAGCTCTCGTCACCCATGTCTTGTGCGACATAAGGGACGATCCGCGCCGGCGCATGCGGATCGAGCGCCGACTTCGCTCCGGACTCGATACGGACCGCAGGAAGTACGTAGTCGTTGGTCTCGACAGTGACGCTTGGATACCAGAGCAGGAGGGTTTGCCCATCCGGATCATTGGGATCGGATACCAGCCGAGCATTCGCCGAGATTTTGGCGGCGGCGAGCGTTCCGGCCAGGATATCCGACAGCTCCCGCGCCAGCGTATCGTTGATATAGGTACTGCAGCTTTCTCGGATGGACTCAAGCTGGCGAACTCTGGCTTTGCCGCTCATCGCTTCGAGTACATCGACGGAGGCTGCCTCGCCTAAATCATCGCGGAAGACGGTAATATCGATGTCTTCCGAGAAGCGGGATATGAGCCCGTAGGCTTTCGACAGCGAGGTGCCTCCCTTGAACAGCAGCCGTGGATGACCGGCAGGCAAATCGTTGAACAGGGCGTCCAAAGTCCAACAGACCCAGAAGTCCTTCTCGACGTTGCGCTCGCTTGTGCCGAGGCGCCGTCCGGTGTCGGCGAACAATCCGCGCCGGTCCTCGGCTGGAGCCGCCAGCACACTAGCGAATGCGGGGTTCATGAGGGTGCCTTCGTCGATCCGCCGCGATCGGTATTTTTCTGACCTGTGGGTGCGCCGGCGGGCGCGACGGACGTGCTGCTCAGCTTCTGCCCTCCCCTCTTCGATGTCGGGAGCTTCGGCGAAGTCGACCGTTTCACCGGTCGACCGAGCGGCAGGGCCAGTGTGGGATCGGCGCTTTCAAGCAAGTCACGCAGATAGGACTGCATCCAGATAGGGAGCGTTGGCAAACCATCGCGGAGATCATCACGGATCAATTGCCCTCGTGCCGGGTCGCTGAGAAGGCTGTGGAGGCGTGTCGTCACATCCCCATCCTGGTGCGAGTTGATGATGTCTTGAAGCCAGTGCAGTGCCTGAACGATCCGCATGGCTGGCCGTCCAGCCCAAAAGAGCCGGCTCGGCGCGGCCTGTTTGAATGTGATTTTCTGATTGCCTAGCTGGATCGGGCGCAGCCGGGCATCGCTTTGGACTACGACCTGCCCCGGAACAGCCGTCGTCAGCCCCAGATCGTTCGCCGCCGTCATGCCATCGACAACGAGCCGGGCCTGATCGCGCCGGCCTACCGCGTCAACGACCGCCCGGGTCTCAGGCGTGCTGCTTCGACCGGTCAGACTGTTGAAGCGCGGCAAATAGTAGAGTCCTCGATCGAGGCGATCCAGCTCCTGGGTCTTCACCAATCGCTGGAGTGCCTTGTCGATCCCAGCGCGCGGCCCGAGATCGAGAAAATCCACCGGCGTCCACACTGCGCCGGGGACGGTGGCGATGCGGTCGAGAATCTGTGGTTTGAGATCGAGTGAAGGACCACGCATGACACATTCCTCTTTGTCCGAAAAATGCGGTATCTTTCGGACAAATGCAACTCCCTCTTTACGTTGTCCGAAAGATACGGTAAGTTTCGGACAAACGCGTATCGGGAGGAAGATCGTGATCCGCTCTATTCACCCCTTCCCGGCGCGCATGGCGCCTGAACTGGCCCTCGAAAAACTGAAAGAACTGGCTTCGCCGGGCATCGTACTTGACCCGATGGCGGGCTCGGGCACGGTTTTGCGTCAGGCGACCGATCTCGGCCATCAGGCGGTCGGATTCGACATGGATCCTCTGGCGGTCCTCATGACCCGCGTCTGGACCACGGCTGTGGACGATAAGCTCGTGGTCGATCTGGCCGAGCGCGTAAACAAGCGGGTCGACGCGCTTGCCGCGTCAGACGCCGCTCTGCCCTGGATAGACAATGATCCTGAAACGAAGGCTTTTGTCGATTTCTGGTTTGCTGATCCCCAAAAGAGCGAACTGCGCCGAATCGCCTGTGTTCTTGATCAGCTCGTCGCGGAGCTTTCCAGCCCCGATGAGCATTTGGCGATTGATCTTCTGAAGATCGCGCTCAGCCGTCTCATCATCACCAAGGACAAAGGCGCCTCGCTCGCGCGGGACGTCTCCCATAGCCGCCCACACAAGATCGCCGACGCGAATGACTTCGAGGTCAGGCCGATGTTCGACCGGTCGATCAAGGCTGTGCGCAAGCGCCTGAGCGAAGCGCCGCCTCCAGGCGGTGCAGCGATCGGGCTGGGCGACGCGCGCATCCTGACGTCGGTTGCGGACTCAAGCGTCGACGCGGTCCTCACATCGCCGCCGTACCTTAATGCGATCGACTACATGCGCGGGCACCGCCTGTCGCTGATCTGGCTTGGCCATCGCCTTGGCGATTTGCGGACGATCCGCTCCAACAGCATCGGTGCCGAGCGCGCACCGGATCAGGTGGACGAGGCCGTCGAGCTGGCAGCCATGCGCACCGCCATGGGCGAGATCGATCAGCTCCCTAACAAATTCGGTTCCATGATTGCCCGCTACGTCCAGGATATTCGCCGTATGATCGGCGAAATCGCGCGCGTGCTGAAACAGGGCGCGCGCGCGACCTTCGTGGTTGGCAATTCCTGTCTGCGCGACGTATTCATCAAGAACTCGGCAGCGGTTGCGACGGCAGCCCAGTTCGCCGGATTGACGTTGATCAGCGAGACCGAGCGCCCCTTGCCGATGCGCAGCCGTTATCTGCCAATGACAAGCGAACCACTCGGCAAGCGCATGCGCACCGAAACAATCCTCTCCTTCGCCCGCGCGTGACCGTCACGCCGCCAGCGGGTCGTTGAGGTTCTGGATGAACTGCAGGCTCCCCTTGTATTTGTAGAACAGCTTCGCCCGCCCAGCGGCGTTGAAGAAGATCTTCACATGGTGAACGGCGGTCGGAAATTTCTTCGGCTCAAGCTGGCTCTTGCCCATAAACCCCTTGTCGCGAGAGATCGCGGCCTGATTGGCGTCGGCCGATCCAGCAATGGACGAAGCAGTATGGATCGCCAGCGTGCCGCCGCCACCAGCGGTCACCGCTGTAATATATTCGATCAGAAATTGCGGCAGGGCGTCGTTGCCGAGCTGCGCGCGAAGCGCATCCAAGGTGGCGACGCTCGTCTGATTGGCGAGAACGATCGTGTCCAGCTCGTCCGTATAGTCGAACATGCCGAACGACATCTCGCCTTTGTCGAGCGCGACAGTTGCCTTGTCGATGCTGGGATCGGACGCGACCGATACGCGGCTGTCGCCGATCCACACCGGCGATCCCAGTTCGCTCTTGACCGTCGCGAGCGCAAGCCGGTGAAAAACGAAGCATCGGTGCCAGTCGGCATAAAGCTGAGTCGGGATCGTCAGCTCGAAATGCTCGAGATAAGCGCCACGCGCACCGAACATGCGCGCGCGCTGAATATAGGTATCCTGTTGCAGCTTGTGCTGCACGTTGCGGGTGAAGAACATCGACAGCAGGTTCGGAAAGGTGACGCCGCGCGAAACGATATTGCCGCCGATGATAATCGTGAACGGTGAGGAAGGCTCGGTGGCGCTATCGCCCGCCGCCTTCCGGTCGCGCTCGCTGTTCAGCACCACCAGGCTGGTGCGCGAGGCATTCTCGACAACATAGCCGGTGAGCTCATCGGGATCGGCCGCCGGATAAAGCTGCTGGGCTGTCGCATAGACGCTTGTGACAAGCGTTTCGAAGTCTGTGCTATCGGCTTCCGTCAAGGCATGCACCGCTTCCTCGATGGTGATGCGGTCGGCTTCATGATCGAGCTTCTTGCCGCTCGTGTGTACGAGCATCGTGTAGTTCTTCTCTTCGTCGTTCACGACGACGTTGAGATATGCGGCGGCGACGAGGAAGCGGACGAGCGCGTCCCTGGCCTCCTGGGGATTTCCACCCTGCTGAAGATAGGTGAGGCGATAAGGCACCTTCTTGTCCAGCGGGAAGAAGACGTCCTGCCCTGTATATTTTGCATGCGGCGGGAAGCTCACCCACTTTTCGGTGTCGTTCTTGAACGTGTTGTTGAGGTCGAGCCGCGCGGGTGTCGCGGTAACGCCAATGTAGAAGCCATCGCTGCCGATGAGCTGGCCTACGAGATCGTTGATGGTCGTCTTCGTGCCCTGGTTCACCTTGGAGTTCGGTGTGGCATAATCCGCTTCGTCGTCGATCACGACGACCTTGCCCATGTCCTTCAGTCGTTCGATCAGCTTCTCGAGGTCGCGCGCGTTCTTCTTGCAGAAAACGACCAGTTCGGCCGGCTTTTGGCCGTTGGCCGTCTGCAGCAATTCGGAGGAATTACGCGGGGCCGGGGCCAGGGCGGATGCCTTGAAGCGACGCAAGTTCTGCGTCAGCAGGTCGACGCTGTCGTTCATGAGATGGACAATGATCTTGTGCCCGTCGTCGAGCAGTTTCGCCGTCAGGCAGATCATCATCTCGGTCTTGCCGCTCTGCGGCTCGCCATAAATGACGAGGGCCGACGTGCTGGCCATCGCTAAATTGGCGATCGCGCCGCTGACCGCGGTCTCGATGCTTGTCGTGGGGATATCCGCGGTCTGCAAGCGTATCAGCTGCTTGGAATATCGACCATTGAGTTTGGCCTTGGCCTTGAATTTCGCGAGATCGAGTACATGCGTCACAATCATAACCCCCAAACGAAAACGATATTGATATATAGGAACAGATGACTAGAAATTAATCGCGCTTGAAATGGCGACTCCGCCATCGCACTGCTGAACCAATAGTTTTCTATCTTGGCTCTAGAACCACAGTTCGTCCATTTTAGGAACCGGACAATATTGGGACGCTCTTTGACTCAATAAGCGGTGATGGAGGCATATTTGGCCTCCAAGGCAGCCCGAGCGTCCTCCCATGCCGAATGAAGCTGTCCGAGCGAACAACGAACTCGTTCAAACATCGTTCTTTGGCCTGAGAGGCGAAAGAGAACCTCTTGCTCCATCGCATAGGCCATTGATTGGGTAGGCCAGTGTGTGCTCAGTACCGCTATCCATCGCCGTTCAAGCAACTCGACCGGGACGTGCTGATTTACCCTTGCGAGCCTTTCGTCGATGTCACCGGCAAAGCCAATCTTCCATAGGTCGGAGCCTTCGAACGCAAAGGCATAGGTCCATGCGGGTTCGTCGTCCCTAAATATCTGGCCCTCCCATGAACAGGGTCGCGGGCCCGTGGTCGGGCCGACCTCCCTATGTCCCGGGCGTTTTGTGCCTGTCTCAATATTGATGGACGTGCCTGCGAGCTTCTGAGCGGCTTTTTCTTCTCGCCGGCGGCGATTCTCACGGATGATCCGACGGGCGTCATCGGCTGAGAGATGAGGTGCTGCTGCCAGGTCGATCAGCACCCATAGGCCGTCAACGCTGGTTAGAACCCCGCCGTCCGCAAGTTCCTGCCGCGCGAAGCGCACTTCCCGCTGGAAGTGTTGCTCCGGAGTTACGCCATCCGGAGTAACTTGGTCACGCCGCTGCGTGTTCGTACTAAGCCATGCATAGACGGCCGCGGGGCTTGATGAGCCCCCATGGGCACCTAATGCTTTCACTACGGCCAGCATATAATGAACGCGGATCGACGGAATTTTGGCGAATTCAGACATAATCAGCTTTCCAGCCTCAGTTTCGCCGTTGAAGAATGGATCTGCGTCATGATCGGGCGGCGCATATGCGCGAGGCTAACGACCGCCTGTCCAGGCTGCAGCGACGCGAGCGAGCGCCACATGCTCTGATCGATGGCGGGGATGGTCCGCCGCAGCCTGCCGACGACGCTCTCGTCCTGTATTTTATGCAGGATCCAATTGTTGATTAGCGCCAACACTTCATCGGGTAGATTTTGCGGCAGCTGCGTGACGAATGTCAGGCCCAGCCAACGCTTGCGCCCCCGTTTCGCGATGCGCGCGACCTGTTCATAGAGCGTCGGCATCTGCCGGATCCGGGCGGTCGACAGGAATTCGTGTGCTTCCTCGATGATGAGGTTGACCGGCGTTGGCGTCTGCCCCTTGGCTGTTGCCAGTTCATAAGCGCGTTCTTGCTCAGTCTGCAACTGTCGCAGCACCTGCGCGATCGCGAGGTTTCGCAGCACCGGACTGTCCAAGTCAGAAAGGTCGATGATGTTGACCCGACCAGGCTGAAGCATTGCCGGCACATCGAGCTGGTCGGCATCGGCACGATCGAAAATCTTCAGCCGGTGCATGCGCCAGAGCAGACCAGACACCTTCATCCAGCTCGACGGAACTTTCTCGAGTTCGGTCTGATTCACGATCTCTTCGAGCTTGGTCCGCGCGTCACTCCGTTTGCGCAGCAAATCGCTGGCCCAAAAGGTGACCTCACCCTTTTTGAGGTTCGCGATGCAGGCGGAAACGACATCGATCAGCACCGCTAGTGGATTGATCGGAACGGAAGAGTCCGTTTTGTGGATTCCGCTGAGCGCGACATTGTGCGACGAGTCGGTATGCGTAGTGGTATCACCTTCGTCGTCACGGCACCGGATCGGGCGCGGCTTGAAGCTCTCGTTTCGGCCCGTGGGTCGCCCCAGAAGCATGTATGGCGCGCGCGGATCGTCCTTTTGACGGATGATGGGCTGGGCACCGTTGCGATCATGGCGCAGACGGGCAAGTCGAAAACGTGCGTGTGGCGCTGGCAGGAGCGGTACATGGCCGAAGGTGTCGATGGCCTGCTCCGCGACAAAACCCGCCCCCCTGGCATCGCGCCGCTCGAGACGACGCTCGTCGACAAGGTTGTGGCGTTGACGCTCGAGGCGCCGGCTCAGGAGGCGACGCACTGGACGGTGCGCGCGATGGCCAAGGCGGCGGGCATCGCAGCGTCCTCGGTCGTGAAGATCTGGCACGACCACGGCCTCGCGCCGCATCGCTGGCGCAGCTTCAAGCTGTCCAACGACAAGGCGTTTGCCGAGAAGCTGCACGACGTGGTCGGCCTCTACGTCTCGCCGCCGGCGCACGCGATCGTGCTGTCGGTGGACGAGAAGAGCCAGATCCAGGCGCTCGACCGCACACAGCCGGGGTTGCCACTCAAGCGCGGCCGGGGGGCGACCATGACGCATGATTATAAGCGCAACGGGACGACCACGTTGTTCGCGGCGCTGAACGTCCTCGACGGCTCGGTGATCGGGCGCAACATGCAGCGGCATCGGCACCAGGAGTTCATCCGCTTCCTGAACGCGGTCGAGGCCGAACTGCCGTCAGACAAGGCCGTCCACGTCATCCTTGACAACTACGCCACCCACAAACAGCCGAAGGTTCGCGCCTGGCTCGCCCGGCATCCGCGCTGGACTTTCCACTTTGTGCCTACGTCGTGTTCCTGGTTGAACGCCGTCGAGGGCTTCTTCGCCAAGCTGACCCGCCGGCGCCTGAAGAACGGCGTCTTCTGCTCCGTCGTCGATCTCCAGGCCGCCATCAACCGCTTCATCAAAGAGCATAATCAGGAACCCAGGCCGTTTGTATGGAAGGCTGATCCCGATCACATTATCGCTGCCGTCAGGCGCGGGCACCAAACGTTGGAATCAATCCACTAGGGTCAGGTGAGGATAGCCCGACTCCATTTCGTCCCAATCCAGCGCCTGCCGTTCTGACTCGGCATCCTTCTTGATCGGAAAGACATTGATGTCGCCCAGCAGACGTCGACCGATGTCATAGGCCGCGAGGAACCGTCCTTGCTGTGCGTCATTCATCCCGAGAATCTCGATCGCTGTCCATGGCGAAAGCACACTGAAATCAAGCGTGAACTCGGTGTGGGACGGGTGGTCGGGATTGCTCGGTTCCCGGCCGACGAGCGTCAGTACATGGGTGTCGGGCACACCCTTGATCGGAAGACCCTGAGCCTTGGCGAGGGCTAACATATCAGCGTCCGCAGTCACCTCATGCATCGTGGTGTATTCGCCCTCCGTGTCGAGCAGGATGACCGCCGCGCCCTCCGCCGCGATACCTGCGGCATAGTTAGTGATCGTCGTGGATTTTCCGCCGCCCGTAGTGCCGAGGACCCCTGTATGACGATATAGCACCGACTTCTTGTGAACAGGGATCGGCACATCGACTGTTTCGTGGCCCATGACGCGGCCGATGGCGAAGTCACCCTCCAAACCGAGGATTGAGGACATCTCCGCATCATCGACGAGGAATACCGGTGAGTTCGGGATCGGCCTGCGATTGGCAGGCCCAATGCGGCCCCCTCTTTCTTCCCCGAGCAACTGCAGTTGGAGTCGCCCGTGGTGACCCGGCATTCCGATCGCGCCGTTGACCGCCGAGATCACCATCGCGGTGGAGTCGGCGCTTATGCCATCGGGATCGTAGAAGGGCCCAGCTGAAACGGTCCCGACATAGCGACGACCGTCAGGATGGCTTTCGACGCGAAGGAGCGCCTGAGACGTCACGTCCAGTATCTTATCAGGCGGCATCACGACCGTCACCGAACCATCCGATGAGCCTGATGTATCGTATAGCGTGCGCCCGAAGGATCCATCGTAAATGGGGGGAAGCTTTTTCTGGCCGCCGGCTTTCTCCGACGTCTCGATCAGATTCCGTACCGCTGTCCTGCTCGCGGACGCAGGATCAATCATCTCGGATGTACTACCGACCCTTCCACCATTGTCTCGGCTCGCTTTTGACATTCGACTCTCCTGAACGGGTGAGGCGCGGATCACGCGCGGTATTGGGACATGACCGCCGCCGCCGGCTTGAAGATCGCGTCGGATGGGAACATCTCGCGGCAAATGCCACCGGCAAGATCGAGCAACATCGGAAAGCCACGCGCTTCGACCAGTATCGCATCTGCCATCGCGACGATGGCAGCTTCGCTCGCATGATCGGCGTGCGCATAGAAGACCTGGCTCGAGGAGTGAGGCGACACGCGAAAGACGCCGGCGACGAGCTTCCCGCTGGCGTCCGCCTGAAAGCTTTCGAGCATGCGCTTGGCGTTCTGGAAGAGAACCGTTCCATAATGACCCTGTGTGATCACGCCGTCCATGTAGGTGTCGAGATCATCGACAATCGCATATTCGAGGGGCAGCAGTGCATCGCCGATAGTTTGAAGCAGGTGGTTGTTCGATCCGCGCGGGACATAGACAAAGCGCTTGTGGTCAAGCAGCAGCTCGCGAAACAGTGGGATCGACAATTCTATCAGTTCGGGCATGCCTGCGCCGGTGAGCAACTCCTTGGGCAATGGATGGCCGTGGCCCATCCGCCAGGGTGCCTCAGCTTTGCGCGCCATGACTGCTAATTCCGCGTTAGCCATCAGCCCGCGGCGCAGCATGTCAGACACGCCCGCGTCGTCGGCATCCTCGGCAGCTTTGCGCTGGGCCAGCAAAGCGAGCGTCCGGTCAAGCGCGGTCCGGCCTGAGACCCTGACGTCCTTCTGAAATACCCGATGGCCCCAGGTGCCATGGTCGCCCAGATAGGTTGCGAGTGCGATGGCTGTCTGAAAGATCGTCATCGGCAGCGTCTGATGAACGACCGAGGCGCCATCGACCGCCTGGACGTGGCCGCTGAAGAGTAGGTGCTGCTGCACCGTGCGCAACTCGCCGAGTTCGACTTCGTGCACTCCAGCATCACGAGGCGCACCGTCGCGGCGGGCGATCAGGGGGAACGCCTGCTCTCGAATTTCACGGCGAGCCTCCATTTCCCTGACCTGCGCCGCAATGATTTCCCCCTGAAGCCGTTCAAACTGCTCCGCCATACGGTGGGCGGGATCCCAATTATTGATATCGAGCGTATCCTCGATGCGCTCGCCGGTCGCGTCTGCATAGCTCCGCCCGGCCGCCGACCCCGCCGTGCGCGGCGACGGTTTCGCTACATTTTGGTCAACAGTTCGGTCAGCCACGCAGCACTCCCTTCACTCCTACATATGCCGCTCACGCTCCATCTCGGACGCCGCCTTGCGAAGCTGTTCGACAAGCGACGGCCAACTGCGGCCGATCGCATTGACAATGCGTGGCGCATGACGATCAGCGTCGCTCGCCGATAATCCGAAGGCTTCGATCAAGGTCATGGTCACCGCCTGGCGGCCGACACCGTTGCCGCGCTCGATCGTGCGCGCGATGACGATGCCGATCGGGGCGAGTGCGAGGAACGCAGCTTCATCAGCTTCATATTCCATGATCTCAGCGGCCGCGGTCAGTGGCACGCCATCATCGCGTTCCATCACGTCAGTAAAGGCGCCAAGCGGACAGCCTGTTAGGATGCCCGCAAGTCGTTCCTGAGCCATTGGCGCACGCACACCATCAAGGACATCGACGATCCCAGGGCCCAGGCGCGCGATCGCGAGTTCGCGCCGGGTCAGATAATGTCCGGCGAAGTGGGCCAGCTCGTGCGCCAGGGCGAACCGCACAAGGGCAGCATCATCTTCGTCAAGGAAGATCATCCCGCATCCCCGATGAGCGACAAGGCATCCGCGCAACCGCCGGTTCCGCAGCGGCGCGGGTGCACGACCAGTCGCGACCGCGAGCGTCTCGGCGATGTCGGCGGTGGTGAGGTTGGCCCGGATGACAATCGAAACGGGCAATGTCAGTGGCGCGCTCTCGGCGAGATCGCGCGGAAAACCGGAGCCGACAAGATCGGCTCCGGCTGTCATTCGCGCTGCGACCGTGGCAGCGTCAAACGCCATCAATCGATATCCTCTTTCCCCTCATCCGCATCGAGCGCGGCCATCAGCATTTCGCCGTCGTCATTAGCAGTCGCGAATGCCGCCGCGCTTTCTGCGAAGCGTAGCATATTGACGAGCGCGAGCGGATTCACGCCCAGCGACGTGGCCAGTTCCATGGCCGCTTGCGCCATTCCAGCACCTGCCGGCCGCGGCGTAACCGCGAGCCGCCACAGCTGGTTATCGTCGCACCGCAGCTCGGTGATAGCCGCCCGACCGGGATTGGCACGTTCCCAGGTCGCCAAGGCGCTGCCAATGAAATCGGACCTACTACGAGCCGCTTGGGCCATCGCACGCCCCAAACGCTCTGTTTCCGCCGGATTTCCACCCATCACCGTATCCATATTACTCATGCGCCCATCCTTTCACCAATGCGGCGGACTCGACCCCTAATGCGTTCCACACGCTTCCCCGCCTCGCTCAATCCGTTCTCATCGACCGACAGCCCAAGCGCCTTCGCGTACACGGACAGCGAATCTTCACCGGTAGCCATGAGGCTAAACACCTCGGCGTCCCCAGGGCCTTTGATCAGTTTGTCACCGAATCGTTCGTGGATTCTGCTCCATTCGAGCCGGCGCAGCATCGCGCCCTCGTCTTTATCTATCGCCTCGGCGTCAGCGTTCGCATCGTCGCCTGCCGCATATTCGCCTTCGTGCCTGGTCCGGCGAGTCTGCGCGCGGCGGAGCGTCTTCGCCTTGCCCTTCGCGATGGCGGCGAGATAGGTCGTCAGCTCTGCGCGCTGAGGGTTATAGCCGCTGGGCGCGTCCAGATATTTGAATAGCGCGTCGAAGCAGGTTTCCTCCACATCCTGGCGATCATGGAGCCCGGCCACGTCACGAGTCACGATCGCAATCAAGGGCGCGATGACCAATTCGACGATTTTGGAGGCAGCACGCAGATCACCGGCCAGCAACTGGCCGTGCAGCGTCAACAATTCTTTTTGATTCGACATATCGTGCCCTCTTCATCGTCCGATCGACCCGACTCCTCGACCGAGACCATCAATCTTGTCCGACCCAGCATATCTGCCGCAGGAAGACCGTTCTGGACACTGGCGAGAAATTTTTCTCGATCCCGATAGAGGGCGCGTCAAATCAGACAGCCAGCAGGCGAGCCTATGGGTGTTGGGGCGCGATCTGCGCGTTGAGGGACCAGTACCCGTATCCCCTTTCTCCTGATTTGCGCCGCGGCGGCAGCTCAAGCGTATGCTTCCCTATTTAAGCGAAAGCCAGTTTGCTTAACAGGGCGCGGAAAAACCCTCCTTGAGGCGCGGTGATCGCCGGGCTCGAAGGGTTTATCGGGCAACGGTTTGGGGAAGTCGGCATCAGGTGGCAATCGTTGGCTGCCAGAACCCGCCGTGTGGCGGATTCCTCGCATAGCTACGCCCTCGCCATCAGTTTTGGCAGACGAACCAGATTGTACGCCGCAGCGGTCAGCGTGAAGTTCCATCCTACGCGGTCCTGCCCTCGATGCCGGGTCTTGCGCAGGTTTCCGCTGGTCTTGGCCCAGCCAAAGACCTCTTCGATCCGTTTCCTGATCCGCATCGAAACGGCGTAGCCAGGGTGCCGGGTGGTGCGTCTATCGATAGCGGATCGCCTGTTGGCATTGTTCTGGGCGACGTGCGGGGTAACGCCAATGTCGCGTAAGGCGGCGACGAATCCGGCTGTATCGTAGGCTTTGTCCGCCGCCAGCGTGATGCGATGGCGCCCTTTCATGCGGGAAAGCATGGTCAGCGCGGCCTCCCGTTCGGCCGTGCCCGTGGCGTGAGTGAGCGTCGCATCGACGACGAGGCCATGCCGGTTCTCCATCAGGACGTGGGCCATGTGGCACAGCCTCGCGGCTTGGCCGCGTGCCTTCTTGAACAGGCGGGCGTCAGGATCGGTGGTGGAGGCGTGGGTGGCGTTGGTTCGCTTCTCGCCATGGAAATCGCGTTCGGCGTTCCGCCCCTTGGCCTTTGCCTGTCCGCTCTGACCGGTGCCCGAAGCGCTGTCGTCGTCGTCACCGCCCGAAGCCTCGCCGTCCTTGGGCTTGAAGCTCTTCATGCTGGCCCACGCTTCGATCAGGGTGCCATCCACCGAGAAGTGGTCGTCTGACAGGAGCGCCTGCACACGAGACTGCCCTACGATCGCGGACAGGAACCTGGCGGCGATGTCCCCGGCCAGCAGCCTCTCCCGGTTCTTGGTGAAGACCGTCACATCCCAGATCGGCGCATCCATCGCCAGGCCGACGAACCAGCGGAAAAGCAGGTTATAATCCATCTGCTCCATGAGCTGGCGTTCCGAGCGGATCGTATAGAAAGCCTGCAGGAGCAATGCGCGCAGCAACTTCTCGGGCGCGATCGATGGCCGGCCAATGCGCGAATACATCGCATCGAAATCAGCGGACATCACCTCGAGAGCTTCGTCGACGATCGCGCGAATCGCCCGAAGTGGATGGTTCGCCGGGACCCGGGCTTCGCAGCTCACGTAGGAAAACAGGCCTTCGCTCCGGTAATCGCCGCCGCGCATCTCAAATCCTCCAACCTCAGCCGAAGGCGTATGAATCACCTCAAGGAGCTCAACGAAAGCGCCTTTTTCCGCAGCCTGCTAAATAAGGAACTGACGAAGGTAAGCCGGCTTAAACAGCGGCCGCGCCAAGGCTCGAAGTCAATCTTTCCCAAAACCGGGTCGGCAGCATATTTCTGCAGCAGCACATAGAAGGCTTGCTAAGAGCCCACTTACCCACGAGAATCCGTTTCGTGAAAAGCGAAATAGACCATCTGCCCTCGGTCCAGCAAGGTGAGCTGGACCTGGTGAAGCAACTACTGATGGGCGAGTTCGCCGAGGCGACGGGGCGCGCGAACCAGCCGTGGAAGAAGAACGGCCGCATCCTTAAGGTCATCCTGTTCGGCAGCTATGCGCGGGACGATTGGGTCGATGAACCCGAGAATGGCTACCAGTCCGACTACGATCTGCTGATCATCGTCAGCCATCCCGATCTCACCGACATCGCCGACTACTGGTACGTCGCCGAGGACAAGATCCTGCGCGATACCGCGATCACGCGGCCAGTGAATATCATCGTCCATACCCTGCAGGAGGTGAACCAGGCGCTGAGCCGGGGCGAATATTTCTGGGTCGATATCGCTCGCGACGGGATCGTTCTCTACGAATTGCCAGGGAGTGCGCTTGCCACGCCGCAGCCGCTGACGGCGGCCGATGCCTATGAGATGGCGTCCACCTACTTCCAAGACTGGCTGGCCAAAATCGACAGCGGAATCAAACTGGCATCATTCGCACTCCAGGAAGGCGAATTGAAAGACGCGGCTTTCCTGCTCCATCAAGTAACGGAGCGGGCCTATATCTGCTACCTTCTCGTCCGCACTCTCTATTTCCCGCGCTCACACAACATCAAATTCCTGCGTTCGCTCGCCGAGGACAGCGAACCCCGCCTGATCGAGGCATGGCCCCGCGCGACCCGGATTGACCGCCGCCGCTTCGAGCTGCTGAAGCGCGCGTATGTCGAGGCCCGCTATTCGGCCAGCTACGAGATCGGCAATGACGACCTCGCCGCGCTTTCGCAGTCGGTCCGCGCTCTCCGCGATATCGTCGAGACTGTTTCGCGCGAACGCGTCGAAACGCTCCGGACAGACGCCGGCCTCTAACCGCCGGACGACGCCTGCCGGATAGGTTCCGGTTCCACCATTCGGCCAAAGCAGGCCGACGCGAGCCCATCAGCACCCATCAGCCCCGTTCCGTTTTTCGAGCATGTCACCGAGTCTGAATCCGCCCCAGCCGATCCTGTTCGGCGGGCGGGAGCCTCGACGTGACACCCACCAAATTGCTCATCGGCCAGATCCTTGTCGTCTTCGCGATCGTCATCGCGGGGGTGTGGGCCGCGACACAGTGGGCAGCGGCAATGCTGGCCTATCAGCCCGAACTGGGGTTGCCGTGGTTCCGGCTTGGCAATGTGCCGGTCTATCATCCCTGGGCGCTGTTCGGCTGGTGGTATCACTATGATGCCTATGCCCCGATCGTCTTCGACAAGGCGGGCATGCTCGCTGGCGCCAGCGGTTTCGTCGGCTGCGCGGCGGCGATCTTCGGCTCGCTGTGGCGCGCGCGCCAGTCGAGCAACGTCACCACCTATGGTTCCGCCCGCTGGGCAAGCCCCCGCGAGATCGAGCGCGCCGGGCTGCATCGCGATGCGGGCGTCATGCTTGGCACGCTCGGCGGGCGCTATCTGCGCCATGACGGCCCCGAGCACATCATGGCGTTCGCGCCAACGCGATCGGGCAAGGGCGTGGGCCTTGTCGTGCCCACCTTGCTGTCCTGGACCGGCTCGACCGTCGTCCACGATATCAAGGGAGAGAACTGGACGCTGACCGCCGGATGGCGCGCGCGGTTCTCGCACTGCCTGCTCTTCAATCCCACCGACGCCGCGTCGGCGCATTACAATCCGCTGCTCGAAGTCCGGCGCGGCATCGACGAGGTGCGCGACGTCCAGAACATCGCCGATATCCTGGTCGATCCCGAGGGCGCGCTCGAACGCCGCAACCATTGGGAGAAAACCAGCCACTCGCTGCTGGTCGGGGCGATCCTCCAAATCCTCTACGCCGAGGAGGAGAAGACGCTGGCGCGGGTCGCTAGCTTCCTGTCCGATCCCCAGCGCAGCTTCGTCGCCACGCTCCAGCGGATGATGACCACCAATCATCTCGGCGACGACAAGAATCCCAGGGTCCATCCCGTCGTCGCCTCCGCCGCGCGCGAACTGCTCAACAAGAGCGAGAACGAGCGTTCGGGCGTGCTGTCGACGGCCATGTCCTTCCTCGGCCTCTATCGCGATCCGACCGTGGCCGAGGTTACCTCGCGCTGCGACTGGCGAATTGCCGACCTGATCGAGGCCGAGCGCCCCTTGTCGCTCTACCTCGTCATCCCGCCATCGGACATCAGCCGCACCAAGCCGCTGATCCGCCTTGTGCTCAACCAGATCGGCCGCCGCCTGACCGAGCGACTCGACCAGCCCGGAACATCCTCGCGCCGGCATCAGTTCCTGATGATGCTCGACGAGTTCCCGGCATTGGGCCGCCTCGACTTCTTCGAAACCAGCCTCGCCTTCATGGCCGGCTACGGCATCCGCGCCTTCCTGATCGCCCAAAGCCTCAACCAGATCGAGAAGGCCTATGGCGAACACAACGCCATCCTCGACAATTGCCATGTCCGCGTCGCCTTCGCGACCAATGACGAGCGCACCGCCAAGCGCATTTCCGACGCGCTCGGCACCGCGACCGAGCAACGCGCCATGCGCAACTATGCCGGCCACCGGCTCGCGCCCTGGCTCGCGCACGTCATGGTCAGCCGCCAGGAGACCGCCCGCCAGCTCCTGACGCCGGGCGAGGTCATGCAGCTTTCCCCCGACGAAGAACTTGTGCTCGTCTCCGGGCTCGCGCCGATCCGGGCGTTCAAGCTGCGCTACTTCCGCGATCCCAACTTCGCGACGCGCGTCGCGCCCGCGCCGGTGCTGGCGTCAGGCCAATATGTCGATCGGCCGAAGTCGCGCGGCGACGACTGGTCCAACCAGGTGCGCGGCACCGATGACCGGCTGCACCAGGCGGAGGACGCCGCAGGCGGCGAGGACGATGGCGGTATGCAGCAGCAGCGCCATCCCGGCCTTCCCGAACAGGTTTCCAAGGCGACCGACGCCGCCGAAACGCGCGATCCCCAGATCGTGCCCGACGACGACGATGTCGCCGCCGACAAGCGCGCCATGGACCAGGCGCAAGGGCAAAACGCCGTCGTCCGGGGTCATGCCATCAACGAGGGCGCGAAGCGCGACCTCATACCGGATTTCTGAGGCCGCGATGAAGATCCGCCAGAACCTCTATATCGACCGCGAACTCAGCGATGCGCTGGAAGCGCTCGCCGCCGGTCCGCGCGGCAACAAGAGCCACCTCGTCAACGATGCGCTGAAAGACTGGCTGGCGCGCCGCGGGACAAAGGAAATCGACGATCTCCTAAAGGTTCGCCTCGACCGTCTGACCCGCGAGCTCGCGGGCGCGCGGCGCGACATCGATGTGCTGCTGGAGAGCCTGTCGCTGTTCGTCCGCTACCAGCTGATGGTGACGGCGCCGTTGCCCGAAGCCGATGCCGCTGCCCGCGCCATCGGTCGCGACCGGTTCGAGGCGTTCGTCGCGCAGGTCGGCCGCCACCTCGCCGGTGGCAGGCGGACGCTTGTTCCCCCTGAGGCCGATGGAGACGCATCATGATGCCGTCTCGCACCGACAGCGTTTCGACAGAGCGCCGCCATGCCATGCTGCGCACCGCGATGGGGCCGGCAATTGCCGCCGCACTCAGCGACCCGCGCGTCATCGAGATCATGGTCAATCCCGACGGCGCGCTGCGTGTCGATATCCTCGGCGAAGGCCGTGTCGATACCGACGTGACGCTCGATGCGCCCCAAGTCGAACGGATCATCCGGCTGGTGGCGTCCCATGTCCGGTCCGAGGTGCATGGCGACAAGCCCATCGTGTCGGCCGAACTGCCGCCGCTCGGGCATGGCGCCGGCGAGCGGTTTGAGGGAATCCTTCCGCCGGTTTCAACTGCGCCGTGCTTCTCGATCCGCAAACCCGCGGCCCGCATCTACACGCTGATGGACTATGTGACCGACGGCATCATGTCGGCGGAGGCCGCGCGCCTCCTGTCGCTCGCTGTCGTCGACCGCCGCAACATCCTCGTCGCTGGCGGGACCAGTTCGGGCAAGACAACGCTCGCCAACGCGCTGCTTGCCGAGATGGCCCATCTCGACGAACGGGTGATCCTGATCGAGGACACCCGCGAGCTGCAATCCCCGGCGCGCGACACGGTCGCCCTCAGGACCCGGCCAAGCTCATCCGACAAGAACACCGCCGTCACCATGGGTGATCTCGTGCGCTCGACGCTGCGGCTTCGGCCCGATCGCATCATCGTCGGCGAGGTTCGCGGCGGCGAAGCGCTGGACATGCTCAAGGCCTGGAACACCGGTCATCCCGGGGGAATCGCGACCGTCCATGCCAATAGCGCTGCCTCCGCACTCTACCGGATCGAGCAGCTCATCCAGGAAGCCGTGGTCACCGTGCCGCGCCGCCTGGTCGCCGAGGCCATCGACATGATCGTGTTCATCGCCGGGCGCGGCACCGCGCGGCGCGTCGAGACGATCGCCCGCGTCGCCGGGCTCGACCCCGACGGTGGCTACGCCGTCGTCGATCTCACCCCGACCCTGACCCCTGACTTGCAAGGAGACTGACATGAACATTTTTCGCATTCCCCGCCGCGACGGCTTTTTCGCCACCGGGCTGATGCTCGGCCTGTCGATCACCATGACCAGCCGCGCATACGCCAGCGGTTCGGGCATGCCCTGGGAAGAGCCGCTCCAGCAAGTGCTGGAATCGGTCCAGGGACCGGTCGCCAAGATCGTCGCGGTGCTGATCATCATTTCCACGGGGCTCGCGCTCGCATTCGGCGAGACCTCCGGCGGCTTCCGCAAGCTCATACAGATCGTCTTCGGCCTGTCGATTGCGTTCGCCGCTTCGAGCTTCTTCCTGTCCTTCTTCAGCTTCGGCGGCGGGGCGCTCGTCGCGTGAGCCACATCGACAACGGTCATGTTGCTGGCTTCGAGGTGCCGATCCACGCCAGCCTGGGGCAAACCATCCTGCTCGGCGGGGCGCCCCGCGGCATCGCGATCATCAACGGCACGGTCGCGGCGGCGGTCGGGCTGGGCTTGCAGCAATGGCCGGTCGGGATCGCGATCTGGGCCATCGGCCACACCATCGCTGTGTTCGCTGCCCGCGGCGACCCGGACTTCGTGCCCGTGCTGCTTCGCCATCTGCGCCAGAAAGGATATCTGGCATGCTGAACCTCGCGGAATACCGGTCGCGTGCCGATCGGCTCGCCGACCATCTGCCATGGGCCGCGCTGGTCGCACCCGGCGTCGTCCTCAACAAGGACGGCAGTTTCCAGCGCAGCTTCGCCTTTCGCGGCCCCGATCTCGAAAGCGCGACCGAGGCGGAACTGGTGTCGGCCTGCGCGCGGGCGAACAATGTCCTCAAGCGCCTCGGCTCGGGCTGGGCCTTGTTCTTCGAGGCCGAGCGGCGCGAAGCGCTCGGTTATCCCGAGAGCGTCTTTCCCGATGCAGCGTCGTGGCTGGTCGAGCAGGAGCGGCGTGCCGGGTTCGAGGCCGAGGGCGAGCATTTCGAGAGCCGCTTTCACGGCACGCTGGTCTGGTTGCCACCCGCCGACAGCACCGACGCGGCGGGACGAACACTGGTCGAACGGCCTGACGACGCGAAGGGGCGGGACTGGCACGCCAGCCTGGCGGGCTTCATCGCCGAGACCGATCGCGTGCTCGATCTCCTGTCGGGCTTCATGCCTGAGGTGCGCCCCTTGAGCGACGCAGAGACGCTGACCCATCTCCACGGCACGATTTCCAGCCGGCAGCACCCGGTCGCCGTGCCGGAAACGCCGATCTATCTCGATGCGCTGCTCGCCGACACGTCGCTGGTGGGCGGGCTGGAGCCGAGGCTTGGCGACCGCCATCTGCGCACGCTGACCGTACTGGGATTTCCCAACCTCAGCCGGCCCGGCATCCTCGACGCGCTCAACCATCAGGATTTCGGCTACCGCTGGGTCACGCGCTTCATCGCGCTCGACAAGACCGACGCGACCAAGGTGCTGACCAGGATCCGGCGGCAATGGTTCAACAAGCGCAAGTCGATCACCGCGCTGCTGCGCGAGGTGATGTACAACCAGCCGGTCCAGTTGCTCGACACCGACGCCGACAACAAGGTGGTCGATGCCGATCTCGCGCTGCAGGCGCTTGGCGGCGATCATGTCGCTTTCGGCTATCTGACGACGACGATCACGGTGTCGGACGCCGACCGTGATCGTGCCGAAGACAAGGTCCGCGCCGTCGAGCGGATCGTCAACGGCCTCGGATTTACTGCCAAGCGCGAAGGCGTCAACGCGGTCGAAGCGTGGCTGTCGTCGCTGCCCGGCCAGGTCTACGTGAATGTGCGCCAGCCGCTGGTCCATACCCTCAACCTCGCCCATCTCATGCCGCTGTCGTCGGTCTGGGCAGGACCGACGGAAAACCGGCATCTCGGCGGGCCGCCACTGCTCTGCGCGCAGACCAGCGGATCGACACCGTTCCGCCTTTCGACCCATGTCGGCGATGTCGGACACATGCTCGTCGTCGGCCCGACTGGTGCTGGCAAGTCGGTGCTGCTGGCGCTGATCGCGCTGCAGTTCCGGCGCTATACCGGCTCCCAGCTCTATATCTTCGACAAGGGCTATTCGGCGCGCGCGGCGGTGCTGGCAATGGGCGGTGCCCATCATGCCCTCGGCCTAGGCACGGACAACGGCGAGACGCTGGCGTTCCAGCCGCTGCGCCGGATCGATGATTCGAGCGAGCGGAGCTGGGCGGCGGAATGGATCGCGGCACTGCTGGCGCACGAGAAGGTCATGGTGACCCCCGAGGTGAAGGACGCCGTCTGGTCGGCGCTGGGCAGTCTCGCATCGGCGCCCCCGGAGGAGCGCACGCTGACCGGCCTCGCCATGCTGCTCCAATCGAATGCGCTGCGCACCGCACTCACCGCCTACACGCTCGACGGCGCCTATGGCCGCCTGCTCGACGCGGCCGAGCAGCATCTCGCGCTCGCCGACGTCCAGTGCTTCGAGACCGAGTCGCTGATGGGACAAGCCGGCGTCGTCGCGCCGGTGCTGACCTATCTGTTCCACCGGCTCGAGGAGCGCTTCGACGGACGGCCGACCTTGCTGGTGCTCGACGAGGCCTGGATCTTCCTTGACCATCCGCTCTTCGCCGCCCGCATCCGCGAATGGCTTAAAGTCCTGCGCAAGAAGAATGTCGCGGTGCTGTTCGCAACGCAGAGCCTAGCGGACATCGCCGACAGCAGTATCGCGCCGGCCATCATCGAAAGCTGCCCGCAGCGCATACTGCTGCCCAACGACCGGGCTATCGAGCCGCAGTCGCGCGCCGCCTATGAGCGGTTCGGCCTGAACTCCGCCCAAATCGAGCTGGTCAGCCGCGCCACCCCCAAGCGGCATTATTATCTGCAATCCGCACGCGGCAACCGCCTGTTCGAACTCGGCCTCGGCCCGATTGCGCTGGCGCTGTGCGGCGCCTCCGATCCCGCGACCCAGGCGCGCATCGACGCGCTGCTGACCGAGTACGGCGCGCAGGATTTCGCGGCCCGCTTCCTTGAAGGGGCCGGTCTTGACTGGGCCGCCGGCCTCCTCGCCGATTTCCCCGCCCCCCAAGCCAAGGAGTAACATGTGATGCGTATCCCGATCCGTAAATATCTGTTGGCGACCGCGCTCGGCGCCGGCGCCATCGGCTCGCTGGCCTGCGCACTGATCGAGCCAAGCGCGCCCGCCCATGCGCAGTTCACCGTGTTCGATCCGAGCAATTACAGCCAGAACCTGCTCACTGCCGCGCGAACCCTCCAACAGGTCAACAACCAGATCCGCTCGCTGCAGAACGAGGCCCAGAGCCTGATCAACCAGGCGAAGAATCTCACCACGATCGGCTTTCCCGAAATCCAGGCGATCACGCAAACGCTCCAGCAGATCGACCAGTTGATGGGTCAGGCGCAGGGCATCCAGTTTCGTGTCGAGGATCTCGACCAGCAATTCCGCCAGCTCTTTCCCCAGAGCTTCAACCAGGCGATGACCATGAACGGCCATGTTGTCGCCGCGCGGACGCGGCTCGACACCGAGATGACGGCCTACAGGCAGACGATGGGCGTGCAGGCGCAGGTCGCCGAGAATGTCCAGGCTGACGCGCAGACCCTGAACAGCATCGTATCGCGGAGCCAGAGCGCCGAGGGCGCGCTGCAAGCGCAACAGGCGACCAACCAGTTGCTCGCGCTGACCGCCAAGCAGCAGTTCCAGATCCAGAACCTGATGGCGGCACAATACCGGGCGCAGACGATCGAGCAGGCTCGCCGCGCGCAGGCCGAGATCGACGCACGCGCCGCGACCACCAAATTCCTCGGTTCCGGCTCGGCCTACAGCCAATTGCCTCCTGGCCAATAGGCCCGAGCCGGTGCGCGGGCAGCGGCGAATTCGCCTCTTCGCCGCTGCCGCCGCGGGGTTCGATTGCGCTCCCCAGATCGGACCCCGCGGCTTCATTCACAGGATTTTCCCATGAACGACCTGAACGTCATCGATCGGTTCCTGCAGACCTTCATCCGCTACATCGACAGCGGGTTCGGGCTGCTGGGCGGCGACGTCGCCTTCCTGACGACGACCCTGATCGGCATCGACATCACGCTCGCCGGCTTGTTCTGGGCGATGGGCGGCGAGCAGGACGTGATCGGCCGCTTCATCAAGAAGATCCTCTATATCGGCGCGTTCGCGTTCATCCTGAACCGCTTCTCGACGCTCGCCGACATCATCTTCCGCTCCTTTGCGGCGGCCGGCCTGACTGCCGGCGGCGGCACGCTCTCGGCGGATGATCTGCTGAAACCCGGTCGTCTCGCCGGCACCGGCTTCTCGGCGGCATGGCCTATGCTCGACCAGGTCTCGAAGCTGATGGGCTTCACCAGCTTCTTCGACAATTTCCTGACCATCATCGTGCTGCTGTTCGCATGGGCGATCGTGATCATCGCCTTCTTCATCCTCGCCGTGCAGATGTTCGTGTGCATCGTCGAGTTCAAGCTGACGACGCTCGCCGGTTTCGTGCTGGTGCCGTTCGCGCTCTGGAACCGGACCAGCTTCCTCGCGGAGCGCGTGCTCGGCAATGTGTTGAGTTCCGGCATCAAGGTCATGGTGCTCGCCGTCATCGTCGGCATCGGCTCGAATTTTTTCAGCGAGTTCACGACCGCGCTCCAGGGCCAGGAACCCGACATCGGCCAGGCCATGAGCCTTGTGCTGGCATCGCTCACGCTGTTCGGCCTCGGGATCTTCGGTCCCGGCATCGCCTCGGGCCTCGTCGCGGGCGCTCCGCAACTGGGCGCAGGTGCGGCGGTCGGCACGACCATTGGCGCGGCCGGTGTCGTCGCGCTTGGCGGCGGCGCTGCGATGGGCGCGGTCCGTGCGTTTGGCGGGGCCGCGCTCGGTGCGATCCGGGCCGGCACGACCATGGGTTCGGCGGCTTCTGCCTCCTACCAGCTCGGCCAGACCGCGGCCGGATCTTCGAGCCTCGGCGCCGGCATCGGCGGCATGGCGCGGGCGGCGGGGAACGCCGTTCGCCAGAAAGCGTCGGCGACGCTGGGATTGGGTGAGGCCGCCGAGCGCGGGCGCGACGCCGCTTGGGGCCTGCTCAACGGCGGGGCCGGTTCGACAGCGTCATCTTCGAATGCCGTCGCCGATGCGGCGCCGTCCTGGGCACGCTCGCTGCGTCGCCAGCAGGACGCCCGTCACCACCGCGATGTCGCGCTTCAGACACTGAAGGAAGGCGATCGCGGCGGCGCTTCTGCCACCCCCGACATCAAGGAAAGGGAAGATTGAGCCATGATTTTCATATCCCATGCTCTTTAAGCGCGCCGTCCAGCGCTACGCGCAGACACCCCAACCGGAGACGCCCTATCAACGCGCCGGCCAGGTCTGGGACGACCGCATCGGGTCGGCCCGCGTCCAGGCCCGCAACTGGCGGTTGATGGCATTCGGCACGCTGTCGCTGTCGACCGCCATGTCGGGCGCACTCATCTGGCAGTCGCTGCAGAGCCGGGTCACGCCCTATGTCGTCGAGGTCGATCGCCTGGGCGAGGCACGGGCCGTGACCGAGGTCGAAGTCGGCTACCGCCCCACCGATCCCCAGATCGCCTGGCATCTGGCAAAGTTCGTCGAGAATGTCCGCGGCGTCTCGCTCGATCCCGTGCTGATGCGCCGTAACTGGCTCTCGGCCTTTGCCTTTACCACGACGCGCGGAAGCCAGTTTCTCAGCGATTATGCGCGGGCGGCGGATCCGTTTGCCGGGATCGGCCAGCGCACCGTTTCGGTCCAGGTGACCAGCGTCATCCGTGCATCGGATCGCTCCTTCCAGGTGAAGTGGACCGAGACCGCCTATGAGCGCGGGAGCGCGGCAGGCTCCTCCCACTGGACCGGCATCCTGACGATTCAGATGAAGCCGCCGGTATCCGCCGACACGCTCCGGAAGAACCCGCTTGGCATCTACATCGACGCGATCGACTGGAGCCGCGAACTCGAGCCTGCGGGGTCGACTGCGCCTACGCGCACCGCGCCGCCGCCCAGCGACGTGCCGCTCGGCTCGCCGCTCGACCCGAACCTTGCCGTTTCACCGACCGTCAATCCGGAGACTCAGCCATGACGAGAACGCTCGCAATCGCCGCGCTGCTGACGCCTTGCCTGATCCTTGCCGACACCAGCGCGGGGGCTACTTCGCCACGCGATAGTTCCAAGCGCGCTTCTACGCCGATTGTCGGCGCCGACGGCGCGCGGACGATAGAACCCGTCGCGCAGGGCTTCATCAACGCCGTGCAGGTCTATCCGTTCGCCGACGGCGCCATCTATCATGTCATCACCGCACCCGAGCGAGTGACCGATATCGCCTTGCAACCGGGTGAGACGCTGGTCGCCGTGGCCAGTGGCGACACGGCGCGCTGGGTGATCGGCGATACCATCAGCGGGTCGGCCACGGAACGGCGGACGCATGTGCTCGTCAAACCGTTCAGTGCCGGCCTGGCGACCAACCTCGTCATTACTACCGACCGGCGGACCTATCACCTCAACCTGACCAGCAGGACGAAGTCGGCGATGGCCGCGCTTTCGTGGACTTATCCGCAGGACGCGCTGATCGCCTTGAAGCGCACGGCCGCGGCCGCCGAGGCGGCGGCACCGGTGGCGGCCGGGGTCGAGGTCGAGCAGCTTCATTTCAACTATGCCGTGTCGGGCGATCGACCCGCCTGGCGGCCGCTCCGCGCGTTCGACGATGGGCGCCAGACCTTCATCGAGTTTCCGGCGACGCTGGCGGTCGGCGAAGCGCCACCAATTTTTCTGGTGGACGGGAAGGGCGAGGCTCAACTCGTCAACTACCGCGTAAAGGGTCGCTTCTATGTCGTGGATCGCATCTTCGACGTCGCTGAACTTCGCCTCGGCACGAAGCACCAACAGATTGTCCAGATCCGCCGGGTGGCGGAAGGTGCGCCCAAGCGGAGGGGATCATGACCGCCGAGGCAGCATCCCCGCCGGCACCCGAAGCCCCAGCCATCCCGGCCAAGGTGGATCCGGAAACGCTGGCGCTGCGCGCGCAGCCCGCGCCGGCGATCCGCTTCAAGCGAGGGGCGATTGTGGGAATCGCGGCGCTTGGCTCCGTCAGCCTGATGGCGACGGCCTGGGTAGCCCTGCGGCCGTCCGCATTGCACATCGCTGGACAAGCCGATGACCCGCCGGTTGCGGCAAAGGCGCCCGCCGACACCCTCGATCGTCTGCCGGACAGCTATGGTGACGTACCGAAGCTCGGGCCACCTTTGCCGGGCGACCTCGGCCGGCCGATCCTCGAGCATCAGCGCGCTCTGGGTATCGGGCCGAAGGGCGGTGAAGCGGCGCGTACTGACCAGGCAGCGGTGATCGAACGGGATCGAAGGGCTGCAGAACTGAAGGCAGCACGTGAGTCGGGGGTGCTGGTACAATCGGGCAATCGCACCGATCCGGGCCGCCTTGCCGATGCGACGCCATCCATGCCATCCGTCCCGGTCCCCGACGCGTCGCGGCTCGCGATCGATCCCGATCGTGACCCCAATGCCCAACAGCGCAAGACTGATTTCGTCGCTGCGCGCGACACCGGCGGCGATGTCAACGCGCATCGGCTGAGCCCGCCGGCGTCGCCGAACATGCTGTCCGCGGGCAGTGTCATCTCCGCCAGCCTGATCACCGGGCTCAGGTCCGACCTGCCCGGTCTGGTCACTGCCCAGGTAACGGAGCGGGTCTTTGACAGTGCGACGGGCAGCATCCTCCTCATTCCGCAGGGCGCGCGGCTGATCGGCAGCTACGATAGTGTCGTCGCCTTCGGGCAGAAGCGTGCGCTGGTCGTGTGGCAGCGGATCATCTTGCCCGATGGCAGTTCGATCCGGCTCGACAACGTGCCTGCAACGGACCCGTCCGGTTATGCCGGGCTCGCGGACAAAGTGGATTTCCACACCTGGACACTGCTCAAGGGCGTCGCGATCTCGACGTTGCTCGGCGTGGGGGCGAACGTGACCTTCTCCGGGGAGAGCGATCTCGTCCAGGCGATACGGGAATCGACGCAGCAGAACGTGTCGCGCGCCGGCGACCAGATCACGTCCCGCAACCTGCAAATCCAGCCGACCATCACGATAAGGCCTGGCGCGCCAGTCCGGTTGGTTGTGCATCGCGATCTCATCCTGGCTCGCTGGACGGAATAGGAGGAATTCATGCCAGAATTGAAACTGGGCAGATTGCCCGACAGGACTCCGGTCAAGCTGGCGATCACCGTCACGCCCGATCTTCACCTTATGCTGCAGCAATATGCCGCACTCTATGCCGAAGCCTACGGCCGCGAAGAATCCGTCACCGAACTCATTCCTGCGATGCTGGCGGCTTTCCTCGAGAGCGATCGCAGTTTCGTTCGCAGCCGCTCCACCGGAAAATGAGCGCCGAGATTGAGATTCCGGATCGTTTCGTCAAGCTCGACGAGGTCAAGCGCCGCGTCGGTCTCGGCAAGTCGATGATCTATCGGCTGATCCAGGAAGGGAAGTTCCCCGCGCCTTACAAGCTGTCGCCGTTCGCGTCGCGGTGGAGCGACCGGGAGATCGTCGCCTGGGTCAATGATGTGAAGGACGGCTTCGAGGGGAAGAAGCGGAAGGTCTGACCGCCGAGTTCGAAGTGGTCTGCTTCGGAAAAACTGATCCAATTCCCATGCCCCCGCAGAGCTCTCTTCAGAATTGGACCAGTTCTTCCAAGGCAGATCAGTTTCCTGTTCGGGCTATAGAGGGAAATCGGCGGCCTTCGGCGGCCAGCCGTTCGTAAAATCGACCATTCTGGCCAGAACGCGGGCCACGCCCGATGATGATGAGCACTACATCTAAGCTGTAGCGCTACGATAGCAGCCAAACATGCCTTCACCTACGGGCAAGTGCTCAGCCTCGCAGTACAACACACCCGTAGAGAGCCGCCCGATTGTAATCGAAGTTCTGCGGAGTCCGACATGGCCCGCAGCGGCCACGTCGAGGATCATTTTGGATAGAAGCCGCTTCCCGGCCAACTGATCGAATCCTCCCCGGTTTCCATCCGGCCGGAAAGCCGGCGCAAGAACGACGAGCCATCGGACGATTCGAGCGCGACGTCATACCAGCCGCCGGTCGCACCGACAGGAATCGTCCACGTCGCACCGCGCGGCGGCACCATCACGCTTGTCTCCTTCGTTCCGCCGAGCAGATCGCGGCAGCGCAGAGCGATCGTTCCGCTGCTGGCATTGACGAGATCGATCACGAGTCCGTCGCGGCCGGCATCGCGGCAGTACAGCGAAAGCGGAGCCGTTGCGCCGCCTCGCAGCTCACGAAACCAGCGGTTGGGGCCGCGGACTTGCAGACGATACCCCCGCTCGCGCAACCGCCAGGTGCCGCTGAGCGCCTTTCCTGGCTCGACCGTATAATGGTGCGGCAGCGCGTCCAGATCATCAAGATCGTGCACCTGATAAACCAGCCCCGTCTTGCCAGCATTGCCGAAGCGCAGCCGTAGCAGGTCGCCTTCGATCGCCTCCTCGATCACCGGCGCATAGGGCAGCGCCCGCGAGGGACGCGTACCCGGCTCCTGACCAGGCAGCGCGCCCTGCGCGGGCGGCAGCGGCTTTGGCAGCTTCAGGGCGGCCGCCACCCGCGCGACGGCATCGCTGGTGTCGGGAAGCGCCACGCGTCCCGCCTCGTGCCGCGAGAAGTCGAAGGCCGATGTGAGGTCGCCGCATACGGCACGGCGCCAGGGCGTGATATTGGGCTCCTCAACGCCAAACCGCGTCTCGATGAAGCGGATCACGGAGGTGTGGTCGAAGATTTGCGAGTTCACCCAGCCACCTGTGCTCCATGGCGAGATCACCGTCATCGGCACGCGCACACTGAGGCCATAGGGCAGCTTGTCGCTATGGATGTCGTCGGTGGCGTCGACGGTCGAAGCGCCGCCGCGGCTGCCGTCCGGGTTGAAGCCCGGCGGCGAAGGCGGCGTCACATGGTCGAAAAAACCGTCATTCTCGTCGAAGGTGAGGAACATCACCGTCTTCGACCAGACCTCCGGGTTGGCGGTGAGCGCGTCGAGCACGCGGGCGGTGAAGTTGGCGCCCTCGATCGGGCTCGATCCTTCGGGATGCTCGCTGTCCGACTGCGGACAGGCGATCCACACGACCTGCGGCAGCCGGTCGGCGAGCACATCGGCGCGCAGGTCGTGGAGCGTCCAGCGCGACATCGCCTTGTCGTGGAGCGGCTCGCCCGGCTTGGCGTCGTTATAAGCCTGGAAGGCGACGGCGGGATTGGTGAGCCCCCAGAAATTGTCTTTTGGGTCCTGATAGACCTTCCAGCGGATTCCGGCTTCCTCGAGCCGCTCGGGATAGGTCCTGTAGCGATAGCGCGGGCCCTTGCCGTAGTTGGCGAGCACGGCAGGATCGATCTTGTGGTGCTTGGCGGCCTCCGCCATTTCAGGCGTCAGCTGGATGCCGGAATCGAGCGCGACGCCCGAGCTATTCGCAACCACAGGGCCGCCGCCGGTCCCCCGCGGATCGTTGCCGCCGGCCCAGATAAACAGACGATTGGGATTGGTCTGGCCATGGACGGAGCAATGATAGGCGTCGCAGATCGTGAACGCCTCGGCCAGCGCGAATTGGAACGGGATGTCCTCGCGCCGGTAATGCCCCATGGTAAGCTCGGTCTTATGGGGGATCCAGCCGTCCCACCGCCCCTGGCGCGAGGCACCGTTGGCATCCTCCCAGCCGTGCGGCAGGTCGGCCACCTTGAGCGCGGCGGTCGCCTTGGTGTCGAGATGGAAAGGCAGGATCGTCCGCCCCGCCCTGTCGCGTTGCTCCCAGACCAGCCGACCGCCGGGCAGCGGCACCGGATGCGGGTCGGCAAAGCCCTGCACACCGCGCAGGGTGCCGTAATAATGGTCGAACGAGCGGTTCTCCTGCATCAGGATGACGATGTGTTCGACATCCTTGATCGTGCCAGTGCGGCGGTTGGCTGGAATCGCGAGCGCTCGGGCGATGCTGGGGGGCAGCAGCGAGCCTGCTGCTGCAGCACCCGCCGCCCGAAGGAAGCGGCGGCGGCCGGGCTGAGTGGGAGTCATGCCTGTGGCTCCCTTCAGAAGTCGTAATTGAAGCGGATGCCGGCGATGCGCGGCTCGCCGCGGATCGCGGTCGGCAGACCGAAGGATTTTCCAGTGTTGCCGAGGTCGAGAAGGTAATCCCTGTCGAACAGGTTGTTCACATAGGCCTCGACACGCCAGCCCCGCTCGGGACTGGTCAGCCCGAGGCCGATATTGGTGAGGCCATAGCCGCCCTGCGATTCGTAAGGCAGATTGTCGGCATTGAAGAAGGTCCTGGACTGATAGAATTGGGTCAGTCGTGCGGTGACGCTCAGCATTTCGGTGACCGGTCGCTCATAGGCCAGGCCGAGCGAGGCCTTGTGCTCGGGCGACAGGCGGAAGCGGTTGCCCGAAAGGTCTCGGCCAGTCGAGTCGAAGAACAGCGTGTAGCCCGCATCGGTATAGGCATAGCTGGTGATCAGGTTGAGGCCGGGGATCACCCCGCCGCGCAGCGAGGCCTCGAAGCCCTTGCCCTCCGCTTTGCCGGCATTGGTGAGGCTGCCGAGGATGGTGCTGGGATCGCGCACCTGCAGATTGGTATAGTCATATTTGAAGAAGGTCAGGTCGGCGTTCATCGGACCGAACTTCCACTTGATGCCGGCTTCGTAGTTCATCACCTCCTCGGGCTGGACGATGTTGAAGGTGGCGAGCGAGATGGCGGACCGGCTCCAGGTGGCGTCGACCACGCCGGAGCGCAGACCGCGCGCAACGCCGGCATAGATGTTGAGGTCCGGCAGGATCTTGAACGAGACCGCGGCACGCGGCGTCCAGAAGCTGAACTTGTTGTTCCTGCTCACGAACACGCCGTTCGAGTTGCCGAAAAGGCCGAAGGGTAGCGCGATCGGCGCAACGTCGTCGAACGACCGGCGGATCGCGGCGGCATCGGTGGTCGCGTCGTCATGGGTGTAGCGCAGGCCGGCGTCGATCGTCAGCCGGTCGAAGAAGGTCTTTGAGACGTTGACATAGGCCGACAGGCTGGTGCGGTCGTTGTTCCGCATCTGGGCGTTGTAGTTCATCGACGTCACCGGCCGGCCGCCCAGGCTGGTGGTGGCGGTGACCGGCCGCGTGGGCGCGGTGATGATCGGGAAGCTGCCGAGCATATACTGCTCGTTCAGCCCGAGCGCGATCGTGTCCTCCACCTTCTCGTGGAACCAGCTGCCGCCGCCGACGACCGTGAAGCTCGGATCGGGCTGCCAGCTGAGGCGCAGCTCCTCGCTATACTGTTTCTGCAGCGTGAACTGGTTGCCGATGATATAAGCATAGCCGGTGCCATCGCCGTCCCAGCGCTCGGCCGCCTTGACGCGGCGGAACCCGGTGAAGGAGCGCAGGGAGAGCGCGTCGGACAGCTCGATGCGGTTGTCCCAGGTCAGGCCCCAGGCGGTGCGGTCGATCCCCGCGTCCGGCCGGTCCTGCGCGGCCGGAGTGAAAGGGCTCACGTCGCCGCCGGCCGGCGCCACCACGATCGACTTGAACTGCGTCGCGGGCGGGTGATCCTCCTGATAGGTGAAGATCAGGTCCGAGGTGATCTGCTCGGTCGGCGTGAAGCGAATCGTGCCGCGGCCGTAGAAAGTGTCGATGCCGTTGAGCGTGCCGTCCGGGATGGCGAGGTTGCGGACGACGCCGTCGCGCTTCTTGAAGCGCACCGCCGCGCGTACCGCCAGCTTCTGATCGACCAGCGGCGCGTTGACGATGCCGGTGACGTTGAACAGGTCGTACTCGCCGACCTCCGCCGAGACCGAGCCCGAGAATTCGTTGGTCGGTCGTCGGGTTTCGATCGCGAGCACGCCGATCACCGAGCCGCGCCCGAACAGCGTGCCCTGCGGGCCGCGGATCACCTGGATGTTGTCGATGTCGAGCAGCTCGGAGATCGCGCCAGCCTGACGGCTGTTGTCGATGCCGTCGACGAAGATCGAAATGCTGGGCTCGGACACCGGGCTGGAATCGTCCTGCGTCAAGCCACGCAGGTTGAAGCCCGAGCGCTGGACGCTCTGCTCCTGGATCAACAGGCCAGGGGTATAGAGCGAAAGCTCGCCCATGCCCTGTATGCGGAAGGTGTCGAGCAGTTCGCCTGACAGCTGTGTCACCGGTACCGGCACGTCGACCAACCGCTGCTCGCGCTGCTGTGCGGTGACGACGATCTCGCCATCATCTTCCGGCTGAACTTCGCCGCTCGGCGTATCACTCTCGACGCTGGCGGTCTGCGCATGGGCGGCGGCAGTGCCGAACAAAAGTCCAGCGGCGGCGGCGCTGCACAACAGAACGGTATTCCTCGATAGCGACTTCATGATTGGCTCCCCTGCTCGGTTGAGGGGATAGTTAGAGAACAAATGTACAGTTTTTGTGACAGCCGCGAACGAAAGTGCAGATTCCTCGCGCCCTCAAGCCGTGCACGCGAATTCCTATTTTTTACAGGCTTATGTGATGCGAGGCGCGCCCAGCCGGAAAGATGCGAGCGCGTGAGAGCGGCGATCCGAACAGATGTTCAGCCTATCTCGAGCAGGCGGGCGGCAGCGATTCGGGCCTGCGACTCGAGGTCGTAGAGGTCCTCCGAGTCGCTGATCGCTGCAGCGGTGAGAAACGCAGCCGAGGACCACAAAGCGTGCGATGCCGCCCGGGTGCGGGTGATGCCGCCCGGCTCGCCTCGGCCGAGACTCGCATGCGTGATCGTGCCGCGCTGGCGCCGCATCGCGATGCCGAGCGGCTCGATCGCGCTGCTTCGCGCTGCGGCCAGCGAAATTTCCGCCATGCCGCGGCTGCGCAGCCCTTCGACGCCGGAGGGCTGCGAGCGGCTCCGGATGCGCTCGATCATCGCTGCCGCCTGCGGCGGCTTGCCGGCATTGCGCCTAAAGCCGGCGTTGACCTTCTCGAACACGCGTAGGACGCCGGCGAAGGCGAGTTCTGTCACCGATTTGAAGTGATAGGTGGTGAGCGCGAGCGATACCCCGGCGCGTTCGGCGACTGCACGGTTGGTGACCGCGGCCAGGCCTTCCTCCTCGATGACCGAGGCGGCTGCATCGACGATGCGTGCGCGGCTCTCTGCGCCCCGCCCGCCCTTGCTGTCGGACTCACGGGCGCCGCCGGTTTCGGGATCGGCGAAGAAGCGCGCGGCCAGCGCCGTGATCCCCGGCGCCGCCTCGGCGCTGCCTAGCCCGGCGACGCGTGCGACAGCCTCGACGAAACCAGCGCGCGCGAGCAGCCGATAAGCTGCCGAGCCATGGCAGCTCACTGCGAAGCTGCTCTCCGAGAGCAGGTGCAGGCCCAGGATGTCGAACGCCAGCGGATCGGCGCCGAACAGGCGGGCGAAACCGCGGAACGCATCGCGCCGCGCACGCAACCAGGTGCGGCAGGTCTCGGCGAAGCGCGGATTGGCAGCAGCCGATAGCCACAATTCGATCAGCACCAGCATGTCGGTGCGTCGGTCGCCGCATGCCTCCTCACACAGCGTCCAGAGAAACGGACCGGCCAGCGCCGGCTCGATCGCCATTGCCTCCGCCTCCGCCTCCAGCGTGGCAAGCCGCGCCCGGTCGCGCGCGGCCACCTGCGCGAAGCATTCGGCGATCAGCCCATCCTTGTTGCCGAATAGATAGGCGATGCTCGTCACGCTGGCGCCGCAGCGCGCCGCGACGTCGCGCAGCGTGGCGCCCCGGACGCCGCCGGCTGCCACCAGCGCAATTGCCTCCTCGACAACACGCTGGCGGCTGGAATCCTCATCGGAAGCGGGCGAAGATATCGTCGAAGCCATGGGACTTGTTAAGGGCGTCATCGGCCGGCCGCCAGCGGTCCGTCAGGCGATCGCCGCGCGTCCGGCGAGCGGCGGCGCAGCTTCCGGTGTGGAACGCATCAAGATCGCGAGGCCCAGCAGGCCCGCCAGGCAGGTGGGCAGCACATAGATCAGCCGGATCGCGGTGACGGCGGCCTCGCCCGCCGGAGCACCCGGCACGAAGCCCGCCTGCGCCAACAGCCACAGCGCCGCTCCGATGCCGAGCGCCGCAGCAAGCTTCAGCGTGACGTTGAACATCGCATAATAGCTGCCCGACTTGCGCTCGCCGCTGGTCTCCGCGTCGCGGCCCGAGACATCGGCGACCAGTGCACGCAGCAGCATATAGTCGGCGCCCCACGAGAAATTACGAACGATCAGGAACAGCACGAGCGGCATCACCTGGCCGACAGGTAGCAGCAACGCGACCGGCGACAGGACGGCATGCCAGGCGAACACCGCGGCGAGTGCGCCCCGCTTGCCGATCCGCCGGCTTACCGCCGCCCAGACCGGCACCGACACCAGGGCTACCAGCGCCTGGATCAGCATCAGCGCGCTTGCGGCGCGGCCGAGGCCCAATCCCTGTTCGACGAAGAATATGAAGGTGCCGGCACTGGCGGCGTCGGCAAGGCCGATCAGGCCGTAGAGGATCAGGATGGTCAGCAGCGTCCGATCGCGCAGCATCGCCCAAAACTGGCGCAGCGGATTGGCGACCCGGCGCGCAGCGGCACGGTCGACCGGCGGCTCGGGAATGAAGCGAAGCACCAGCGCCACCGACACGGGGCTGAGCAGGATCAGCACCCATCCCATCGCCCCGATCTGCGCGGCGCGGCCGGCGCGGCCGAAGGATTCGAGGATCGTGGGCAGCAGCAGGATGAACGGCATGCCTGCGGCGGCGAACCACACTTTGGCGCCCATGATCCGCGTGCGCTCGTGATAGTCGCCGGAGACTTCCAGTCCCCAGCCGCCGTGCGGTACCATCAGCATCGTATAGCCGAGATGCATCACCACGCACCATGACGCCAACGTCCAAATGTCGATGCCGGGCGCCGCGAAGAAGGTCTGCCACGTGCCGAGCAGGATCAGCGGCACGCTGGCGATCATCCAGGGGCGGCGCAGCCCCCACGGCGTGGCGAAGCGGTCACTCGCCCAGCCCACCAGCGGGTCGGCGACCATGTCGAACAGCCGGATCCACATCATCAGCGCCGCCACCACGGCGAGCTGCAGCCCCAATGTCTCCGAGAAGAACACCGGCAGAAACACGCGCCAGGGCAGTTCCAGCGCCTGAAAGACCAGTACCGGCGACGAGAAGATGGCGAGCCGAACCATGTTCAGCCGCCCGGCACCAGCCTGGGACATGCGCAACCTCCCACGAGTGTACAGAATGCGATTCTACGCTGCTGTTGAGGCATATCCGCTCCCATCATGACATTCGGATGACAGTATTGAACAAATGTACAGGACGTGGAAAGAGCGGATCGGCCACGGGAGAATCGCCATGCTCATCGCTCAGATCACCGACACGCATGTCGTCGCCCCCGGCACGCGCGCCTATCAGGACCAGAACGGCCTTGGACGAGACCGTCGGCAGCCGGGGCGAAGCGCGAAGCGAGCGGCGGCTTGAGCGCTTAGCAGAGCGCATGGATCACCAGCAGGCATTGCAGCAGGCTATCGCTGCCCCGCTGCCGGAACGGCAGCTGGGCCTCGATCTGATCTAATCAAGGCGATGCGTTTCAAGATGTGGCCCGGTCGCTCGCGCTGCTTCCGAGAGTTAAACAAAAAGCGGGAGGGGCACACGGCTCTTGCCGTATCCCCTCGCCGCAGCCGCGAATGCGACCGTACCCGTCTATGAGGCCACGTAACCGAGGGCGCCCTCATAGGTGTACCCATTGTTCGCACCTTCGGCGTAATTTATCGTGATCAGATGATCCTTGAGGTTTCCGCCTTTATAGAAGCGGTACAGGGGCATCAATCCGGCAGAGGGTGAAGACGAGGCAAACCCGAGAACACCTTCTTGGCTGAAACCTTCACAATTTGCCTGCGTCGAGACAAAGTGATCAGCGATAGACGCATTGTAGCACCTGTAGAGCGCATGTCGCCCTGTTCCGCCGCCGCCAAAAGCGTGGAAGCCCGTTGTCTCGAATCCCCAACCATCTCCGGCTGCTTCAGAGTAAGACCGTGTCATGAAATGGCGCGAAGACTTGGTGAACCGATATACCGGCACCATATCGCTTACAGGTGCGCCGGGATAAGCGTTCATCGCGGCGATCACCTCATCTACGGTACCGACCGCGATCGGACACGAATAGTCATAAGTCGATCCGGCAGTGATGTTGTACTCGTTGTACACACAGGACCATTTTGCGGTCGGTGTGGATCCTCCGAACAGAACATAGGCATAGTAGGATTGCCGATTAGGCTCATTGCGGGGGATGGCGTTGGACATCACCCCCATGGCATGCGCACCGTTCGGCCGCGACACGATGATCGGCGTATTGGTGGATTGACCGCTTCCCGTGGCCGTGAGTTTCGTCAAAGTGCGCGTATTCCGGTCATAGGTCAGAAACGTATTGAACGTTGCCGGGAGGTAGCCGGTGAGCGCCTCGACGCTGGCAGATGTTCTGTTTTCGGGCACGACGAACCGCGTATTCATCACCAGCACATTCGGTGCTGCGGCGCCGTAGAAGCTTGTGGTCCGGCCGATCGAGAAGTTGGACAGAACCGTGCTGTTCTGCGCGGTCGAAACCGACGTAAACGGGCTGCAGGGTCGTCCGTAGTTCTCGCCCGGAGCAAGCCAGAATGCAGGACGGGTCTGGGTCGTCAGAACCCCTCCCATATTCGATATAGATGTCAGGACGCTCGAGCTGGTCGGAAGCGTCCCGTCCGCGTTGCTGCCTGCCTCATTGGGATTGTAACACTCTCCCAGATTGTCCACTTGGATCGCGGATTGAATCTGGCGGCCATGATCGGCGATATCGACGTATTCCACCCCCCGGAAGGTTAGCGACTCAATGGCGCCGGCAAACCGATCCGTCGAGGCGGCAACTCTGATCGTTCCGCCGTTGGCGGCCCCACTGATCGCCAGGTTACCGGCGTTGGCTGGTCCCGAGATCAATCCGCTGGTGAGGACGGCACAGATCCCGATCATCAATGGCTTGTAATAAGGATTGGCTTTATTGGAGAAACGACGCGTGGCTTTCGTGGATTTTCCCATGAGATATTCACCCTAACCAGATCCGGCGGATCTGCCGGTGAGATGTGACTAGCGTTCGTATCGACATTTTGAATCGGGGGCGCTAGTGGATTGATTCCAACGTTTGGTGCCCGCGCCTGACGGCAGCGATAATGTGATCGGGATCAGCCTTCCATACAAACGGCCTGGGTTCCTGATTATGCTCTTTGATGAAGCGGTTGATGGCGGCCTGGAGATCGACGACGGAGCAGAAGACGCCGTTCTTCAGGCGCCGGCGGGTCAGCTTGGCGAAGAAGCCCTCGACGGCGTTCAACCAGGAACACGACGTAGGCACAAAGTGGAAAGTCCAGCGCGGATGCCGGGCGAGCCAGGCGCGAACCTTCGGCTGTTTGTGGGTGGCGTAGTTGTCAAGGATGACGTGGACGGCCTTGTCTGACGGCAGTTCGGCCTCGACCGCGTTCAGGAAGCGGATGAACTCCTGGTGCCGATGCCGCTGCATGTTGCGCCCGATCACCGAGCCGTCGAGGACGTTCAGCGCCGCGAACAACGTGGTCGTCCCGTTGCGCTTATAATCATGCGTCATGGTCGCCCCCCGGCCGCGCTTGAGTGGCAACCCCGGCTGTGTGCGGTCGAGCGCCTGGATCTGGCTCTTCTCGTCCACCGACAGCACGATCGCGTGCGCCGGCGGCGAGACGTAGAGGCCGACCACGTCGTGCAGCTTCTCGGCAAACGCCTTGTCGTTGGACAGCTTGAAGCTGCGCCAGCGATGCGGCGCGAGGCCGTGGTCGTGCCAGATCTTCACGACCGAGGACGCTGCGATGCCCGCCGCCTTGGCCATCGCGCGCACCGTCCAGTGCGTCGCCTCCTGAGCCGGCGCCTCGAGCGTCAACGCCACAACCTTGTCGACGAGCGTCGTCTCGAGCGGCGCGATGCCAGGGGGGCGGGTTTTGTCGCGGAGCAGGCCATCGACACCTTCGGCCATGTACCGCTCCTGCCAGCGCCACACGCACGTTTTCGACTTGCCCGTCTGCGCCATGATCGCAACGGTGCCCAGCCCATCATCCGTCAAAAGGACGATCCGCGCGCGCCATACATGCTTCTGGGGCGACCCACGGGCCGAAACGAGAGCTTCAAGCCGCGCCCGATCCGGTGCCGTGACGACGAAGGTGATACCACTACGCATACCGACTCGTCGCACAATGTCGCGCTCAGCGGAATCCACAAAACGGACTCTTCCGTTCCGATCAATCCACTAGGTACCCGGATCTCTTGGCAATGGTCGGGCAATACGTTGTTCTTTGCCGCATTAGAATTATCAACGGCACACCGATTTCGTCATTGATATCTTGATACAAGAAAATTGCATAATGATGGAAATATAATATATTACGGTTTATACGAAAAAAGGGCCGTATTAACAAATTATTTAAAATCTAAATACAGAAGGAAAATATATGACAACTTGGATTTTTTTTGCTTTTGTGATGGTAATAATTTTCCTGCGGCAGCAGCTATATTGCAAACCTCTTCTGATCAGTTTGAATATGATGCGCTTGGGCGTCTCGTGCGCACGCAGAGGGGCCAGGGGGCTCTGACAAAATATGATTACGACAAGGCAGACAATCGTGCCCGAGTTCAGGTGGAGAAGCAATTCGACATCAGTTGGTTCGCTACGTCTTTGCCGTACGCGACCGGATTTGCTGAACCTTGGGGCGGATGGGCTGCGAATGTTACATATCCGATAGCTTACATGACCTATGGGCCGTACGTGGCGTCCGTACCAGTTGGACAAAGGAACGCAGTTTGGCGGATGATGATTGACATCAACAACACGTCTCTTGAGGATGAGGTGGTAGGTATCGATATTTGCGATGCCACTGCGGATGAGATCATCACGGTCAACGCGATAAGGCGTAAAGGTTTCGTTTCATATTTTTCTTATCAAGTTTTCGAGAAAACATTTGTTCTTGAATCTGAGCGATATGGACATTCGATCGAATTTCGTACGCTGTTTCGGAAGGCGGCATATGTAAATGTTGAGCGTATAGGATAGTATCCATCCGCCGAGGGCCGCGGCTGATGAATGATCAGGCGGCGATAGCGTTGGGTTGGTGGCGCCAGTTCCAAGGCAGCAGTTCATTGAGACTCCGGACCGGGTGGCTGGCGATGCGGGCGAGGACGTCGGTGAGCCAGGCCTGCGGGTCGACATCGTTGAGGCGGGCGGTCTGGATCAGGGTGTAGAGGATGGCGGCGCGCTGACCGCCGCGGTCCGAACCGCAAAACAGCCATGCCTTCCGCCCGAGCGGCATCGCCCGTTCATTCTGCCATGTCGGGGAAGCGCGGGAAGTTCACTATCTGTGGCATCCCTACGTCGGGCAAAAAGTCACCGTACGGCGGGTGGAAGAGCGAGCGACAGGCTGCTTCCTGAAGGCAGAAGGGCCATCTGGCATTGTCGTTTCGATGCCGCGCTGGATGGTGGATCCCATCGCCTGCGCTAAGATGACAATCGGTTCGCCCCAAGTTGATATCGCGGCACTGTGCGAACTGAACACGCTGGTCACTGCGGTGGCTGCTTCATCAAACTCCCAACGCGATGATGGAGTCGCATGGGAGGAAGTCGATGAACAAACACGACGCGCCCGCGCCGACCTCGGGCCGACAGATGAGCCTGATATTCGAGCCCCGCAGGGTGGACGGAATGAGCAAGGCGGAGCGCACGAAGGCTGTAATCCTGCTTGCCCAAATCCTGATGCAGGCAGCCGGCCTTGTCGTCGAGGAGCTCGGCGATGACCGGAGCTGACCTGATCCCGGCGCAGCTGCTGAAGCGCAAGGCCGTCGTCTATGTGCGCCAATCGACACAATCCCAGGTCACGACCAATCTGGAAAGTCAGCGGCGGCAATATGACCTCGTCGACATTGCGCGTCAGCACGGGTTCAGCGACATCGAAGTCATCGACGATGATCTCGGACGATCCGCGAGCGGGACAGTTGCGCGGCCAGGCTTCGATCGCCTCGTAGCATGGCTATGCGCGGGCAAGGTAGGCGCGGTTTTGTGCCTCGATGCGTCGAGGCTCGCGCGAAATGGCCGCGACTGACACCATCTGCTGGAACTGTGCGGGCTCGTCGAGGCCCGCGTCATCGATCATGATGGCGTGTACAATCCTTGCCAGCCCAATGACCGCCTGCTCTTGGGTATGAAAGGCAGCATCAGCGAGTTCGAGCTCGGGGTTCTCAGGACGCGGATGCTCGACGCCGCTAGGTCGAAGGCGCGTCGGGGCGAACTGCGCTTGTCGGTCCCGTTCGGCTACGTCTGGCATCGCGAAGCAGGGTTGGGACTCGATCCTGATCTGCGCCTGCAGGAGGTGATCCGGCTCATCTTCAGGCGCTTCGGAGAGCTGGGCAGCGCCCGCCAAGTCTTGTTGTCGATGAAGGCCGATCAGATCCACTTCCCCCGCCCCTCAGACGAGGGCCGCATGACCGGCTTTGTATGGCTGCCGATCCGCTATCGCAATGTGATCTCAGTGCTCAAGAACCCCTTCTACGCCGGCGTTTACGTTTACGGGAAAAGCGAGAAGCGGACCGCCATTGTCGATGGGCGAGCGCGGCGAAGTTACGGTCACGGCAAGCCGGTCGGCACGTGGGAGGTGTTCATCAAAGAGCATCACGAGGGGTACGTCAGCTGGGACGAATACGAGCGAAATCAGAAACAGCTGGCCCTCAACGCCTATGGCCGTGTCGACGGCGTCAAATCCGGCCGCGGAGGCCGGGCGCTACTCGCCGGCATCATGACGTGTCGAAGGTGCGGACGGCGGCTGACGGTCACCTACACCGGAAATCCGCAAAGCCGACCGGTGTACCGCTGTGACAAACCCAACCTGATGATGGGCTTGCCCCGGTGCATGACCTTCGGCGGTCCACGGGTGGATGCAGCGGTTGCGCGCGAACTGCTGCGGTCGGTAGAACCTTTAGCGATCGAGGCCGCGTTCGAGGCGGAGCGGATGCACCGGGAACGACAAGATGATCAACGGCAGATCCTCGACCTGGAACTCCAGCAGGCACGCTACGAGGCGAACTTGGCCGAGCGTCGCTACGCAGCCTGCGATCCCGACAATCGGCTGATCGCCGCGCAGCTGGAGAAAAACTGGGAAATCGCCTTACGGCGCGTCCGCGATCTGGAGGCGATCGTGTCCCACCGGGTGGTGTAGGTTCGCCGGCGTTGTGACGGCGATCTCCGGCGAGGCCGGATTGATCAGGCAGCCACGGCGGGCATGCTGACGAGAGGGTTATCGCTGAACGGAGCGACGCTTTCCAGCGTCATGTACCGGGCGCGCTGTACAGCCCACTCGTCGTTCTGTTCGAGCAGGATGGCACCGACAAGGCGAGTGATGGCGTCCTCGTTCGGGAAGATGCCGACGACGTTGGTGCGCCGCTTGATCTCGCCGTTGAGCCGCTCGATGGGATTGGTCGAGTGCAGCTTGGCGCGATGCTGCGGCGGGAAAGTCATGTAGGCGAGCACGTCCTGCTCAGTGTCATCCATGAAGGTGGCGAGCTTGGGCACGGTTGGCCGCAGTTGGTCGGCGACCTTGCGCCACTGGACGCTGGCGGCTTCGGCGGTCTCCTGGGCGAAGGCGGTGGCGATGAACGCCGACACCACTCGGCGCCCGCTCTTGCCGGCATGGGCCAGGGCGTTGCGGGCGAAGTGGACGCGGCAGCGTTGCCAGGTCGCGTTGAACAGCTTGGAGACCGACGCCTTGATGCCCTCGTGGGCATCGGAGACGACGAGCTTGACGCCACGCAGGCCGCGTCGCGCAAGGCTGCGCAGGAAGGCCGTCCAGAACACCTCGGCTTCGGACGAGCCGATCGCCATGCCAAGGACTTCGCGCCGGCCGTCGCCGTTGACACCGACCGCGATGATCACCGCGACCGAGACGATCCGCCCGGCCTGACGGACCTTGAGATAGGTGGCGTCGATCCAGAGATAGGGCCAGTCGCCCTCGATCGGCCGGTCGAGGAAGGCCTTCACCCGATCGTCGATCTCTTCGCACAGCCGGCTGACCTGGCTCCTGGAGATGCCGCTCATCCCCATCGCTTTCACCAGATCGTCGACCGAGCGCGTCGAGATCCCTCCGCCTGCTTTCCAACGATGCTACGCATCGCCGGAACCTTGGCAGGCTCCGCCCTGGATATAGGCTTCCTGGATCACCGCGGTCAGCGCCTTCTCGGCCATCCGTCGCGGCTCGAGGAAGCCGGGGAAATAGCTGCCCTTGCGCAGCTTGGGGATGCGCAGCTCGACGGTGCCGGCGCGGGTCTCCCAATCGCGCTCGCGGTAGCCGTTGCGTTGGGCGAGACGTTCCGTGCTCTTCTCGCCATAGCCGGCACCTGTCAGCCCGCTTACCTCCAGATCCATCAGCCGCTGGGCCGCAAAGCCGATCATCTCGCGCAGGAAGTCGGCATCCGCGCTCTTCCCCAGCAGCGCCTGAACGTTCATCTTGTCGTCGGTCATCGGGATCTCCGTCGGTTCGAGTGTCGCAACCCAAACCTATCCGAAGATCACCGATGGCCACCCGCAAAGCTGACCGGCTGCTACAGCGCTGTTCGCAAGCGCGCAGCCGGTCAGCTTTGCTACCGACGAGCTACACCACCACCCGGGACACGATCCTGGAGGCCCGTCAGCCCACGGAAAACTTATCGACCATCGAGGTCGATACAGACGCGTTCGCCAACATGGCGGAAAACCTGTCAGCGGCCTGGAACGCACCCGACGTGACGATGCGTGCCCGCCAGCAAATGCTGCGCGCGTTGATCGCCGACATCATCGTGGACGTCGACGATGAGGTGCGTGACGTCGTGCTCACGCTCCATTGGCGAGGCGGCCAGCACTCCGAACTGCGTGTTCGCAAGCCGCAAGCGGGCGAGCATGGATGCGCGACCGCCGAGGATGCTCTGGCGGTAATGCGCAACATGGCTGGTCGTTGGTCCGACGAACATATTGCCGCCTCGCTCAACCGAATGGGCTTGCCAACCGGCCAGGGTAAAGCCTGGACGGCGCACCGGGTCTACTCTGTTCGCCGCGTGCGAGGGATCGATGCCTACCGGTCTGCGGTGAAAGACGGCGAATGGTTGACGATGACCGAAGCGGCAGCCGCGCTAGGCGTGACGAACCACGTGATACGACGCCTCGTCAAAACCGGCGTGCTTCCGGCTGACCAGGTGGTTCGTGGCGCGCCGTATCAGATCCGCTCGGCTGACTTGACCACGGCGGCTGTCAAATCTGCGGCGGCCCGGAAAGGCCACCCGTGTCGCGACAGTGACGCGAGCATGCTTCCAATGTTGACAAGCACTTGATGAAGGGCTGCACAGTGAAACACGCTTCGGCACGCAGCGGACCGACCGCTCGACTGTGTTGGAATCCAGCTCGACGCGGCCATCGTCGAGGAACAGCGTCAGCCCGGCCCAGCGGGTCAGCGCGTAACGGATCGCATCGGCGAGCTTGCTCTTGGCGCTGACCTGACGGAGCCGTGCCGCGAGGTAAATGTGCAGGTCATCGACGATGACGCGGGCCCGTTCGGCGCGCACGGCGCGGCGCTGCTTCGCCGAGGAGCCGCGAACCTCGTCCTCGATCGCGTAGAGCATGGCGATCCGGCGTAGCACCTCGGCCGCGACCGGCGAACTCTCGGCCAGTTCGTAGAACTTGCGCCGCACGTGCGCCCAGCAGAAGGCGAGGCTCACTTGCTGCCGGCGCCTGGCCAGGGCGGCATAGCCGCCAAAGCCGTCGACCTGCAGGATGCCGGCGAAGTCACCGAGATGGGCCTCGGCCCGCTCACCCTTGCGGTCAGCGGCGTAGACATAGGCAACCATAGGCGGATCTTCGCTGCCCCATGGTCGATCGTCCCTGGCATAGGCCCAGAGCTGGCCGGTCTTGGTCCGACCACGCCCGGGATCGAGCACTGGCGCCGTGGTCTCATCGGCGAACAGCCGCTCGGATCGTCGCAATCGCTCTAGGATCTGATCGCGCAAGGGGCGCAAGTACCAGGCTGCCCGGCCGACCCAATCCGCCAGGGTGGACCGGTCAAGCTGGATACCTTGGCGGGCGTAGATCTGGGCTTGGCGGTACAGCGGCAGGTGATCGGCGTACTTGGCGACCAGGACCTGTGCGATCAGCGCCTCGGTGGGGATACCACCCTCGACGATCCGCGCCGGCGCCGGTGCCTGGACAATCGCGCCCTCGCACGAGCGGCAGCCATAGCGCGGGCGGCGCGTGACCAGCACGCGGAAGGTGGTCGGCACGACGTCGAGCCGTTCAGCCACGTCCTCGCCGATCTGGTGGAGCGCGCCGCCACAGCAGGGGCAGGCCTTATCTTCGACATCGACGACCTGCTCGATCCGCTCGAGATGGGGCGGCAGCGAACCGCGGTTGGCCTTGCGCGGGCGATCCGCAGATGCCCGGCTCGCCTTGTCCACGGCGTGCTGGGCCTGGGCCAAGGCCGTCTCGACTTCCTCCAGAGCAAGCTCGAACTGATCGGGATCGAGCTGCTCGGACCGGCGGCCGAACCGGTGCCGCTGCAGGGCCTCAATGATCGCCTTCAGGCGTTCAACCTCGGCCTGGAAAACCTTCAGTGCATCGAGCTCGCGGGCCTGCTCGAGGACGAGCGCACGGAGCGCTTCGACATCGTTGGGAAGGTCCGCTTCCATGGGCATGGAAGCAGTGAATCAGGAGCAGAACATCCCGTCAACCAGCAATCTGCGGCGCAATCGGGCGGCGTCCGCCGTGCACACGGCGCCAGTCCAGCCCCTCAAGCAAGGCGCCCAACTGCGCCGCCGTCAGCCGCATCACGCCATCCTGGATTGCCGGCCACTTGAACCCGCCGGACTCCAGCCTCTTGGCCATCAGGCACAACCCGGTGCCGTCCCACCAGACGAGCTTGATCCGATCGCTGCGCTTAGCCCGGAACACGTAGATCACGCCGGAATAGGGATCACCGCCGTACTCGACACCTACCAACGCAGCCAGCGCATCTGGGCCTTTGCGGAAGTCCACCGGGCGCGTGGCGACCATCACCTTCGCACCTGATCCGGGTCCGATCATCGGGTGGCCCGGAGCGCTTCGATCACCGCGGCAATCACCCCGGCGTCGGCACCGTGGCTGATCTTCACCGCTACGCCGTCGATCTCCAGTTCCACGGCGCTCGCCTTCGAGCGCCGCCGCTGCTTCGGCCGCTGGATCGCTGCCCCAGGCTCCTCTGCCGAGCCAACATCGACCACGGCGGGCACGAATGCCGGCACACCCGCACCCTGGCTCTCCATCTGCTTGCGGAGCTGCCGGCGCCAGGTGAACAGCTGCGACGGGCTCATGCCATGGCGCCGCGCGACCGAGCAGACCGTCTCCTGCCCGGAGAAGCTCTCGGCCACGATCGATGCCTTCACATCCGGCGGCCAATCCCGACGGCGCCCCGCGCCGGTGAACACTTCGAAGCGCGTTACCCGGCTAGTGCCAGCATCATCACATGACATCGTCATAGCACCAGCGCCCTCCACCCAATCAGGGCGCGGAAACTCGGCGCTGTGCTTCAGCGCCGCAAGGTGGGGTCGCGGACCCGCTTACGGCAATACGACCAGATGGTAACGCCGGCCTTGAGCGCCGCTTCGGACAGGAGATCGAGATAGAGCGCATAGTCTCCATCCTCGAAGAAGGTCTGCTCGCGACGATTGCCGCGCTGGGTGACGTGATGCGGAATCCCGGGAAGGGCGAGTCGGGGAAGGCGAGCCATTGAGCCAGCGTGGCCAAAATGGATGTCTTAATTAGGGGGATTATGCACGCATCACCGTAATTCAATTCGTAATTAAATTCAAATTAGCCCAAGAATGCCAAGCTTTACTTACTAACTACAATTTCAGAGCTTTCATCTATTTGCGATGGACGCAAGGATGACATTATTATAAGATTTGGCGTATTCTTCCATTTTCATTTTTTGAACGGCACAGATCTCGCGTTGCGATTTCTGTGGATGATCTTCAATATATTTATAGCCAGATAATGATATTCTCGTTCCAAGTTCGATTGAATCGCTGCCGTTTTTGATATTGCCCATACGGATTTGATAAACAAGGTCGTTATACATCTTATCCGACGGTATAGCGAAACCTTCAACGTCGCTAGGAGTCGCTATTAGTTTCATAACTCCTTTACGATAATCTAACGCGGCGTCTTCCGCGGGGATGTTGTTCCCAGACAGCAAGTCCAACTCACGACCGTGAGCGTCAACGTATATGACAGGGCAATCCTTATCGTCTTCTAATCGCGACGACACGTCTGCTTGGTCAGAGCATGCGACAAAAAAAATCAAAAAACCAATGGCACCAAATTGAGCGCTTCGCTTTATGTCAATTTTTCTTAAAGGTATCATGATATGGCTTCCATATAGCTTCGTCTAAGTAAGATTTTCGAGGAGAAATGCCAAGTTCTTTTCTAATTGGGTTCTCAACGTAACGAACATTGTCTCCCGTAGTATTGGGCACGAGGTCTTTCAAGATCCGATCCTGATAAGATTTTGACAAGGTCTTGAAAACATCTAGGGCCGGTGGATTGACGTTTATTGCCCTAACCGGATCTCTATATCCCAAGACGGAGTGCCCTAATTCATGAGCAAGCGCTATAGTATTGCGGTTCAATACACTTGTATCGGAAGAGAATATATTAATTTCTCCGATTTGTCGAAAATTATATAAAATAGGACTGCCTTTTCCGGCAATCGCTGCGCTTCCACCAGTGGGACTGAGAACAATCTTTTGGTGATAATCTTGATATGCCATATTCAGTATGATGCGCTTACCGACGTTTGTTGTCATTAATTTGTTAAGCGCATCGGATAAATCCTTCTCGGCTTGCGGGCGCAAGGGATTATCTCGAAGATTCTCTGCTATTTCGACGTCAAAATACTTGTCAATTAGAGATTTAAAATCTTTGGTCCTGATGGACTTTTCTACCTCGTCAATTCGTGCATTTGCCGGCACAAAAATGCGCTCTAGCAACCCACCATCATAGGGAATATCGACCGTCCTGGCTACGTCGTGAGGGCCAAGTGCGCTGCTAGGGGCAAGACCCATTGGCCCAACTTCAGTGCCCAAAGGCGTCAAGCTTTGCCTCAATTCACTGTCAGACGCTCCAAACTCCAAGAGGCGTCTAATAACGGTTTTTAACGTGGCGTCCTTCTCATCCCAGCCGTTCTCTTTGATAATTTTAGAGGCTTTGGCTGCAATCAGCGAGTCTTCAACTGCGTTGGCTACCAATCCGCCAATCGTGTTTCCAACGATGCTGGGTAAGGAACTGATGATTGTATCGCCGAAGCTTCGGCCTAAAATTAGCGAGGTTGCTGCGGCTCCGGCGACGCCCCCAACAGCGCCGGAGATGTAAGACGTGCCCCCAACTATTGCATTTACACCGCCACCGAGGCCCGAGGCAACAATTCCTCCCCAGTCAAACCCATTCTGAAGGCCGGTGGCGACGCTGACACCTTGAGAAATCGCGCTCGTAATTACGCCTCTTGCGAGGCCGCTCGTAAAGCCCGAGCGGCCCAAAAATGCACCAACCTTTCCGAACGTCGTTATAGCTCCGCCCGTCTTCAGCCCCTCGGCGACGGCGTTGCCCCATCCTTGGATGCCTCCGCCAACCGCGCCGGCAACAGCTGCTAACCCTACATTTTTCCAGTTGAAGCTATCTTGAATCCCTGCTGCGATGCCCACGCCCTGACTGACGATGCTGGCTGCAGCACCGGTCAACGCGCCCCCAATGATCCCACCCCCGATCGCTGCGGCCGATGCGGCAGCACTGCCGGCTACGGCTCCTCCAGCAAGGAATGTTTGCACGCCACCAATTATCGCAGGCCCAGCGATCGCAGCAACTGCGACTGACACGGCCACCAAAAGTATGGCGCCGAAAGTGCCGCAGCCTTTCTTCTTAGGCTGCTTTGGCGCAACCGGGTCGCTGGGCGAGTTGTCGCCGATGGCCTCATTGGGGTCATAGACCTTGAAGGTCGATGCGTTGTTCTTGGCGTTGACCACCTTGTCGGGGATCTTGAGCGTCTGGCCCGCGACGAGCGTCTCCGAACCGAAGAGTCCGTTGGCGTCGGCAATGACGTACCAGAGGCTGGCATCCCCCCATGTCGCCTGGGCTATGCTGGCAAGCGTATCGCCAGTGTTGACGACATACGTCGTCGCGGCATCGTTCGAATTGTAGCCGTTGATTGCCTCATAATTATCGGCGAAAGATGAATAGGCAGAGCCCGAACTCGCGCCGTTACGGAACGCCCCGTAGCCTGGGGTTGCAAGATGGTCGGTCACCGACGCGGCATAATCGACATTGTCGATGCCGTTGTTCGAGATGTGCCCCATTTGCTTGCCGCCGAAGAAGTAGCGCACGTCGCGTGGGTCGCCGTTGTTGGTAGCAGCGTCATTTTCGTCGCGATTGATGATCGCGCCGTTTATGTCGGTGATGAAGGACACCGTTCGCGAACGCCCATCGATGATGCTGGCGGAGCGGATGCTCCCGGCTGTCGAGTAGTTGAACGTCGTGCTCCACGGCGCATTGCCGACATTCCCGGTGTCGCTGTCGTAGACGATGGTCTTTTGCAGCGGACCGTCCCACCATTCATAGGTGTAGGTGGTCGAATTGTCAGGCAGCGCACTATCGCTGCCGTTCTTCGCTGCGTCGGTCGTGGTGAAAGTCAGGTTGCCCACGGCGTCGTAGTCGTTGTTGACGATCGACAGGTAGGTGCCGTCGCCGCGAACCGTCGTCGTGCGCTGAACGGTAATCTGCGATGCCGCGTTGTATGTCGTTTCCTGCGAATAATTCGCGCCTTCGCTATATGCGGTAATCCGCCCCATCGCATCGCGCGTGTAGGTGGCAAGGACTGGGCCGGCCGTCGTCGGTGCGCCGCCATCGACCACGGTCGAGCCATAGGGCGCTTGATACACCGCCTCGCCGCGCCGAACAGCGGCGAGATATCCATCTGCCGTGTATTGATAATCTTCCCGGCTGTGAGTGATGGTGCTGACATAGATTTCATTCGTCGGCGGATCGTAGGGGGAAGGGTGATAATCGGGGTCGGGGATATATTGGGCAGAGATCTTCGTGAAGATCATTGCGGTGCGCTTGCCCGCCTTGTCGTAAAAGATGTCGCGCCCCTCAGTGCCGCGCCCGATCGCGCCATTCACCAGTTCGCCCTGGGAGGTTGTGACCCGGTTCATCGAATCATACAGGTACCAGTATGTCCGAGGCGGCAGCCCAGACACGGCGTCGCCCTGATCGTTTAGAGGCCGATATGTTGTCGTGGTTGATCGAACATTGCCGACCGCATCATATTTCCAAGTCACAGAGGCAGCCGGGATGTTTACGCCATTGGCGGTACCGCCTGAATCAGACCAAGAAGTCATCCGCCCGAGCGCATCGTAGTTCGCTGTAGCGTTACGGTATTGATAGCCAAAATCGGTGGTGAAGGTCTCGCTCTTGAGGTTTCCTACCTGATCATAGGTGTAGGACGTAGAGCCCTTTCCGTCGTTGAATTCGTGCTTCAACAGGCCGGTATTATAGTACTGAAATTGGGCCCCGGCATCATCCCAGCCGCCGCTCGTTTTCTGCCCCGCAAAATTATAGTAGTTGTTATATTGGCGACCGCCGAAGTCCCTATAGCCTTTTTCCCAGCCAAAGTAATTTGTGCGATCGATGCGGTTCTTCGAGAGCATGTTCGTGGTGGTCTTGACCCAGCCGCCCAATACGCCGATCGACGGGAAATTCATCCCGACATCCCAATAATAGGAATAGGTGGTGAGTTCTCCACCCATCGCCCGGGTCGCGACCACACGCCCGAGCGCGTCATAGGTCGTCACCGTCTGATTGGTGTTGTTGCCGGAAGGCGGCGCGAAAGGGTTCGTGTAGGTCGGAAAGAACATCGAGTTCCAGGTCGCGATCCGCTGCCCAAGGCCGTCATAGCGATATTGGTCGATCAGCTGGAGGTCGCCTGATGTGTTGCCGATCTCGTTCGCGGGCCGCAATGCGTAGACGACCTGGACCAACCGGCTCATCGCATCATAGCCGTATAGTGTCGTCATGCTCGCTTCGTTGATCGAAACACGCTTGTCGCCGAACACATCATATTTGTTTTCGACGATGCCGCTATCGGCATGGAACTCCTTGAGGACAAGGGCGTCTCCGCCGGTGGCGCCACCGCCATGTCCGGTGCCCGCCAGCAGCAAGCGCGTGTTCCAGAAGCCATTCGCGTCCTGAATGCCGATCAGGCGACCGGACACATCGTAAGCGTAGCGTTCGATCGGATTGCCTTGACCGCTGACACCGTTGGCGCTGGTCACCTCGACCTGGGGACTGGTCTTGCGCGTCAAACGACCAAGCGCGTTATACTCGAACGTCGTAGACCGATTGAGGGCATCGGTCTCCCGCACCACCTCTCCGAATGCGTTGTACGCCCGGCTTCGTGTCAGATTGTAGAGTGTCGAAGTGGCGTTGATCTGGCGCGCCGGTTCTCTCGTCGCTGTCGACATGCCGCGCTTGTCATAGAGCTCGATCGTGGTGATGGCGCCGGCGATGTTGCTGGTTCCCAGGCCGGCATCGATCGACTGCGCAGCGCTTTCCTGGGAAACATCCATCAGGGAAACCGTCGTGGAGATCAGGCTGAGCGTCTGATTGCCATTCTTGTCGTGGAGGAATATGCGCGTGACGCCATCGTCCGTCCGGCTGCGCCACAGCCGGCCGGCCGCGTCATAGTCGAATACCTCCTGCAATCGACCGCCGGTATTTACGGGCGCATCAGTGACACTGATCCCGATACCGCGGTCGGTCATTTCATCGAAGCTGTTATAGCGCATCCAGGTCGCTGCAAGCTCTGTCCCGCCCGCGATGAAGTCGCCAGAAGCCGTGGCTCGGGTGCCGACCGCCTGGGTGATCAGGCGGCCTCCGGCGTCGTAGCGGTAGCCAATGCCTTCGTAGACATTGGCGCTGCCATCGCCGCGCTGACGGGTGTAGCTTTCGCGCGTCACCCGACCCATCGCGTCATAGGCGTAAGACCGAGTGAAATTCGCAGCGTCGGTCATCGATGTCATTCGACCGGCGCGGTCATAGACATATTTGGTGACCCGCACGTCCCAGTAGCCGGCGGAACTGACCTCCGTGCGGGTGAGGTCGTTACGGCCGTTATAGGCGTAGGTTGTGGTGGGCCTCACGCTTGTGCCGGTGTAATCTGCGAAGGCCGCTCCCTTTTCCTGCGTGAGACGCCCGATCGCGTCATAGACATAGTCGGTCCGGTCGCCGTTGGCTTCGGTCTTGCTCGTTACCTGACCCAGGCCATTATAGGTATAGGTGATCGTGGCATCCACAACTGCATTGGAGATTGCGCCGGTCCCGCCGACTGTCGAACGAACGACATTCTTGCGCGTCTCGGTCAGCCGCCGTCCGTTCCTGTCATAGGTGAAGGTGGTGATCCGCGGCGCATCGAGCACGGCTGCCGACTGCGGGCCGCGGACGAACGAAGGGAGAGCCGCGATACCAAGAGGTGACAGGCTGACCGAGGGCTGGATGATGTTGAACGATCCGGTGCCGGCGCCAGCACTTGTCATGTAGACTTCGAAGCGTGCGCTGATCGTGCCGGGGGGGGCAGTAACCGTTCCCGACATCACAGTGTTGTACGCTTGCGGTCCGTTGAGGCTGGCGATGTCGACACGCGTGCCGTTGCCGAACGCATCTTGCCACCAGATGGTGAGCGTCAGGCTGCCGACGGCGCCGAGCCCTTCCACTCCGGTACGGACATGGAATTGCTCCCCGCCGGTGGCCGGCCACCATTTGTCGGTGGCCAGCGACATCGTCTGTCCTGGCCCCGTTGCGTTGAAGTCTGCCCTGAGATAATTGGTCGCGCCAACGCTGCCGGTGTGCAGTTGGCCAATCAGTGTGATGGCGCCAGACTGGCCTGCATTGACCCAGCCTGCGGGCCCATTAGCCAAGCCGCTATTTTCGATCCTGTTGACGTCGGCGGGAGCGCGCGTGACCATCGGCTCGGTAAGCTGCAGACTGCCGATGCCGGCTCCCGACGTCGTCGTATAGACCTCAAAGCGAGCAGACGCCGCGGTCGGTGGCACCGTGATGGTGCCGGACAGGATGGTACCATAGGGAATCGGGCTCCCCCACCGTCCATCGATCGTGGCACTGCCGGCACCAAGGCCATTGGCGTCCACCCACCAGACGACCAGCTTCGTCCAGACTGCTGGGCCGGTGACCTCGACGCCGGCCCGGACGGAAAGTCTTTCGCCACCGGTGACGGAGAAGGAATTGGCCCAATCTGTCGCGATTGAAACTGTCTGCTCCGGACCGGTCGCATTGAAGTCGATCTTCAGGTTCTGCTTGCCATTGTCCGAATTTCGGGCCGGCCCCGACGTGACGATGTTGGCCGTGTCCGCGCCGATCGTCCAGCCAGCGGCTTGGCCTTCGAACCTGCTATACCCGATGCGGTTCGGCGCGAGGCCGTTCACCGACGCGGGCAAGGTCGTCAGGTTCAGAGCATGCGAAGACCGCTCCTCGCGCAGCACGTTTCCGTCGGAATCGAGGGTGTAGTAAGTGACATAATTTTCTTGGTCGACCTGAGCAATTCGGCGGCCAAGCCTGTCGTAGTAGGAGGTGACGCTGGCGCCGTTGGGATCCGTCACCTTGGTGACGTTGCCGAGCTTGTCATAGGTGTATGACGTGGTGAGCGACTGTTTTTGTTGGCTCACGTTAAACGCGCCAGAGCCGGGATTTATTGTGCTCCATGAGCCAACCAAGACGCCGCCGCCGCTTCCCGCCACGGTGCGGTCCTTGAGGCGATTGGCATAGTCGTAATTGAACTGCGTTTCGCGATAGGTGGTGGGCGGGTCGGCGTATGGGCTGCCGATGTCTTCGGGCACGGGCACTGCGCCGTCGTGCACGCGTTCGGTCTTGACGTTGCCATTGCCGTCATAGGTCCAGGTCGTCAGCGTGCCGCTGTACTGGGTACCCGTGATGGTCGTTGCGCGGAGTTGGGCGGTGCGGCGCCCGAGTTCGTCATAATAGAAGTCGGTGTTGGCGCCTGAGGCATCGAGGCTGCGGACAAGGTTGCCGCGGGCGTCATAGGTGAGGCGCTCCACGAAGATCTGCTGATTCTGGCCGGCAGGGGAGGTGAGGAGCCCGTCATAGAGCACCGCGACCTGGTTGGTGATCTTGCTCTCGGTCAGTCGGTCCAGTTCGTCATACTTATATTCCGTGGTGCGAGAGTCGGTCTGGACTTGCTGGCTGTTCACGACATTGGACAGCTCGACCTTGCGGATCCGATTACCGCGCCGGTCATAGCTGTAATCGTTGACAATTTCTGTAACGAGAACGGCCCCATCCGGGGTTGTGTGGCTAGCCGGTAGCGTCTCGGATATCAGCCGCCCCATCTTGTCGTATCTGTAAGTGAAGGTTGCGACAGACATGCCGTCCTGGTCACTGAGTTTGTTTCGCAGCCACTCGCGGTCGCCAAACGCATTGTAGCCATAGAGTTCGTAATGGCCCTCGGCATCTGTGCTTTTCTGGACGCGATCCAGCTTGTCATAGTCGAAGTCGGTGGTTGCATCAGAGCCGCTGCTGTTGACCGGAACGGGCGGCGTATCGAGGCTCGGTGTGACAGCGATCCGCGCCTCGAAACGCGTCACCTTGTCGACGTTGCTGAAGGCGTCATAGGTCGTCCGCGTCACATAGCCTTCGGCATCGACCGTCAGAATATTGCGGCCGAGCTTGTCGACATAGCTGTAGCTGAGGCCGCCGGCGGCATCGGTGGTCTTCACATTGCCGCGTGCGCTGTAATCATAGCGCGTCACCAGGTTGTTGGCGGCATTGTCATCCACCGGCACCGAAACGGACTTCAGGCGATCGAGCTGGTCATATTCCCGGACGGTCGTCTTGCCGTTGCGATCCGTCTCCGACTTCAGGCGTCCAAACGCATCATATGTGAAGCTCTGCTGTAATTGCTTGTCGACGATGCCGAACGCATCGTACCTGGTCTCCGTCCGGCCGAGCGCGTCATAGGTCCATTTCGTGACGATACCTGCGAAGGAGCTGGTGTCCAGGCGACCCAGCGCATCATAGGTATAGCCGGTCGTCGCGGCGCGGCCCGTGCCCGCGGCACGGGTTTCGGACTCGACCTGGCCGAGCGCATCATAGCTGCGGGTCGTCGTCACGGCGTCGGGTGTGCCAAAGGCGACGGTCACCGAGGTCGTGCGCCCGAGCGCATCAAGCTGCATGACGGTGCGCACATTGCCTCGGTCTACGGTCTCGATCAGGCGCCCAGCGGAATCATAGATGAACTTGTCGATGCGGGCGTCATCGGGCAACGTCGTTCCGATGGTGGACGCGATCGTTGCAATCGTGCTTGCATCGTCAATCGCATAAGTCGCGGGGTAGGCGACCTTTTCCTCGACCTGTCGCATCTTGTTGTAGCGATACTCGGTGACATATCCCATTGCGTCGACACTGTAGACGAGCTGCCCGGCGGCATCATGGAAGGTGCGGCTCACACGGTTCGCCGCATTGCCGGCGTTCGCTGCGCTCCATGTCGCCATGTCCGCATGCGTCGGGTCGCTGCCCGAACCGTAGAGCGCGGCGAAGGCGACCTGCTGCGATCGATTGCCCTGCGCGTCATAGGCGAAGGCGGTCACGCGGTTGCCGCTGTCGATTCCGAACGTAAGGCGACCCAGCGCATCGTAGACCGAGCGTTCGATCCGGGTGTTCGGCAGGCTCGCAAGCAAATTCACCTGCCCGGTCAGATAGGCGAGATCGTAGCGCGCGTTCACATTCGGATTGGTGTCCGCAGCGACAGCGCCATCATACGAGGTCGTGCGCACGAGATTGCCCGCCGCATCATAGCCGAACTGCGTCAGGCGCATGAGTGCATCGAGCGTGAAGCGCAGCTGGCCTTTGCCATCATAGGCATAGCGGGTGGTCTGGTCGGCGGTGGCGCTCACCGTCGGCAGGGTCAATGCCATCTGCAGCGGCGTGGTGCCGCTGAGCGCGATGCGGTTGGCGTAAGCCGTGGTCGCGATCAGCCGGCCTTCGGCATCATGGCGATAGCTGGTGACACCGCCAAGGGCATCGACGGTTGCGATCCGGTTGCCGGCCTTGTCGTAGACGTTGCGGGTGACATTCCCCAGCGCGTCGGTCGTCGCGACGAGATTGCCCCGCCGGTCATAGGTGTAGACGGTGAGGTGGTCGAGCGCATCCTGCGTCTCGCTCACCCGCCCGGCATCGTCATATCGGGTGAGGGTCGTGCTATTGGCGGCATCTGTGACCGACCTGCGTTCGCCATACCCGTTATATTCATAGAATGTGGTGAGATTCTTGCCGGCCGCCACGGCGTCCACCACGGTCTGCGTCAGCAGCCCGCGACGATTGTAGGTGAAGTTGGTCTGGATCGTCGTCGGTGACGTGGTGTCGCGGGGAGCGATCTGCGAGGCGATCTCGCCGAAGGCGTTGTAGGTCGTCGTCGTGACATAGCCGAGCGCGTCGGTCTTGGTCGTCGCGCGACCCAGCTTGTCGCGGACATAGGAGATGGTCGCATCGCGCGTCGCATCGGCGGCCACGGTCGGCACGATACCGGGGCCCGAGGCGGTCACGCGATTGGCATAGCGCGTGACCGATTCGACATCGCCGCTGAACATATAGGTCGTCCGGGTCGCATAGCCTTCGGCGTCGACCTCCCAGATCAGGCGATTGAGCGCATCATAGGCATAGGTGGTAACCTCCGCGCGCTGGCCCTGCTTGCGGATGACGTTACCGAAGCCGTCATAGACGAACGATGTCGCGGCGCTTGCCACCAGACCCGGCTCGAGGACCGACAGCACGCGTCCGAGCTGATCATAGGTGTAGGTGGTGACGGCACCGGTTCCGTCGGTGCGTGTGAGCATGTTGCCCATGCCGTCATAGGCATAGCTCGTCACCGACGCTTCGGGCTGGCCGTAGGCCGACGTTTCGTTCGCGAGCCTGCCCGCCGCGTCATAGGCGTAGTGAAGCGTGGCGGCATCGCCGGTACCGTCCGCAACGATACGATCGGTAATACGGTCTTGCGCGTCGTAGAGATAGCGGGTGACGGTGCCGATCCCGTCCGTACTGGTCGACAGGCGCCCGACCGGATCGTAGGAAAAGCTTTCCGCTCGTGCTGCCGACGCGCCGATGAGCGATGCGACATCCCCGGTCGTCGCATTGTCATCGATGGCGAAGGGAGAGGCGTAGCGCTTCCTGAGGGTCACCCTGTCCTCAGCATCATAGCCAATCTCAGTGACGTAGCCCTCGCTGTCGATCTCATAGGCGACGCGGCCTGCCAGATCGTAGATGTAGCGGGTCTCGCGATCCACGGCCGCGTTGTAGTTCGTGCCGACCCACGTCAGCATGCTCGCATGGTCTTGTGGGCTGGTGATCGTTCTGGCGACCGAGAACGCCGTGACCTTCGTCAGCCGCCCCAGCGCATCATAGCTGTTCCTGGTGACGCCGCCCTGGGCATCGATCGAGAAGCCGACGCGGCCGGCCTCGTCAAAGACCGTCCAGCTCCAGCGGGTGGTCGCATTGTCGGAGGTCGTGAACCCGGCGACCTGGGCCGCGACATAGCTGTTCCCGTAGGACGCGCTCGCGGCAATCGATTTGGCATAGTCGATCTTGCCGATAAGGTTGCCTGCGCCGTCGTAAAGATACGATGTCGGCCGCAGATTGGTGTCAAGTTCATAGGTCAGCCATCCGCGCCCGTCATAGGTGAAATACCGATGACGTGCGGCACTGCCGCTTGTCGCTGCCACCAATTCGTCGAGCGTGCCGGTGCTGCGCAGGTTCGTATCGGCAATCAGGCCGGAATAGGCGATCGTCTCGACGACTTCGCCGGCGGCGTTGAAGATGGTCCGAGTGAGATAGCCGGCGCCGTCGAGCGTGCCCTCCTGACGGCCGTCCTCATCGTAGAAGACCCGACTGATATTGTCCTTTGCATGGGCGACAACGTTCAGCATCACGGTCGGTGTCGTGACCTTGAAGCTGGCGACCAGCGGTGCCCGCGTATTGTAGTACCCGGTCGTCCTGATCAGGTTTGAGCGGCCATCATAGTCGAAGCTGGTGACATTGCCCCCGCCGTCGATGACCTGGACCAGGCGATCGGCCCGGTCGTAAATCCGCCATTCCCAGGTCGCTCCCGCGTCATTCAACGGGTCGACGGGCCGGATCGTCGACAGGTCGCTGATACCCTCAGCGGTTGCAAGCGCGGTCAGTTGTGTCTGGTTAAGCCGCTGCGAATAGCCGATCGTCGCCACCAGCCGGCCGGCAGCATCGTAGCGATACTCGGTGAATCCGCCATCGCCCGACACGTCGGCGATCTTGCGGTCGAGGGCATCATAGAGATGATAGGTCTTCCGCCCGCTGGCGTCGGATGCCGTCCGCAGCCGGCCGAGCGTGTCATAGCGATATTCGGCGGTCGCCGTGGGATGTCCGGAGCCCGATTCCTGGAGGCTGATCAGTTGGCCAGCCCGGTTGTAGGTGGCGGTCTGTACCATTCCGCTGGCGAATGTCGTGACCGTGCGGTTGAGCGCATCGTCATGGACGATCGTGGTGGTCGCATTGTTGAGGTCGTGCGAACTGGCCAGCCTGCCCAGTCCATCATAGGTGAATGTCTCGCTGTTCGAAATGCCGTCGCTACGCCGCGACAGCAGGTTTCCGAACTGATCATAGCTGTAGTACAGTCGCGAATAGGCGCCGGTAGGCGCTCCGGTGTCGGATGCGCTTGCCCGCTTCGTGGACTGAGTGATGTTTCCGCGAAAATCGAAGGCGAAGGTTTCGCGTTCGATTGTGCTCAGATTGGTGATGGCGGCCTTCCAGGCAAGCAGGGTCGCTTCGGTCGGGCTGACGCCGGTTCCGAGCGCGGACACGTCATAACCATTGTCCGGATAGGCAATGGTGGCGGTTTGCTGCCCGAAGCTGTTGTAGATGAACTCGGTGACATTGCCCTCGGCCGAGATCGCGAAGACGAGGTGGTTCTCGCCGTCGTAGACATAACGCGTCGTGACCGGTCCTGCGGGCGCGATCACCGTCGCATCGTCCTCGTCGGCTGCGGTATAGCGCGTCTCGGTCAGCACCTCGTTCTTCGCGCCATAGGTGCGGGTGATCGTGTTGCCGGCATCATCACGCTGGAGCGTCAAATTGCCGTTGGTATCGTACTGGTAGGTGGTGGCCTTGCCGCCACCGTCGGTCATCTTCGTGACGTTGCCGCCTGCGTCATAGACATAGGCGATGGACCGGACCGCCCCCCCGGGCTGTGCCGGCGGCATCTCGATCTTCGTCAACTGGTTGTCGGCGTTGAAGCTCAGCTTGGTGACCTGCTGGAGGCCGTCCGTGATCGTCGTGACGCCCGACGCATAGCTGAACGAGACGGTGTTTGTGATCGTACCGGTCAGATATTGCGTATAGGACGCGACCTTCGTCTTGTCAGCGGTGTAGGTGATGTCGATCGTGGCCCCGCCGCTTTCGGAAATGCGGGTGATCCGCCGGCTATAGTCATTCGCCCCAGGGCCATCGTCATAGGTGTAGGTCGTCGTGACGACCTCCCCATCAGAGATCGAGTTGTCGAGCGGCGTGAGGTCCGTGATTATCGTCTTGAGGCGGTTCTGCGCATCATAGGTGTAATGGGTCCGCGTCATCGCGGTTTTCGTCGGGACCGAACTGTCACTTCTGTAGTAGGTGACCAGTTGCGTAATGTTCGAGCCGGACCACACCAGTTCAGTGTAGTCGCTATCGGCCGTCGTGACCCTCGTCAGCTGGCCAGCCGCGTTATAGGTGTAGGTGAGGGTGTTGCCATCCGTATCTCGGGTGGCCGTGACATTTCCTCCCTTGGTCATGTCGTAGGTCTCGGTGGTTTGGGTCGGACCATCTGTCCACGTCCAGACGCCGCTGACCTGGCGGATCGTATCGAAGGCGCCCGCGCCTGCCTTGCTGACATAGGCGTTGGCCCCCGAATCCCAACCGTAGACCGAGCTCGATCCGTCCCAGTCGAAGCGCGTGACCGTATTGGCGGTGCTGTCCACCACGATCCGCCGCTGCGCGCTCATCATCCAGTTGTCGCCGTTGTCGTCGGTCATGCCGCCGAGGCTGTTGTAGGTGCGCGCCAGGACGTTGTCCGGGCCGCGACCGATCAGGATTTCGTCTTTACGCTGGATCACCAGGTTCCCGGTTGCCGCGTTGATCGTGACGTTCTCGCCCATCCGGCCCGTCGCCGCATCGCCCAGCATGCCGCGCGAGCCAAGCACGAACCCCGATCCACGCTCCAGCCCCAGGCCGGACCCCGTCACGATCGCCACCATCCGATAACCCCCCGATCAAACGCCCAAGGGCAGCACCGCAGCCCCCTCAAGCTGTTGATCGGAAGATCGTGGAATCCGTTTAGCTCTTTTTTTTCGAGCTTATATTTTTTGCAAGGGCGCCAGGGAGAATACCCACGACTTGCGGGACGCAGTTTGTCGGTCTAGCGATCGGCGACTCTCCACATGGGCTCGGGCATGACCACGCAAACGGCCGAAGATCCAAAATCTCGCCTTCAACGCCTGCTCGGCTTCCTCGACGTCGATCCGCACAATGAGCGGTTGCTTGCGGATACGGCGACCGCAGCCTTCGACGCTGGCGAGCTTGAAACCGCGAACCAGCTCATCGGGCGGTTCAACAGCTTGGGGACTGACGATCCGGCGATGCGCAATCTGGGGGCGCTGGTCGCTCTGCGCACGGGCCGCCATGACGAGGCCGCCGAGACGTTCGAGACGCTTCTGGCCGATATGCCGACCGATGCTGTTCTCCGGTTCAATCTCGCATGGGCGAAGGCGCTGATCGGCGACCATGAGGCCGTCGTCACGCTGGTCGACGAAGATGTCGTCGCGTCCGCTCCGCGTGCCGCTGCGCTCAAGGTCGAGGCCCTGCACCATCTCGACAGGCTGGAAGAGGCGATTACGGTCGGGCAGACCTATGCCGTCATCGTGCCGGCGGATGCCGATCTCGCGGCGGCGATCGCCACAGTGGCAATGGATAATGACGATCTCGAACTCGCGGAGCGCTTCGCGGCCCGCGCCGGCGGAAGCCCGGTCGGCCTGGCGGCACAAGGCGCGCTTGCGCTGGGCGCCCATGATCCGTCGGCGGCGATCGGCCTCTTCGACAGGGCACTCGACCGTCGGGCGACATTGCCGCGTGCACAGGTCGGGAAGGGGCTCGCCCTGCTCTCGCTCGACCGGCCAGCGGACGCGGCGCGCTGGCTCGACCAGGGCGCGGCGGCGTTCGAGGACCATCTCGGCTCATGGATCGCGGCGGGGTGGGCGCATTTCATCGCCGGCGACGCAAAGACCGCGCGCGCGCGGTTCGATCATGCGCTCCTGCTGGACGAAACCTTCGCCGAGAGCCATGGCGCGCTGGCAGTGCTCGATATGACGGAGGGACAGGCGGAGCTCGCACGCAAACGTGCCGATATCGCTCTACGATTGGACCGGACATGCCTGTCGGCGGCCTTGGCCAAAAGCATGCTCGCGGCTCATGCTGGCGATCCGGATGCCGCAACCGCGATCCGGAACAAGGCGCTCAATCATCCGGCCGGTCCTGGCGGAGAAACATTGGCCGACGCGATCGCCCGCATGGGATTGCGGCGCCGATAGTTGTCGCGGTGCCAGTCTGGTCAGACGCAGGCTAACGTTCACCCCGTACGTCGTAGGCGACGCGACCGAGCAGGGCAGCGCCATTCTCGTCCCTCTCCAGCGAAACCGTCACGCGGTCGACCAGCTCCTGGAACCGGGCATCGTTGACCAGATCCGCACCGAAGTGTTCGACCAGTATATTCTGAACGAGTGCCCGACGGAATTGGCGCTCATCCCCCCCGGCGACCGGTGCCAGTGGGACCAGGCCATCGGCGCGCGTACCTGCCGGCGCCTTCCTGCTCGACGTCGATGTCCGGCTGCGGTCTTGCAGCCGCTGACGCAGAACCTGGATCAGCCGATCCGCATTGGAAACGGGGTCCATGGCTAGTGCCTCGTCTGGCGACTGGCAAAGCTCCGGAGCAGTTGCTGTGTCGCCGACATCGCATCGGCGGGGTCGCTGCCAGCCAGCGCGGCGCGACTTTCGTCGATGAGCATCTGCATGTCGCGATTGATCAGGGGCAACGCATCATTCAGGGCGATCCCGGCCTCCAGCCGCTCGATCGCGCCGGGCAAGTCATCGTTCGCGAGGCGTACCAGACCGTCTGAAAGCGGCTGAAAGGGGTTGTCGGTTGGAAGGTCGCGCAGCGGATCGAGCGTTGCGGCAGCGGCGTCACCCTTGCCCGAGCTCAGCTGGAGCAGTCCGAGTTGAAAGCGCGCGATATGATAGTCCGGCGCAATCAGGACGGCATAGCTCATCGCGGCCTCGCCCGCGGCATATTCCCGCTGCGCTGCGAGCAGCGACCCCTTCAGGAAATGGAGTCGCGGGTCCGCGGGGTGGAGGCGGATCAGGCGATCCGCCTCGTCGATTCCGTCCGTGTCACTGGCGGTTGCGAGCGCGACCAGCCGCGAGATGGCGTCATCGGAGCAGAGGGGCGGGCGATTGTCCTGGGTCATTGATTGTCCTGATCGGTGCGTATGATCGACGCGGAGTGGCAGTAGCATGAAATGCGCGCAGGCGTTCATCGCATCAGGCTGAACTGGCGGGCTGCGAGCAGCCGCTTGCGAAGCCGCGACAGGGCGGCGCGATGGATCTGCGAAATGCGTCCTGTGCTCAGGCCCAGAAGCGTACCGATCATCTCGAATGTGAGACCATCATGATAGTGCTTCCGGATGATCGCCTGCTCGCGACCCTCGAGCGATCCAACTTCAGTGGCCAGGCGGCTGACCAGATCCTTCCATGCGGCACTTTCATACGCGTTGGGTCGATGGTCGGGCGTCGCGTCGTCGGCGACCAGACCGGTCTCTTCGAGCATGAAGCTAAGCGCCGTGCCGATCGCGAGTTCGGCCAGGGCGGCCATCGCCTCCGCGGCGGACATCCGCCCGGCGGGGGCGGCGATGGCGAGCGACCGAAGCCGCTCCTTCTCGACGCGCCGGTTGAACGCAAGCTGTTCCCGCCGCTCGCTGAGGTGCGCAAGCCCGTCGACAACGCTGCCCGCGACACGCGGCGCGGCGAAACTCTCGAACGGCACGCCGCGTCGTGGATCGAAACGATCGATGGCCTCGAGCAGCCCGGCGGAGGCGAGCTGTTCGAGATCGGCGAGTTCGATGTCGCTCGACCGATCGAGGAAATGGCGCCGGGCGATCGCCCGCGCGAACGGAAGATAGGCATCGAAGATCTCGAGCCGAAGATCAGCGCCATGATCACGGCCGTAATGCGCCCAGAGCTCGCTGCGCCGGTCGATCGACGGGGTCGATGTCCGGGGCTGCGGCGTCACCTGAAGCTGCCGATCAATCCCTGAACTACCAGGCCCCAGCCGTCGATCAGGACGAACATGAGAACCTTAATCGGTAGTGACAGGGTGGACGGCGGCACCATGAGCATGCCCAGCGAGAGCAATATGCTCGATACCACGAGGTCGATGAGCAGGAAGGGAAGGAGGATGAGAAAGCCAATGTTGAACGCAACGCGCAGCTCGTTGAGCATGTAGGCGGTGGTCAATTGCATGAGCCCGACCTGTTCGACCCGATCTGGCAGCGGCTGGCGCGAGATGCTGTAGACCGTCGCGATGTCCTTGTCCCTGACCTGGCGCAGCATGAAGCCGCGCAACGGGTCCGATCCCTCCTTGAGGGCATGTTCGACCGAAATGCGGCCGTCGAGATAGGGACTCACCGCGCGTTCCTGCACGACCGTCAAGGTGGGAAGCATGGAAAAGCCGGTCAGCAACAGGGCAAGGCTGACGAGCACCTGGTTCGGCGGCGTTTCTGGCATGCCGAACGCGTGACGGATCATCGAGAGGACGATGACGATCCGGACGAACGAGGTCATGCAGACGAGGACGGCGGGCACCAGCGCCAGCAACGATAACAGGACGGTGATGCGAACGATATCGGTCGAGCCGGCAACCGGAAGCGCCGCTGGCAGCTTGGCGGACACCGGGGCCGCAGCAAGCAGGCAGGCCGCCCCCATCGCGACGATCGGAAGAACAAGCCGCCTCATGCGGGTGAGGCTTCGGACCCGGCATCCGGTGTCGATCCCGGCGCCAAAACCCAAGCGCCCTGCGGGCCCGTCAGGATCAGCAGTTCCCGCGCATCGTGCCGCACCAGCGCCAGGCTGCTCGTCGGCGTAAGGCGGATCGTCTCGATCAGCTGTAGCCGGCGCTGCGCCGGCCTGAGGAGGATCTGGCCGCCACCGCCCATTCTGGCGCGCAGCGCGAGAGCGGCGACAATTGCGATCACGACACACACCAGCAGCGCGCCGACGACGCGCCACGCCGAGATGCCGGGCTCGTCGGCAATGATCGGTCGCGCGGCCGCCGCGTCCGCGGCGATCAAGGCCAGGGTAAGCGGGCCCAGCCTTCTGACGATGTAAGAAAGAAGCGTCATCCCTGCGGGGCGATCTCGTCGATGCGGACTCCGAACCGATCCTCGACGGCAACGATCGTGCCGCGGGCAATGACCTGGTCGTTGAGGAGAAGGTCGATCGGCTCGTTCATCTGGCGATCGAGCGTGACGACATCTCCACGTTTCAGGGCGAGAAGCGCGCCGAGCGTCATTTCGACCTCGCCGAGGCGGGCGATAACACTCACGCCGACATCTTTCAGCGCAGGTGAATCTAGGCGCAGGGGTGCCGATGCCGGTGTTGGGGCGGAAGTGGACTTGGTCTGTATGGAAGGCGTCATGATCTGCCGTTCAATCGATAATTTTGATGCTGATGCCGGTTTCGGCGGCTGAGCTGTCGAGCAACTGACCGCCGAGCCAGCGCGTGCCTGCGACGCACAGGTCGACCGGTTCGGTGACCGCGCGGTCGAGGACAAGCACATCACCTTCGACCAGGTTTGCGAATTCGCCGATCTGCAGTCGAGCGACGCCGAGGGTGACGGCGATGGCGACGCGCTCGGGCGCAACAGCCTGTCCGATCGGCTCCAGGCGAGACCGACGGCGTGGCGGTGCCATTCCCGTTCGAGCGAGCTCGATCAGCAGAACCCGCGGGAATGATAGCTGGATCAGCGCGCTGCCCGACTTCGCATCGGTGATATTGATTGTCACCAAGCCATCGCGATCGGCAGCTGCTGGGACATCACCTGCAACGACGCGCTCAAGCGTCTCCGCAAGATCACCGATCACGCGGTCCTCGAACGCCGCCACCAGAGCATCGGCGTTCGAACCACCGAATTCCCAGCCTCCCGGCAGCATCAGCGCGGCAGCCGCGATCTCGCCAGCGTGCCTGGCGGACGGCACAACGTCGATGCCGTTTTTCGTCCGACGCGCGTGACCGGGAGCGGCCGCAACGGCACGGGCCTGTCGCCCGGGCCAAGCCAGCTGCCAGCGTCCGGTGGCGACCCAGCGAGCGGACCAGTCTTCGATCGCCTGATGCATTGTGTCGCGCACGACGGGCCGGTCGTCGGGCTCGAACGGCAACCAGGATCGAACCGCAGCGGTCACCCTTGGCCCCGTATTCCAAAAAGCTGCTGGATCATGTCGTTCGCGACGCTGACCACCTGCGACGAAGCCTGGAAGCCACGCTGGATCAGGATAAGGTCGCCGAACTCCTGCGAAAGATCGACATTCGAGGCCTCGATCTGGCGCGAAGCGAGCTTGCCGATGCCGGGTTCGCCGCTCTTCCGCAGCTCGATCGCGGTCGTCCCGCGTTGTTCGAACAAGGCATCCCCGACGCGTTCAAGCTGTTGCGGATCACGGATGGAAGCGATCGCCACGGCGCCGAGCAATTCGGTCTTCTCGTTCGAGTAGCTCAGCTTGATCCTGCCGTCCTCGACAGTGACCGTCGTCAATTGGCCGATGCCGCTGCCGTCCGCGGAGGCGAGCTTGACGCTCGAGGTGGCGCCCGAATTGTAGGATTGAAGCCCGCTGAGATCGAGGGCGATCGACAGTGGCGCCGCACCTGGAGGCTCGTCGGCGATTGTCAGGGTCGATGTGCTGGTGTCGATGTCACCGTTGATGAAGCGGATGGTCTTCTCTTCCCCTACCGCAGCTAGGGCCTGGTCGGTGACGGTCACCTTCCATTCGACGAAATTGCCGCTGACGGTCCCACGCTCGAATTTGACGGTCCAGCTTTGCGTACCACCGCTGCTGTCGTGAACCGCAATATTTGAAACCGACACGGGCGTCGTCGCTGATCCGACGTCCGACGACAGATTGCCCTGCAGCTTGATCGTTGTCGTTGCGACGGGTGCGCTCGCCCGCTTCGCATCGATGTTCAGGCTTTTCGCCTCGCCAGCGGCGTCGAGCACGCCGAGATGATAACCGGTGCCCACCTGCGATATATCGCCTTGTTCATCGACAGTGAACTGTCCGGTGCGACCATAATAGGTCTTGTCACCGTCCAGCAGGACAAGAAAACCGCCCCCGTCAATCGCCAGGTCAAGATCTCCGTCGGACTGGCGCAGGTCACCCTGTCCGAAATCGATGCGGGGATCGGCGAACCGTACGCCGCTGCCGAATTGGGTGCTGGGAACCGCTTCGGACGATTGCAGGCCGTTTCCATTATAATTGAACACGTCGGTGAAGCTGACGGCGGTCGACTTGAAGCCAGTCGTGTTCAGGTTGGCGACATTGTTGCTGATCGTCTGCAGCCCGCGCGAATAGGCATTCATGCCGCTCAGGCCGATATAGATTGCTCCAAGCATGCGGTGCTCCTCAGCGAACCTGTGAAATGTTGGCGATGGAAAGATTGGAGATCGTATCGCCACTTGCGGTCTTGATCGTCACGAGCGGCTGGCCCGTGCTGAAAGACACCGACTGAACCGTGCCGGAGATGGTTGAGGCGTTGGCGGTCACGTCGACCGTGCGGCCGAGCAGGCTGGTCGCCTGCGTTGCGGCCTGCGCTGCCAGCAGGCTCGTCATCTGGTCATTGAGTGTCTGGGATTGCTGGAGCTGGGAGAACTGCGCCAGTTGCGACACGAACTGATAATTGTCGATCGGCTTCAGCGGATCCTGATAGGTCAACTGCGTCAGGATGATGCGCAGCAGCGACTGGAAGTCGAGCCCGAAGGCGTTCTGGGCGCTCGTGCCGCCTGCGCTGACGGGAGACAGGGCCATCGGTTCTAGCTCCTCTGAAATGGCGGAGCGACGGGCAGGAGCTGTCCGTTCATCCGCACGTCGGTGATGTTCGTGCCGAATTCGGCGGCAATGGATCTGATGCGTCGGCGCACATGCTCACGCAGCGCATTGCCGCCGCCATGGGCGAAGAGAGATATGCTGATACTGCCGGTTGCTGGGTCAAAGGCGATGCTGAACGGAAGATGCTCTGCCGTGCGTCCCGTCGGCCGCGACCGCGCGGTGACCGCTGCTCCGTCACCGTCGCTGACATCCGGACCTTGCATGGCCGAACGCGTGGGCGATTGTGGAGCGACGTCGATGACCAGAGGTGCGGTCGCAACGGGCCGTTCGCGATGCACGATGTTCGACGGCGCGGTGGTCGCTGCTACTGCCACGGACGCTTGCCTGGAATCGAATGATGGCAGCGGTTCGCCTGCGCGCTCCCAGACCGCCATTTGCGCCGACCTGGCGTCGTCCACTTGCGGGGACGCCTCGGCAGGCGCCGACGCGAGGGCCTCGCTGCCGGGACGGCGAACCGCGTGCAGGCCGAACATGCCGAACTCGCTGAAACCAAATGCACGAGTGTCGGATTTCGCATCGACCAGCCGCGAAAACGCGTCGCCGGCGGGATCGTTCGAACCTGCGTGTGCCTGCGTCGCCCGTGCCACGGGAACCGGCCGGGATGATGATATCGCATCGGTCATTCCGCGCGCTCCGCGGCGCGGCGCTCGCCAACCGCCAGAAGCCAGCGCTCTTCGGCCGCACGAATCTCGCGCCTGCGCGCACGCTTCGCTTCTACGCAGGCGACGTCGCTGCGCGCGGATGCCAGTCGAGATGCGGCAAGCGCGCTGGCTTCGACGTCCTGAGCCTCGTTCAGCGCAGATTGCGCGGTGCTAAGGGCTGCCTCGGATGTCAAAATCTCCGCGCCACGGGCGGATGCCATCAGCGGATCGAACCGGCCAGCCGCCATTCCGGCCATCCAAGCCTCCATGGCGGAGCCAAGGACATCGTCGGCACGGACCAACTCTCCCTTTCGGACGTCGCACATGGTCCGCGCGGCATTGACCGCGCGCTCGGCGGCACGGCGTTGCAGATCGCGAACGGTGGCGATCAGGCCAAGGCTGCGGGCATGTGACGATCTAGCCATGGTGCGCGCCGCTCCGCTCCAATTCGACCAAAGCTGTCAGGCTTGCATCGAGTGGTGCTGCCTCTTCCTGTCGCTGCCTGAGAAAAGCGAGTTGCGCCGGGCGCGCGGCAATCGCGCGATCGATGCAGCGATCGGTTCCGGTCGTATAAATGCCGCTCTCGATCATCGTTCGTGAGTTTTCATAGGTCGAGAGATCGGCCGTCAGTGCGGTTGCCGCGCGGCGCTGCTCCGCGGTCATGAGGCCGGATGCGAGGCGGCTTATGCTGCGTGGCACGTCGATCGCGGGAAAATGCCCCTGTTCTGCCAGGCTCCGCGAAAGCAGGATGTGGCCGTCGAGCAGCGACTTCATCATCTCGCAAACCGGGTCGTCCAGTTCGTCGGTCTCGGCGAGGACGGTCATGATCGCGGTGATCGCACCGCGCTGGGCAACGGCGCCGCACCGTTCGACGAGGCGCGGAATGGCGGCGAAAACGCTGGGGGTGTAGGCCCGAACCGTCGGCGGCTCGCCAGCGGCCAGGCCGATCTCGCGCAGCGCCATCGCCAATCGTGTCACGGAATCGATGAACAGCAGGACATGGTCGCCACGATCCCGCCAGTGCTCCGCCTGGGCGAGCGCGACTTGCGGAGCACGCGCGCGCATCGCCGCGGACTGGTCGGACGTCGCGGCAACGAGCGTTGCTCGTGCGCGGATGCTGGCGGGAAGCTCTCGCGACCAGAGCGCCTCCACTTCCCTGCCGCGTTCGCCGACAAGGCACAGGATGATCCGGTCTGCCCGTGCCTGCCGGGCAATCTGGTTGATCAGGCTGGTCTTGCCGACGCCGCTCGCGGCGAACAGCCCGATCCGCTGGCCGACGCCCAGGGTCAGCAGCGCGTCGATTGCGCGAATGCCGGTCTCGAGCGGCTGCGGCGACGTCACCCGGGCCATGGTATCCGCGGGCGAGCCGGCCACCGGCCTGAGTTCCGTCGCGGCAATCGCCTTGCCTCCATCGATCGGTTGACCGAGCGCGTCGATGGCGCGTCCCATCAGCTCGGGGCCGACGGGGACGCGTGCGCCGGTCGGGAGCGCCGTAACCGTGGCACCGGCGAAGGTCGGCGGACGATCCTCGAAAGGAGACAGGATGATGGCATCACGGTCGATGCGGGTGACCTCGGCGACCACCGGGTGCGTGCCAGGGCCGCATTCGATCGTGCAAAGCGCGCCAAGCGGCACAGCCGGTCCATCCGCCTCGATGAACGTCGGCATGATGCGACGAACATGGCCGGTGCGGGCGACGAGGTCCGCCGTTCGGATGCGCTCGATCAGCGCCTCAGCCGGCATCATAGCGCTCCTCGGGCAAGAGAAGCGCTGCCAGGCGGCCGAACTGAGTTTCGATGCCAGCATCGATCGCGCCCAGCGTCTGCACGATCCGGCAATGGCCATGCGGCGCCTGTCCAAGCACGTCGATTTGAACAGATTCAGCGACTTGATCGCGAATACTGGCTATTGCGTCGGCATCGGGGAAGTCCTCGCGAGAGACCTCGATCCTCAGGATGGACGTGCGCTCGAGCCGGGCGACCTGCGTCTCGATGATCCGGGACAGCAGGTCGGCGCGTTCACGATCTTCATCAAGCAGTCGGCCCAGCGCTTCGAACGCGATGACGCGCGCGAGGTCGAGCGCATTGGCGGATCGCTCCTGACGACGCGCCAGTGCTGCGGCGATCGCGCGCTCAAGCGCTGCGAGCCGCTTGGCGTCGCTGTGCTCAGCCTCTTTCCGCCCCTCGATGCGCCCCGCACGCTCGCCATCCGCGTAGGCGCGATCGCGCGCCGCCCGCAAATTTTCGTTCTCGGCCACGAACTTTTCCGCGCGGCGGATCGTCTGCGCCAGTTCCTCCTCGAGCGCCGCGATCTTTGGATCGGGCGCGTGGATTGCGTTTGCGGCTTTGTTTTCCGTCCGCAACGGCGCCAGCGGCCGAGCCACTGCCGCGGCGCCATCGATGGCCTTGATCACAGCGCTCAATGTCGTGGCCTCCGCGCGGGTACGAAATCAAAGAGGCGTCGGAGGAGCGAGGGGCCTCTGCTGTCGATCTCCGCCTCGGGCGTCCAATCGGCGACGCAAGAGGCGAAGGTGTCACGGGCCAGCGGCGTTAGTTGCTCCGCCATCGCGCCGCCGACCCGCGCTTCGATCCAGTCGGGCAACGCAGGCCCGACGGTCCCGAGCGGCGCGCGGCCGCGATAGGTGTCGAGCAGCTCACGCAACTGCCGTCGCTGGTTCTGGTCGAGAAGTGCGAGGACCGCTTCGACATCGTCGTCATCCCGATCGGCGAGATCAGCCACAAGACGTCGGAGTGAGCGGTCATCGCCGGGCATTGGCCGTGTCCTGTCGATCCAGCGCATCGCGCAGGCGATCGGCGAATGCCAATCGCTGTTCGTCATCCAAGGGCGCCCGCACGGCACGGCGACGGCGCGCTGCGATGAGCAGCAAGATGCCGAGCACTAACGCACTACCACCCCACCAGAGCGCGCCGTCCGGAATGCTGTCGGATGCGCCGGCACCGGCGGGCGTGGGGGGCGCTACCGGGCGAGGCGCCGGGCCGGAGGGTTGGGGAAGGGCTGAAGGTACCACCGACGTCACCACGACATCGCCATCCACAAAGCCGATCGCGTCGGCGACAACCTGCTGTACAGCCGGTGGGGCGGCGTCGCCGCCTGAGAACTGCAGGTCCACCCGCACGGCGACCGTTCGAAGTGCGTCGTTGGCGACGCCCTCGTCGGGCGCCAACGGTGCCAAGACCCTTACTGTAACGGGCCGGGCGGGGAAGGCAGCCTCGATGGCGGCGCGGATCCGATCCGCATAGCCATGTTCCCAGGCGCTCATCGGTTGCGTACCGGTGAGCACGGACACAGTCGGCGCACCGCCGCTGATGACCCGTCCCATGCCGTCGATCACAGCGACATTGCCCGCCTCGAGATCGGGAACTGCTCCCGCGACGAGGCGCTGGATGCCGGCGACGGTTGGCCCATCCACTTGCATGCCCACGCGCGGAATGACCGTCACCGACGCCTTGGACGGCGTGCGCTGCTCGCGGAACAAGGCGCGCTCCCCCAGGGTCAGATGGAGGCGGGCGGTGTCAATGGATTGCAGCGTCATGATCGTGCGGGCAAGCTCGCCCTGAAGCGCGCGCTGATAATTGATCCGCTGGGCGAACTCCGTGAGACCCATGTCGGATTCATTGAATATTTCGAAGCCAACCGTTCCTTTCAGTGGAAGATCGGCGCCCATCACCGCGATCCGTGTGGGCGCAACACGATCCTCCGGAACGAGAATGGTCGAACCATCGTCATCCAGCTGGTACGGCGTCTTGGTGCGATCGAGTTCGGCGATGATCGTCGCGGCGTCGGCCGTTTTCAGATCCGTGAACAGAGGCCGATAGGGGTTGCGCCAGAGGACGAACCACGCGGCCGCAGCCAGCAACGCGACGAGCGCGAGCAGGACCCCCGCCACGCCAAGCCGGCGGTCGTGTGGGAGGGCGCGGAAGCGGTCGAGAGTCGTGATTGCCATTCGCCGCGCTTAGATCTGCATGTCCATGACGCGGCGATAGCCATCGAGCAGACGATCGCGAACCTGGAGCATGAGCTCGAGCGACAGCTTGGCCTGCTCAAGGGCGTAGGTCACCTGATGGACCGGGATCGAATCGTCGAGGGCGAAGGCAGCGGTCAATCGATCCGCCTCGACCATCTTGCGATCGGTGGCAGTGATGCCGTCGAGAAGCATGTCGGCGAACGAGGCGCCTCCGGTCACCGGGACCGGCAGCGGCATGGCCGCCCCGGCGATCGGAAGACCGCCGACGATCGGCGGGATCGGTGTCACGCTCATGACGACCGCCCCAGCTCGAGCGCCTTGCTGTACATCTGGCGCGCCGCGCCCATCGCGACGATGTTCGCTTCATAGGCGCGCGCCGTCTTGACCATCAGGACCATCTCGGCGGCGTGGTCGAGACCGGGATAGGTGACGAAGCCGTCAGCATCGGCATCCGGGTGACCCGGTTCGTGAACCTTGCGCGGTGGCGTATCGACTTCGGCCACGCCCTGGACGGCAACGCCGGCGAGCTGGTTGAACGCAACTTCGCCGTCGACGAGCGCGGCAAAGGAGCGCGCGGGGCCGGAGAGGAGGCGCAACGGGTGCCAGGCCGGGCGATCGGCCGCCACGCTGCTGTTCGCGTTCGCCAAATTTTGCGCGATGATCTCGAGGCGTCGCCACTCGACTTCGAGCGCGCTGCGGCTGATCTCAAGAGCCTGCATGGTCAGAGCGATCCTCGTGCCGCGAGCGATTGCATCTGGAGCTGCCGACTGAGCACTTCGACGAGCGCCGTGTACCGCGCCGCCGTCGACGATGCGGTCGCCAGCTCAAGGTCGAGCCGCAGGTCCGTGCCGAATCCGCGATCCGCCATGGTTTCAATGCGTGGCATCACCGATGCCGCCGCCGCCGGGCCACCGGCAGCGGCCTGTGAAAGTTCGGCTTCGAACGATACGCGCATCGGCCGATAACCAGGCGTAGACGCATTCGCGATGTTGTTTGCGGTCACGACGGCGCGCGCGGAAAGCCCGTCGAGCGCCTTGATCAGCAAGACCGAGGAAAGTTGGTCCACGCAGCTCCTCCGACTATTGGACGATGATATCGGCATGAAGGGCGCCAGCCGACTTCAATGCCTGAAGAATGGCGATCATGCCCCGTGTATCGACCTTGACGCGCGCCAGACCCTCGACGAGGTCGGCGACCGTCGTGTTCGGAAACCGGACGACCGCGTCCTTGCCCTCATCCACATCGAGCCGCGTGTTGGTGACGATGAGGCTGCCGACACCCGGTGCGTAGCCGGCGATGCCGTACGGCTGCGACGCCTGATTATCGATGCTGACGGAGATACGGATATCGCCCTGCGAGATGGCGACGCTGGAAATGCGGACGCCGCCGCCGGCGACAACGGTGCCCGAGCGTTCGTTGACGACGACGCGGGCAAGGCTGTCGGGCTCGACCCAGAGCCCCTCGATTCGCGCAACGATCTGATTGACGTCGCCGCCAAGCGCATCGCCATCGATCGAGACCGCGTCGGCACCGCGGACGCGCGCCACCCCATGTCCCAGTGCGGCATTGATGCCGGTGGCGATCCGATCGGCCGTGGTGAAGTCGGCGTCGCGCAGCAGAAAGACGATCTTGCCGTCGGGACCGAGGAGGCGGGCCTGCACACCCGCTTCGACAGTGGCGCCGCTCGCAATCGAGACCGTGGTGGTCTGGTTGCGCTGCCGCAGGTTGAAATTGCTTTCGAAGCGGTAGCCGGCCGCAACCACCGGCCCTTGCGCGAGTGCGTAAGGGCGTTGGTCGGGGCCGAGCAACGGCGTCATCAGCAGCGTGCCGCCGGCCAGGCTCCGCGCGTCGCCGATCGAGGAGATGGTGATGTCGATCCGGTCGCCGCTGTTGGCAGCAGGCGGCAGCGTTGCCGTGACGATAACGGCCGCCACATTGCGGCTCTGGATCTGCTCGGGCGACACGTTCGTGCCCAGCCGACCGAGCACGTTTCGGAGTGCCTGACGGGTCACCTCGCTGCGCGGCGAGTCACCCGATCCGCCGAGGCCGGTGACGATGCCATAGCCGACCAGCGCATTGTCGCGCCAACCGCTGAATCGCCCGAGATCCTTGATCCGCACCTGCTCCGCGGCGGCGGTCCCGGACCAGATCAGCAAAAGGGCGGCCAGCGCGGCCCCGGCGAATGGCGGCATGCGCATCCTACAATCCCAGGAAATTGAAGATTTTGGCGAGGATACCAGGCCGGGCGCTGCTCGAAACGAAGCCCTTCCCATCATAATCGATTTCGGCGTCGGCGATGCGGCTCGAAATGATCGCGTTCGCCGGGGAGATATCGACCCGGCGAACGCGCCCGCGCAGCCGGATGACCGTGTTCTCGCCATTGATCTTGAGCGACTGACGACCGGCGATGCGCAGGTCCCCATTGGGCAGCACCTCCTCGACGGTCACGCTAAGCTGCGCCACCATGCGACCGCTGCGGCCGGTCTGTCCGCCGGATTCGAAAGCTCCGCCCAAGCCGAGCTGACCCCGCTCGCTGAAGGCCGATCCGGCGACGATCTGACCATCGACGTCGCTGCGCCTGCGCGAGTCATTCTGCGCGGCGTTCTGGGCACTCGCATTTTCGTAGACGATGACGGTTAGCGTATCGCCCGTCGCTGTCGCGACGCGATCACCCGCGAGGGCCGGCCAATCTCCGGGCTTGTACAGCGTGTCTGCCCGCGCGCCGAACGGCGTCATAATGAGCCCGCCTGCCATCAATGCCAGAAGCGGTTTCACGGCGCGCCCTTCACGACAAAGGTCGAGCCGTCGTGGCTTCTGACGAGCAATGGCTGCGTTGCGCGCGTCGGTCTGACGACCAGGACGTCCCGCTGGACGCGAACCGGCCCGATCAGAACCTCAACGGTGATTGGGTCACCCGGACGGTGCAGCGCAAGCATGTCTCGCGGAGGCGCTGCCACCACTTCGTGCGCAGCGATATCCCGTTGCGCCCTGACGACACCCGACGTGGCATCGAACCAGAAAGCCCTCTCGATCACCGCGGGACAGGTCGTGGGCGCGAGATCCGCCTCTACCGGGAAGCCGCCACCCGCGAGTGAGCGTACGACCTCGACGCAGCGGTCTGTGGGTGGTGCGCCGGTCATTGCTCCTGCGAGCGCGGCGACTGCCAGAATGTTCCCCCCCACGATCATCGTCAGCGTCGCAGACTGTTCGCGATTGCCATAAGCTGGTCACCTGCCTGAACGATCTGCGCGCTGGCTGCATAGGCGCGCTGCATCAGCAGCAGCGACACCATCTCGTTCGAGAGCTCGACATTCGAGGATTCAAGGCTGCCCTGGATTAGCAGGGCCGCGCCATCCTCGCCCGGTGCAGCGACCCGCAGATCAGCGTCCAGTGCGACACGATAATAGCCGCCCTCGTCGCGCAGCAGGGCTGACGGATCCCGCACCATCGCGAGGTCGATGCGACCGATCTCACGCGGCGACTGCTCGTCGCCGAAATTGGCGATGACACTGCCGTCGCGGCCGATCTGGAGCGCCGTCGCGTCGTCAGGAACACTGATCATCGCCTTGAGCGGGATACCCTCGACCGTTGCGAGATAGCCATCGCGATCGACCTTGAGCGTGCCTCCGCGCCACAACAAGGTCTCGTTGCCCGGGCCTGCAAGTTCGATGAAGCCATCGCCGCTCAATGCGATATCCAGCGCGCCGCCCGTCGGTTTCAGATCGCCCTGCTCGAAGACCGGCGCAACCGACGTTGCTGCGACGCCAGAAACGGACGGTGAGCGCAGTTTGACCTGGGTGTCCGGATCGACAGCGTCCGCGCGCGCGGTCATCGAGGGCGCATCCACCAGTTCCGTGAAGCGCACCGCGGATCGCTTGAAGGCGGTCGTGTTGATGTTGGACAGATTGTGAGAGACGATCGCCAGCGCACGCTCATGCGCATTGAGGCCGACCGCTCCGACGTAAAATGCACCGTTCATGTTCAGGCCTGCCCGAATGCCGTGATCGCGCGTCCCATGAGGTCATCATAGGTGCTGGCGATGCGTTGACCCGCCTCGGCTCTTCTCAGCGCCGCCATCATCGCGACCATCTCCGTGCCGGTCGAGACGTTGGACGCCTCGATCATCCGCTGGTGGACCATGGGACGATCGACCGCGATCGCCTCGACATCCTCGGGCGCGGTGAACGCGCCGTCCCCGATCGGCCGCAGCCGCGAGCGATCGACGAAATCGATGACGCCAAGTCGCCCCACCGGAGCACCGCCCTCGAGCAAAATTCCGTCGCTGGTGATCTCGATCTGTCCGGAACCAACCCGGATCTCGGCCCCGGTCATATCCGTTACGGCGCGTCCGCTGGCCGTCAATCTGCCGTCTGCATCGCGTGAAAACTGGCCGTTGCGGGTATAAAGCGTTTGGTCATTCGACCGCAGCATGAAATAGCCGTCACCCGCAAGCGCGACGTCGAGCATCGACTCCGTAGAAACGAGTGCCCCCTTCGAATGGTCGATCCGTTCGAAGGATTCTTCGGTCGAATTGTCTGTCTGTCGGGAGTCCAGCAGACGCGCGAAATCGATCCTTCGCTTGAAACCCGGAGTCGTCCCGTTGGCGATATTGTGGCCGACAATCTCCGCGCTTCGTTCAGCGCGGGAGAGTATGACCCCCGCTATATCGATTAATGCCCCCATAAATCTGTTGTTTACGCGAGGATATTTCCATTCGCAAGCAGCCATCGCCACGATTGGTCGCATTCTGAAACGCGGAAAAGCACTATTCGCTGGAGATGACCGCGAACGACTGCAGATCGATCGTATGCGGAATTTCGTTGACCGACAGGACGGCAAGCCTTGGAACGCTTCGGCGCGTAAACGTCTTGAGATGGCGGCGAATATCGGGACCGCACAGAAGCACCGGCGCCAGTCCCTGGCTGGTCATCGCGTCGGCGTTGGCAGCCAGCTTGCGAACCAGCTGCTCGGCAAGGCGCGGTTCGATGACGAACATGCCATTGCCGTCACTGCGCCGGATGCTGTCGGAAATCTGCGATTCGATCCGCGGGTTGAGGCTCAGCACCGACAGCGCGTCATTGTGCCCACGCAGGCTGTGACAGATGCTGTGCGAGAGGCGCTGGCGCACCAACTCGTTGAGTTCCGCCGGATCCTTTGTTCCGCGTCCGACGTCGGCGAGACTCTCGATGATCAGGTCGATGTTGCGGATCGGAACTTCTTCCGCGAGGAGCGCCTGCAGAACGCGCTGGATATCCGATACCGACATGATGGCCGGAATCATCTCCTCGATCAGCCCCGGCTGCCGCGAGCGCACGCCCTCAAGCATCGCGACGACATCGGCGCGCGACAGCAATGTCGGCATTTCGACTCGCACCACCTCGCCGAGATGGGTCATCAGCGCGGTGATCGGGTCGACCAATGTGTAGCCGCTGCCGCGCGCCTCATCGCGACTGTCATCGTCGATCCATGTTGCGGGAAGGCCGAAGGCAGGATCGCGTGCTTCGATCCCGGCGAGTGGTCTGGCATCGGTCGATGTTCCGCGGATCGCCAGCGTCTTCTCCGGATAGAGGTGGCCCGAGGCATGGCGCGCGCCGAACAGCGCAATTTCATAATCGTTTGGCGCCAGTGATGCGCCGTCGTGGAACGTGACGGCGGGAAAGGTAAAACCCGTGGATTTCTCCTGCTGGACCCTCAGTGCCGCGATGCGTTCGCTCAACACCGCCTTGTAGCTTTGCCAATGGGCGCTCAAATCGCGGCCGAGAAGTATTTCGATCGGTGGCGGCGCGCGCATGTCGCCCTGCTCGGTGGCTTCCTGCTCGCCTTCATCGAAGAGCGCGGTTTCGGCGGCTTCCGTCCGCCGGCGCAGCGTGAACCACAACGCCGCCATCAGCGCCATCAGGATCAGGATCGGCCATTTCGGCATTCCTGGAAGGGCGAGCAGGATGAGCAGCGCGGTGATCACGATGAGCGGAATCTTGGGCACCGAGGTCAGCTGCCGCAGCACCTCGGTGCTGAGTTGTCGGTCCGACGCGGAACGCGTCACGATAATGCCGGTCGCGACCGATATGATCAGCGCCGGCACCTGCGTGACGATGCCATCGCCGATCGTCAGCAAGGTGAAGGTCTGAAGTGCCTTATACCAGCCGAGCCCGAGCTGGGCGACGCCGATGATCCAGCCGGCGAAGATGTTGATCAGCAGGATGATGATACCGGCGATGGCGTCGCCCTTCACGAATTTGCTGGCGCCGTCCATCGCGCCGTAGAAGGACGCTTCCTTCTCGAGATTGGCACGCCGGCGCTTGGCTTCGTTCTGGTCGATCAGCCCCATGTTGAGATCGGCGTCGATGCTCATCTGCTGGCCGGGGACGGAGTCGAGCACGAAGCGTGCGGCCACTTCCGAGACGCGTTGCGCGCCCGACGTTACGACGATGTACTGCACCACGACGAGAATGAAGAACACCACCAGGCCGACGATGAAACTGCCCTGCACCGCGAAGCTGCCGATCGAATCGATGACATCGCCCGCGTGCGCCTGGGTCAGGATCAGCCGCGTCGCCGCGACGTTGAGCGAAAGCCGAAACAATGTCCCGACCAGCAGCAGGGAGGGGAAGGTGGAGAATTCAACGGGCTTCTCGACGTAGAAGGTCAGCAGCAGGATCGTGAGCGCGAGCGCGAAGTTCATGATGATGAACATGTCCAGCATTGCCGGCGGAATCGGCGCGAACAGGATCATCAGGATCGCGAGCACGGCCCCCACGAGAAACAGGTCTTGGTTCTTGCCGACGGCGGTCGCGAACATCGAGTGGCTCTTCTCTGGTCAGTGCTGCGTGGCAGGCAAAGCGCGGTAATGCGCGGCAACCGGGCGGTAGAGATCTTCGGGGATCATGCGGTCGAGCGCGCCCCGGCGGAAAAGGGCTCTCGCAAGTACGGGATCCTCGATGATTATCACCCCATGGAGGAAGGCGAGCCGACGCAGCCGCAGAGCGATGGCATTGCTACCCCGTGCCACGATCAATGGCGCCGTATCCCGGTTGCGATCGTAGCGCAGCGCGACGGCATAGTGGATCGGGTTCACGACGAGCATATCGGCACCCCGGATCCCACGCAGACTCTGGCTGAGCTTGACGAACTCGGCGTGCAATTGCTTCCGCCGTTGCTTGAGCCGCGGCTCGCCTTCGCGTTCGCGATGCTCGCGGCGCACTTCGCGTCGGCTCATCCGCATCTTCTTTGTGAAATCGCGGCGGACGATCAACTGATCGAAGACGACGAACAGCAGCGCGATGAGCGTGAACCACGCCAGGAGGCGCAGCCCCGTATGATGGAGCTCGGCCGCGAGGTGGAACGCGTCCGGCATCGCAAGGACGTGCATCCGCACCTGATCGATCACCATCCATGCGACGGTCGCATAAACGGCAAGCTTCACGACATTCTTGGCGGTTTCGATCAGCATCCGCATGGAGAAGATGCGCTTCAGACCCTTCGCCGGGTTCAGCTTGCTGAAATCGGGCTTGAGCGGCTTGGCCGAGAACACCACCCCTGTCTGGATCAACTCGAGCAGCAACGCGACGCCAAAGACGCTGGCGGCCAGCGTCAGAACCGGACCCATCACATCGACGGCGGTGCCGGAGATGGTATGAAGGATCGCGCCCCGGTCGGGCGAGCTCGTTCCGACGAATGCCTCGCGCATCGCCCGCGCCATTGCCTCGACGAAGCGTTCGCCCGACAGCCAGAACACAAGCAATCCGGCCGCGAGCGTGGCGAAGAAGCCGAGATCCATGCCGCGCGCAACCTGACCCTGCTCGCGCGCCTTGCGCAGCTTGTGCTGGCTTGGCAGCTCGGACTTGTCCTGTTCTGATTCCTCGCCGCTCATGCAAGCCTCGGTATCGCTTCGAGCATCATCGCGACGAACCGGACGAACAGGCTACCGCCGACCGCGAATGTCGCCGGCAGTGTGAGGAGCAGCAGGATCGTCTTGACCTGGAAGCCGAGCACCAGGACATTCATCTGCGGGACGGTTCGCGAGAGGAGCGAGATCGCAAGGTCGGCAATGAACATGACGAGGATGACCGCTCCGCCGATGCCAAACGCGGCGGTAGCTGCAGCGCCGAGCAGCGCACCGGCGGCGGCCGGTGAATAGGTCATCGCATAGGCGCCCAGGGGAACGGCATCGAGCGACGCGGCGAGGATCCGCAGCAGGTCATGATGGCCGTCGAGCGCGAAGAAGATGGCGCCGACCGTGTAAACGAAGAGGGTTCCGACCAGTGGCGTTTGGCCTCGGGTCGTCGGATCGATCAGCAGCGAGAGGCCGAAGCCGGCCTGGATGTCGATCGTGCGGCCGATGATGTAGAGGCCCGAGAAGGAGAGGTGGAGCGCGGTTGCGAAAAGGCCGCCCAGGATGAGCTCACGGGCGGCTGCTGCGGCGATTGCGCCCGATTGCAAACTTGTGGGAATGAGTTCCGGGCGGCCCGAAATGAGACAGGCGGCCAGTCCCATTCCGAACAGCGCGCGCGGGAGCGCCGGAACCCGGATGAGCGCAAAAGGTGGAGCGAATGACAGGGCAGGGGCGACGCGCAGGCTCATCAGCATGCACCCGACGATCCAGTCCGTCAGTTCCGTCGACGGCATGAGATCAGCCCGCGACCTCGGGTATCTTCAGCAGAACCGAGATCGCAAACTGCCGTACGTGCTCGAGCATCCAGGGCCCGAGCAGAATCAGTACGGCCGCGGAGGCTGCGAGCTTGGGCACATAGCTGAGGGTCATCTCCTGCAACTGCGTGGCGACCTGCAGGACGCTGATGGCGAGGCCGATGATTAGGGCGGCAGCCAGGATCGGGCCTGCCACGATCAGACTCGTCCACAGCAGCGCGTTCATCAGATCAAGAGCCTGATCAGCATTCATGCGTTTGAGAGTCCCCCAACTCAGGCCGGCCATATGCGACCGAAAAAGCCAGAAATCAATCGTTAGCTGAACGACCGCGGGTCAGGAACGGAGTGTTCTCTCTTTGAAGCGTCCCGGGTTTTCCGGATGCTCTGAGCTGTGAGAAGGAGCGTCCGGTATGAGCAAGCTGGAAAACAAAATGTCGCCTTAGGTCCGTGATCGAGTGGTGTTATTGGTTGGCGAGCATTGTGCTGATTGCGGCTCGGAGTGTGAGGCGATGAATTCGATTGACTCGAAGATCTTCGTCATCGTCCAACCTGGAGCGCACGAACAAGCCGGCACGGCAGTCACATGACAACTCGCCTTCATTGGCCCCTGTTGCCGCGCTGGGTTCACCATCGGTAAGTGTGTTGTCCGTCGACTCGGCCGCGCGGACCGGGCTGCCGCCTACCCCGCAAGCACACCGCACATCGTACAGCCGCGCGTCAGTCGATCCATAGAGCGGCTGTTCCTTGAACCGGCGCGCGAGCAACGCAACCGAATTCTTGTTGAAGTCGAGCAACGATCCTTCCAGCCCGATGACCGGCTTCTGCGTTCCGGCCGCCAATCGTTAGGCAAGGTCGGGGAGGAGCGGCGCCGCGATCGTTGGCTCAGATCGGCTGAGTTCTTCGCCCGGGAAGCATCCGCATGGCGACGGGCTACCAAACGCGCCGCCCGAGTGCAGTCGGCCAACCTTGGCATCGAAGGCGGTGAGTGGTCTCCTCCTGCATCGCCGACCTGCACGAACTCGCCTTGCGGGGCCAGGCAGGACGGTACGCTCGCCAACAGTTTGCCTCCAACGCCCTCAAGGATGAGAACCTCCCGGAAAGGCACCACCGACACGGCACGGAGGCTTGCCTGACTTCTTTACGCGCAGTGCGATGGTGGTTCGCGCTTGTTGTTCGCGCGCCTGATAGGGACGGGCTTCTGGCGATTGTTCGCCATTGGGCCACCGAAAGATTTGGCGACGAACGCGGTTTGCCAAGGTGATATCTTGCCGACGCCAGGGTTCGCGCCGCCAAACCGCGCCCGAAACCCTATAAACCAACCGATGCCAGCCGCCTCTACCTGCTGGTCACGCCCGGCGGTGGCAAGCTGTGGCGCTGGAACTACGAGTATGATGGCAAACAGAAGGATATGGCCTTCGGAGCTTATCCGCGCGTCTCGCTGGCGGACGCCCGTGAAAAGCGCGACGAAGCCTGGTCCATGCTGTGCGACGGACGGGATCCCAATGTCGCGAAGCGTCCGAAGGTCGAGGCGAACATCGAGGCCTCACGCCAGACGTTCGAGCGGGTGGCTCGCGAGTGGCACGGAAATGCGAAGGCTCAGTGGGCAGCGATCCATGCCAGCGACATCATCCGCAGCCTCGAGCGCGATGTTTTTCCAAGGATCGGCTCCCTGCCGATCGCGCAACTCACCCCGCCGCTTATCCTCGGCGTCCTGCGGGAGATCGTCGCCACCGGCCATATTCTCTCGTTCGCACGCACCGTGATCCGAAATCCCGACAGAAAAAGGCCAGCCGTTCGGCGGGCGAACGGCTGGCCGAGAAAGCTACGCCCGGAGAAGGGAGATCAGAAGGCGTAGCGTACTCCGAAGTTGAACTGGCGGCCGCTGTGCGTCAGCACGCTCAGGCGATTGGTCTCGTCGACGAACTGGTCGTTCTCCTCGTCGGTGAGGTTGATCGCCTCGATGCTCAGCTTGAGCTTCTCGGTGAGGTTGTAGCTGACCTGCGCGTCGAGGTTGATGGTACGGTTGGTGCCGTTGAAGGCATTGCCCTCGGTGCCCGGCACTGCGGTGAGATACTTCGAGCGGTAGGCCACCGAGCCGCGGATCTGGAAGCGCTTGGTTTCGTAATAGAGCGTGCCGTTGGCGGCGTGCTTGGAAAGGCCGACCAGCGGCGCGGTGACCGAGGAACTGCCGTCCGCCGCGGTCAGATATTCGATGTTCGAGGTGACGTAGGTGTAGTTCGCCAGGACGCCGAAATTGGCGAGCAAGCCCGGCAGGAAGCTGAAGGGCTGCTGGACGTTGACCTCGAAGCCCTTGAGGATGCCGCCCGACGAATTGACCGGCTGGTTGACGATGAAGATATCGCTGGGCGAGGCGGTGGTGCCGTTCAGCAGCGAATCCGGCAGGCCTAGGCTGGCATAGGGCACGCCCACGCTCAGCGACTGGACGAAGGTGCCGATATCCTTTCGGAAGCCCGAAACCGCATAGATCGCGCCCGGCGTGGGGTACCATTCGATCGACACGTCGAGATTCTTCGACGAGATCGGCTGAAGGTCAGGATTGCCGGAGCTGAAGCTGCGATTGCCGCCCGAGACGTTGAGGTTGCCGCCGGGGCTGAGCGACGAGATGCCGGCGCGCGCCAGCGTCTTGGCGGCGGCGAAGCGCACTTGCAGATCGTCGGTGATGTTGCCGACGAGGTTGAGCGAGGGCAGCCAGCGGTCATAGCTGCGATCCGCCTGGACGAGGTTGATCGCGGTGCCCTGGCTGGCATAGCCGGTCGAGACCTGGTCGGTGTTGACGTAGCGCAGGCCGATATCGCCGCGGATCGGCACGCCGAACGTGTCGAGGTTGAACTGCGTCATGCCCCAGGCGCCGGTGTCTTCCTCTGTAACGGTGATGTAGGAGCCGCGCGCGGTGGCGTTCTCGACGCCGCCGGTCGCGTAGAGCGGATTGGTGTAGATGCCACCCTGATCGATGAAGGCGTTGAGATCAGGGACGATCCATGCGGTCGGCGTGCCGGCCGGCACGTTCAGCCCCTTGCCGAAGCCATCGAACAAGGTCGTCATGCCGGCAAGCTGCGCGGCGGTCAGCGGCGCGACCACGGTTTCGCCCGACAGCCGGCGGCGCTCCGTCGAATCATATTCGAACTTGCGCCAGTCGACGCCCGCCTTGAGCGTGACGACGTCATGCGCCTTCCACTCGACGAAGCCCTTGGCGGTGGTGAAGGCGTTGGTCACCGTCTGCGGACGGATGCGCACTTCGGATGTGCCGCTGAGGAAGGCGAAGCTGTTCGGATTGGTCACGTCCACGCCCGGCGAAATCGTCGGGAAGCGGGTGGAGAAATCATATTGGAAGCCAGGCGTGTTGATCGCGTCGATCGTCACTGTCGTCTGGATCGGATTGGTGAAGTCCGATTTGGCGTAGCCGCCCATCAGGCCGATCTTGAAGCGGTCGCTGAACTCATGGTCGACCGCGCCGGTGACCTGGTAGAATTCGGTCTTGAGGATGTCGTAGCGCGCCTGCGAGCGCAGGTCGACACGGTCGAAGGTGCCCGAGACGATGTTGTTGTTCTCGTCGACCACACCGTCGCGGATGATCGTCTGGGGCTTGCCCGAGCCGGAACGGCTGAAGCTGATCGCCTGAAGCTGCGCTTCCTTGCGGGTGCCGTCGAGCCGCGAATAAAGCGCGTCGATCGACACCAATGTGCGGTCGGTGGGCTTGAACTGGATCGAGCCGGCGCCGCCGAGGCGCTTCTGGGAGATATCGTAGCTCACCAGGCCCGGAATGCGCGGGTGGAAGAGCGCGGTGTCGGGATCGTTGTTGTTGATCTGTCCGATCGTATAGCCTGGCAGGGTCGAGGCAGGATTGAAGCCCCCGTTGAAGCCGCCATAGGTCCAGCGCGTGATGTTCGCGCCTTCCTCGATCAGCTTGCGCTCCTCATAGGCGACCGACAGCAGCACGCCGAACGTGCCGTCCTCGGTCTGTGTGGTGACGAGGCCCGAGAGCCGTGGCGTCACCTTCTGCTTGAGATCGTTGTAGCTGGCCGCGGCGGAGAGCACCGCCGTGGGCTTGCGATAGTCGAGCGGCCGCGAGGTCTGGAGATCGACCGTGCCGCCCAGCGACCCTTCCTCCACGTCGGCCGTGGCCGTCTTGCGGACCGAGAGGTTGTTGAACAGGTCCGACGAGAAGATGTTGAAATCGAAGCCGCGACCGCGGTTGACGCCGCCCGAATTGTCGGTGCCGCCGGTGGTGCCGATCGCTTCCATGCCGTTGATGCGGACGCGGGTATATTCGGGCCCGAGACCCCTGACCGAGATGTTGCGGCCCTCGCCGTTGACGCGGCTGATCGCCACGCCCGGGATGCGCTGCAGGGATTCGGCGAGGTTGAGATCGGGAAATTCCGCAATGTCCTCCGCCTTGATCGCGTCGATCGTGGCGGTCTCGTTGCGCTTGAGGTTCAGCGCGCTGTTGAGGCTGGCGCGGAAGCCGGTGACGACGATGTCCTGCGCGGCCTCTTGCGGCAATGCCGCGTCGGCCGCGGTGTCCGGCGATGCGCCGGTCGCATCGTCCTGTGCCAAGGCCGGTGCCGCGGCAGCTATTGATGCCAGCGCGCCCGAAAGGCTCAGGATCATCTTCAGTCGACGCGTGCCATTCATGGCCTCACTCCCCTATTTGTGCGCGCGCTGCGCTTATGCTGCCCGGCCTTGGCGCCGGATCGGACCATGATTCGATAGCGCCGGTCTGCCGCCGAACGCCAACCTCAATGAGGCATGGATCGATGCACGGCTTGCACTGATCGGTGAATGCCGGCCGACGCGGCTCTCGGATCAAGCCAAGATATGGATTGATCATGTCCGTTTTCGACTTGGACCGTGGTGGATACGACGGCTAGCGTGAGAGGATGGATGGTCCGACCGCCCCGGCAGATGGGCGGCACGATGAGGAGAGCCCGACCTTGTTCCGAGCTGCAGCCGCCGACGCCGCCGAGAAACCGAGCCACGTCCGCCACCGGATCATTGCGCTGATCTTCATCATCACGTCGATCAACTATGCCGATCGCGCAACATTCTCGATCGCGGGCAACGCCGCCGCGGGCGAGCTGGGTCTGGGCTCGGTGCAGATGGGCTTCATCCTCTCCGCCTTCGCCTGGGCCTATGTGCTGGCGCAGATTCCCGGCGGCGCGCTGCTCGACCGGTTCGGCACCAAGCGCATTTATGCGGGTGCCATCGCGCTCTGGTCCGTCTTCACCGCGCTGCAGGGCACGGTGGGATTCCTCGTCGGGCTGCCGATCGTCACTACCTTGTTCGCATTACGCTTCCTGGTCGGGCTTGCCGAGGCGCCGTCCTTCCCGGGCAATGCGCGGCTGGTCGCCGCCTGGTTCCCGGGGCCGGAACGCGGCACCGCCTCGGCGATCTTCAATTCCTCGCAGTATTTCGCGCTGGTCGCGTTCGCGCCGCTAATGGGCTTGCTGGTGCACAGCTTCGGCTGGCGATCGGTGTTCTGGGTGATGGGCGCGCTCGGCCTAGTCGCGACCGCGGTGTTCCTGCGCTACATCCACAGCCCGGCGCGGCACCCCGCGATCAACGCCGCCGAACTGGCGCATATCGAGGCGGGGGGTGGCCTGATCCACATGGAGGATCGGGGATCCGGCCCCGCGAAGGCTTCGACCTTCACCTGGGCCAATATCCGCCAGCTCCTCGCCAACCGGATGATGCTCGGCATCTATCTCGGCCAATATTGCATCAATGTGCTGACCTATTTCTTCGTCACCTGGTTCCCGATCTACCTGGTCAAGGAACGCGGCCTCAACATATTGGAGGCCGGCTTCGCCGCCGCCGCGCCGGCGCTGTGCGGCTTCGCGGGCGGGCTCGTGGGCGGCTTCGCGTCGGACTATATCCTCAAGCGCACCGGATCGCTGGATATGGCGCGCAAGGGCCCGCTGGTGTTCGGCATGCTGCTCGCGACCATGATCATCGCCTGCGTGTGGGTGGAGCAGGAATGGCTGGTGGTGACGCTGATGGCGGTAGCTTTCTTCGGCAAGGGCGTCGCCTCGCTCGGCTGGGCGGTGATGGCGGATGTCGCGCCGAAGCAGCTTGCCGGACTTTCTGGCGGCGTTTTCAACATGTTCGGCAATATTGCAGGGATCGTCACGCCGATTGTCGTCGGCTACATCGTCGCGATGACCGGATCGTTCGACCTCGCGCTCGTCTTCGTCGGCGCGCACTGCCTGCTGACCATCTTCGCCTTCCTCGTCATCGTCGGTCCGATCCGCCGGCTGGAACTGAAGTAATGCGGGTCGACAGACGCGGCTTCCTTGCCGGCGCGGTGGCGCTCACCATGCCCGCCCAGGCGCGCGCGGCGACCCAGCGGGTCACCCTCGCGACGAAGATGAAGGCGCCGCGCTGGGCGGTGATGCAGCGCCAGTTGCTCGATGCCAATGCGGCGGCCTGCAGCGCCTTCTATGCCAAATATGTCGACGGGCGCGATCGGCTGCGCGTGTTCGAGCGCTGGGGCGCCAATGACGGGCCGGACGACGCGGCCGAGGCGACCAACGACTGGTTCCTGCTCCACGCGCTGGGCGGCGACGATCGCATCCGCGACCTGGCGAGCCGCTTCTGGGAAGGCCATCTTCAGCAGTTCGCCGCGGCGAAGACGGTGGATGTGCCGATCGCGCGCGATGGCATGTATCACCGCGAATTCCCGGTGCAGATGGATTGGCAGCACAATGCCGAGGGGTTGACCAGCTTCAACGTCATGGGCCTGTCGATGCCCGGGAACGCACGGCTACAGGAGCGCAACCGGCGCTTCGCCGATTTCTACACCGGCCGCGATCCCACCGTCGCCAATTACGATCCTGTCCGGCGGATGATGCGCAGTCTGCTCAACGGCAGCCGCGGACCGATGCTGCGGGAAGCGACGCCGCTCGACTGGGCGGGCGATCCCTTCGATCCCGCGCCCTTCCACATGGAGCATGGTGAGACCAGTTATCAGCAGACGCTGGATCATTATGCCGAATATGGCGACGTGATCGGTGACAATCCGCTGAACCTGCAAGCGACCACGCTGGGCCTCAATGCCTATGCACTGGGTGGCGGCGACCATTATCGCGCCTGGGCGCTCGACTATCTCGGCGCTTGGGCGGAGCGCGCGGCGAAGAACGACGATATCCTGCCCAGCCATGTGCGGCCCGACGGCAGTGTCGGCAAGGATTGGTGGAAGGGCGTCTACGGCTGGGGCTTTTCGCCGAAGGTGCCGCAGACCGGCGAGCGCGAGAATCGCAACCGCGTGCCGCGATCGATCACCGCCTTCATGGGCGCGGTGGTGATGAGCGGCGACATGGGCTTCATCGACCTGTGGCGCCGCCAGACCGCGCGGATCAACGATGCCTCCCGCAGCATCAAGGGCACGCTTTCGGCGCCGACGATGTATGGTGCCAAGGGCTGGTATGGCTGGAAGCCCGGCGCCTACCGCACCAACGGTTTCGAGATCTGGTATATGTCGCAACGCGCCGAAGACCGCGCGGCTGCCGGTGACCATCCCTGGCTGGATTTCCTCGAGGGCCGCAATCCCGCTTATCCCGAAACCGCGCTGGCCGCCGACCTCGCACGCATCGATGCGCGCGTGAAGCTGCGCGAGGAGGACACGACCACGCCCGAGACGCGCCTCGCCGACTGGCCGATCGGAATCAATCCGGCGAGCGTCGCCAGCCTCGTCCAGACGATGACCGGCGGCCTCCACATCGCCCGCCCGCCGTGGTCGAAGAGTTCGCCGCCGCAGGGCGGCGTGCCGCTCCACTGCCGGCTGCGCTATTTCGATCCGGTCTCGCGTCGCGCTGGCGTGCCCGAGGATATTGCGGCGCTGATCCACCGCATCACCGCTGACAGCACCGAGGTGACGTTGGTCAACCTCAACCTCGGCGCAGCCTATCGCCTGGTGATCCGCGGCGGCGCCTATGGCGAGCACCGCATCGATGCGGTGACGGTCGATGGCCGCACGATTTGCGTCGGCGGGCGGGACGTCGATGTGGCGCTCGATCCCGGCTGCGGCGCGCGGCTGGTGCTGAAGATGACGCGCTATGCGTTGTCGCCGACCTTGGCTTTTCCCTGGACGTAGGGGCCGGTCGTTCCATACAGCTCATGCTGAGTGGCGGCTGAGCGAAGCCGAAGGCGCGTATCGAAGCACGCTGGGTAGGGCGTGCTTCGATAGTCTCGACACCCAATCGGCGCCAATCGGAGGAATTGCGCCATTTTCACGGGGATGGCTCAGCGCGGAAGCAACGGGCTGTCGGCTTTTCCCTTTTAACCGCCCGGCTTGATATAGGGCGCCACCGAGAACAGCAGCCGTTCCTCGCGCCGCGGGTCATTTTGGATCCGCACCTGGCGATCGAAGATCATCGTCGGCCGCTGTGTCAGTTCGAATTGCGGCCATGCCGGCAGCGCGCCGCCATTGGGATCGCCGCGCGCCGCCAGCGCAATGAACGCATCGGCCATCTGCCCGGCAAGGCGGCGGGCGTCGGCGCCGTTCCCCGTGCGCGCACCGGGGGCGTCGACATTGTCGAACACCAGCGGGATATCGAGCGAGTGGAAGGCGCCGAAGATGCCGCCGGCTTCCGGGCAGGGGAAATCGAGCTGGTACATCCAGGTCGGCGCGCCGAGCTTCGCGCGCTCCTCGGCCTGGATCAGATGGCCCGGCCACGACCGGCCCGCGGTGGTCGCCGCGAGCAGGATCTGGCCTGGTGTGCGATCGGGGTAGAGCTCGCGATAGCGGCGGATGACATGGTCGGGCGCGAGATCCTTCACCGTCTGGCTGGCGAGGCGCTGCGGCAGGTTTTCCCATGTGGTGTCGCCCGCGCGCAGCATCTTCTCGATCCACAGCGCAGTCTCGTCATGCGTGTTGCCGACGATCAGCGGGATGTGCGCGGCCTCGCGCGGCGCATCGGGCACGAACGGATGGCGCGGCAGCACGCCATGATCGAGCGTGGAGACGAAGCTGATCTCGCCCTTGTTCTCCAGCGGGTCGGTCATCGCCATCGCTTCGACCAGTCGCTCGACCGGCAGCGCCTGCAGCGCCGCGACATCCGCCGCGCCGGCCTTGGCCATCCACGCCCGTGCACGCTCGGTGGCGTGCATCGGCCCGGCGGCGGTGACGTGCTGGCCGCTCATCGTCGCGGCGCTGTGGAACAGCGGCCGGCCCTCCGGCATCGCCATCAAGGTCACCACCTTGGCGCCGCCGCCGGACTGGCCGAAGACCATCACCCGGCCGGGATCGCCACCGAAGCCGGCGATATTGTCGCGCACCCATTGCAGCGCGAGGATGCTGTCGAGATTGCCGACATTGCCCGATTCCGCCGGCCCGCCGAGCTGCGCGAGATAGGCATAGCCGAGCCCTGCCAGCCGGTGGTTGAGCGTGACCACCACCACGTCGCCGCGCCGCACGAGATTGCCGCCATCGTACAGCGGATCGCTGCCCGAGCCGTGCGCGTGGGCGCCGCCGTGCAGGTAGACCATCACCGGCCGCCGCCCCGCGTCCAGCGCCGGCGCCCAGACGTTGAGGAACAGGCAATCTTCCGAGGTCGGCTCGTCGGCGCGGGTCTGGGGAGCGGCGGCGCCATATCGCGTAGCGTCGGCGATGCCCGTCCACGCTTCGGGCGGCACCGCACGGCGGAAACGGCGCGGGCCAGTGTCGGCGCCGTAGCGGACGCCGCGGAAGACCAGAACATCGCGTTCCAAGCTGCCGCGGACCCGGCCGTGGCGGGTGGTGGCGATCGGACTGGTACCGGACGCGCGCGTGGCCGCGACGATCATCGGTGCTGCCGCCATCACCCCCAGCACCGTCCGCCGGTCCACTTTGTCGTTCATGCCGTCTCCGCGCAAAGCTGGCGCATCGCGGGAAGCGCCGGATTGGCGTTGTCCCGCCGCCACGCCATGTGAAGCTCGACCGGCTTTTCCAGTGGAGTCAGGAGCCGGCGGAACTGGACGTCCATCATGTGCAGCCCGGTCGCGCTTTCGGGCACGATCGCCGCCGCCAGCCCGGCATGGACGAGGCCGAGCATCGAATGGATCTGGGTGACGTGCTGGACGTAAAGCGGCGCCACCGCCGCCTCATCGAACAATGCCACCAGCATGTTGTGGAAATAGCTGGCGCCCTGGCGCGAATACATGATCAGCGGCAGCCCATCGAAGTCCGCGGGGTCGAGCGCCGCCTTGGCCTGGCGCGGATCGCCGGGCGGCAGCGCCGCGACCAAGGGCTCGTGCAGCACGCAACTCGTCTCGAACTCATGGCGGTCGATCGGCGGGCGGACGAAGCCGATGTCGATCAGGCCGGTGAGCAGCGCATCGACCTGATCGCCCGAAACCATCTCGCGCAGTTCCAGTTCGATATTGGGGAGCGCCATGCGCGCCTGCGCGACGATGCGCGGCACCACATTATAGCCCGAGACCGCGGTGAAGCCGAGCGCGACGCGGCCGGCATCGCCTTTGGCGACGCGGCGGGCGGGCAATGCGGCGCTGTCCGCCAGCCGCACGATCCGCCGCGCCTCGATCAGGAACACGCCGCCAGCCGGGGTCAGGCTGACCTGCCGGCTGGTGCGTTCGAGCAGTTGCACGTCGAGAATGCGCTCAAGCAACTGGATCTGCCGGCTGAGCGGCGACTGTGTCATGTTGAGGCGCTGCGCCGCGCGGCCGAAATGCAATTCCTCGGCCGCTGCGACGAAGCAACGGAGCTGGCTGAGTTCGAACATCATCGGAGGGTAAGCCGCCCCGCCCGGCGTGTCACGCCGCCGCCGACAGCGCCTGTGGCGAAACGCCCTCGATCAGTGCGCGCAACTCGGCCTCTTCCGCGGCCGACAGGTCGGTGAGCGGTGAACGCACCGGCCCCGCGTCGCGGCCGACGACGCGCATGCCCGCTTTGACGATCGACACCGCATAGCCGCGGCCGCGGTTGCGCAGCGCGATATAGGGCAGCACGAATGCGCGGAGCTGGTCCATCACATAGGTTTGGTCGCCCGCGCGCACCGCCTTGTAGAAGGCCAACGCCCATTCGGGCATGAAGTTGAAGATCGCCGAGGAGTAAGTGGTCACGCCCATCGTCAGATAGGGGGTGGCGAAGGTCTCGGCGGTGGGTAGGCCGCCGATATAGGTCAGCCGATCGCCCATGCGGGCATAGACCCGCGTCATCAGCTCGATGTCGCCGACGCCGTCCTTGAATCCGACGAGGTTGGGGTTGCGCTCGCACAGGCGGGCGAGGGTCTCGTCGTCGATGATGGCGTTGTCGCGATTGTAGACGATCACGCCGAGTCCCGTCGCGCGGCACACCGCCTCGACGTGCGCGGCGAGCCCTTCCTGCTTGGCGCCGACGAGGTAGGGCGGCAGCAGCAGCAGCCCGTCCGCGCCCGCCTTCTCGGCGTCGCGGGCGATGCCGGTGGCGATCGCGGTGCCATAGCCGCAGCCCGAGATCACCGGGATGCGCCCGGCCGTCTCGGCGACCGCGGCGGCGACGACAGTGGCCACTTCCTGCGGGGCCAGCGAGAAGAATTCCCCGGTGCCGCCGGCGGCGAACAGGCCGGTCAGCTCATGTGCGAGCATCCAGCCGCAATGTTCGCGATACGGTGCTTCCAGGAAGCCGCCGTCCGCGTCGAAGTGGGTGACGGGGAAGGACAGCAGACCCTGCCCCAAAAGTCGTGCCATTTCCGAAGGGCCGAAATGACTCATGACCGTAATTCTCCTGTTGGGGATCAGGCGTATGCCCCCTTGCCGCTTACCGAATGACAGATACGGGCCTGGTACCGTGCGGTCCAAACCAAAGGCGCGCACGATCGATGCAAGCCTTGGCTTGATGCCGCCACTCAGGATCGTGTCTCGCCTATATGACTATCGCGCCAAGCTGCGCTCGACCAATCCCATCGAGCGGCTCAACGGCGAGATCGAGCGGCGCACTGAAGCGTCCCGGCTATCCCGGACGAATTCGCTTAGGGGGTTGAGTTCCGCGCGGCCTTCCAGGGACCGCAAGAATATGCCAACCGGACCTACGGTCTTCGACCCGTCGAACCCGTCCACCGCTGCGATCGCGAGACCCGCAACGCGCTTATTCGGCTCATGGAGCAAACCGACGTGGAAGCGCACGTAGAGGAAGCTCTCCCACCGGCGTCAGCGGCGGCACCGGCTTTCGCCTTTGGCGCCTTTCCGGCTTGCCCCATCATCGGAGTGAGCATCGGGGTAGGATCCGCAGACACCGATCACGGGCAGTAGCTCGGCCAGCCACGCGGGAATGCGGTACCCGCACGTCGCAGTCGATAGTGGCAGGTCGGGCACGCTGCGGTCACCGCCAGCCATGACATCGCGGCGACCGCCGCACAGCGGTCGATGCCTGAAATTTTCCTCGGACGGGGATCTGGCGGGGTTCCTTGTTAGCCGATATTCGCACACATGTGCGATATGTGAACGAAATCGCAGGGAGGAAACATGCTGACGTCATTTCTGGCAGCGACGCTTGCCGCCGCCGCGCCGGTTGCGCCCTCGCGACCCGCTGAACTCGCCATGCCGGCGATCCTGCCACTCGAGCGCCGTGCCGAGGCAGAGGATCGCTGGCTGAAACTGCGGCTGGAGCAGGTGTTGCCGGCGCTGATGCGGCGCGACAAGGTGCAGATGTGGGTGCTGGTTGCCGGCGAATATAATGAAGATCCGGTGATGGAGACGATGCTGCCGGCGACCTGGCTGCATGCCCGGCGACGCACCATCCTGGTCTTCTTCGATCCCGGCGACGGCAAGCCGATCGAGAAGCTCGCTTTGGCGCGCTATCCGGTCGGCGACTTCGCGCCGGCATGGAATCCGGACGAGCAGCCGGACCAATGGGCGGAACTCGCGAAGATCATTGCCGCACGCAATCCCTCGACCATCGCTCTTAATCGGTCTGAAGGCTTTCCGCTCGCCGATGGCCTCAGCTCGACCCATTATGAGGCGATCGTTCGTGCGATCGGTCCGGATTATGCCAAGCGGCTCGTCAGCCACGAGCGCTTGGCGCTCGGCTGGCTGGAGACGCGCATCCCGGAGGAGATGGCGACCTATCCGATCATCGCACGCATCTCGCACGCCATCATCGAGGAGGGCTTCTCCGAGCGGGTGATCACGCCGGGCGTGACGACTTCCGACGATGTGGTTTGGTGGTTCCGCAATCGGATCAAGGAACTGAAGCTCGATACCTGGTTCCAGCCAAGTGTCGCCATCCAGCGTGCCGACGGCGGGAAGTTCAGCGTCCAGGAAATGGGCCACCGGGGCGATACGATCATCATGCCCGGCGATATGCTGCACGTCGATTTCGGGATCAGCTATCTGGGTCTCAACACCGATATCCAGCGGCTGGCCTATGTTCTGAAACCCGGCGAGACCCAGGCGCCCCGGGGGTTGCGGGATGGCATGGGGGCGATGAACCGGGTGCGTGCGGCAACGATTGCGGCTTTGAAGCCGGGCCGCAGCGGCAATCAGGTGCTGGCCACCGCCCGGCGCCAGATCGAGGCGGAAAAGATAGACGGGACCATCTACTCGCATCCGATCGGCCATCACGGCCATGGGGCCGGCACATGGATCGGCGCGTGGGAGAGTCAGACGCCGGCGCCGGGCCGCGGCGATTATCGCATCGACCCGAACACGGCCTGGTCGATCGAGCTCAACGCGCAGCGCGACGTCCCGGAGTGGGGCGGCCAAAAAGTCCGCTTCATGCACGAAGAGAACGGATTCCTCGCATCCGACGGCAGCTTTCGGTTTCTCGATGGCGGCCAGGAAGACTTCATCCTCGTGCCACGTCCGTAAGCGCGAAGGGCCCGGCAGATATCCTGCCGGGCTCCGTTCCCTCGACGCGCGCGCCGTGGTCGTCGATTTCAGCGCGCACCGATCAGGTGGAACCGGGTCTGCCGGCCATCGATGTAGCGAACGGTCTTGCCGTCGAAGAAGGCGTCTTCCTCGCTCTTGAAGTCGACGATCTGTCCGTCCCATTCCGGCACCGGCCTGGAAGCCATGAGCTCGATCGACCAGGCGATGTCGGGACGCAGTTTATATTCGCCGGTCGGCACGAAGCTCTGTTCTTCCGAAAGGCCGATCGAACTCCCGGCGCCATGGCCGTGATATCCGATCGGATGCGAATAGATCCGCGGCTTCAGGCCGGCGGCGATCGCCTTGGCGCGCGCGCGATTGAGCACCTCGTTTCCTGTCGCGCCGATGCGGAATTCGCCCGTCACGCTGTCCTGCACCAGATTATTGTCCCGCAGGCCCGCTTTTAGCCCCGCCGGCGCGTCCTGCTCGCCATCACGCAGCACATAGGCCATGTGTTGAGTATCCGTGCTGAAACCGAGATAGTGGATGCCGAAGTCGACCCGCAGCATGTCCCCCTTCTGGATGACGCTGGCCTGCTCGCGCAGCACACCCGGCGTGCCACGGCGCGTCACTTCCACCGACGGATGGAACCAGGATGCGAGTCCGAGATCGGCCACGCGCTGGCGATACCACCAGACGAGATCCTCGTTGGTCGTTACCCCGGGTTTCACGACGGCGGCGGAGAAGCCTTCGCCGATGATGGCATGGGCGACGCGGACGATGTCGGGATAGACTTTCATTTCCTCCGGCGTGCGGGTCTCCAGCCAGCCGATCGCGAGCGGGTAGCCCGGCACGATGCGGCTGCGCATGTCCGGGGTGAGCGCTGCGGTGAGATCTGAATACTGGCTGTGGGTAAGACCGTCGGCGAAGGCGGTGAGCGAGGAGATGTTGACCGCGATCTTCCTGGGGTTGCGATCCGCGATCAGTTCGCGGACGCGCGCGAACTGATCGGGCTGTTTCTCCATGTCCCAGACCGGCTGGTAGAGCGTGCCCATGCCGTGCTTGCTGACCACGAGCCGCTCGATCGGCTTGCCCTCACCAGGATCGAAGAAGATCAGGATCGTCCGCCGCCGCGCACGCAGATTGGTGGCGTTGAGCATCGTCGTGACGACCGGATCTTCCAGATATTCGCGCGCGACGAGCACCCACATGTCTATGCCCTGTTCGCGCATCAGGGCCGGCAACACCGTCTGGAAGCGACGCTCCAGCCAGGCATCCCGTAGCTTTGCCTGGTCGCGCAGCGTCATGATGGCCGGCATGACCGGCGACATCGACTGTTCTTCCTGTGCTGCGGCGGGAACCGCGATCGACATCATGGCCAGCGCCGCGGCGCAGCCGAGCAGGCTCTTCGAACGTGTCATGAGACCCCCTTATCCGAATGGCGTGTCGAGCGACGGCGGCGGCTGGGTGAAGAAATGCGGACCGCCGTCGGTCATGTAGAAGCAATCCTCGATGCGGATGCCGAAGCGACCGGGCAGGTAGAGCCCCGGCTCGTTGGAGAAGCACATGCCGGGGGCAAGCGGGGTCGCTTCGCCGTGCACGAGGTTGACCGGTTCATGGACGTCGAGCCCGATGCCGTGGCCGGTTCGGTGCGAAAGTCCCGGGAGCGTGTAGCGTGGGCCGTAGCCGAGCTTCTCGTAAAAGGCCCGCACCGCATCATCGACGCTGCCGGCCGGCGCGCCGACCTTTGCCGCTTCCATCGCCACTGCCATGCCCTGACGCATCGCCCTGAAGACGCGATGCTGCTCGGCAGTGGCTTCCCCGAAGACGAACGTTCGCGAGATGTCCGCATGATAGCCCTCCACCGTGCAGACGCAGTCCATCAGCACGACGCTGCCGTCGGTGAGCCGCAGCCTTTCCTTCGAACCGTGCGGCAAGGCGCTGCCGGGCCCCACCTGCGCGCTGCTTGAGCCGCGTTGCCCGCCATTGGCCGCGATCTCGCGCAGCATGATGGCGTTGATGTCGTCGCCCGTCATCCCGGCCTGTACTTGCGCGTGCGTGGCGCGGTAGGCCGCGATCATGATGTCGTTGGCGCGCTGCATCAGGGCGATCTCCGCCGGGCTCTTGATCATGCGCAGCGCGTTCACGGGCGCGGCACCCGATACCGTAGCGAGGTCGGGCAACAATCTGCGCACGCCCTCCACGACGAAGAAGCGGGTGGTTTCCTCGATGGCCAGCATGCCGCTGCCGGCCTTATGGGCCAGAAGCCAGTCGGCAATCAGGCGAAACGGGCTTTCATCTTCCTGCCACACCCGGACATCGCCCGGGACATCGAGCATCTCGCGGATCGAGGGCTCCTCGAAGAAGGGCGTCACGACCAGGATGGGGCCGTCGGCGGGTATGACCGCCGCCGTCGTTCGTTCGCTACGCCACCAGTCGATGCCCGTGAAATAAACCAGCGAGGCGCCCGCCTCGACGAGAAGCGCTGCGAGGTTGCGGCGCCGCAACTCCGCCTGCAGCCGCCGCAGTCTGCCCTCGCGTTCGCGGCGGCTGATCGATGTGGCGACGGAGAGGGTGCTCGTGGCTGCACGCGCCGTGGAGGGGAGTGCCGCCATCACGCCGCTCCCGACCGCGCCGCGAAGAAGGTCGCGTCGGGCGACTGCGCCCGTCACGTCCGGCCGCCAAGATCGCGCAGCAGGGCATCCCAGTAATCGAGTTGCTTCAGATAGGCGGCGATCGGCACGCGCTCATCTGTGCCATGTGCCCGGCTGTCCTCGGCGCGCAGCGCAAGTGCGCCGGCGCCGTAGGTCGGAATGCCCGCGTTGCGAAACTCCCGCCCATCGGTCCCGCCCGAAGACATGCTCGGCTTGAGCGTGACCCCCGGATAGGTTGCGTCCATCGCCTTCTGCAGCCGCGCGAAGAGCGGCCGGTTGACCGGCGAAACCGGGCTCGCGACGCCCTGGCCAAGCAGTTTCACCTCGAGCGAGTCGCCGACCAAGTTTGCGAGCCTGGCCTGCACCGCATCGACGGAGGTTCCGGGAAAGATGCGGCAATTGACCGTGGCGGTGGCATTTTGCGCCAGGGCGTTCGGCGCGTTGCCGGCCTGGAGCATGGTCGCGACACAGGTCGTCCAGAGAATATTGGACTGCTGGGGATATTTCTCCGCGATGGCGCGTGCTGCCGCATCGTCCGGATTGGCGAGCAAGGCGGTCAGCGCACCGCCCAGTTCGCCGCCCTGCTCTTCGACCAGGTCGGCGACCATGATCCGCGTGATCTCGTTGAATTCCACGGGAAAGCGAAAGGCCTCGACCGTCTTCAACGCCCCCGCAAGCGCATAGATCGCGTTGTCCGCGCGCGGCGCCGAACTGTGGCCGCCAGGGTTGCGCGCCGAGATCGTGAAATTGGCATAGGTCTTCTCGGCCGCCTGGATGTTGAAGCGGTAGCGCCCGTCCGGGCCCTCGAGGCCGGATCCCGCATCCGAATTCAGCGCGAACTCCGCGCGTGACACCAGCGGATGCTTCGTCAGCGCGCGCGTCGTCATCATGCCGGTTTCCTCGTCTCCCGAAAAAGCGAGCAGCAGATCCCGCTCCGGAACGAAGCCCGCCGCCTTCAGGCGGATGAAGCTTGCGATCAGCGCGGTGACCCCCGCCTTGTTGTCGGTCGAACCGCGGCCATAGATGTAGCCGTCCTTTTCGGTCGGCACATAGGGATCGGTCGCCCAGTTTTCCTTGAGCGCATCGACCACGTCCATGTGGCCGAGGAACGCGATCGGCTTCGTCGCCGGATTCTTCCCGGCGTAGCGCACGACCAGACCGGCGGTCGGCTCCCCGTCTATGTCCACCGGGACCAGCTGGATGTCTTCGGGTCCGAAGCCGGCCTTGCGAAGGCGGGCGGAAAACATCTCGATCAGCGCAGGCACCTGCCCGCGGCCCTTGGCTGACGGCGTCGCGATCGCGTCTTCGAGGATCTCGCGCGCCATCGCGCGATCCGCGTCCGTCACCTCGGCAGCCATCGCCATCGAGCCGGCAGACGAAAGGAGCAAAAGCGCCGCAGCACGGGCACACCAACGCAAAACCATCCAGAACTCCTACAGTATGATGCTGCCGCCGGAGAGGTTCCCCTGTCCCGGCGGCAGGCCATGCGCCTTAGAAGCCGACCGAGGCGCTCAGGAACAGGTAGCGTCCGGTCGCATCGTAGAACTGCGGGTAGCTGTTGCCGTTTCCGCCGTCCTCGATCGCCGCGGTGGTCGTAAGCGGCGGATCCTTGTCGAACAGGTTGTTGACGCCGACGCGGAATACCAGGTCCTTGCGCACCTCGTACGACGCCGCGAGATCGAAGTAGCTGCGTGCGCCGAGCTTGCGGTTCACCTCGGAGAAGCTGCCGGTGAGCGCCGGCTGATCGCTGGTCTGCGCGATCTTGACGGAGGAAACATAGCGCCAGGTGGGCGTCACGCTGAAGCTGCGCGTCGGCGACCAGGTCGCCATCAGCTTGTGGCGCCATTCCGGACGCGGACGGCCGCACAGGCCGGCATAGAGACCGGCGCACTCGTAGATGTCGCTGTCCGGCGAGTTGGGAAGCGGAACGGTGCGGTAGGAGTCGAGGTAGGTGCCGACGAGGTTGAAGTTCAGCCGTCCACCGCCGATTCCCAGGTCGTCGAGGTTCATCCGGTAATCGACCACCACGTCGACGCCCTTGGTCTGCAGCGAGCCCGTGTTGACGTTGAATCGGCGGAAGTAGCCGTTTTCACTCTGCCACAGAGATCCCGAGCCGCTGCGCTGGATGAGGCCGCAGAAATAGGGATCGCCGCTGGACAGGCAGTTTGCGATCGAAAGGTTCGGATTGACGCTTCCGACGAGATCTTCGACCTTTATGTCGAAATAATCGAGCGAGATGGTGAGCCCCGGCACGAACCGCGGCTCGAACACGGCACCGAGCGACAGCGTCTTGGCGGTTTCAGGCTGGAGATCCTGGTTGCCGCCGATCAGCGAATTGAACTGGCCGGCGGGATTGTCGACGATGTTGCCATATTGCGCGGCGGTGACGCCGGTGCGTGCGCATTGCTCCGCGGTGGCGATCGGCGTGGGCCCCGAGCAGGGATCGTAGGAACCATTGGCATTCTCGGTCAGCTCGACCTCGAACAACTGCTGGCTGGAGAAGAGCTCGATGACGTTGGGCGCTCGCACCGCGCGCTGATAGGAACCGCGCAGACGGAAGTCACGGATCGGTGACCAGTTCATCCCCAGCTTGAAGGTGTCGGTCTTGAAGCCGGTGTCATAATCCGAATAGCGATAGGCACCCTCGAACGACAGGCTGTAGAGTCCCGGCAGATTCTCGGCGAGCGGTATCACGACTTCGCCGAAGAACTCCTTGGCAACGACCGAGCCGCTGATCGGAAGTTCGGGGCTGGCGGCTGCCTGATAGATCTCATCCGGCAGATAATCGACCGAATTCTTGCGGAATTCATATCCGAAGGCGACGGCGACACCGCTGCTCGCGAATGGCGACTGGATCCCCCACTCGCCGAGATTGCCGTCGATCGCGGCGACGACGTTGACGAGGTTGGTGTCGCCGGTGATTCCTTTGAATTCGGCCACATAGTCGACGGCTTCGGCGCTCGCCTGCGGACCGAAATAATCGAGCGGTGCGCAGCCGGCGTCGTTGTTGTTCGGGTTGGCGTCGGCATTGATCGCGCAGACGATCTGGCCGGCCGAATTGCGCACGGCGTTGAAGGCGTTCGCCGTGCGCTGGCGGTTGGCGTCGCCGAAGAAACGGCTGCGATAGCTCACCTTCGAATAGATGCCGTAGACGTCATAGCGGAACGGCCCGGCGATCTCGCCGCGGGCGCCGAGCACGATGCGATAGCTCTGGTGCTGGATGTCGTCCTGGCGATTGCCGCCTTCGACGTTGCGGCGTGCGACCAGCACGCCCTCCGCGACCGAAGCAGGCCCGACATAATTGCCCGCAGTATCGTAGATGCTGGCGGTAGAGAGGCCGCGGCTGGTGCACAGATAGCTGGCCTGCTGCGCGCTCAGGAACGGGTTGTCGCAGTTGATACCGCTGATGCTGCCCGCGCCGACGGTGATGCCGGCGCTGTTGGTGCCCGGTGCGATCTGGGCGACCGAGCGATCCTCCATGAACGACATTTCCACATAGGGCGTGAAATTCTCGTTGACCTCGTAATGAGCCATCGCGCCCAAAGCATAGCGCTCGTCGGGCCGCTGGTAGTAGTTATAGGGTGCAAAATTGTAGGTCAGCGAGCCCGGCACGAACTGGCCGTCGGCCGTCGCGCGGAACGATGTCGGCAACCCGGGAATGCCGCCGGCGTTGGTGAAATTGGCCGGTGCATTGGTCGGTGAGCCGCTGCACGAGAATTCGCTGCCGTTGGGGCCGGTCGCACCCAGCGCGCAGGCGCTGTAATCATAGTCGGCCTGGAGGATGGCGTTGACCTTGCGATAGGTCGCATAGGCCGTGACATTGCCCCGATTGTCGCCGATATTGCCGCCGGCAACCGCAGAGACCTCGGTCGTGAAACCGTTCCAAACGCTCTTGTCGGGCTTAAGATAGCCACCGGGGACGCGTTCGTTGTTGGTGTCGAGAAGATCGCGCAGTTCGTCGCGATCATTGTCATGCTGGAATCCGGCGACGCTGCCGGTGAAGCGGATACCGCTGAAATTATCCATCAGCTTGAAGTTGACGACGCCGGCGATCGCATCCGAGCCGTAGACCGCCGATGCGCCCCCGGTCAGGACCTCGACCGACTGGATCAGCGGCGTCGGCACCTGGTTTATGTCCGAAGGGATGTTCTTCGGGGAGCCGTAGGGCAAGCGCCGGCCGTTCACGAGCACCAGCGTGCGCGAGGGGCTGAGGCCGCGGAGATCGACCTGAGCCGTACCGGTCGCCTCGTTCGAATTGGCTGCGCCCTGCGCCGCGAAAACCTGCGGCAACTGGTTCACGAGGTCTTCCGTGCGGACGGTGCCGCGGACCGCGAACTCTTCCGATGACACGGTGGTCACCGGGCTGACGCTTTCCAGGTTTGGCGAACGGATACGCGAACCGGTGACGACGATCTCGCCGGTGTCATCGGCAGCGGCCGAAGCGTCCGCGGTGCTGTCCTGAGCATGTCCCGGCGATGCGGCGCTTGCGAGCAGTACGGCGGAGCACAGCAAGGCTGTGCGCACTCTTGTCCTGTTGACCATTGATCTAGCTCCCTGTTTGCCTGTCGCGGCGCCGAATTTCGGTCGCCGTTCACGTCCCCCGGCGGTGGATGATTATTTGTATCGCCAGCTCTTCAGATCGGCGCCCTTGGGTGCCGCGGCTTCGATGCGCTTCAGGATCTTCGGCACGTACATGCTGTTGTAACGCAACCGCGAGATCGAGTTCGGCAAGGAAGGATCGCCGTTCCAGCAATGTTCGGCGCGATCTCCGTACGTAATCTCGCCGCCATAGGCCGGTTGCGCCTTCTTCAGGAAATCCTCCATCAGATAGACGGCGTTGTTCAGATAGAAATTGTCCATGTCGCCGACGTAGATATGGATCTTGCCCTGCAGTTTTGGGGCGAGCTTCTGCCAGTCGCGCTCGAGAATGTGCCGCAGATCATAATTTTCACGCCAATGTGCCGCCACCGCAGGATCGATGACGCCGGTCGCCTTGTCCCAGATCCGCTGCGGATAGCCGTCCGCCCCCATCGGCGAATAGACCGCTTCCCAAATGTCCCACTGGCCGCCGGACCGCGTCTTGTCGCCGAGGACGAGTTCGAGCCGGTTCTCGTCTTCGATGGTCAGCGAGACATGGCCGAGATAGTCGCGCTTGCCGGGTTTCGCGACGCGGCCGAAGGCGCCCTCGCGCCAATACGCGTTCTTGTCGTCATAGATATTGGTGACCATGACCTGCCGAAAGTCGATGGGATCGGGGCAGGCCGCAAATGCGCCGTTATACTGGTCGGGATAGAAGACCTGGACAGCCAGTGCCTCCCAGCCACCCGTCGATCCTCCATAAAGAAAGCGCGACCATCCCTCGCCGATCCCGCGGAACTGTTTCTCCAGCGCAGGGATGAAGTCATAGGTTATGGCGTCGCCATAGGGTCCGATATTCGCCGAGTTCACCGCGTAGCTGTCATCATAATAGGGATTCGAGTGATCGATCTCGACGATCAGCATGCGCGGGAAGTCGGGTGAGACCCATTGCTTGTAGAAGTCATACGCTTCCTGTTGCTCGGTCCGGTTATAGCAGGGTTCGTTGCTGAACCGCTTGCTCGGCTCGCACTTGATGTCTGCGTCGGGCGGCGTGGTCCGGAAGCCACCGAAATCATCTGGAAAGTGACCATGGAACACGGCCAGCGGATACCGCGCCTCCGGGTGCTTGTCGAAATCCTTGGGAACCAGCACATGGCCGCGGATATATACGTCTCGTCCCCAGAATTTCGAAAGGCGATCCGACTTGAACTTGAAATGGCGGACGAACTCAGTGTCCTTCGGTTCCTCGATCGGGGAGAGAACATCCGTCAACGCCAGCTTGATTTCGCCTGCGCGTTTGGGGTCGAAGTCGACCTTTATCGGCTTGCTGATGAGGTTGCCGGGTTCCTTGCGCCAGTTCTGGCCCGCGCCGCGCGCTGCGGGCAGTTTTACCACCTTGCCGTTGCCCAGTCTGAAGCTGTCATATTTGTGAAGAACGGCCTGGACGGTGTAGGTGCCGGCCGGGACGTCGGTAAGCTTGCGTCCGGGATATCCCGGTACGCTCGTGCCGATCGTGCGGGCCTGCCCCTTGCGAAAATCGGTAACCGGGAGGCCGAAGACCTGAGCACCATCATAGCTCGCCTCCACCTGGAAGCGCGGCTCGCGCGTGTCGTCGGACGCGATGATCAGGATCAGCCGTCCCTCATAGCCGGAATCTTCTGCGGCAGGCGCCGATAGCTCGACCCGGAACTGCTCAGCGTGAACCGCGTGGGTGCCAATCGCCGACGCCACAAACGCGGCGCAGACGGCAAACGTCTTTCGCATGTCCATCCCCTTGTCCGGCGAGCGCCCCGCTTCGCCGCAGGCCAAAGGTGCATCCGATAAAGCGTGAATGTCAACGCAATTGTGACCGCATAGCGAACGGGCGTTGCGATAGCGAACATAGTTCCGCATGACTGGACGAGGGTGACGAGCGCGCTACGATGAGCTTTTTGGATTGTGTTTCAAAATATGTCTACTTCGAGCCCGTCTGATGGACGGCCGGTGCCGCCGAGGAGAGGGGTAAAAATGTCTGATGGTCCGCGTGCGCCGCGCTCGGCTGGAGATGAGGAGGCCCCCGAACTCGAACAGGAGGATGGCGACCGCGATTATGTCGCGTCCCTGGCCCGGGGGCTGGAGGTGATCTGCGCGTTCACGCGCGACACACCGTCGATGACGCTCAGCGACGTGGCGAAGGTGACCGGGATGTCGCGCGCGACGACGCGGCGGCTCCTCCTCACGTTGGTGCGGGAAGGCTATGCGGAGAAGCGCGACCGCTACTTCTCGTTACGGCCCAAGGTCCTGCAACTCGGCTACTCGGCTCTGTCCTCGGTCGGCATTCTCGACATCGTGCAGCCTGTCATGAATGCGCTATCGCAGCGGACGCAGGAATCGATCTACACGGCGGTGCTGACCGGAGACGATGTGACGTATCTGGCACGCTCCACGCCGGATCGCGTGATTTCGGTCAGCATCAACATCGGCAACCGGCTTCCTGCCTACGCCGTCTCGACGGGACGGGTACTGCTTGCCGGCGAAAGCGACGAGGCGCTGGCGCGCTACTATGACCGCGTCAAGATCGAGCGGCACACGGTGAACACGGTGGGCTCGAAGAAGCAACTGCGCGCAATCGTCGATGAGACCCGCCGCCTGGGCTATTCGCTCGTCGATGAAGAACTGGAGGTCGGCGTTCGCTCGCTCTCCGTGCCGATCTACGACGCGGCCGGGCAGGTCGTGGCGGCCCTCAACGCGTGCTGCCCTTCGATGCGCTTCGCCGTGGATGACATGCGCGAAAAACTGGTTCCCGAGCTGCGCGCAGCCGCGGCGAGCATAAACGAGCGCTTCCAGCAGAAGTAGATGCTCGGAACCCGCGCGCGGACGGTTTTGGCGATGGTCGATGAAGACGCCATAGTCGCGAGCCGCAGTTCTGTGGATCACAGCGTCAACGAGGCGCCGGTCGGCGTTGTCGGACTTGCGCCCATGAGCTGGTGTCGGCGCTGATCTGCGGCAGGTGTCAACGGCGGAGCAAAACCCGGCCAGCGGGGCGGAGTAAAAGCAGGCCAGCGGTCGAGGCGTGATGACGATATGGAAAGGGCCCCGATCGGGGCCCTTTCCATATCGTCGCGACCGTTTTCTCCCGGCTATGGCGACGGGATCTCGCCGGTGTTCGGGTCGGCCGACACGGTGGCCTGGTTTTGCTCCGCCCTTCTGGCTGATCGCCGGCCGGCGGACTGTTTGAGGCGGTAGCTGTCGCCGTTCATGGTGAGGATGGAGACGTGGTGGGTGAGCCGGTCGAGCAGCGCGCCGGTAAGCCGTTCTGAGGCGAGGACCTGGGTCCAGTCCTCGAACGGCAAGTTCGACGTGATGATGGTCGAGCCGCGCTCGTAGCGCTGCGACAGCACCTCGAAGAGAAGTTCGGCGCCAGTCGCCGACAGCGGCACATAGCCGAGCTCGTCGACGATGAGCAGCTTCACGGCCGCCAGTTCCCGCTGGAGCTTGAGCAGGCGCCGCTCGTCGCGCGCCTCCATCAGCTGGTTGACCAGCGAAGCGGCGGTCGCGAAGGCGACGGTGAATCCCTTCTGGCAAGCAGCCAGGCCGAGCGCGAGAGCGACGTGCGTCTTGCCCGTGCCGCTGTTGCCCAGCGCAATGACGTTCTCCCGCCGAAGGATATACTCCGAGCGAGCGAGCTCGAGCACCAGCATCTTGTTGAGGCTGGGGATGGCTGTGAAGTCGAAGGTGTCGAGACTCTTCACCGCCGGGAAGCGGGCGGCGCGGATCCGCCGCTCGACCGTGCGCCGCTCCCTGTCGATGAGCTCAAGCTCGATGAGGCGCAGCAGGTAGCGTGGGTGGTCGACACCGTCGCGAGCGCATTCGCGCGCGACCTTCTCATATTCGCGCAGCACGGTCGGCAGCTTGAGCTGCTTGAGGTGGTGGGCGAGCAGCACCTGGGGTGTCCCGCCGGTCGTGCCGGTCGGCATCTTGTCGCCGGTCATGCCGCCAGCACCCCATAGTCCGCCGCCCGTGTCGTCTTCACGTCCGTCCGGGGCAGGTGCGGATAGGCGGCCAGATCGAGACGGGGCGGTCGCCGTTCGATACGCGCCAGCGCGATGAGCTTCACCGCGTCGAAGCCGATGGCGCCGAGCTGCACGGCCTGCGTCACCGCGTCGGTGACGACGGCGAGCGGCAGGGCTTCGAGCAGCCGCAGCACCTGGATGAACTCGCGCTTCCCCTTGGTGCCCATACGAGCTTCCAGAAGGTGGCGCAGATGCTGGAAGATCTCGGGCAGATCCCAGCCCTGCAAGGCGGCCGCCTGGTCGAGCGCGCCGGGCTTCTGCTCGATGAGCGCGAGATAATGCAGCGGGTTGGCGACGAATGCGCCCTCGCCATAGCTGCGCGGATGCCGGGCGATCTCCTCGCCGGCGATGCTGATGACCACCTCGTCGACGAACCCCTTCACCAGGACGTCGCGGAAGCCATAGACGGTTGGCACCGAATAGTCGTTGGTCCGATAGCGCACCAGCGCGGTCGACGATACGCGCGCCGACCGCTTCTCGCACGGCTCCAACGGCACCGCCGGCAAGGCCCGGAAGGCCTGCCGGTCGGCGACGAGGCGCTCGGCGATGGTGTCGGCATGGCGCCCGGCATGCCCGTTCTGTCGAGCCAGGCAATCCTTCGCCAGGCGCTCGTTCAACTCGTCGAAGCTGCGCGCTACCGGAATGGGCACCATGAACATCGCGCGGGCGTGCTTCACCAGCGCTTCGACCTTCCCCTTGTCGTTGCCCTTGCCGGGACGACCGAAGCGGTCGGCAAACAAATAGTGGCTGACCAGCTCGGTGAAGGCCCGCGTGCGCTCGCGCTTGCCGTCGCCGCAGATCCTCGCCACCGCGATCTTCAGATTGTCGTAGAGGATGGACAGCGGCACGCCGCCGAAAAAGGCGAAGGCCGAAACATGACCGTCGAGGAACGCCTCGGTCGTCTCGCGCGGATAGGCCTTCACGAAACACGCATCTGAGTGCGGCAGGTCCATGCAGAAATAATGGACCTTCTGCCGCATGCCGCCGATCTCTGCCCACGCCTCGCCGAAGTCGACCTGGGCATGGCCCGGCGGGTGTGCCAGCGGCACGAACGTCTCGCGGCTGCGTGCGCGGCTCTGCCGGACATAGTCCTTCACCACCGTGTAGCCGCCGCCATAGCCATGCTCGTCGCGCAGCCGCTCGAAGATCCGCTTGGCGGTGTGCTGCTGCTTGGCCGGCGACAGGCGATCCTCGCGCAGGATAGCGTCGATGACCGGCAACAGCGGACCTAGCTTCGGCTTCTCCGGCGGCTTCGTGCGCCGGTAGCCCGGCGGCAGCGAGAACGCGCACATCTTCGCCACCGTGTCCCGGCTCAGACCGAACGCCTTCGCCGCCTCCCGGCGGCTGTGACCTTCCACGAACACAAAACGCCGAACGGCCGCGTAACTCTCCAAGGCAAACATCCCCGCCGCCCCAAAACGAGCAGCTTACCACTGGCAGGATTTCTCTCCGCCGCACCGGCACCTATGCCGGCGCTCCCGTGGCCGGGTTTGTCACCGCCCTACACAAGCTTGAGCCTTGGTACGACTGGGGCGTCATCGAGATTGAGAATTTGAACGCCCGCACCGAGGACGAACTCGTCTCCGGTCAGGTCCGATACTTCGACCTGCAGTGGCTCGGGTTGCACTTAAGCATCCAGTACGGACGCGCCCCGCGGCGCAGCCGGGCGGAGGTGCGCAATGGCATCTAATCCGCACCAGTTCGCTCCGGCAGGCACGCTCGTGATCGAGGTTCTCTGCGAGTTTCGCAACGGCCTGCGCATCTTTGATGCCGTCCCAGCCCGCTTCGACGTCATCAAGGTGGGAGAGCGCGACGCATGCCCACTGCTGCATGCGGGAGAGGTGGCGATCTACGACCCCAGCGACTGCATATTCGCTGAAGGCCTGATCGACGGTGCCATCTATGTGATGGAGCATCAGCGTCCCGTCGCCGGGATGTCGTGGGAGACCTTCCACCGCACCGGGTCGCAGCGCGTTGCGGTCGATCGGCGCCTTGTGTGCGCGCAACGATCGTCCAACGACCGAGACCTTTGGTTCGCACAGCCGCTTCGCCGACGTTTCGCCGGCGCTCTCCAAGGCATCGACCCGGCCCAACCTGAGAACCTGCTGCAAAGCAAGTTCGTCGGCCGCGTCGTGGGGCTGTTCCGCCCAAAGATGGAGGCCTGAACATGGCCGAGATTATGGAAGCATTGGCCGCCGCGCCGGTTGAAAGCCTGTGGTCAATCGAAGAAACCACCACGGATCTCAATCGCGCCTGGCTGCAGGGGGCGGACGCCTACGCGAACCGCGCACTGGAGGCCTTCGCCGCGGCGTATCTGACCGTTGATGTCGTGTTCGGTAAGTCCGGCGCTGGCTTGCGTTGCGGGGTCATCGCCGATGACGATGTCACCGAACGCGCGCGGCGGCTATCCCTGCTCGCCGATCGCCAGTTGAGCGACCCCGCCCGGCGTGCGGCGCTCATCGGAGTGCTGTGGGGGCGTGGCACCTTCACCGTCGATCATGGCTTCGCGTCCGTGGCGGAGGCGGCTGACATCGCGCTGCGACTCGGTGGCCGGCTGTTCGCGCTGCCGGGCGGCGCTGTCGAGTTCTCACTCGACCGCCCCTTCGTCGATCCGATCATGATCGACCAGCAGGAGGGGTGGCCACGCCGCACCTTCGCGCTTCGCTGGGGCTTCAGCTCCCGTCGCAACCCATCGTTCGAAGAGGACATGCGCGCACACATCGAGGTCAACGGCACCCGTTTGCCCAGCGGAGCTATTGTTCTCGACAGCCAGGAGCACAGCGCATGAACGCGCAAGCCCTCAACTACACGCCAAAAGCGATCGACGCGCTCACGCTGATGCAGCAGACCACCCCATACGCGTGGTCGGCCCAAGGGTTGGAGTACCTGACCTCAAAGCTGCGGCAGGCACAGACCTTCGTGCTGCCGGAATATGGTCAGTTGCTCGACCGCAACACCCCGCGCCCCGAAGTGCCGGGTTTGATGATGAAGCCGCCGTTCCCTGTCGTGGCGATCGAGTATCCGGCGCCGGCGGCGAGCGCACCGCGCCAAGATGAATGGACCGCAGCACCTTGCTCGAAGCGGATCGCGCTTGCCTGGGATCATCAGGATGACATGCCTGTCGGCGCGCCGTGGCAGGACCAGCGCGGGAAGCTCAGCGATGGCGTCGTCGTCGCTTCAGTCTGCTGGTACGACGCATATCAAGCATGGATGCCGGTCGGCGCAGCGATGCACATCCCATATGAAGGTGCGTGGCGCGACAGGAACGCCGAGATAATCACGTCGGCATTCTGGCGCGACCAAGTGGCGGCTGGGAGAATATCGCCTGCACAGCGCAAGGCGAAGGCCCTGACGGGCACGTTGATCCCGGTCATGCCCGAGGCGATGCAGCAACTGTTTGGTCAAATGGGCACTACCGCGGCTTTCGAGGTTTTTCAGGCTGACCTGATGGACGAGGTTAACGCCTATTTCGATATGGTCTATGCTTTGGCTTGTCGGAACGTTCGTGCCGTCGAGCGGCCAGCGCCAAAGTTCCTCAACCGTCAGCGCGCCCGTAAGGGCAAGCCGCTTCTGAAACCCTTTCATGTGCTGGAACTGGCCGGCGAGGTCATGTCTGGCGGCGGGGGCATTGGCAGCGACCGAAGCGGGCCGCGTGACCACATCCGACGCGGCCACATCCGTCGCCTCGCGGAGGGACGCATCACCTGGGTGAACCAGACGATGGTTCACGGCCGCGGCGGGAGCGTCGATAAGGTCTATTCGGTGAGGGCGGGCGCGTGACCGACAACATGCCCCGCTGCGGCAACTGCGCGCTTTGGGAGGCGCGCGGCGCGATCCGCGCTCGCATGGCTGAGCAACCGACCGGTCTAGGGCAGGCCTATCTCGGAACGTGCCAGCTCTATCCGCCGGAGATCGTCGTTCTGCGCAACCGTGACGGTGCGGAAGAGGTGGCATCGGTCTGGCCCGAAACCCACGCAGACCGCTGGTGCTTTGAGTGGACGGATCCGACTGACATTGGCCCTGATGGCGGCCAGCGCGAGCCGCAGGAACGCAGCAACGTCGTGCACGCACATTTCCGCCCCCGGCCCCGGAGCGCTGCCCTAGTTGCGCCCGATGGCGCGGTAGCAGCCATCTCGCAGGAGAAACGTCGATGATGGTGAAGACCGCGCAGAGGACATCGCCGGTTGCCCCCGTGGCAACGGGCCCCGCCATCGAAGCGCCCGCGCCGGCGGTGAAGTTTCCCGCTCCGAAGGGCATGCCGCCCTCGATCGAGATGCGTCATCCGAACGAGCTGGAGATCGATGACAGCTACCAGCGGTCGACCGACGTGCGATCGTCGCAGCGCCTGATCCGTAAGATTGCCGAGAACTGGGATTGGCGCATGTGTCAGCCCTTGGTGGTCTCCCGCCGGGAAGGCGGCTTCTATGTCATCGACGGCCAGCACCGCTTGGCTGCAGCGCAGATGCGTGGCGACATCCCGTTTCTGCCCTGCTGCATCTCGACCTATGCGTCGGTTGCCGATGAAGCGGCGATGTTCGTCGCGATGAACCGGACCCGCAAGGCGATCTGCAAGCTCGACGACTTCCACGCCGCCGCGGCCGGCGGCGATCCGGAGGCGGTCACGGTGCGGCGGCTGATCGAAGAGGCGGGCTTCACGGTCTCGCGCACGACCGGATCAACGTCGTGGGTGCCGGGCGCCATCGCCTTCACTGAGTCGATCAAGATGATCCTGCGCAAGCATGGCGAACGCGTTTGTGCCAACGCTCTGGGGTTGATGGCCGAGGCCTTCCCCGACGAAGTGCTGAACGCCGGCGCCTCGACCTTTCGGGCGCTGGTGAAGATCGATATCGCGCGGGAGGGGCTCGATCGCGACCGCCTGTTCCGCGCGCTGCTGACCGAGAACCAGCAAGGCTGGGCGGGCTATGTGTCCGGCATCAAGGGTGGCGGCGAAGATCGCGCGCTCGCCATGCGGCAAGCCTTCCTGATGGCCTATGACGAGCAGCCCGCATCATGAGCACGGCAGCCCGTCTCGCGCTTAGTGATCCGATCTACGGCCGCATCGCGAAGGCCGTGCCGCGCAGCGTCGACCCAATGCTTCGGGAAGACATCATGTCCGATATCTATCTCGGCATCCGCGAAGGTCGGCTTCACCCCCGCGACATCGCCACGATGGCCAAGGTCTATATCAGCGCTGGCTATGCCGCCTTTGCCAACCGGTGGGGCGCGGTCAGCATCGATGCCGTGATGCCAGGCACCGACGACCTGCGCCTCGTCGACATGATCGAGGATCCGCAGGCGCTCGAAGCCTTCGACCGGATTCAAATCAGCTCACGCGCGCATCCCCCAGCCGCGCGTGCGCACCCGGCGGGCACAGCCCCCGCCCGCCGGGTGCAACCCGTTCAGCAGTACCGAGAGCAAGTATGACCGACCAACCTCAACCCCTCGACCCGCTACTGCCGCTCGCGCGCGTCATGGACCTGACCGGACTCGGCCGCACAACGATCTATCGCCTGATCAAGGAAGGTTCGTTCCCCGCGCCGTTCAAGCCGGGCGGCGCTGCCAGCCGCTGGAGCGAGGCGGAGATCCGCGAGTGGCGTGCCCGGCTGGAAGAGGCGCGCAGCTCCGCCGCAGCCTAGCCTTCTGCAGTAGGAACCGTATGCTGCCGCTTCGATTCGGAGGTTGATGATGCATCAAGAAATGCAGCGAGAAATGGTTGTAAATGGCGGGCGCTTAAACGCCATGCTTGAATTTAGCAGGGAGCCCGGCACTCGCATCAGGGTTATCATCACTGCGGTTGATCAAATAGGGATCGCAATCGAAAGCCGATCCAGCGACTATCCAAGCGGCTTTTATACTTGGGCGGCCATCCATTCCATCACCGACTATCGCTAAGGCTTGGCTTGGTAGCTACTTGGTGAGGGGATGATGCATGTCAGATCATATTGAAGATGTGTGCGAAGAACGCGCTCGAAAGGGCGACGGCTCGTTCGCCATCGCTTTCGCAATTCTGCAACTGGCGAGAGCGCAAGAGCGCACCGCGACGGCGTTGACTCGGCTCGGCCTGAACGATGCCGCGACTGAGATGGGCGCACTAGAGAACATCGCGTATCAAATGAAGATCACCGGAGAGACTATCGCCGACGCACTCCAAGGGAAGCGATAGTTGCTACCGCCCTGGCCCGGTCGCTGCCCAGCGGATCGGCTGCCCGATATGGATCTCAGGCTCCCACATATCCCCGACCAGCAGATCGGCCCATTCCTGCGCCAGCTCGCGCCGGCGGGCCATATAGGCGGCGCGATTATACGCGCCCTCCGATCCGGACTTCTGATGGGGGATGTGCGCCAGCATCAGGTCGATGATGCCGCGATCGGGCGCCTCGCCCCGGCCTCCGCCGGCCCGCCATTCCCGATCAGCGCGCTCGTTCATGATCGTGCTGAACGCGGAGCGCCAGCCGTGGGGCACGTGGCGCTGATAATAGCCGGCGCGGATCAGCAGCGCGCGCAGCGTGTTCTCCGAGATCGGCCGATGCAGGTGCCGCTCGCTCGGAAACATCAATTGCAGGTCGCCGGTCAGCCGCCGCAGCACAAACAGCACGTCAACCGCCTGCCGCGATAGTGGCACGAGGTGGTCACCGTCGGTCTCTTCCTTCCGGTCCAGATCGCCCTTCATCCGCTGCGCCGAAATCGTCCACAGCGCCTTGTCGTGCGCCACGTCCGGCCGCGCCCAGTCGATGCCGGTGATCTCATCCCACCGGGCGTTGTTGAGTTCGTTCGAGCGAACCGCGGTCAACGCGAGGAAGCGCATGGCCAACTTCGTTTGCGCGCGGCACCGCTCCGCCTCGCAGTCGATCAGCAGTTGCCGCGTGACGCGCACCTGGTCGTCAAGCTCGCGGTACCGATCGATGATGGACGGCTGCGGCTTCGCCTTCGGCACCGGCCGGAGCGCCTTGCCGAGGCTCGCAGCCGGATCGGCGTCTGCAACGCCGGCTGCGATACCATAGACGAATATGGCAGATAGGCGCTGGCGCAGGCGGTGCGCCGTCTCGATCGCGCCACGCGCTTCGACCCGCTGCAGCACCTCAAGCAGGCGTGGCGCCCTGAGCGAGGTGATCGGAAGGTCGCCGATGGCAGGGAAGATGTCGGATTGCAGGCTGTCCAGCACATCCTTCGCGTGGATGCGGCTCCAGGTCGGCGCCTTGAAGGCGTGCCAGCGCCGGGCCACAGCCTCGAAGGTGTTCGCGTTCGCGGCGGCTTGCGCGCGGGCAGACACGCGCCGTTCTACGGCCGGATCCCTGCCGGCGCTCAGATGCTCCTTCGCATCATCGCGCGCCTTCCGCGCGGCAGCGAGCCCGACCGCTGGATAGGCGCCGAGCGCGAGCGTCTTCTGTGCGGGCTTGCCGCTGGCCGACTTCCCGTAGGTGTAGTTCATCCGCCAGAGCTTGCCGCCGGCCTTTGTCACCAGAAGGTAGAGCTGCTGAGAATCGCCAAGCTTGTAATCCCGGTCGGCCGGCTTTGCGGCCTTGATCTTCGCGTCGGTGAGCACGTCCAGCCTCATACCATGGATCGCGAGGGTCGACGCCATGCGATCTACCATGCCGGCCATGGGATGTTCGCGAACAGCCGCGAACGCCGGCCCCATCCATAAGGGCTGGAAAGCCGCAGATATCAAGGGTTGCGGGATGGTGGCGAATGGCCCCGGAGGGCGAGGTGGCGGAGCGGGAGGGATTCGAACCCTCGATACGGTTTTGCCGTATACTCACTTTCCAGGCGAGCGCCTTCGACCACTCGGCCACCGCTCCGCATTCGCTGGAAGGCGGCTCCCTATCGTGACGGAGGCGGGGGCGCAAGCGGGTTCGCGCGGCCCCCGCCCAGGCATCAACGCTCGCTGTCGAGATGCGCGAGCATCGCGGTGGGATAGCGGTCTCCGGCGGCTGCGTCGGCGGGCACCGCGGCGGCGATCGCGGCGAGATCGTCGGTGCCCAGCACCACCTTGAGCGCGCCCAGCGATTCGGTCAGCCGGTCGCGGCGGCGGGCGCCGACCAACGGCACGATGTCGTCGCCCTGCGCCGCCACCCATGCGATCGCCACCTGCGCGACGCTGACGCCGCGCGCTTCGGCGATGGTCCGCAGCGCCTCGACCAGCGCGAGGTTGTGATCGAGGTTGGCGCCCTGGAAGCGCGGCCCGGCCAGCCGCCAGTCCGGCCCCTTCGCCTGCTGGTCCTTCGACCAATGGCCGCTAATCAGGCCGCGCGAGAGCACGCCATAGGCGGTCATGCCGATGCCGAGTTCGCGCAATGTCGGCAGGATCTCCCGCTCGGGCCCGCGCGAGATCAGCGAATATTCGATCTGCAGGTCGACGATCGGATGCACCGCCGCCGCCCGCCGGATGGTCTCGGCACCCACTTCGGACAGGCCGATGTGGCGGACATAGCCGGCCTGCACCAGTTCGGCGATGGCGCCCACCGTCTCCTCGATCGGCACCGCCGGATCGAGCCGCGCCGGTCGATAGATATCGATATGGTCGGTGCCCAGCCGCTTGAGCGTATAGGCCAGCGCGGTCTTCAAAGCCGCGGGGCGCGCATCATAGCCGATCCACGCCCCGTCGGGCCCGCGTTGCGCACCGAACTTGACGCTGATCTGCAGCCGGTCCCGCGGCAAGGTGCGCAGCGCCTCGCCGATCAGCATCTCGTTGTGGCCCATGCCGTAAAAGTCGCCAGTGTCGAGCAGGGTGATGCCCGCCTCCACCGCAGCGGCCAAGGTCGCGAGGCTCTCGGCACGATCGGCATCGCCATAGAAGTCAGGCGACATGCCCATGCAGCCGAGGCCGAGCCGCGAAACCATGGGGCCGGTGTTGCCAAGTCGAAGCTGTTGCATCGTTCGTCTCCTGAAGGTCGATGGGGTAGCGGCGATATGCGCCTTGCCGGCCCGATCGATAATCCGCACAATCGCGAATGACACATCCGGAATATCGAACAATGGACTCACCCGACCTCGCTGATCTGGACCTGTTCGCGGCGGTGGCGCGCACACGCAGCTTCCGCGCCGCGGCGCAGGCGACGCGCGTCTCGCCCTCGCGCCTGTCCGAGCGGATCCGCGACCTGGAGGCGCGGGTGGGCGTGCGCCTGCTCAACCGCACCACCCGCAGCGTGAGCCCGACCGCTGCGGGCGCAGCGCTGCTGGAGACGCTGCAGCCGGCGCTGGAGGGCATCGCCGGCGCACTCGCGCGGATCAGCGAAGCGGCGGACGAGCCCGCCGGCCCGCTACGGCTGAACGTCCCCACCCCGATCGCCGAATTGGTGCTGGCGCCCCGCCTGCCCGCCTTCCTCGCCGCCTATCCCCGCATCGCGCTCGATCTGGTCATCGAGGAGGGGTTCGTCGACATCGTCGCCGCCGGGTTCGACGCTGGCGCGCGCTATGACGAGGCGGTCGCCAGGGATATGATCGCGGTGCCGATCGGCCCGCCACAGCGCTTCGCGCTGGTCGCGGCGCCGGCCCTGCTCGCGCGGGTCGGCACGCCGGGCCACCCCCGAGACCTGATCGACCTGCCCACGATCAACCACCGCTTCCTCAGCGGCCGAATCCCGGACTGGGAGTTCGAGCGCGGCGACGAGGTGCTGGCGATCCGCCCGCGCCGCGCCGTGCTGTGCGGCAGCGCGCCGGTGGAACTGGCCCTGGCGGAGGCGGGCGTCGGCCTGCTCGCCACCTTCGAGGAATGGGTGCGCCCCGCCATCGCCGCCGGCCGGCTCGTCAGCCTGTTCGAGGACTGGCTGCCGCCCTTCCCCGGCGCGCGGCTCTATTACAGTTCCCGCCGCCAGATGCCGCCGGCGCTGCGTGCCTTCGTCGATTTCATGCGCTGGCGGAGGTGAGCGCGGTGGCCGCCCGCGAAAAAAAGGGGCGCCGAAGCGCCCCTCCCATAATCGATCGGACCGGCGATCACATCGTGATGCGGGCACCGGCATACATGTAGCGCCCGACCGGGCTGATCGGATAGTCCGCCGAAGCGACCGACGGCTGCTGATCGAACAGGTTGTTCGCGCCGACATAGAAGCGGAAACGCTCATCCACATCATAGGCGACGTAGATGTCGTGCTGCCACTTCTCCTTGTAGCGGAAGTAGCGCGGATCGGAGAGGTCGGGATTGCCGCGCAGTTCCTCGATCGTGTAGCGCCGCGTCTTGCTGAACCAGCTCACGCCATAGTTCACCGTGAACGCGTTCATCGACCAGGTGATGTCACCCGTGGCGTTCCACTTCGGGAAGAAGCGTTCCTCGCGATCGATGTTGATATCCGCGCCCGGCGTGGCGATGAATTCCAGCCGATCGAGATAGCCGCCCACCAGCGCGATGTTGAAACGGCCGAGGCCCCCGGTGTTGAGGCTGTAGTTGAGCTTGAGATCGGCGCCCGCCGTGCGGAAATTGGCGACATTCTGCGGCTGCACGAAATAGCTCGAGATATAACCGGTGCCCGACGAGCGGGTGACGTTGGCGCAATAGATATTGTCGAGCGTCGGCTGATCGACGCACAGGCCGACCAGTTCCTCCGCGGTCGGCGTGCTGATCGCGTTGTCGAGCTTGATGTCGTACCAGTCGAACGAGGCGATGAGGCCGGGAATGAAGCTCGGCCGCACGACCACGCCCGCGGTCCAGGTCCGCGCGGTTTCCTCACGCAGGTTGCGGTTGCCGCCGGAGAAGCCGGGCAGGCTGACCGTCGCAGTCGGATCGCTCTCCGGGTTGAACGCGGAAATCTGCGCGGGCGTCAGGCCCGCTGCCTGCAGCGCCGCCTGGCAGTTCGCGACGCGATATTGCGTGCCGTCGTTGATGAACACGGGATCACAGGGATCGGAGATGAACGAGAAGCCGCCGTTGCGCGGTGCGAACAATTCGGTGACGTTGGGCGCGCGCACGGCTTCGGACCAGGTGCCGCGGAAGGTGATGTCACGGATCGGCGAATAGGTGCCGTCCACCTTCCATGTCGTCGTCTTGCCGACCGTCGAGTAATCGGAGAGGCGGATCGCGGCGCCGAACGTCAGGTTGTAGGCGAAGGGCAGTTCCTTCAGCACGGGCACCGAAAGCTCACCGAACACTTCCTTCACGTCGAAATCGCCGCTTTCGGGAAGCTGGACCGAAAAATCGAGCAACGCGCCCTGCTGGAGCAACTCGTCGGTGACGAAGCGGCTCTTTTCCTTGCGATATTCGGCGCCGAAGGCGAAGCCGACCGGGCCGCCGGGCAGTTCGAAGAACTGGCCGAAATCACCCGAGACCGAGCCGGACACGACATGCTGCTGCAGTCGGGCGCGGTTGACGATGTCCGCATTGATCCAGTCGAGCGCCGCCTGATCGCGCACGCCGTTGCCGAGCAGGTTGAGCGGACGGCAGCCGCTGTTCGCCCCCGGCGTGAAGGTGGTCGCCGGCGCATCGAAATTGTTCGGATCGATATTGTCGTCCGGGAACAGGTTCGAACGGCAGACGATGTTGCCGGTCGCCGGATCGGTGACCGCATCGAGCGCGGCATAATAGCGGTCGCCGATGCGATAATCGGTCAGCTTGACCTTCGACTTGGTCTGGCCGAACGTATAGCTGAGTTCGTAGCGGGCATGATCGGAGATCCGGCCCTCGAAGCCGCCGACGAAGCGCATCGTCTCGCGATCATTTTCCTCGCCGCGCACGCCGAGATCGTAATTGTCGCGCGAGAGCAACGCGCCGTCCGCGGTGGCGTCGACCCCGAACCGGTCCTGCAGATAGGGATTGTCCGGGTTCAGATAGGTGAAGAAATCGAACGAGGGCTGTGCCAGCGTAAACGTCTTCTGCCGCACATATTTGGCCTCGAAGAAGGCGGAGACGGCATCGCTGAAGTCATAATGCGACAGCAGGTTGACGTTGTGGACGCGGTTATAGGCCTGAAGGTCGCCCTGATAGCCCGCCAGCGGCGTGCTGTCGCCGCCCTGAGTCAGACCGCCCGAGGAGGGCAGCAGCCGGCCGCGATCATAGACCTTGCCCGAACCGGTGAAGTCCGGAATGCCGTCCAGATCGAGATCGACCGCGCCGTCGATCGAGCTGTCGGCATAGCGCAGATTGTTGGTCAGCACGCGATCCGGGCGGCCGGGATCGTCGGGAATGTCGTTGGGGTCGCGGACGAGTCCATAGCTGTAGAGCGGGTTGCCGGTGCGGCGGCGATCTGCCGATCCGAGGCGGTCCTGGTCGCGATATTCATAGGACAGCGCGACATTGCCGCGACCGTCGGCGAAGTTGCGGCCATAGGTGGCCGAACCGAAACGCTGCCCGGCATCACCGCGGCTCGAAAGGCCGATCTGGCCGCGCGCGGTGAACCCCTCGAAGTCCCGCTTCAGGCGGAAATTGACCACGCCCGACACGCCATCGGCGCCGTAGATCGCCGATGCGCCACCGGTGAGCACGTCGACGCTCTCGATCAGATCCGTGGGAATGGTGTTGATATCGACCGCGGCGGTGCCCGACACCGAAGACACGTGCCTGCGGCCATTGACCAACGTCAAGGTGCGGTTTTCGCCGAGCCCGCGCAGATCGAGCAGCGAAACGCCGACCGCGCCGAAATCACTCAGCGAACCGGAAGTACGCGCTCCGCTCAGCGAGTTGAGCAGCGCCGGGTTCTGCGCGAGCGTGTCGACGACCTGGACATTGCCCGACTGCTCGAGCGTTTCCGCGGTGATCGACACCACCGGATTGGCGAGATCATAATCGGTGCGCTGGATACGGCTGCCGGTAACGATGATCTCATCGCCCTCGTCGGCGGCCGGTGCGTTGCTGGCGGTATCCTGTGCGAAGGCGGGCATTGCCCAACTCAGGCTCAATGCGCTGGCGACGAGAAACGCCGTCTGCGAGCGTCGGTTATACATACTGTCCCCTTTTGGTACGCGGTTACGCCTACTGACAATTTCGCAAAGGGAACGGCGTGCGCGAGGCTTGTCAACGCGATCGGCCGCGAATTGGGTTGCGTTGCACAATGCACTTTCGGGGTGTCGCAAAAATGCCACAAAAATTGAGACAAGCCGTTGGCTGGACGCGATATTACGTTTGTAGCACGTTCGCGCAGACACAACTGCCGCAAGGAGATGCACCATGCGCCGCCGCTTATTCTTCGCACTGCTTGCGCTGCTTGCCAGCGGCCAGACTCATCCGCCGCAGCCCCCCTCACCGGGGCAGATCGCCGACGCCGCGCCAGCAAGCGACTGGCGGGAGATCGCGCCAGACGATCTGGTGGTGATGACCCTGGCAGGCGGGCAGCGCATCGTCATCCAGCTCGCGCCGCGCTTCGCCCCTGCGCATGTCGGCAATGTCCGCGCGCTGGCGCGGGCGCATTGGTGGGACGGGCTCGCGATCTATCGCGTGCAGGACAATTATGTCGTGCAATGGGGCGATCCGCCGCCCGATCCGGATTCCGAAGGCACCAAGAAGCTGCCCGCCGGGGTACCCGCGCGGCTGGCGGCGGAATATGATCTGCCGGCGGCGGGGCTTCCGTTCCGGCCGCTGGGCGCCGGCGATGCCTATGCCGAGACCGGCCATGTCGAAGGCTGGCCCGCGGCGCGCAAGGACGGCAAGGCGTGGCTGGTGCATTGCTATGCGATGGTCGGCGCGGGGCGCGGCTATGCGCCCGACACCGGCTCGGGCGCGGAGCTCTATGCGGTGATCGGCCATGCGCCGCGCCACCTCGACCGCAACATCGCGCTGGTCGGGCGGGTTGTGGAAGGCATCGAGCATATGTCCGCGCTGCCGCGGGGGACCGGGGCGCTGAGCTTCTACACCGATCCCAGGCAGTTCACCGGCATCGCGACGGTGCGGCTGGCGAGCGAATTGCCCGCCGGCGATAGGCCGCGGTTCGAATATCTGGCGACGGAAAGCGCGACGTTCGGCGCCTATGTGAAGGCGCGCCAGAACCGGGAGCCGCCATTTTTCGAGAAGCCGGCTGGGGGTGCGGATGTGTGCAATGTCGGGGTGCCGGTAAGGCGCGTGAAAGGCTGAGGGCGTAAGCCCTCGCCCCTACGGGGAGAGGGAAAGGTCCGCGTAGCGGACCAGGGAGAGGGGCAGTCGCGCCAAGCGTAAAGGTCTGACGGGTTCGCTCTGAGCGAGGCCGAACAAGCAGGAGTGCTGAGCCCTCCGGGCCTTTACGCTGCGCGCGACGGCCCATCACCCCAACCCTCTTCCCCAAGGGGAGAGGGAGTTTCTACGCCGCCTTGGCGGCCGCGTTCCGGTACCACATGCCGCTGGTCGAGATCGGCAGCGCGGTCGCGCACCAGGCGCATTCGGCGGTGTGGCGGCCGACGTGCCAATGGCTATTGCCGCAATCGGGGCAGCTCGTCGCGTTGCCCGGGCGGTAGGTGATGGCGGCGCCGGGGAGGGCCGATCCAGACGTTCGCGCGTAGACGATGTTGCTGCTGCCGATCATGCCGATGCTCCTGTCGATCTGTCCCTCAAGCCGGACTCGCCCTCCCCCCGCGTCACGGCGTCAGTGAGGAGACGATGTCGATGATGCTCTGCCGCAGTGAGCCGGTCTGTGCCGCACGACACATGGATACGAAAACAGCGGCGCTGAACCCAGCGCCGCCGTCCTCAATCCCGACGATCGATGGCTGGAGCGCCTGTCCTCAGGCCGCGAGCTTGCGCAACACGTACTGCAGGATGCCGCCGTTGATGAAATATTCGAGCTCGTTGACGGTATCGATCCGGCACCGGGTCTTGAACGTCTCGACGGTGCCGTCCGCACGGCGCAGGACGACTTCGACCTCCTGGCGCGGGCGCAGGCCGCCGACGTCGGCGATGCTGAAGGTTTCCGAACCGTCGAGCTTCAGCGTCTTGCGGTCGATTCCATCTGCAAACTGCAGCGGCAGCACGCCCATGCCGACCAGGTTCGAGCGGTGGATGCGCTCGAAGCTTTCGGCGATCACGGCGCGGACGCCCAGCAGGTTGGTACCCTTGGCCGCCCAGTCACGGCTGGAGCCGGTGCCATATTCCTTGCCGGCGATCACGACGAGCGGGGTGCCATCGGCCTTGTAGCGGACGGCGGCATCGTAGATCGGCATCACCTCGCCGGTGGGAACATATTTGGTTACGCCGCCTTCGGTGCCCGGCGCCACCTCGTTGCGGATGCGGATGTTGGCGAAGGTGCCGCGCATCATGACTTCATGGTTGCCGCGGCGCGCGCCATAGCTGTTGAAGTCCGCCTTCGTGACCTGGTGCGACTGCAGGTAGAGGCCCGCCGGGCTGTCCGCCTTGATCGAGCCCGCCGGCGAGATGTGGTCGGTGGTGATCGAGTCCGCGAAGATCGCAAGCGGCCGCGCATCGACGATGTCGGTCACCGGCGCCGGCGTCATCGACATCCCCTCGAAATAGGGCGGGTTGGCGACATAGGTGCTGCCCGCGCGCCACGTATAGGTATCCGATCCCTCGACGTCGATCGCCCGCCAGCGATCATCGCCGGCGAAGACATGCGCATAGCGCGACGAGAACATCTCGCGGTCGATGTTCGCATCCATCACCGCGCGGACCTCCTCGTTCGACGGCCAGATGTCCTTGAGGAACACGTCGCTGCCGTCCGTGGCCTGGCCGATCGGGGTGGTCACGAAATCCTCGGTGACGGTGCCCTTCAGCGCATAGGCGACGACGAGCGGCGGCGAGGCGAGGAAGTTGGCGCGCACGTCCGGCGAGACGCGGCCCTCGAAGTTGCGGTTGCCCGACAGCACCGAGGCGGCGACGATGTCGTTGCCGTTGATCGCCTTCGAGATCGGCTCGGCGAGCGGACCCGAATTGCCGATGCAGGTGGTGCAGCCATAGCCGACAAGGTTGAAGCCGATCGCGTCGAGATCCGCGCTCAGCCCCGACTTGTCGAGATAGTCGGTGACGACCTGCGATCCCGGCGCGAGGCTGGTCTTGACCCACGGCTTCGGCTTGAGGCCCAGCGCGTTCGCCTTGCGGGCGACGAGGCCGGCGGCGACCAGCACCGAGGGGTTGGAAGTGTTGGTGCAGCTGGTGATCGCGGCGATGACGACGTCGCCGTCGCCGATGTCATGGTCCCGCCCGTCGACCGCGACGCGCTTCGCCGTGTCATGCTTGTAGACCTTGACGAGGTCGCCGTTGAAGACATCGTCGACCTCGCTGAGGACGACCTTGTCCTGCGGGCGCTTCGGGCCGGCGAGCGAGGGCTCGACGGTGCCCATGTCCAGCTCGAGCGTGTCGGTGAACACGGGATCCGGGCTGTCGGCATAGCGCCACATGCCCTGCGCCTTGGCATAGGCCTCGGTCAGCGCGATCTGGCCCTCGTCGCGGCCGGTGAGGCGCATATAGTCGAGCGTCTTCTCGTCGATGCCGAAGAAGCCGCAGGTCGCGCCATATTCCGGCGCCATGTTGCCGATCGTCGCGCGGTCCGCCAGCGTCATGCCGTCGAGGCCGGGCCCGAAGAATTCGACGAAGCGGCCGACCACGCCCTTTGCACGCAGCATCTGGGTGACGGTCAGCACGAGATCGGTGGCAGTGATGCCTTCCCTGAGCGCGCCGGTTAGCTTGAAGCCGACCACCTCGGGAATGAGCATCGAGACCGGCTGGCCGAGCATCGCCGCTTCCGCCTCGATGCCGCCCACGCCCCAGCCCAGCACGCCGAGACCGTTGACCATCGTGGTATGGCTGTCGGTGCCGACGCAGGTATCGGGATAGGCGATCGCGGTGCCGTCTTCGGCGGTCGAGATCCAAACCGCCTGCGCGATATGCTCCAGGTTCACCTGGTGGCAGATGCCGGTGCCCGGCGGCACCACCTTGAAATTGTCGAGCGCCTTCGATCCCCATTTGAGGAATTCGTACCGCTCGGCATTGCGCTGATATTCCAGCGCGACATTGTCCTCGAACGCCCGGGGGGTACCGAATTCGTCGACCATGACGCTGTGATCGATCACCAGATGGACGGGAACCAGCGGGTTGATCTTCTGCGCATCGCCGCCGAGATTGTTCATCGCGTCGCGCATCGCCGCCAGATCGACCACGCACGGCACGCCGGTGAAATCCTGCATCAGCACCCGCGCCGGGCGATACTGGATCTCGCGTTCCGACACGCGGTCCTTCTGCCAGTCGACGATCGCCTGGATGTCCTCGACGGTCACGGTCACGCCGTCCTCGAAGCGCAGGAGATTCTCGAGGAGCACCTTCATCGAGAAGGGCAGCCGGCTGACGTCGCCGAGCTTGTCCGCCGCCTTGGTCAGCGAATAATAATCGACGGTCTTGCCACCCGCTTCAAGCGTCGAGCGTGTTCCCAGAGTATCCTGGCCAATGGCGGTCATAATCGTCCTTCCCGTATGGCGCTGAACCAGGATGGCTCGGCGCCAGTTCCCGCGGGGCGGAGATGTCTCATCCGGCCGCCGCGGATGTTGCGGATGTGAGATCCGCGGCCGCATTAGCAAGGTGTTGCCCGCTCGAAAAGCGGCTGGAAAGTGAGAACGACTCGCACCTCGCCGCTGCCGTGCAGCACGCGACGATGCGGTGCAGCAAAGCGCGGATTCGCAGCGCGTGCCGATAGCCGGCGGCGGCGCGCGCTCCTTACGTACCGGATATTTTCTCCGCCGCTTGCATCCGGCGTGCCATCGTGACCGTATAAACGATATAACATCACGACAGAGAGGATCGGGCATGCAACGCTGGATTGCTTCTGGTGGGCTTGCGCTGGCCGCGTCGGTGGCAACGCTGGCCCTTGCGATGAGCGAGCGATCGACGACGCCGACCGAGCCTGCGCCCGTCGATGCGCGCGTCGGCCCCAAACTCGCCCGCTTCGCCTCGGCGCGCGCATTCGCCGCCTATATCAACGCCAGCCTCGCGCGAACCGCTGAGCAGGAGGATGGCAAGATGTTCCAGTCCGTCCCCTCCCCGTCCGCGCCATCGGTGATGGCGGAGCCCGCGGCGGACGCCGCCGCCACCGGCGCGGAGGCGGCCGCCAATCCGGAGATCACCAACAACCAGATGGTCGGCGTCGACGAGGGCGGCATCGTCAAGCAGATCGGGCGGCATCTGGTGGTGCTGCAGGACGGCCGCCTGTTCAGCATCGATCTGGGCGACCGCGCCGGCGCGCCGATGCGCCTCGCCGACCGCATCGACGTCTATCGCAGCCCCGAAACCGCGGCGAGCTGGTATGACGAGATGCTGGTGCTGGAGGACCGCATCCTCGTCACCGCCTATAATTATCGCGAGCAGGCGAGCGAGATCACCGTGCTGCGGCTGGATCCCACGACCGGACGGATGCGGCGCGAGGGCCGTTTCCTGATGAATTCCAACGATTATTACAGCACCGAAAACTATGCGACGCGGCTCGTGGGGGACACGCTGGTGGTCTACACGCCGCACCAGTTGCTCGCCGGCGGCACGCAGTTCGCGTGGCCGCGGCTGCGCCGGGCCGATGGCGATGGCGAGGCCGATGGCGGCAAGGCGCTGATCGGCCCCACCGACGTCTACGCCCCGCCGGGCGAAGTCGATTATCCGGTGCTCCACACGATTTCCTTCTGCCCGCTGAAGGCCAGCCTCGATTGCCGGACGACCGCGTTCATCGGCCCCGCCATGCGCGAATTCTATGTCTCGCCGACCGACGCCTTCCTGTGGATCGGCGCGCCCGATGGGCTGCCCTGGGCGATCGACTATCGCAACCGGCGGCGGCAGGCGTGCGGCGCCGGCGAATCCTGGCGCAGCGCCAGCAGCAACCCCGCCCTGCTCTATCGCCTGCCGCTTGACGGCGGCACGATCGGGGCGCTCGCGGTAGAGGGCGTACCGGCGGACCAGTTCGCGTTCGACAGCCGCGACGGCCGCTTCCGCGCCTTGCTCGCGTCGGCGGGTGCCGGCTGCGCGCCCAACGGTACCGCCGATCCGCTCGCGCTGCTCGATGTACCGCTGACCGCGTTCGGCACCAGCATCCGCCACACCACCGATCGCGCCTATACGCGGCTGCCCGGCATCGAGGGCGGCATGCTCGAGAACCGCTTCCTCGGCGGCTGGCTGCTCTATGGCGGGCGGACGGGCTGGAGCGGCATGGAGGACAGCGGACGACGCCCATCCCCCTCATCCCTGTTCGCGGTGCCGCTGCGCCAGCCCGATCGGGTCACCCGTCTCAGCCTGCCGCACAACGCCGTCCGCATCGAACGCGCCGGCAACGACGCGGTGGTGACCGGCTATCGCGATGCCGGCGGGCTTTCGCTTTCCTATCTCCGCCTCGATCGCGACGCGGCGACGCTCGCCGCGACGACGCAACTGCCCGGCCGCGTGGAAAGCGAAGGACGAAGCCACGCGTTCAACGCGTGGGTGCGGCCGGACGGCAGCGGCGTTCTCGGCATCCCGACCAGCAGCAATCAAGGGCGCGCGGATCGCGGCTGGTCCGAAAGCCGCGATTCGGATCTGAGCTTCGTCGCGATCGGCACCGACAAGCGGCTGAGCCCGGCGGGCGAACTCAGCATCGCCGGGCGCAAGCCCGAGGCGGGCTATCGCTGCGAAATCTCCTGCATCGACTGGTATGGCAATGCGCGGCCGATCTTCACTGGCGGCCGCATCTTCGCGCTGATGGGCACCGAATTGGTCGAGGGCCGGATGGCGGGCGGCCGCATCGCCCCCGTCCAGCGCGTCGATCTTACCGGTCGCGCCGGCTCGGGATCCGGCGCTCGACCGGCGGCGGCGCGCTGACCGCCGCCGCGGTGGCGGATGCGCCGGCGGGTTTCAGCCAGCGATCGTACCAGGCGATGTTGCTGCGCATGCGGTGGACGAGGTAGCTCGGCACCGTCAGCCCGTGATTTTCGCCGGGATAGACGATCAGCCGCGCCGGCACGCCGCGCGCCTTGAGCGCCAGATACATCTGCTGGGCGCCGACGCAGGGGACATTGTCGTCCGCCTCCGCGCATTCGAACTGGGTGGGCGTGCGGATCCGCTCGGGATGGCGAAACGGATAGGCGATCCGCTCCCACGTCTCGGGCGTCTCCCAAGGCGCGCCGAGTTCGAGGAGATATTCGCGGGCATACATGTCGACGCCGAAGGTCGACTGTGCGTTGGACACGCCCGCGCCATAGACCGCCGCCTTGATGCGCGGATCGCTGGCGATCATGTAGCCGGTCAATATGCCGCCATAGCTCCAGCCGCCCGCGGCGATGCGATCGGGATCGGCGATGCCCGCCTCGATCGCATGGGTGATGCCGGCGCTGATATCCTTCGCGTCGAGATTGCCCCAATCGGCATAGATCGCGCGGGCATAGTCGAAGCCGCGGCCCGATGAGCCGCGCGGATTGACCTTGAGCACCGCATAGCCCGCCGCCGCATAGAGCTGCGCGTCGAGATCGAATTCATGGCCGTGCTGGTAGACCGGGCCGCCATGGAGGTCGGCGATCAACGGGTAGCGCTTCGCCGGATCATGGTCCGGCGGCAGCACCAGCAGGCCGTGGATCTCGGCATCGCCGCTCCTGAACGCGACCTCGCGCACCTCCCCCAGCCGCCGCTTCGCCGCCCAGTCGTTGTGATGCGTCAGCGCGCGCATCCCGCCGACCGCATAGAGTTCGGCGGGCGTGCGATCGTCGCTGTCGAGCAGCGCGATGCCGCCCTTGCCGGAAACCGCGAACTCATAGCCGGTGCGCTCGCCGCGGTTGAGCCAGGTCGTCGCGCCGCTGAGCGGATCGATCCTGGCCAGCCAGATCGTGCGATCCTGCTCGACCAGCGCGACGACGCTGCCGTCCGGCGCCCATTGCGGCGCGTAATACCATTGGTCGGTGCGCGACGGCCGCGTCACCGCGCCGGTCGCCACATCGGCGACGGCAAGCTGGTGCGGCGCATAATAGATCCACTTGTCCTCGGCGCCCTCCAGCCAGACGAGCCGCTTCGAATCCGCCGACCAGGCCGGGCCCGAGCCCCAGGCGGGATCGCCATCGGCGCCCGGCGACGTGCTGAGCTTGCGCGGCGGCGCCCCGCCTTGGGGCGGCTGGACATAGATCTCGTAATTGAGATCGGCGTCGGTCGCGCCGACATCCTTGGCGGTATAGGCGATCAGGCTGCCGTCGGGCGACCAGGCGGGATGCCAATGGTCACGCCCGGCGGCGGTGAGTTGCGTCGCCTTGCCGGTCGCGAGGTCGACGATGAAGAGCTGGCGGGTGCGATCGTCGATATAGCCGCGCCCATCCTCCTTGAAGAAGAAGCGCTCGGTTTCGATCGGCGGCGGCACCTTCGCCTTCGAGCCGACATTGCGCCCGACCTCGGCAACGACCACCGCGCGGCGGCCATCGGGCGCCAGCGCATAGTCGCTGATCCCGCCCGGCAGATCGGTCACCCGGCGCGGCTTGCCGCCTGCCGCCGGCATCCGCCAGAGCTGCGTGTTCTCATCCTCCTCTTCTTTCTCATCGTCGGGATCGGCGCGCGGTGCGGGCTTGGCGCCGGCATCGCCGAGGAAGAACAAGGTCGCGCCGTCCGCCGCATAACGCGGCTTCCATTCGCTGGAATCGGTGCGGGTGAGCTGCTTCGGCGCACCGCCGGCGAAGGGCACCGTCCAGATGTCGGTGCTGGCGGTGTCACGCTCGGTGTCCTTCACCGCGAGGCTGTAGGCGACGGTCGCGCCATCGGGCGAGAAGCTCGGCTCCGCCACGGTCCGCAGGCGGGCGATGTCGTCGAGCGATACGGCGGTCGGCGCGGGCGCCTCCTCCCCCGCGGCGGTCAGCGTGGCGAGCAGCAACAGCGCGGCGATGCGACGATCCATGCCGATTTCCCCCCTGGTCGATGGCCATTGGTGCAGGGGCGCGGAGAGACAGTCAACGCAGGGCGGTGGTGACGATGCCCGCCAAGGCTCCGAATTCTATGGCCGCAGACGATCGGGCTGGCCGGGAGACGCGAAATCCTCGGCGCGCGGCGCCGAAGACCGGCTGGCCTCGCGCCCTGTCATGGCAGGCGATGCCCGCTTGAGGCCTCAACCACCGCATACCATTCGGCCCGGCTCCACTGCAGCCTGAACGCATCCGCCGCCTCGCGGATGCGACCCGGCTGCTGGCTGCCGACGATCGGCACTGGACGCGCCGGATGCGCCATGATCCACGCATAGGCCGCAGCGGCACGCGAGACGCCGGCCTCCGCCGCCTTGGCATCGAGCAGCGCCGCGACCGCCCCCTCGCCGGAAAGCCGGCCGCCGCCCAGCGGCGACCAGGCGAGCACGGCAAGGCCCAGTTCCATCGCGAGATCGAGTTCGCCGTCCCACAACGGCCGGGTGTGCAGCGGCGAGAATTGTGGCTGCGTCGTCGCCAGCGCGAAGGGCAGATGCGCCTGCAGCGCGCGGATCTGCGCGGGGGTGAAGTTGGAAACGCCAACGCTCAGCACCTTGCCCGAAACGACCATCCGCTCGAGCGTGCGGGCGAGGTCGGCGGGATGCGTCAGCATGTCGGGCCGGTGGACCTGCCACAGCTCGACATGATCGGTGCGCATCCGCCGCAGCGACGCGTCGAGCGCCGATTCCAGATAGGCCGCGCCCGAATCATAGGGCACGCCGGGGACGATGCCGCCCTTGGTGGCGAGCACCATCCGATCCCGCAGCCCCGGCGCCTCCGCCAGCACCCGCCCCAGCAACGCCTCGGCCGCACCGAACGGTTCACCATTGTCCGGACCATAGACGTCGGCCGTGTCGAAGAAGTCGATGCCGGCCTCCAGCGCCGCCTCGACGCGCGCACGCGCCGCGCCAACATCGTCACCGGCGAAGCGCCACATGCCCCAACCGATCGGGGCAATCGACAATCCGCTGTTACCGAGCGGTACGGGATCGGGCGTGAGGGCGCTCATTCCCACGCATTGACACAGGCAGGACGGCAGAGACAATCCGCTGCGGCATGATCGGCAGCCGCATGATGGGATGGGCGCATATCCGAACCACCCTCATCCTCCCCGGCGCGCAGCGTCGGGGAGGAAAATCAACGCGTCACTCTCCGCCGAACAGCGCGCCGCGCGCGAGGTTCAGCGCGGTGACCGCATCCTGCCTCGCCTGCGCGGCACGCATCGCGTCGAAGTCGAGCCGGTCGAGCGCGCGTTCGATGCGCTTGAGGAAGCCGATCGCGCTCTTCGCCGCTTCCACGCTGTCTTCGCGGAACGGGAACTGGTCGAGCTGCCACACCCCCTCCCAGTTGTTCCGGCGCAGCGTGTAGAAGAATTCGAACAGTTCGATCGGGTGGACCGAGCCGGCGATCATGTCGTCGTCCCAGCCGCGCAGATTGTCGTTCACGTCCATGCCGAACAGGCGACCATAGTCGATCGCAAGCTGCGCCGCGTCCGCGGGCGATTCCCCGCCATAGAGCGAGTGACCGAAGTCGAGCAGGATGCCGACATTGGGCAGGCCGATCTTCTCGATGCCGAGCAAGGTGCGCGCGACGCTGTCGAAGCTCATATGGTTGCGCGGCTCGCGCGGCTTGTACTCGATGACGAACTGCAGGTCGGGGTTCTGCTGCGCCAGTTCGCCGACGCCGTCGAGGCTCTTGCGCCAGATGTCGCCATGATCGACCTGGAACGGATAATCCCAGCCATCCTGCCCCGGCCACAGCTTCACATATTTGGCGCCGAAGCGGCGGACGACGTTGGCGGCATCGTTGATCAGTTCGTTGGCGCGGCGGCGCACGCCCGGATCGGGGTTGGTGAAGGCGCCCTTGGAGAATTCGCGCGTGTAGATCTCAGGCGTGATGCCGATGACCTCCAGCTTGTTGCGCTTGAGCGCCTCGTCCACCGCGTCGAGGCTGAGCTTGGGATCCGCGAACGGATAGTTGATGTCGACCACCGAAAGATCACCCACCGATCCCGCCAGATCGATCATCTCGATCAGGCTGCGCGGGGCGCCGTAACCATCGGTCGCGTAGCGATCGACATAGGTCGCGAAATGCCAGATCCCCGCGCCGAACTTCTGTTCGCTCGCCATCATCCTGTTCCTTTCCGTCAGCGCCCGGTGAGGGCGAAGTCCTTGAGGGTGCGCGCATTGTCACGCGTGATCAGGAAGCATTCCATGAGCTGCTTTTCGGGCTGCCCGGTGCTTCCGGTCTTGAGGTAGCGGTCTGCCAGTTCGACCGCATATTGCGCCTGGCGGAACGCCGGCTGCAGCACGGTGGCGTGCATCCGCCCGGCGAGGATCGCGTCGCGCGCGTCGTTGGAGCCGTCGAACCCGACGACGACGACGTCGCGGCGGCCGGCGCTCTCCAGCGCCGCGACCGCGCCCAGCGCCATCGTGTCGTTGCCGGCGATGATCCCCTTCACATCGGGATGCGCCTGCAGGATCGACTGGGTGACGGTGAAGGCCTGCGCCTGATCCCAATTGGCGCTCTGGCGCGAGACCAGCCTGAGCCCGGGATAGCGGTCCAGCACCGAATGATAGCCCTTCGAGCGGATCGAGGCGTTGGTATCCGATTCCTTGCCGACCAGTTCGGCATAGTCGCCGGTGCCGCCCATCGCCTCGGCGAAGCTTTCGCCGCCCAATGTCGCGCCCTGATAATTGTTGGAGACGATCTGGCTGACCGCGGCGCCGCGGCTGCCGATCTCGCGATCGATCAGGAAGCTCGGCACGCCCGCGGCCTTGGCCTTGAGCACCGCGGCGACGCTGGCGTCCGCGCCGGCATTGTCGAGGATGATCGCCGCGGCGTTGCGCGCGATCGCGGTCTCGATCAGCTCGTTCTGCCTGAACGCGTCGTCGCCATGCGAGAATTTCAGCGTCTCATAGCCAAGCGCGCGGGCGCGGGCCTCCGCGCCGATCGCTTCCTGCCCGAAGAAGGGATTGTCGAGCGAAGGGGTGATGATCACGACCAGCCGGCTGCCCTGCTGCCGCGGGACCAGCAGCAGCGCGGCAAGCGCGAGCGCGACCACGACAAGCGCGGCGCCCCAGACGATCGGCCGTTTCATCAGTCGGTTCACGCAATCACCACCTTCACGCCGGCCGCCTCGAACCCCTGCCGATCCTCGTCGGTGATGCCCTCATCGGTCACCAGCGTGTGGACCAGCGCGATCGGGCCCAGCGCCGAGAAGGAGCGGCGGCCGATCTTGCTGCTGTCCGCCACCAGGATCACTTCGGCCGCCGCCTCGGTCATCGCGCGCTTCACGCTGATGTCCGACAGCGAGGGGAAGGTGAGCCCCGCTTCGACCGAGACCGCGGCGGTGGCGAGGAACAGTTTCTGGGCGAACAGCCCCTGGAAATAGTCCGCCGAGCGCTCGCCGCTCAGCGATAAGGTCGGCGCCTTGAAATGGCCGCCGGGCATGTGGACCTCGAACGAGGGCAGCCCGCCCAGCATCAGCGCGATATTGAGCGCGTTGGTGATCACCGTCATCCCCTCGCGCGCGGTGAGGTTCGCCGCCACCTCGGTGGTGGTCGATCCGGAATCGAGGATCACCGTTTCATTGTCGCCCACCAGCGCCGCCGCCGCGCGGCCGATCCGCCGCTTGGGATCCATGTTGACGAGATGGTGCAGCGCCAGCGCGCGCACCTGCTGCGGCACCGATTTCAGGAAGGCGCCGCCATGCTCGCGCACGATATGCCCTTCGGCCTCCAACTTCTCGAGATCCTGCCGCACCGTCACTTCGGACACGCCGAACGCTTCCGCCAGCGCCCGCACGCGCGCGCTGCCCTCTTCCTGCAGCCATTCGAGGATTTTCATGCGGCGTGCTTCGCCGAGCAGGCCCTGTCCGCTCATTCGAGCCATTATGGTCATCTCCAGCCGCCCCGCGACATGCGGAGTTGCAGTTGATCTAGCATGACGGCGCCGACAATCACGGCCCCCTTGATCACCATCTGCCAGAACTCGCTGATCCCCAGCATGACCATGCCGTCCCCCAGCGCGCCGATCACGCAGGCGCCGATCAAGGTGCCGCCGATCGTGCCGCGACCGCCCGCCAGCGAGGCGCCGCCCAGCACCACCGCGGCGATCGCGCTGAGCTCGAAGGTCTCGCCCGAGGCGGGGTGCGCGGCGACGAGGTCGGACGCGACGATCAGCCCGACCAGCGCAGCGCAGCCGCCGGATATGACATAGGCGGCGATCTTCACGCGATTGACCGCGATGCCCGAAAGCAAGGCCGCACGCTCGTTTCCGCCGACCGCATAGATGCGCCGGCCAAAGGCGGTGTTGGCGGCAACGAAGGCGGCGACCAGCGCGAGGACGATCAGGATCAGCACCGGCAGCGGCACGCCGAGCAGCCGGCCCGCGCCGAGGAAGGGAAAGCCCTGATTGCCGAAATCGACGCTGCCGGTGAGGTTTGGGAAAGTCGCGCCGCCCGACAGCAGCAGCGCGGCGCCGCGCGCGACATAGAGCATGCCGAGCGTGGCGATGAACGGCGCCACCCCGAAGCGAGTGATCAGTACGCCGTTGGCGAAGCCGATCGCCGCGCCGATCAGGATCACCGAGACGATTACCAGCGGTATCGAGGGAAAGATGACGACGCCCATCGGCGTCAGTTCGATGCCGTTTAGGATCAGCGCGCCCGCGATCATGCCGCCAAGCCCCGCGATCGACCCCACCGATAGATCGATGCCGCCGGTCAGCACGACATAGGTCATGCCGATGCCGAGGATCGCGATCACCGCGATATGCTTGGCCATGATCAGCATATTGGCGACCGACAGGAAGTTGGGCGCCATCGCCGAGAAGAAGGCGAGCACGACGAACAAGGCGATCAACGCGCGCAGGCGGATCAAAAGATCGAGCAGGCGACGCGAACCGCCCGGTTCGGCGGTGGCTTCGGCGGGGCTGGTCATGCGGCCTCTGTGACGGATGGGATCGGGGCGGTCGCGTTGGCGGCGCGGACCAGCCGGTCTTCGCTCGCCTGCGCGGCGGGCATGTCGTCGGTGATGCGGCCGCCCGCCATCACCAGCACGCGGTCGGCGGCGGCGATCGCCTCGACGAGGTCCGAGGTGGAGAACAGCACGGCGATACCCTCGGCGGCGAGTTCGCGCATCACCTCGAAAATCTCGGCGCGCGCGCCGATGTCGACGCCGCGGCCGGGCTCGTCGAGCAGCACCAGCCTGGGGCCGGGGAGCAGCGCGCGGCCGATCAGCACCTTCTGCTGGTTGCCGCCCGACAGCGCACCGATCGCAATGTCGGGCGAAGCCGCCTTCACTCCCATCCGCCCCATCATCGGGCGGACCGCGCCGCTCTCATGCTCGGCCGACAGGAAGCCCATCCGCCGCAGCCGATCGAGCACCGAGACCGACATGTTGCGGGCGACCGAGAAATTGGCGAACAGCCCCTCGGTCTTGCGATCCTCCGCGACGAACTGGACGCCGTGGCGCAGCCGCGCGCGCAGCGATTTGCCCGTCAGTTCGACGCCGTCCACGCGGATCGATCCCCGCGCGGGCAACGCGCCGCAGATCGCCTCGAACAGTTCGGAACGGCCGGCGCCGAGCAGGCCGTAGAGCGCGGTAATCTCTCCACAGCGCACGCTGAAGCTGGCGTCGGCGACCGCGAGATTGCCATTGGCGCGCGGCACTTCGAGATCGGTGACGACCAGCATCTCGCTACCCGGCGTGCAGGCGGTGCGCCGAGGCGCGGTGGTGGCGCCGCCCAGCATGTGATGGACGATCCATTCGACCGAGAATTCGCCGCGTTCGGCATAGGCGACGCGTTCGCCGTCGCGCAGCACCGTGACATGATCGCCGATGCGGACGATCTCCTCCAGCCGGTGCGAGATATAGATGATCGCGACGCCGGCGCCGCGCAGCTCGTCGACCACCTGGAACAGCCGCTCGGTCTCGGCGGCGCTCAGCGCGGAGGTCGGCTCGTCGAGGATCAGCACCGAAACGTCGCGGGAGAGAGCACGCGCGATCTCCACGATCTGTTGTTCGCCGACGCGCAGCGCGCCGACCAGCGTATCGGGGTTGATCGCGGCACCCAGCCGCGCGAGCAGTTCGACCGCGCGCGCGCGCTCGCGCCGATGATCGATCGCGACGCCGCGGGCGAGCACGCGTTCGAGGAAGATGTTCTGGGTGACGCTGAGGTTGGGGCAGAGGCTGAGTTCCTGGTGGACGATGCCGATGCCGTATGCCGCGGCATCCTGCACCGAGCGGATCACCGCCGGCTTGCCCTCGATCACCAGGTCGCCGCCATCGAGCGTCTCGACCCCGGCGATGATGCGCATCAGCGTCGACTTGCCCGCGCCATTCTCCCCGATCAGCACGTTGACCGCGCCGGCATGGACGTCGAAGTCGACCGACTTCAGCGCCCGCACGACGCCGTACCGCTTCTCGACGCCGCGGGCGGCGATGCGGATCATCGCGCCGCTGCCGGTGCGCTGCCGCCGGCCGGCTCGATCGAAACCGGTGTCACGACCAGCGGCGCGTCGCCCGCGCTCGGCCGGGCCGCGCCCAGGAAGCGGATGCGGTCCCCCGGCTTGAGCGCGCCCAATGTCTGGCGCAGCGGCGTGACCGCACGCTCGGTGAGTTCGGTGCCGACCTCGGCGAAGGCGATCTGATCGGGAAAACCGTCGAACGCGACGAAGGGCAGCGCATCGCGGATCGTGGTGCCCGAGACCACCGGCCCCGCCTGGATCAGCACCGGCCCTGCCTTGGTCTGCACCGCCACGGTGCCACGCGGCTGGTCGAGATCGACGCGCTCCACCTGTGCGTCGCCGCTGACGACGAAGGTCCAGGGCGAGCCCTCGCCTGCGCGCCGGCCATGCGCGGCGCCGAGCTGCTCGATCGGTTCGGCGCGCAGCCGCTCAACCGGGATCGCGCTGTCCGCCAGCGCCTTTTGCGCGCGGCCGCCCCAGATCGTTTCGACATAGCGCTTCGCATCGAAGGCGCCGCTGCTCCGTTCCCGCAAGGCGCGCGCCTCGTCGATGGGGAGGATCTTGCATCCGGCGACCAGGCACAGCGCAACGCCCGCAGCGGCCGCCCGCATCCCTGCCCATCCGAGAGAGCCCGAGGCTCGTTGCATGACCGGCACCTTCTCCAACACCCGCGGGCGTCATTGGCCGGCGGGTCGCTATCGTTAGGCAGGACGCTGCCCGGATGTCAAATAAAGTTGAAACGTTAACGGAGAAAAAGAGAACGAAACGAAAGAAAGCGTAATACGAGCAGTTGCGCTCATCCGGCAGGCCGGTTATCTGCCGACATAGGAGGATGCCTTGCCCAGCGAAACGAAACAAAACGACCGCGGCGATGCGCGGGCTGCCGCGGTGCGGGACCGCGCGACCTGGATCCGGCGCAAGGCGCTGACGATGATCCGTGCCGCGGGGCAAGGCCATCCCGGCGGCGACATGTCGTCCGCTGACATTCTCGCCACGCTCTATTTCGACGTGCTGCGCTATGACGCCACGCAACCCAACGATCCGGCGCGGGACCGCTTCGTGATGAGCAAGGGCCATTGCACCGGCGCGCTCTATGCCGCGCTGGCAGGCGCCGGCTATTTCCCCGAGGCCGAGCTGGAAACCTATCTCCAGCCGCGCTCGCGGCTCAACGGCCACCCCAACCGCACCTATCTGCCGGGCGTCGAGACCAACACCGGTCCGCTTGGCCATGGGCTGCCGGTCGCTGTCGGCATCGCCGTCGCGGGGCAGATCGACAAGGCGGGTTATCGCGTGTTCGCGCTCACCGGCGACGGCGAACTCCAGGAAGGCAGCATGTGGGAAGCGGCGATGTTCGCCGGCCATCGGGGCCTCGGCAACCTCACCGCGATCGTCGACCGCAACGGGCTGCAACAGGGCGCGCCGACCGAGCGCACCAATGCGCTGGAGCCGCTGGCCGACAAATGGCGCGCGTTCGGTTGGGAGGTCGTCGAGATCGACGGCCACGACCATGGTGAGCTGCTCGACACTCTCTCCGCACCGGCCACGCCGCGCAGCAAGCCGCTGTGCGTCATCGCCAGCACGATCAAGGGACGCGGCATCAGTTTCATGGAGAATCAGGCGAGCTGGCACCATGGCGTGCCGAGCGAGGCGCAGTTCGCGCAGGCGATGGCCGAGCTGGGGAGCGTGGCGTGAAGGAAGCAACCGGCAGCGGCTTCGATTGCCGCAACGCCTATGTCGAGGCGCTGGAAGCGCTCGCCGCGGAAGACCCGCGCATCGTCGCGGTGGTCAATGATTCGGTCGGGTCGAGCAAGCTCGGTTCGTTCCGCGAGCGTTTCCCCGAACGGCTGATCAATGTCGGAATCGCCGAACAGAACATGATCGGCGTCGGCGCGGGCCTCGCCAATGGCGGCAAGATCCCGTTCGTCAGCGGCGCATCCTGCTTCCTCACCGGCCGTGCGCTGGAACAGATCAAGGCGGACTGCGCCTACAGCAACGCCAATGTGAAGCTGTGCGGCATCTCCAGCGGCGTCGCCTATGGCGAACTCGGCGCGACGCATCACAGCATCGAGGATCTCGCCTGGCTGCGGGCGATGAAGGGCCTCACCGTGATCGTCCCTGCCGACCCGTGGGAAACCGCGGAGGCGATCCGCTGGGCTGCGGCGCATGAGGGGCCGGTGTTCATCCGCATCAGCCGCATGCCGGTGCCCGCGCTCGAGCGCAGCAATCCGCGCTTCGAGGCCGGCCCGGTTTTTCAGGCAGGCAAGGCCGAGGTTCTGCGCGAGGGCGGAGACATCGCGATCATCGCCTGCGGCACGCTCGTCCACCGCGCACTCGATGCGGCCACGGCCTTGTCCGCCGAGGGCATCGAGGCGAAGGTCATCAACATGGCCACCATATCCCCGCTCGACGAAGAGGCGGTGCGCGCCGCCGCCGCGACCGGCGGCATCGTCACCGCCGAGGAGCATGTCGTGCGCGGCGGGCTGGGCGGCGCGGTTGCCGAATGTGTCGTCGCGTCGCAGCCGGTGCCGATGCGGATCCTGGGCTTCCCCGGCTTCCTGCCGACCGGTTCGGCAGAATGGCTGATGGAGGAATTCGGCCTGACCGCCGACGGCATCGCCGCCGCGGCGCGTGACATCGTCGCCAGGCGGCCGTGACCATGGCCGGTCCCGCGATCCTCGCGGTCGACCAGGGCACGACCAACACCAAGGCGCTGCTGTTCGCGGCCGATGACGGCCGCGTGATCGGCCGCGCCTCCCGGCCGCTGGGCGTGCGCCATCCGCAACCGGGCTGGGCGGAGCAATCGCCCGAGGCGATCTGGAACAGCGTGGCCGGCGCCATCGCCGACCTCCGCGTCGCCAGCCCCGGCGTGACGGTCGCGGCGATCGGGATCGCCAACCAGCGCGAGACGGTGATGCTGTGGGATGCGGAAACCGGCCTGCCCGCCGGCCCCGCGATCAGTTGGCAGTGCCGCCGCACCGCCGCGCGCTGCGCCGCGCTGCAGGCCCATGAAAAGCGGATCGCCGCGCGCACCGGGCTCGGGCTCGATCCGCTGTTCCCCAGCACAAAGCTGGGCTGGCTGCTCGACGAATTGCCCCGCATGCGCGCCCGCGCCGAGGCGGGCCGGTTGCGCGCCGGCACGGTCGACACCTGGCTGCTGTGGCAACTGACCGGCGGCGCCGTGCATGCGACCGACCTCGGCAACGCTTCCCGCACGCAGCTGCTGTCGCTCGACACGCTGCAATGGGATCCGGAGATGCTGGCGCTGTTCGGTATCCCCGCCTCGCTGCTGCCCCAACTGCACCCCTCGGATGCCCTGTTCGGCACCACCCGCAGCCCCGTCCTGCCCCCCGGCATCCCCATCCACGCGATGCTCGGCGATTCGCACGCCGCCCTGCTCGGCCACATGTTCGACGGCGCCGGCGAGGCCAAGGTGACCTGCGGTACCGGATCCTCGCTGATGGCGATCACCGGCGACCGCGTCCATTCGGCGCATGGCCTGTCGGGCACGATCGGCTGGGCGAAGGACGGCCGGGTGTTCCAGGCGCTGGAGGGCAATGTCGCGGTCTCCGGCCATGCCGCCGCCTTCGCGGTCGGCCTGCTCAATCTCAAGGACGAGGCGGAACTGACCGCGCTCGCCGCCAGCGTCGCGAGCAGCGACGGGGTGACCTTCATCCCCGCGCTCGCCGGCCTCGGCGCGCCGCACTGGAAGACCGACGCGCGCGGTCTGCTGAGCGGCATGTCGCTGGGCACGAAGCCCGCGCATGTCGCGCGCGCGGTGCTGGAAGGGATCGCGCTGCAGATCGCCGATGTCGCGCGCGCGATGGACGCCGATCTCGGCCGCCGGTTCGAGCTGCTCTCCGTGGACGGCGGTGCCGCCGCCAACGACCTGCTGATGCAGATGCTGGCGGATGCGGTCGATCGGCCGGTGCTGCGCCCCCGCCAGCTCGAACTCGGCGCGCGCGGCGCCGCGCGGCTCGCCGCCGAAGCCGCCGGTTTCCCGACAGGCACGTGGCCGGCGCTCGATCGCGACCGCTTCGAACCGCGCATGGAAGCCAGCCGGCGGACCGCGATGCACGACCGCTGGCGCGCGGCGGTGGAGGCTGCGGCAACGCTCAGGACCTGACGGCCGCCGACGACGACAGAAACGACAGGAGAGGATCGCCGCATGAACAACCGCAAGCCCGCGACACGGACGCGCGGCGCGATGCTGGCGGCCGCCGCGCTGCTGACCGCGACGCCCGCCGCGGCGCAGCTCACCGAGACCGCCGACGGGCTGGAACTCGCCACCTCCACCGACCGGGTCTCAATCACCTTCTGCGGCCCCGACCTCGTCCATGTCGTCGCCCGGCCGAGGGACCGCGCGGAAAGCGGCCTGGCGCGGCCATGGGTACGCAAAGCCTGCGCGGCGGTGAAGCCGCGGATCAGCCGCGCCGCGGCGACCGGCGATGGCGCGGGCGCGCAGGCGCCCGGGGCCGCGGGGGCGGCGGCCGCAGCGCCACCGGTGTTCGCCGAGGCGGGCGGCGTGAAGCTGCAGATCTCCGAGGCGAACGGCAACATCGTCTTCATCGCGCCGGACGGGACGAAGCTGCTCGGCGAGGTCGGTAACGATCCGCGGCAGTATCGCACCGCCGCCGCCGATCCCGGCCTGCTCGATGTCGAACTGCTGTTCCACCCGATATTGCGCCAAGGCATTTACGGCCTCGGCCAGCACCAGTCGGGGCTGATGAACTATCAGGGTTCGGTGGTCGAACTCGCCCAGTCCAATACGGACATCGCGATCCCTTTCATGGTCTCGACCGCGGGCTATGGGCTGTTCTGGAACAGCGCCGCCGCCTCGCGCTTCGACAACCGCTTCCCGACCGAATTGAAGATCAGCGCCGAGGGCACCGACGGCATCGATTATTACTTCGCCTATGGGCCGGACATGGACCGGCTGGTCGGCACCTATCGCGACCTGACCGGCCAGGTGCCGCTGTTCCCGCGCTGGGCCTATGGCCTGTTCCAGTCGATGGACCATTATGCCGACGCGAAGCAGTTGGAGGGCGCGGTGGCGCTCAACCGCGATGCCGGCGCGCCGATGGACGTGATCGTGCAGGACTGGCGCTGGTGGCAGCGCATGGGCGACAAGGATTTCAAGACCGCCGAATATCCCGACGTACCGGCGATGCTGAAGCGGCTCGCCGACCGCAACGTCCGCACGATGATCTCGATCTGGCCGCTGCTGTCGACCAGCTCGCACCAATATGCCGAGACCAAGGCGGCGGGGCAGCTCGTGCCGGGCACGCAGCTTTACGACCCCACCAGCAAGCAGGCCGCCGACCGCTATTGGCAGTCGCTGGCGGGGCCGCTGCTGGAGCAGGGCTGGGACGCGTTCTGGCTCGACGGCAGCGAACCCGAACTGCATCTGCCGACGATGGCGCGCACCGACCGCACCATCCAGCAGCGCCAGCTCGCGATCGGGCCGGGCGCCTTCTATTCCAACTATTTCCCGTTCGCGCACACCGCCAACGTCCATGACCGCTGGCGGCAGGCGCGCGACGACAAGCGTGTCTTCATCCTTTCCCGCTCCTCCTTTGCGGGGGTGCAGGCGCATGGCGCGGCAAGCTGGTCGGGCGACATCGCCAATGCCTTCCCCACCTTCGAGAAGCAGATCGCCGGCGGGCTGAACTTCGCGCTTTCGGGCATGCCTTACTGGACCACCGATATCGGCGGCTATTATCTGGGCGTGCTCGATTCCCCGCCGAAGGGGCCGGACACGCGCGATCCCGCCTTCCAGGAACTCTATACGCGCTGGTTCCAATATGGCGTGTTCAACCCGCTGTTCCGCACGCATGGCAAGCGATCCAACGGCGAGAACGGGATCGCCAGCTATGGGCCGCTGCAGCCGACCTTGCTGGCGTTCGATCGGCTGCGCTATCGGCTGCTGCCCTATATCTATTCGCTCGCCTGGCAGGTGACCGACGCCAACGGCACGATCATGCGCCCGCTGGTGATGGACTGGCGCACCGACGAGAATGTCTGGAACATCGCCGACCAGTTCCTGTTCGGCCCCGCGATGCTGGTCAACCCGATCACCAAGGCGGGCGCGCGCACCCGTACCCTCTATCTGCCCAAGGCCGGCTGGACCGATTTCTGGACCGGCGAGCATCACGCCGGCAGCCGCTGGATCAATGCCGACGCGCCGATCGAGCGCATCCCGCTCTATGTGCGCGACGGATCGATCCTGCCGCTGGGCGCCGCGGTGGAGCATGCCGGGCAGGATCCGTTCGGCCCCACCGAGTTGCGCGTCTATCGCGGCGCGGATGGCGCCTTCACGCTTTACGAGGATGCAGGAGACGGCATGGGTTATACGCGCGGCGAGCGATCGACGGTGCCGATCCGCTGGAACGAGGCTACAGCCACGCTGACCATCGGCGCACGGCAGGGAAGCTGGAAGGGCGCGCCGAAGCGGCGGGACTTCCGCGTGGTCTTCGTCGCACCCGGCCAGGGCGTCGGCATCGATGCGGGGAGCGGCGGGCAGATGGTCGACTATCGCGGCGGCCGGATCGTGGTGAAGCCGTGAAGCGTCTTGCTCTCATCGCCGCGCTGCTCGCCTCCGCCGCGCCCGCCATCGCACAGCAGGCCGATCCGCTGGTCGAAGGGTTCGAACGGCCGCCAGCGGACGCTCGCCCGCTCGCCTATTGGCAGTGGATCAACGGCAATGTCTCCGAAGAGGGCATCCGCCAGGATTTCGCCTGGATGAAACGGATCGGCCTGGGCGGCGTGTTCGTGTTCGACGTCGGCTTCAACTCCCCGCCGATCCCGCAATATGTCGATAAGCGCGTCGGCTTCGGCTCGCCCGAATGGAAGAGCGCGGTGCATGTCGCCGCGGTCGAGGCGAAACGGCTGGACCTGAGCTTCGGCGCGCAATCGAGCGGCGGCTGGAGCGTCAGCGGCGATCCCAGTGTGACGCCCCAAGAGGCGATGAAGAAGCTGGTGTGGAGCGAGACGATCGTCGGCCCCGGCAAGGGCGCGGTGACGCTGGCGCCGCCGCCATCGGGCAACGGCCCCTATCAGGATACGCCTACCAGCGAGCGCAATCGCGAGCCGCGCCTGTCGGGCGAGGTCGCCGTGTTGGCGTATCGCCTGTCCGATGCCGAGGCTGGGGCCGCCCCATCGTTCACCGTGACCGGCACAGACGCGCCGGCGCTGCTGGGTGATGGCAAGTTCGACGCGGCAACCAAGCTGGTGCCGGACGCTGCGGGCAATATCACCCTCGCCTTCCGTTTCGCGCAGCCGGTCGCGCCGGGCGCCGTCACCGTCTCCACCGATGGCGACATTCCCGGCGGCGTCGTTCTCGACGGCAGCGGCGCCACGCGCGCGACGCTGGGCGCCCCCGCCCAGCATGGCGCGCGGGTGCGCACGATCCTGCTCGGCGGCGCGCCCTCGCGCGACTGGACGATCCGCTTCACCGGCCTCGACCGCCCCCTTTCGGTACGCGAGGCGCGCTTCGCGATGGCGCCGCGCATCAACCGCATCGAGGACAAGGCCGGCTACGGCACCTTGTTCGATTATGAGAGCATCCGCACCCCCGGCGGCATCGCCGGCACCCCCGCCGGCAGCGTGATCGACATCAGCGACCGGATGCGCGCCGATGGCATGCTCGACTGGCGCCCCAAGGCCGGGCGCTGGGCGGTGCTGCGCTTCGGCTGGTCGCTGACCGGCAGCCGCTCCACCCCGGCCTCCCGCGAGAGCGTGGGGCTGGAGGTCGACAAGCTCGATGCCGATGTCGTGCGCGCCTATGCCAACCGCTTCTACGATCGCTACAAGGATGCCGTCGGCAGCGACGGCCGCATGAACATCGCGATCAGCGACAGCTGGGAGGCCGGCCAGCAAAGCTGGAGCCCGAAGCTGCTCGCCGATTTCAAGCGGCTGCGCGGCTATGATCCGCTGCCCTGGCTGCCGGTGCTCACCGGCCGCATCGTCGACGACAGCGAGCGTTCCGAGCGTTTCCTCGCCGACTGGCGGCGCACGATCGGCGACCTGATCGCGGCCAATCATTATGGCGTGTTCGCCGAGGTGCTGCGCGCGCGTGGCCTCACCTATTATGCCGAGGCGCCGGGCACCGACCTGCCGACCGTGGCGGACGGCATCCAGACCAAGAGCCTCGTCGACGTGCCGATGGGCGAATATTGGTATTGGCCGGCGGGCGGCGCGCCCAAGCCCGAACATATCGCCGACATGCGCGAGGCGGCCTCCGCCGCGCACCTGACGGGCAAGACGATGGTCGCCGCCGAGGCGCTGACGACGATGGGCGACGAGCCCTGGGCGACCGGCCCGCGCGAATGGCGCCGCCCGGTCGACCGCTTCTTCGCGGAGGGCGTCAACAAGATCGTGATGCACACCTTCGCGCACCAGCCCTTCACCGACGGCCGCAAGCCGGGAATGACGTTGCGCCAATATGGCCAGCACTTCACCCGCAACGAGGCGTGGGCGGAACTGGCGGACGGCTGGACGAACTATCTCGCTCGATCCTCCTTCCTGCTGCAGCAGGGCCAGCCGGTGGCCGACATCGCCGTGTTCCACGGCGAGGATGGCGCGTCGGCGGCGCCGCACCATTTCGAGCGGCTGTGGGGCTTCGACTACGACTTCATCGATCGCACGACGCTGCTGCAGTTGACCCCCGATAATGGCGGCTTCGTGACGCCGGCGGGTATGCGCTACCGCTTGTTGATGCTCGCACCTGGCGTGCGTCATCTCAGCCTGCCGGTGTTGCGCCAGTTGAAGAGGCTGGCAGACGCCAATGTGACCATCACCGGCGATCAACCGAAAGGGCCGATCGGGCTGGGCACCGACGCAACGGAATTCGCGGCATTAGCTGATGCGATATGGGACAAGCCCACGCCCGATGCGGCGATCCCGCCCGACGTGTGGACCTATGACGGCCGGCTCGACTGGAAGCACCGGATCGTGCCGGACGGCGACATCTATTTCCTGTCGAACCCCGAGGGCCAGCCGTTCGAAGGCACCGTCACTTTCCGAGGCGACGGCCTGAACTCCCCTCCCGCTTCGCGGGAGGGGCTGGGGGAGGGCCTGTCACCATCCCGCGCAGCAGCATCGGACACGCCCTCCCCCGACCCCTCCCGCAAGCGGGAGGGGAGTAGGACCGCCGAACTGTGGAATGCCGAGGATGGGCTGCGGACGGCGGTGCCGCTGACCTCGTCGCCCACCGGCCACACCGTTCGTGTTTCGCTGCCGGCCTATAGTTCGCGCTTCATCCTGCTGCGCCGGGCAGCCGCTTCCGCGCCGACCGCCGCCCCCAGGACGAAAACCAAGGCGGTCGCGCTCGACGGGCCGTGGAGCTTGTCCTTCCTCGACGGCATGGGCGCACCGCCGACCGCCACTTTCGATTCGCTTCACTCTCTGACCGAGTCGGAAGATCCTGCGATCCGCTATTATTCGGGCCGCGTCAGCTATCGGCAGACCTTCCGCGTCCGGGCCATGCCCCGGATCCATGCCTGGCTCGATCTCGGCGCGGTCGGGGATATGGCGCGGGTGATCGTCAACGGGCAGGATCTCGGCGTCACCTGGACGCAGCCCGCCCGCGTCGACATCGCCGGGGCGCTCAAGCGCGGCGAGAACAGCATCGAGATCATCACCGCGAACTATTTCCAGAACCGTCTGATCGGCGACCGCCAGCCCGGCGCAAAGCCGCAGACCTTCGCGCCGATCACGGTCTATGCGGCGGGGGACAAGCTGCGGCCGTCGGGGCTGATCGGGCCGGTAATGGTGAGCGTGGGGCGGTAAGCTCACTCCTTCTCCCCTCGGGGAGAGGGTGGGGGTGAGGGGGAGCCGCGCCGAGCGTAAAGCCTCGTCAGCCCTGCCGAGGAATGCTGCGCATTCCGCGGATCGCGCTACGCGCGATCCGCCCCTCGCCCAACCCTCTTCCCTTGGGGAGAGGGCTAAAGGCCGCACCTCATCCCAGCTACATCACTACGAATGATTGCGATAACATTTTCGCTTGCTTTCATTTTGAGCTTATGGAAAACGGTTACCCACGCAAACCACAAGATTTGCGAACCGAAACCATGGGGAAGATGACGATGGGGCTGTCCACAATCTCGATGCGCACCCGCACGGCGAAGATCGCGCTGCGGTGCGCGCTGTTCGCATCGACGGCGCTGATCGCCGCCGGCACCGCCGCGGCGCAGGACGCGCCCACCGAGCCACCGATCGCCGACGACCAGGCGCAGGACATCGTTGTCACCGGTTTCCGGGACAGTCTGGCCCGCGCGCTCGAACTCAAGCGCGAAAGCTCGGGCGTGGTCGACTCGATCGTCGCCGAGGACATCGCGAAGTTTCCGGACAACAACCTCGCCGAATCGATCCAGCGCATCCCCGGCATCGCCATCTCGCGCGACCAGGGCCAGGGCCGCTCGATCTCTGTGCGCGGTCTGGGCGGCGATTTCACCGCGACGCGCATCAACGGCATGGAAAGCCAGGCGACCACCGACGGCTATAACGGCGCCAACCGTGGCCGCGGCTTCGACTTCAACGTCTTCGCCTCCGAACTGTTCAGCCAGATCGACGTGCGCAAGACCGCTTCGGCGGACCTGCCCGAAGGCTCGCTCGGCGCCACCGTCGACCTTACCACCTCGCGCCCGCTGAGCTTCAAGGACAAGGTCGTGCTCACCGTATCCGCACAGGGCGGCTATAACGACCAGGCGAAGAAGGTCGATCCGCGGCTGGCGGCGGTGTTCGCGCTGCAGAACGATGCCGGCACCGTCGGCTTCCTCGCCTCGGCAGCCTTCGCGCGCCAGTCGGGCAATTTCCAGCAGAGCAATTCGGGCGACTGGAACCAGGGCACCGGCGACGGCGGCTTCTGCAATCCCAACACGACGCCGGGGGCGTGCCCCGGCACCAACATCCCGGTCTTCAACCAGGTCAACAGCCCCAACGTCTACAACCCGCGCTTCCCGCGCTATGTGCAGGGCGTCGGCCGCACCGAGCGGCTGGGCATCACCACCAGCCTGCAATGGAGCCCGCAGGACGACACCGACATCGTCCTCGACATGCTCTATTCGAAGTTCGACGTGAAGCGCGACGACTGGGCGCTGGAACCGATCGGCTTCAGCCGCGCCGCATCGCAGGGCGGCAAGCCCGAATCGATCATCCGCGACGGCGTGATCGACGAGAACAACTCGCTGGTCTACGGCCTGTTCGACAATGTCGACCTGCGTTCGGAGCATAACCGCGACAATTTCACCACCGAGTTCATCCAGACGACGTTGGCGGCGAAGCACAAGTTCGGCGATCGCTTCACGGTCAACGCCCTGGCCGGCCACTCGCGTTCGGACTTCGACAATTTCGTCGACATCTCGACGCAGATCGACTCGTTCAACGTCGACAACTTCTCCTACGATCTCCGGCCGATGGGTCAGAACGCGCCAGCGATCAACTGGGGCGTCGACGTCACCGACCCGAACAACTGGTATTTCGGCCCGCGCGTCACCCAGCCCGGCGGCACCGGCCCGACCGGCCCCGAAATCCGATTGCGCCCGAACTATATCGAGAACCGCAACACCACCGCGCGGCTCGACCTGACCTTCGAGGCGATGGACGCGCTGTCGCTGCGCGCCGGTGCCGAGTTCAAGAAATATGAGTTCAAGTCGCGCTCGCTGCGCTACGTGCAGGGCGAGTTCAACTTCCCGAACATTCCCGACGGCTACACGATCGGCTCGCTGACCGAGCAGTTCTGCGGCTTCGGCCAGTTCGACATGCCCGCCGGCAACACCAAGTGCTGGACGGCGCCGAACATCAACGCCTTCAACGATGCCTACAACATCTTCGGCAACAGCGGCCGCACCGAGCTTTCGAGCACCGTATCGGCGGCGCGCGGTGACAATCGCGCGATTACCGAAGAGGATTGGTCGTTCTACGGCATGGCGCAGTTCGACACGGATCTGGGCAACATGCGCGTGCGCGGCAATATCGGCGGCCGCTACGTCATCACCAACCAGACCTCGAACTTCCTGACGACGGTGCCGACAACGGTCGATCCGTCCGGCGTGGTGCCGACGACGGTGGAGCGGACCTACCGGAACTTCCTGCCCTCGTTCAATCTCGTGATCGAGCCGACCGACGACATCGTCGTCCGCCTCGCCGCGGCCAAGACGATGTCGCGTCCGCCGCTGGGCAACCTCGCCGGCGCGACGACGGTGAGCGTTTCGGGCGGTTCCCGCACGGTGAACAGCGGCAACGCCTTCCTGAACCCGTTCAAGTCGGACAATGCCGACCTGTCGATCGAATGGTATCCGATGCGCGGGTCGATCGTTTCGGCCGGCCTCTTCTACAAGAAGATCAATTCCTACATCCAGGGCAACACCGTCACCGCGCCCTATTCGACCACCGGCCTGCCCGTGGAGCTGCTCGCCGGCACCGGCGTGACGCCCGATACCGATTTCGTCATCACCAGCGTGATCAACACGCCGGGCGGCCCGCTGAAGGGCATCGAGCTCAACCTGCAGCAGCAGCTGAGCTTCCTGCCGGCGCCGTTCGACGGCTTCGGCGTGCTCGCCAACTACACCTATGTCGACTCGAACATCGATTACCGGGCGGGCACCGCGCTGTTCAACGCGACCTTGCTCAACCTGTCGAAGAACTCGATCAACGGCACGCTCTATTATGAGAAGAACGGCTTCCAGGCGCGTGTCTCGGCCAATTACCGCGACCAGTTCCTGACCGGCGTGCCCGCCTCGTTCAACCAGGACGTCGCGGGCACCCGGTCCGCCACCTATGTCGACGCTGCGATTTCCTACGCGCTGACCGAGAATATCACGGTGAGCGTCGACGGCATCAACCTGACCAACCAGGCGGATGTGCAGTACACCGACTCCACCGCGCAGCGCTGGGTCAACTACCGCCTTAACGGCCGCCAATTCTATCTGGGGGTGCGCGCCACCTTCTGAACGATCTTTCCGATCCTATGTCGTGTCACTCTGGAATCCCTTCTCTCCGACACGACCCCTGGGGGCGCTGCACACGTGCAGCGCCCCCTGTTTTTTTTGCCATGTGTGATGCCCATCGCGCTTGTCCGGATCGGCCTGCCGATCCACGGCAAAAATGCCGGCGGCGTTGGTCGCGCGGGCTTCAGGATAAATATTGGGCACCGGTGTGCGCGCCGGATCATCCCACAATATGGTTACGATTCGCTGTATATGGTCGTCAACCTATGCTATATGTAGCCAACTGATATGACAAGTGGCTGACGAAGGACCGAGATTGACGGGCAGGAACGCGGAAGACAGCAGCGGTTCGCTGACCGACAGGCTGTTCGCCACGCTGGAGGCGGGTATCAGATCCGGCCGCTATCTCCCCGGCTGCAAGCTCCCCAGCCAGAAGGATATCGCCGAGGACGCCGGCGTCAGCCGCACGGTGGTGCGTGAGGCAGTGGCGCGGCTGGCGGCGAAGGGCGTGCTCGTCTCCCGCCAGGGATCGGGTGTGTTCGTGGAGGAGGTGCCCGATTTCCGCGCCTTCCAGATCGCGCCGGATGAATTGCAGGAACTTGCCGACGTCATCCGGCTGCTCGAGATCAGGCTCGCGGTAGAGACCGAGATGGCCGGCCTCGCCGCCGCGCGCCGCACCACCGCGGACATCACCGCGATGAAGACCGCGCTCGACGACATGGCCGCGTTCCGCTCCGACCCCGCCGCCGCCGCGGAAGCCGATGCCCGTTTCCACGCGGCGATCGCGCGCGCGACGCAGAATGATTATTTCCCGCGCATGATCGATTTCATCGGCGTGCGCCTCGTCCCGCGCCGGACGCTGCTGCTGCGCGGCCATTCCGCGGACGAACAGGATGCCTATGCGGAAAAGGTGCTGCGCGAGCATGAGGCGATCTTCGACGCGATCGTCCGCATGGAAAGCGCCGCCGCCCGCAACGCCGCCCGCCAGCACATGCAGGAAAGCCTGACGCGCCACCAGATGCTGGCGCGCTGAGCGGCGCTCCCCCAAGGGAAGGAGCGCCGCCCATGCCCGCCCGCGTTGGCGGACTTACAACCCGTACTGACGCCGCAGGATATCCGCCGCACGCTCGCCCACGATCGTGCAGGGTGCCTGGGTATTGCCGGTCGGCACCTTCGGCAGGATCGAACCATCCGCCACGCGCAAGCGCCCGACACCGTGGACGGCAAGCGAGGCATCGACCACCGCCATGTCGTCCAGCCCCATCCGCGCGGTGCCGCACTGGTGCCAGTAGGTGACGGCCGCATCGCGGATGAAGGCGTCGTCGAGATCGTTGCCGTCCCCCGGAATCGCCTCACGGCTGACGAAGGGATCGAACGCCGCCTGATTGCCCAGGTCGCGGCAGAGCTTCACGCAGGCCCGCGCCGCCTCCATGTCGCGCGGATCGGACATCATGTTGGCATCGACCACCGGTGCCATGGCCGGGTCCGCCGATTGCAGCCGCACCTGCCCGCGGCTGTGCGGATGCGCGAGCCCCGCGAACATCGTCCAGCCATGCTCGGGGACACCGCAGGCGGCGGTGCGTTCGCTCGGCACGGGGAACTCGACCTGGCAGAACAGCAGGTCCGGCGCCTCCAGATCGGGCCGGCTCTTCCAGTACAAGGTCGCCTCGCTGCCGCTGTTGCGGGGCGCGATCGGCGCGCGATATTCCCAGGTGAGGCCGAACGAGACATGATCCTGCAGGTTCCGGCCGACGCCCGGCAGATGGCGCACGAGCGGGATTCCCAGCCGGTCGAGTTCGCCGCGGTCGCCGATGCCGGAGAGCATGAGCAGCTTCGGCGTATTGATCGCACCGGTCGAGATGATGACCTCGGTACCTGCGGTGATCGCCCGGATCCGGCCCGCCAGCTCGATTTCCACGCCCGATGCCTGCGTGCCGTCGAACAGGATCCGGCGGACCAGCGTGTCGGTCAGGATGGTCAGGTTCGGACGGTCGGCGACGGGGTGGACATAGGCGCGGTACAGCGAGTGGCGCCGGCCGTCGCGCACCAGCATGTCGGTGTAGGCGGCCCCTCCCCCGCTCTCCATCATCCGCCCGTTGGGGCTGTCGAAGGTCGGAATGCCAAGCGCGCTGGCGGCGTCCAGCAGGCCGCCGGCGATCGGGCTCGGATCGTTGGCCGGCTGGACCCACACCGGCCCCGCGGTGCCGCGATAGTCGGGGTCGGGTTTGCCCTGCCAGTTCTCGATGCGGCGATAGATGCCGAGCACGGCATCATAGCCCCAGCCATCGTCGCCGGACACGGCAGCGAAATGGTCCCAGTCGCTGCGGTGGCCGCGCGCCCAGACCATGACGTTGACGCTGGACCCGCCGCCGAGCCCCTTGCCCATCGACATGGAGAGTGCCCGCCCGCCGAGATGCGGGTTCGGCTCGGCCGCGAAGCCCCAATCGCGCTCGCTGCCGAGGTTGAGCGGCCAGCGGCCGGGATCCATCACGACCTCGTCCTCGTCGCTGCCGCCGGCTTCGATCAGGAGCACGCTGCAGCCGGGGTTTTCGGCGAGGCGGCGTGCGATCACCGAACCCGCCGCGCCGGCGCCGCAGACGATGAAATCATAAGCGGTCTTGACGTCGGCCCGGCGCCGGGCCTGGTTCTCGCGCGCACGCCGATCGAAGTCGGCATCGCCGAAGGATGAATGAGACATGTTCTGAACCTTCTCTGGTAAGCGCGGCACGTCGCCGCTTGCGCGCCGGATCAGCGCGCTGTGGAGGACTGGCGGGCGGCTTCGTCGATCACGTCGGCGACGACCCTGGGCTGGGTCAGGAAGAGGGCATGGCTGGCTGAGACATTGGTCACCCTGGCGCCGATGCGCTTGGCCATGCCCTGCAGCATGCGCTGGTCGAAGGCCTTGTCCTCCGTGGCGATCACCGCCCAGCTCGGCTTGGTCCGCCACGCGGCGTTCTGCAGCTTGACGCCGAAGCTCGCCATGTTGATCGGCACCTGCGAGGCGTTCAGGAAGGCGGCATCGGCCGGCGTCGCGTCCGCCGCGAAGCCGGCGACGAACTTGTCCGGCTTGATGAAGCCGAAGCCGTCCTTGCCGGTTTCGATCACGAATTCGGGCGGCGTCTTATAGCCTTCATATTGCTGCGCGGTGGTCTCGCCGGCGTCGGGCGACAGCGCGGACACATAGACCAGCCCGCGGACCCGGGGGTGCACCCCCGCCTCGGTGATGATCGTCCCGCCCCAGCTGTGGCCGACGAGGATGGCGGGACCATCCTGCCGGTCGAGCGCACGCCGGGTCGCGGCGACATCGTCGGCGAAGGAGGTCAGCGGGTTCTGGACGACGGTCACATGATAACCGCGTGCGGTGAGTTCCTGATAGACGCCGCGCCATCCCGATCCGTCCGCGAAGGCGCCGTGAACCAGCACGACATTCTTCACGGCCGCGGTGGCCGCCGTCCCGGCGGGATTTTCATGCGATTGCGCCAGCGCCGGCTGCTGGACGCCGACAGTGGCAGCAGCAGCGGCGGCAACGAATGCAACGGTGCGGATCGTCTTGAACATGGAACCCTCCATTGATATTGCGGCAATTGTTATCGCGATATCCATATCGTCGATGTGGATCGGCTTGTCCAGATAAATTTATCGCGATATATGTTACGGCGGTAATGCGTAGGAGAATGAATTGATGTCAGATGCAGCGACGGTGCCGGTGCCGCTGGAAGACCAGCTCTGCTTCGCGATCTATTCCGCCGGGATCGCGATCCAGCGGGCCTACAAGCCGCTGCTCGACGGGCTCGGGCTGACCTATCCCCAGTACCTCGTGCTCAACGTGCTCTGGCGGCAGGATCTGCAGACCGTCGGCAGCATCGCCCAGCAACTCGCGCTCGAATCCAGCACGCTCACCCCGTTGCTCAAGCGCCTCGAGACCGCCGGCCTGGTCGCGCGCGCGCGCAATCCGGCGAACGAGCGGCAGGTCGTCGTTTCACTGACGCCATCGGGCGATGCGCTGCGCTTCCGCGCCGGCTGCCTTGGCAATACGTTGCTGGAGGCTTCGGGCGAGACGCCGGCCGCGCTCGCCGACCTCAACCGCGAGGTCACCCGCCTGCGCGATGCGGTCTATGACCATATCGGCGCATGGGCGGCGCCCGAGGCGGCCGGCTAGCGCTCAGGCGGTCGGCACGGTCCCGCCGTCGATGACATATTCGGTGCCGGTGATGCTGCCCCACGATCGGACGCCAGGAACGCGATCAGGCTGGCGACCTCCTCCGGGCGGGACGGCCGGCCGATCGAAATGCCGCCCAGCGAGTCCATGATGCGCTTGCCTTGCAAGCTGAGAAACGGGGTCATGCCACGATCTCCAGACCCGCGATCTTCCCGCCATCCAGCGTGAAGCCGTAGCGCAGATCGACAGGACTGCCGGGGAAGTCGCCGGCGACATGGCCGGTCACGACCGTCCGGTCGCCCTCCATCGCGATGGCAACCGGCTCGACGGTGTAGCTGTATTTCTGCGAGGATGCCGTCTTCCACTGCCGGATCGCGTCCCTTCCGGAATAAGCGTGTCCCTCATCCCGGACGATGGCTTCGTCGGAAAAGCATCGTGCAACGCCATCCGCATCCTTCGCTGCGTCAGCGGCAAAATAATCGGCAATGGGCTTCGGTAGCGCGATCGCCATCTTCGTCTCCTTCGGTCGGCCGATGCACGGCAGCGCGGCTGTCGCGGTGCGGCTGCATCCTTGTCTTCGATGCCGATTTAGCGACGGGCCCGCCCCAAGATAATCGGGACGATATGGGATGTGATGTTACGAAAGGCGGGACAATGGGCCGCCATAGCCTGATCGAGCGGATTCGGTGCTCGCTCGACACCTTCGAAGGGCCCTGTGGGTGGAACAGAGGCACGAAGCACCGAACAGAATCGCACGCGCTACGTTCTTTTTCTCGAGAGCAACAAACCCACACCGAAGGAAGCGGTATGAAAGCGGCGATTTACGACAAGGCGGGCGGCCCCGACGTGCTCAGATATGCGGATGTGCCCGATCCGGTATGCGCCGACGACGGTCTCGTCATCCAGGTCAAGGCGGTGTCGATCGAGGGCGGTGACACGATCAACAGGGCCACGCAGGAGCCACCCCATCCCGCCTATGTCATGGGTTACGCGGCTGCCGGAGAGGTTGTCGAGGTCGGGCGCAATGTTCTCGGCTTCTCCATCGGTCAACCTGTCACGACGATGGGAATGGACGGCTCGCACGCCGAATTGCGCTCAGTATCGGCGAAGACGAGTTGGGCAGTACCTGATGGGCTCGATTACGGCGCGGCTGCCGCAATCCCGATCGCCTTCGGCACGCTCACCAGTGCCTGCACGCGGCTGGGCGGCTCCGGGAAAGCGAGACGGTGCTCGTTCAGGGCGGCGCGGGCGGCGTGGGCATTGCGCTGATCCAGCTGGCCAAGCTGGCTGGCGCACGCGTCATCGCTACCGTGTCGGGTCGGGAGCGGGCGGACCGACTGCTGCGGCTGGGCCTTGATGCCGCGATCGACCATCGGGCCGAGAACGTCGCGGACGCTGTCCGCCGGTTGACGGATGGAGCCGGTGCCGACCTGGTCGTCGACCCCGTCGGCGGACATACACTCCCAGCTTCCCTTGCGTCGCTGAAGCCGCATGGGCGGCTCGTATTTGTCGGCAACGCTGGTGGCGGTGAACTGACACTGGATCTGTGGCCCGCGATGATGGCCAACCTGTCCCTGACCGGCGTGTTCATGGGGGCCGAGTTCGACAAGGAAACGGTTTACCAGAACGTAGCCGGGTTGCTCGCGCAAGCCGCGCGCGGCGAAATCGACGTCGTAATCGATAGGCGCTTCGCGCTCGCCGAAGCGGCCCAAGCGCACCGGTATATTGCCGAGAATCAAGGGTTCGGTCGGGTTCTACTGATTGCCTGACGGCTCTATTCGCTGCAGCATCGACGTCATGTCCCTGGATAAGTTCTTTGCGAGATCGAGACCTGTCGTCGTTTCGCTCGCTGGCTGGATCACGGGCGGAATCACGGAGTTCACGCAGCAGAAGATGCGCAAGGGGGCGTGATGAAAGACGTCGCCGTGCCGATGCACCCGTTCTGGCTGGCCGAGTTGCAGGAGCGGATCCGCGCGCTGATGGACAAGGATGCGGTGCGCGAGGTCGGCTCGATCCTTGGCGTGTCGCCTGAGATTGTGCGCCATTACGGCAAGCGTGCGGGCGCTGATGATCGCGAAAGCGCCGCAGCCCACCGGGGGCAAAATCACCCCGATCGCAGGGCTAAAAGCTTCGAAGCGATGCCACCGAAAACCGCAGCATCCTGCGCGTGGTGACCCCTACGGGAATCGAACCCGTGTTTCAGCCGTGAAAGGGCCGCGTCCTAACCGCTAGACGAAGGGGCCGCTCGGTGCGGGCCGTCCGCTTAGGAGCTTGCGACGATACGGTCAAGGGGGCGATTCAATCAATCCGCCCAGGCGGCATCGTCGAGGTGGAGTTCGGCCGCCGGGCGCGCCGCCCAGTCGTCGATGCGGGCGCGGCCGGCCAGCCAGAGGCGGCGATGCGGCCCCGCGCCGAGCAGCGCCTGCCCCAGCGCGGTCTCCGCGGCGCGGAACGCCACCGTCTTGAGCGAACGACCGTCGTCGCCCGCCACCACCGCGCGGACATGGCCGGTGCCGACGATATCGGCCCGCACGACGCGCACCGGGCCGGTGGCGACGCGCGGTGCCGGCCAGCCGACGCCATAGGGCCCGCCCGCCTCCAGCGCCTCGACGATCGCCGGCGTCACCCCGCCGGGCGCCAGCACCGCATCGAACAGCAGCGCGCGTTCGCCCTGCGCACGGGTGACGTCCGCCGCCAGCCTCTCTTCCAGGAAATCGGCGAGCGCATCGATGCCGCCACCATGCACCGTGAGCCCCGCCGCCATCGCATGGCCGCCGCCCGCGGCGAGCAGGCCCATATCCTTCGCGGCGAGCACCGCGGCGCCGAGATCGACGCCGCCGATCGACCGGCCCGAGCCCTTGCCGACGCCCGCCTCGTCGAGCGCGATGACGATCGCGGGGCGGCCGAGCTTCTCCTTGAGGCGCCCGGCGACGATGCCGATCACGCCGGGGTGCCACCCCTGCCCCGCGACCACCGCCACCGCGCGATTGCCCTGGCGGACAGCGGCCTCCTCGGCCTCCACCTGCACCGCCGACTCGATCGCGCGGCGTTCCTCATTGAGGCGGTTGAGCTCGAGCGCGATGGCGCGGGCCTCGTCCGGATCCTCGGTGGTCAGCAGGCGCACGCCGAGGTCGGACTTGCCGACGCGGCCGCCGGCATTGATGCGCGGCCCCAACGCGAAGCCGAGATCGGTCGCGGTCGGCGCGCGTTCCAGCCGCGCCGCCTCGATCAGCGCCGTCAGGCCGACGTTGCGCCGCTGCGCCATCACCTTGAGGCCCTGCGCGACGAACGCGCGGTTGAGCCCGCGGAGCTGCGCGACATCGGCCACCGTGCCCAGCGCGACGATATCGAGCAGGTCGAGCAGCCGCGGTTCGGCACGCCCGGCGAAGAACCCCCGTGCGCGCAATGTCCGCAGCAGCGCGGCACCGAGCAGGAAGGCGACGCCGACCGCGGCGAGATGGCCGTGCGCGCGCCCCTCATCCTCGTCCAGCCGGTTGGGATTGACCAAAGCGAGCGCCACCGGCAGCGCGGTGGCGCATTTGTGATGGTCCACCACGATCACGTCGACGCCCACGTCGCGCGCCATCTCCAGCGCCTCGAACGCCTGCGCGCCGCAATCGACCGTCACGATCAGCCGCGCGCCGCCTTTGGCGATGCGCACCAGCGCCTCGCCCGAGGGGCCGTAGCCTTCCATCAGCCGGTCCGGGATATAAGCGCGCGGATCGAGCCCCAGGTCGCGCAGCAGCCGGATCAGCAGCGCCGCGGACGTCGCGCCGTCGACGTCGTAATCGCCGAACACCGTCACCGGCTCACCGGCGATCACCGCGTCGGCGAGCCGCCCGGCGGCACGGTCCATGTCGCGGAAGATCGAGGGGTCGGGCATGAAGGCACGGATGCTGGGCGTACGGTGCGCCTCCAGCGCATCGGGGGGACAGCCGCGCGCGAGCAGCAACTGGGTGACGAGATCGTCGCTGCCCATCGCATCCTCGCGCGCGTCCGCGGCGCGCGCGCGCCAGCGCCAGGGCTGGCCGAGGATGGAATGGGCGATGTTGAGCACGGACGTCATGGTCGCGCGCTCATGCCACGCCGGGACCTCCGGCGGAAGCGTTATGCCTCAATAGCCCGAGCGCACGCAGAGCACATCGACGACATGGTTGCGCCGGGCAACCGTGCGCAGCGCCGCGTTGCGCGAGCCGTTCCAACCGGCGCTGCGGCAGAACGCATCCGCCGTCTGCTTCGCGCACGCTGCCGTGCCCGTCCGGCACTCCAGCGCCACGCCGCCGCGACGCGGATTGGGGAAGAACTCCGCCGCCATCCCGCGCAGTGACTGGCCCCCGGTGCCACCACCAACGCCACCGCCGCCGGGTGGTCGCGGCGGCGCGACGTCGTAGACCGGCCGTATCGAAAGGATGCGCCGATAGGATTCGGCGATCACCGGCACGTCTCGCATCAATATGTCGCAGCGGCCGGTGAAGGACGGGCCGGTGCAGATCTGCCATCGGCCGGTCTGCACCCGGATCGACTGCACCGGCCAGGTGACGCCGAGATTGGCCTCCGCCCGCTGCACCGAAACCGCGGGCCCCGCGAAATTGCGCTCGCGATAGAGCGTCGCCTGATGCCGTCCGCTCCATCCGGGCGGCGGCCGGAAGCGGGCATCCTGATCCTGCGCCGATCCCGGCGCCGGCAGGCCGGAGAGCAGGGCGACAGTGATGATCGTCCGCCGAAACATGGCTTGCTCCTTTTCGTGCATCCGCTCGCCGCGCCGGCGGCGCCTCAGACCACGCCGTAGGCCAGCATCGCATCCGCCACCTTCTTGAACCCGGCGATGTTCGCGCCCTTCACATAGTCGACATAATCGTCGCTCTCGCGGCCATAGCGCAGGCAGCTTTCATGGATGCCGGCCATGATATCGAGCAGCAGCTGCTGCAGCTCGGCTTCCTTCCACTGCCGCCGTTCCGAATTCTGGCTCATCTCCAGCCCCGAAACGGCGACACCGCCGGCATTGGCCGCCTTGCCCGGCGCGTAGAGGATGCGCGCGTCCTTGAACACGTGCACGCCCTCCAGATCGGTCGGCATGTTGGCGCCTTCGGAGACCGCGAAGCAGCCATTCTTCACCAGCGTGCGCGCGTCCTCGGCCAGCAGTTCGTTCTGGGTGGCGCAGGGCAGCGCGACGTCGCACGGCACGCCCCACGGCGTCTTGCCCTCGTGGAAACTGGCGCCGGGATATTGCTTCACATAGTCGGACAGGCGGCCGCGGGTGTGCGTCTTGTGGTGCTTCACCCAGTTGATCTTCTCCAGACCGATGCCGTCGGGATCATGGACGAAGCCGCCGCTGTCGCTGAGCGTCACCACCTTGCCGCCGAGTTGCGTCACCTTCTCCGCCGCGTGGGTGGCAACATTGCCGGAGCCGGAGATCACCGCGACAAGCCCCGCCAGATCGCGGTTGCGCGTCGTCAGCATGTTCTGGAGGAAATAGGTGGCGCCATAGCCGGTCGCCTCGGGCCGGATCAGCGAGCCTCCGAATTCCAGCCCCTTGCCGGTCAGCACGCCGGTGAACTGGTTGGTGATCCGCTTGTACTGGCCGAACATATAGCCGATCTCGCGCGCACCGACGCCGATATCGCCGGCGGGCACGTCCACGTCCGCGCCGACATGGCGATACAGCTCGGTCATGAAGCTCTGGCAGAAGCGCATGACCTCGCGGTCGCTCTTGCCCTTGGGGTTGAAATTCGCGCCGCCCTTGCCGCCGCCCATCGGCAGGCCGGTCAGCGCATTCTTGAAGGTCTGCTCGAACGCCAGGAATTTGAGGACGCTCTCGGTGACCGAGGGATGGAAGCGGATGCCGCCCTTGTAGGGCCCGATCGCGTTGTTGTTCTGCACGCGCCAGCCGCGCTGCACGCGGACATTGCCGGCATCATCTTCCCAGCAGACGCGGAACGAGATGATCCGATCCGGCTCGGCGATGCGCCGCAGGATCTGCTGCGAGTGATAGGCTTCCTTGTCCTCGATGAACTCGAAGATGTCCTCGGCCACCTCCTGCACCGCCTGGACGAACTCGTCCTGCCCCGGATTGCGCTTCTTGACGCCTTCGATGAACGTCGGAAGATCGACGTGGTCGGTTACCGCCATTGTTCAGGTCCCTCTCCGCACTCTTATCGCAACGAGCGACCCAGCCCCGGCCTTCCTTGAGTCGGGGCCGTTATGCTGCGCCACCCTTAGCACAATCGGGTGCAGCACAAGCCTGTCACGCGGGGCTATTGCGCGGGCGTCTCGGCGAAGCGCCTGAGACCATCGAGTTGCTGCACCAGCACGCCATCCACCGCCGGGGCGAGCGCTGCGACGTCGCCGTCGATCGCACCGCCGACGATGTAGCGCAACGTCACCTCGGTGCCACCATCCCGCGGCTTGAGCGCGATATGGAGGTTGCCGGAGACCGCCATCGCCTGCAACGGCCCGAGCGCGCCGAAGAGGCGCAGCTCGCTGCCCGGCCGCGCGAGCATCACCCGGCCATGCTCGACGCTGCCCTTCACGTCGGGCAGCAGCTCGCAGAAGCAGCCGCCGGCCTGCGCGCTCAGATACAGGTTCTTCGCGTCGCCCGACCATGTGTGGTCGCCCGACCACCAGCGGTTGGGCTTGATCAGAGCCTCCCACACGATTTCGGGCGGTGCCGCGATCTGCACGGTGCTGGCGGTCTCGAACCGCCCGGCGTCCTGCGAGACGACCTCGGCGTGCAGCGGTGCGGCACAGGCCAGTGCCGCGACACAGGCTGAAACGATGCGCATGGCGAGTCCCTCCCGGTCCGCATCACAGCAGATGATAAGGGGGCTGACCAGCCGGGGGAAGCGCAATGCATTCTCCTTCCCGAACGCAGCCGGGGAGGAGAAACGCTCACATCACGCCGAGGCGAGCACGTCCTCGATCGCGCGGCTGACCTCCTCGATATCGGCCATGCCGTCGACCCGCGTCACGATGCCGCGGGCTTCGTAGATCGGCAGGATCGGGGCGGTCTTGCCACGATATTCCGCCATGCGCGTGCGCACGGTCTGGGCATTGTCGTCGGGACGGCGCTTGAACTCATGGCCGCCGCAGCAGTCGCAGGTGTTCTCGACCTTCGGCTGCTTGAACAGATCATGATAGCCCTCCCCGCAGGTGGCGCAGGTGAAGCGGCCGGTGATGCGCTCGACCAGCGCATCCTCGTCCACGCCCAACTCGATGACATGATCGAGCGTGCGGCCACGCTCGGCCAGGATCAGGTCGAGCGATTCGGCCTGCGCCGCGGTGCGCGGATAACCGTCGAAGATGGCGCCCTTTTCCGCGCCCATCTCGTCGAGCTTGTCGCCGATCAGCGCCGAGACGATCTCGTCCGACACCAGTTCGCCGGCATCCATCACCGCCTTCGCCTTGAGACCCACCGGCGTTCCCGCCTTGACCGCGGCGCGGAGCATGTCCCCGGTCGAGAGCTGGACCATGCCATGCTCCTCGACCAGCCGGCTCGCCTGGGTGCCCTTGCCCGCCCCCGGGGGCCCCAGCAGAATGATGTTCATCAGTGCGCGATCCTTCCCCTTTGCGCCGCTGACCGCGTCAGCGGTTCTTTCCGCCCTTGAGCTTCGCCTTCTTGATAAGGTCGCCATACTGATGCGCAAGCAGGTGGCTCTGGATCTGCGTCACGGTGTCCATCGTCACGTTGACGACGATCAGCAGGCTGGTGCCGCCCAGATAGAAGGGGACGCCCATGCTCGCGACCAGATATTCGGGCACGAGGCACAGCGCGGTCAGATAGGCGGCGCCGATCACGGTGATCCGCGTCAGCACATAATCGAGATATTTCTCGGTGCTCTTGCCCGGGCGGATGCCGGGGATGAACCCGCCATAGCGCTTCAGATTGTCGGCCGTCTCTTCCGGATTGAACACCACTGCGGTGTAGAAGAAGCAGAAGAAGATGATGCCCGCGCCATAGAGCAGCATGTAGAGCGGCTGGCCGTGCGCGATGTTGATGTTCAGCCAGCCCATGATCTGGCCCCACACCGTCGATTCGTCGAACTTGTTGCCCGCGAACTGGGAGATGGTGAGCGGCATCAGCAGCAGCGACGAGGCGAAGATCGGCGGGATGACGCCCGCGGTATTGATCTTCAGCGGCAGGTGGCTGCGATCGCCCTGCATCATGCCGCGCGCGGTCTGGCGCTTGGGATACTGGATCAGCACCCGGCGCTGCGCGCGCTCCATGAAGCAGATGAACGCGATCAGGCCCAGCGCCAGCACGACGATCGCCGCGATCACCGGCGCCGAGAGCGAACCGGTGCGGCCGCCCTCGAACAGGTTGGCAAGCGTCGTCGGCAGCTGCGCGACGATGCCGGCCATGATGATCAGCGAAACGCCGTTGCCGATGCCGCGGCTGGTGATCTGCTCACCCAGCCACATCAGGAACATCGTGCCGCCGAGTAGCGAGATCACCGCGACGATGCGGAACAGCAGGCCCGGATCGACCACCGCGGACATGCCCTGCCCCGCACCCCAGGTCTCAAGGCCGATGGCGATGAAATAGCCCTGGATGATCGTGAGGCCGACGGTGCCGTAGCGGGTATACTGGTTGAGCTTCTTGCGCCCGGCCTCACCCTCCTTCTTGATCGCGGCCAGCGTCGGCGAGAGCGTGCTCGCGAGCTGAACGACGATCGAGGCGGTGATGTAGGGCATCACGCCGAGCGCGATAAGGCTCATGCGCTCGAGGCTGCCGCCCGAGAAGGTGTTGAAGAAATCCAGCACGCCGCCACGGGTCGTGTTGAACAGCGACGCCAGCGCGCGCGGATCGATGCCGGGGATCGGCACGAAGCTCAGCAGGCGGAAGACGATGAGCGCGCCGATGGTGAACCAGATGCGCTTCTTGAGTTCGGTTGCCTGACCGAACTTGGCGAGACTGAGGTTGCTCGCGAAGTTGTCGGCTGCGGATGCCATGTCTACGATCCCGGAAAAACAGAGGCGGCGGGAATGCGCATCACGCGCCCCCGCCGCCCCATATAATGCCTCAACCGCGCTTGTCTAACCGCGCGGGGACAAAAGCGGCACGCCGATAAACGGCGTCAGGCCTTGGCGGCCTTGCGCGCCGCGATCGCACTGCCCTTCTTGGCCTTGGCCTTGTCGGCGGCCGGAACCACCTCGATCAGTTCGACCGAACCGCCGGCCTTCTCGATCGCCTCGCGGGCGCCCTTCGAAATGCCGGCGACCTTCAGGCTCAGCTTGGCCGAGAACGCGCCCTTGCCGAGAACGCGAACGCCGTCCTTGCCGCCACGGGCGACGCCGGCCGCCTTCAGCGCGGCATGGTCGATCGTGCCGTCGGTCGCGAGCGTGCCGGCATCGATAAGCTTCTGGATCGCGCCCAGGTTCACCTCGGCATAATCCTTGGCGAAGATGTTGTTGAAGCCACGCTTCGGCAGGCGCATGTGGAGCGGCATCTGGCCGCCCTCGAAGCCCTTGATCGAAACGCCTTCACGGCTCTTCTGACCCTTCTGGCCGCGGCCGGCGGTCTTGCCGACGCCCGAGCCGATGCCGCGGCCGACGCGAACGCGGCTCTTGCGGGCACCCTGGTTGTCGCTGATCTCGTTGAGTTTCATAGTCTGCACTCGCTTTCGCTTTTGACGCGCTGAAAGAATCATCCCCGGCCCCGGTCGGGCGCGGGAAAAATGGGCCCTTAGGCCCGACAGGGAGAGGGGGCAATGGCGAATCTACGCCATGCCCCCTCTCCCTGGCCGCCTTGCGGCCGCCCCGCCCCCCGAGGGAGGAGGGATGTTCGTCACATCAGTCGAGGACTTCGACCATGTGCTGCACCTTGCGGATCATGCCGCGAACTTCAGGGGTATCCTGCAGTTCCGACACGCGGTGCATCTTGTTGAGGCCCAGGCCGATCAGCGTCGCGCGCTGATCCTGGGTACGGCGGATGGGCGAACCCGTCTGCTTGATCTTGATGGTTGCCATCGAACTTACTCCGTGACCGCTTCGGCCTCGGCCTGGGCAGCGGCCTTGTCGGCACCACCACGACCGAGCAGATCGGCGATCTTCTTGCCGCGGCGCTGCGCGACGGCCTTGGGCGAGGTCTGCTCGCCCAGCGCCTCGAAGGTCGCCCGGATCATGTTGTAGGGGTTCGAGGTGCCGACCGACTTGGTCACAACGTCGGCAACGCCGAGGCTCTCGAACACCGCACGCATCGGACCGCCGGCGATGATGCCGGTGCCCTGCGGGGCGGAACGGACGGTCACGCGGCCGGCGCCGAAATGGCCCTTGCCGTCGTGGTGAAGCGTCCGGCCCTCGCGCAGCGGCACGCGGACCATCTTCTTCTTCGCCGACGCGGTCGCCTTCGAAATGGCTTCCGGCACCTCACGCGCCTTGCCATGACCGAAGCCGACACGGCCCTTGCCGTCACCCACGACGACCAGCGCCGCGAAGCCGAAGCGCTTGCCGCCCTTCACCGTCTTCGAGACACGGTTGATGTGGACGAGCTTTTCGATCAGCTCCTCGCCCTGGTCCTCGTTGTTGCCGCGACGATCGTCGCGGCGACCACGGTTACCGTCACGGCCACGGCCGCCACGATCGCCGCCGGGGCCACGGCCACGACCGCCACGCGGACCGCGGTTCTCGCGCGGGGCGTCGGCGGGCGCTGCGGCTGCCTCCGGAGCGGCCGCGACCTGATTTTCGGTTTGCTCAGCCATGTTAGAACTCCAATCCGCCTTCACGCGCGGCATCCGCCAGCGCCTTCACGCGACCATGAAACAGGAAGCCGCCGCGGTCGAACACGACCTTGGTGACGCCGGCTGCCTTCGCCTTCTCGGCGACGCGCTTGCCCACATCGGCAGCAGCCGAGAGGTTCGCGCCGCTCTGGCCACGGACGTCCTTCTCGAGCGTCGAAGCCGAGGCCACGGTGTGGCCGGCCGCGTCGTCGATGACCTGCGCGTAGATATGACGACCCGAGCGGTGGATCGACAGGCGGGCACGCGTGCCCGAACGCGCGCGGAGCGCGGTACGGACGCGCTGGCGGCGCTTCGCGAAGAGAGAGAGCTTTGCCATCTTACTTCTTCTTTCCTTCCTTGCGGAAGATGAACTCGCCGCGATACTTGATGCCCTTGCCCTTATAGGGTTCCGGCTTCCGCCAGCGGCGGATCTCGGCGGCGACCTGGCCGACCTTCTGCTTGTCGATGCCCGTGATCTCGACCGTGGTCTGATCCGGGGTCTTGATCTCGATGCCTTCCGGCACCGCGAAATCGACATCGTGGCTGTAGCCGAGTTGCAGCTTCAGGTTCTTGCCCTGCGAGTTGGCGCGGTAGCCGACGCCGGTGATCACGAGGGTCTTCGAAAAGCCCTCGGTCACGCCGGTCACCAGGTTCTGCACCAGCGTACGCTGCATGCCCCAGAAGGCGCGTGCCCGCTTGGTCTCGTTGGCCGGCTGGACGGCGATCTGGCCGTCCTGCACTTCATAGCTGACGTCGTCGGCCAGCGGCATGCTCAGCGTGCCCTTGGGGCCCTTCACCGAAAGCTTGCCCTGGTCGATCGTCGCGGTGACACCTGCCGGTACCGGAACCGGCTTCTTACCGATGCGGCTCATCAGAAGACCTCCGCGAGGATCTCGCCACCGACGTTCTGATCGCGCGCTTCCGCGTCCGACAGAACGCCACGCGGCGTCGAGACGATGGTGATGCCCAGGCCGTTGCGAATGCGCGGCAGCTCCTTGGAGCCCGAATAGACGCGGCGGCCCGGCTTCGAGACGCGCGCGACGTGCTTGATCGCCGGCTGGCCCTCGAAATATTTCAGCTCGATGCGCAGGCCGCTGTGGCCGGCAACCAGCTCCTCGGAATAGCCGCGGATATAGCCTTCGCGCTTCAGCACGTCGAGCACGCGGGCGCGCAGCTTCGACGCCGGAGAGATCACGCTGTCCTTGCGCGCGCGCTGGCCGTTGCGGATGCGGGTGAGCAGATCACCCAAGGGATCGGTCAATGCCATTATCGATTCCTCACCAGCTCGACTTCGTGACGCCCGGGATCAGGCCCTTGTTGGCCAGCTCCCGCAGCTGCACGCGGCAGAGACGGAATTTACGGTAGTAAGCGCGGGGACGACCGGTCACCTCGCAACGGTTGCGGATACGCGTCGGATTGCCGTTGCGCGGGATCTCCGCCATCTTCAGGCGCGCGATCAGGCGCTCGGTCTCGTCCAGAGACTCGTCGTTCGCGACCGCCTTGAGGCGCGCGTAACGGCCCGCATAGCGCTTCACCAGCTGCTTGCGCTTCTCGTTCTTGTTGATCGAACTCAGTTTCGCCATGACTTAAGTTCTCTTCCTTATCTTGCCATGAGCCGCATGAGGGCTCAGGCCGCCTTCTTCTCGGCGGCGGCCTGGTCCTGCGGGAACGGGAAGCCGAACAGACGGAGCAGCTCGCGCGCTTCCTCGTCGGTCTTCGCCGTGGTGGTGACGATCACGTCCATGCCCCGGACCTTGTCGATCTGGTCATAGTTGATCTCGGGGAACACGATCTGCTCCTTGAGGCCCATGGCATAGTTGCCACGGCCGTCGAAGCTCTTCGGGTTAAGCCCGCGGAAGTCGCGAACGCGCGGCAGCGCGATCGTGATCAGGCGATCGAGGAACTCGTACATGCGCTCGCGACGAAGGGTGACCTTCGCGCCGATCGGCATGCCCTCACGCAGCTTGAACTGCGCGATCGACTTCTTCGCGCGCGTCACGACAGGCTTCTGGCCGGCGATCCGCTGCATTTCCTGCGCGGCGGTCTCGACCTTCTTCTTGTCCTGCGTCGCTTCGCCCACGCCCATGTTGAGCACGATCTTCTCGATCTTGGGCACCTGCATGTGGTTTGCATAGCCGAACTTCTCGGTCATCGCCTTGGCGATGCTCTCGTCGTACAGCTTGCGCATGCGGGGCGTATAGGTGTCAGCCATTGATGGCCTCCCCGGACTTGACGGCGACGCGAACCTTCTTGCCGTCCTGGATCTCGAAACGGACGCGCGTGGGCTTGCCCGGGTTCTTCGGGTCCTCGAGCGCGACCTTGCTGATCGCCATCGGCGCCGGCAGACGGTCGATGCCGCCCTGCGGGTTGCCCTGGCTCGGCTTGCGGTGGCGGGCGGCGACATTGACGCCGTCCACGAGCACCTTGCCGTCCTTCGGAAGCACCTTCAGCACTTCACCCGAGCGGCCCTTGTCCTTGCCGGACAAGACGACGACCTTGTCGCCCTTCTTGATCTTGGCAGCGGACATTACAGCACCTCCGGCGCGAGCGAGATGATCTTCATGTAGTTCTTCGCGCGCAGCTCGCGGACGACCGGCCCGAAGATACGGGTGCCGATCGGCTCCTCGTTCTTGTTGACCAGCACCGCGGCGTTGCCGTCGAAGCGGATGGTCGACCCATCGGGACGATGGATGTCCTTGGCGGTACGCACGATCACCGCACGGTGAACGTCGCCCTTCTTAACCTTGCCGCGCGGAGCCGCTTCCTTCACGCTGACGACGATCACGTCGCCAACGGTCGCGAAACGGCGCTTCGAGCCGCCCAGCACCTTGATGCACTGCACCCGCTTCGCGCCGCTGTTGTCGGCGACGTCGAGATTGGATTGCATCTGGATCATCGATCCGGTTCCTTCTCAATTGGCCTGCCGGGACCTGACGCCCGGTGGTTCCTGGTTTCCTCTTGGTCCCGCTTTCGCGAGGATCAGCCCTCGACCACGACCGGCGACTGGTGCGTATCGACGCGACCGATCACCTTCCAGGTCTTGAGCTTCGAGATCGGCGCCGTCTCTTCGATGCGAACGGTTTCGCCTTCGCGATAATCGTTCGCCTCGTCGTGGGCGTGATACTTCTTCGAACGGCGGATGATCTTGCCGTAGAGCGGGTGCTTGACCTTCCGCTCCACCTTCACAACCACCGTCTTGTCGGTCTTGTCCGACACGACCAGTCCGGTCAGCACGCGCTTCGGCATGGCTTCCCTATTCCTTACTTGGCCGCCGAGCGCGAACGCTCGGCCTGCAGCGTCTTGATCCGGGCGATGTCGCGGCGCACTTCGCGCACGCGGGCCGGCTTCTCGAGCTGGTTGGTCGCCGACTGGAAGCGCAGGTTGAACTGCTCGCGCTTCAGCTCCGAAAGCTGCGACTGCAGCTCGTCATCGGTCTTGACCTTGAGATCGGCAGGCTTGGTCATCATGCGCCCCCCAGGTGGGTGAAGTCGCCGAGACGGGCGACGACCTTCGTCTTGATCGGCAGCTTCATCGCCGCACGCTCGAACGCTTCCGCGGCGAGCGGGCCGGGGACGCCGTCCAGCTCGAACAGGATGCGGCCGGGCTTGACGCGCGCGACCCAATATTCGGGCGCGCCCTTACCGGAGCCCATGCGGACTTCGGCCGGCTTCGACGAGACGGGAACGTCCGGGAAGATGCGGATCCACAGACGGCCCTGACGCTTGATGTGACGCGTGATCGCGCGGCGGGCCGCCTCGATCTGACGCGCGGTGATCCGCTCCGGCGCCAGCGCCTTCAGCCCGTAGGAGCCGAAGTTGAGCTGGGTGCCGCCGGGGGCGTCGCCATGGATACGGCCCTTGTGGGCCTTGCGGAATTTAGTGCGCTTCGGTTGCAGCATTGTCTCTAATTCCTATCAGCGCGCCGGCCGGACGCCGGAGGTCTGAGCCTCCATCATCAGCCGGTCCTGCGCCATCGGGTCGTGGCCCAGGATCTCACCCTTGAAGATCCAGACCTTGACGCCGCAGACGCCATAGGCGGTGTGCGCCTGGGCTTCCGCATAATCGACGTTCGCACGCAGCGTGTGCAGCGGAACCCGACCCTCGCGATACCATTCGGTCCGCGCGATCTCGGCGCCGCCGAGGCGGCCGCCGCAGGTGATCCGGATGCCTTCGGCGCCCAGACGCAGCGCCGACTGCACCGCCCGCTTCATCGCGCGACGGAACGCGACGCGACGCTCGAGCTGGTCGGCGACCGACTGCGCGACGAGCTTCGAGTCGATTTCCGGCTTGCGGATCTCGACGATGTTCAGCGACACGTCCGACGAGGTCATCGCGCCGAGCTTCTTGCGAAGCTTCTCGATGTCCGCGCCCTTCTTGCCGATGATCACGCCCGGACGGGCAGCGAAGATCGAGATGCGGCACAGCTTCGCGGGACGCTCGATCACCACCTTGGAGATCGCCGCCTGCGGGATCGCCTTCATGATGTACGTGCGGATCGCGAGATCCTCGAGGAGCAGACGACCATAGTCCTCGCCCTCTGCGAACCAGCGGCTGTCCCAGGTCCGGTTGATCTGCAACCGGAGGCCGATCGGATTGCTCTTCTGACCCATTATGCTTCTTCCTGCTCGCGCACGACGACGCGGAGGCGGCTGAAGGGCTTGACGATCCGGCTCGAACGACCACGCGCACGGGTCGCGAAACGCTTCATCGACAGGCTCTTGCCGACGCTTGCTTCCGACACGACCAGCGCATCGACGTCGAGGTTGTGGTTGTTCTCCGCGTTCGCGATCGCCGAGGCGAGCACCTTGCGGACGTCGATCGCCATCGCCTTCTTGGAGAATGCGAGGATGTTCATCGCGTCACCGGCCTTGCGGTTACGGATCAGCGCGGCGACCAGATTGAGCTTCTGCGCGGAACCACGGATCGTGGTGCCGACGGCGAGCGCTTCCTTGTCGCCGACGCGGCGGGGGGATTTAGGCTTCGACATCGCTTACCTCTTGCCCTTCTTGTCGGCCGCGTGGCCGGGGAAGTAGCGCGTGGGCGCGAACTCGCCGAGCTTGTGACCCACCATATCCTCGTTGACCGAGACCGGAACGAACTTGCGACCGTTGTAGACGTTGAACGTCAGGCCAACGAACGTCGGCAGGATCGTCGAACGACGCGACCAGGTCTTGATCGGCGCACGCGCGTTGGTGTCCTGAGCCGTCTCCGCCTTCTTCAGCAGATGCAGGTCGACGAACGGACCTTTCCAGATGGAACGGGCCATGACTTACCTCTTCTTCTTCGCGTGACGGGACCGGATGATCATCTTGTCCGTCGACTTGTTGTTGCGCGTGCGCGCGCCCTTGGTCGGCTTGCCCCACGGGGTGACCGGGTGACGGCCGCCCGAGGTCCGGCCTTCACCACCGCCATGCGGGTGGTCGACCGGGTTCTTCGCGACGCCGCGCGTCAGCGGACGACGGCCCAGCCAGCGGTTGCGGCCCGCCTTCGCGAGGTTCTGGTTGGCGTTGTCCGGGTTCGACACCGCGCCGACCGTCGCCATGCAATCGCCGCGCAGGTAGCGCTGCTCGCCCGAGTTCAGGCGGACGATCACGAGACCGCGGTCACGGCCGACGACCTGCACATAGGTGCCGGCCGAGCGCGAGATCTGACCGCCCTTGCCCGGCTTCATCTCCACGTTGTGGACGATGGTGCCGACCGGCATCTGGCCCAGTTCCATGGCGTTGCCCGGCTTCACGTCGGTCTTCTTGCCGGCGATCACCTTGTCGCCCACCGCCAGGCGCTGCGGCGCCAGGATGTAGGCCTGCTCGCCATCGTCATACTTGACGAGCGCGATGAACGCGGTGCGGTTCGGGTCATATTCCAGACGCTCGACGGTCGCCTCGACGTCCCACTTGCGGCGCTTGAAATCGACGATGCGATAGCGCTGCTTGTGGCCGCCGGCGATGCCGCGCGAGGTGACATGGCCCTTGTTGTTGCGGCCACCGGTCTTGCGCTTGCCTTCGGTCAGCGCCTTGACGGGCTTGCCCTTGTGCAGCGCCGAGCGGTCGACGAGGATCAGGCCGCGGCGGGCCGGGCTCGTCGGGTTATAGTGCTTGAGTGCCATCTATCCCGCCTCAAATACCGGTGGTGACGTCGATCGACTGGCCTTCGGCCAGCGTCACGATCGCCTTCTTGACGTCCGAGCGACGGTAGGCCTCACCCTTCCAGCGCTTGGTCTTGCCCTTCTGGACGATCGTGTTGACGCCAGTGACGGTGACGTTGAACAGCGCCTCGACCGCCGCCTTGATCTGCGGCTTGGTCGCGTCACCGGCCACCTTGAAGACGACCGCGTTGTGCTCGGAGAGAAGCGTCGACTTCTCGGTGATGTGCGGCGCGACGACGACGTCGTAGTGACGAAGGTCGACGGCGCCCGCCTGCTTCTTAGCCATTGAACCGCGCCTCCAGCTTCTCGACAGCCGCGCGGGTCAGCACCAGCGTGTCATGCTTCAGGATATCGTACACGTTCGCGCCGATCGCCGGCAGAACGTTGATCGCCACGAGGTTGGCCGACGCACGGGCGAAGCTCTGCTCCACCGCTTCGCCGTCGATCACCAGCGTGCTCTTGCCGAAGCCGAGCTTGACGAGATCGGCCGCGAGCGCCTTGGTCTTGCCGTCCTGCACGGTCAGCGAGTCCATGACGATGAGCTGGCCGGCCTTCGCCTTCGACGACAGCGCCATCTTGAGGCCGAGCACGCGGACCTTCTTGTTCAGCGACGGGTTGAAGTCGCGAACGCGGGCGCCGTGAGCCTTACCGCCGCCGACGAAGATCGGCGCACGGCGATCGCCGTGACGGGCGGTACCGCCGCCCTTCTGGCGACCCAGCTTCTTGCCGGAACGGGCAACGTCGCTGCGCTCGCGGGTGCCGCGGGCGGTGCCGCGACGCTTCTCGAGCTGCCAGGTTACGACCCGGTGGAGGATGTCCGCGCGCGGTTCGACACCGAAGATCTCGTCGTTGAGATCGATGTCGCCGTTTTCGCTGGCATCCAGGTTCTGAACCTTGACCTTCACGACTTAGCCCTCCTGGCCTTCGGTCGCTTCAACCGCAGCCACATCCTCGGCGGGCGTGTCGGCGGGAGCGTTGGAATTGGCGGCCTTCAGGCCGGCGGGATACGGCGCTTCGGCGTGGCGCGGCAGCTTCACCGCATCCTTGACGAGCAACCAGGTGCCCTTGTGACCGGGAACCGAACCCTTGACGAAGATCAGGCCGCGCTCGACGTCGGTCGAGACGATCTCGAGGTTCTGCTGGGTGCGCTGACGGTCGCCCATGTGACCGGCCATCTTCTTGTTCTTGAAGACGCGGCCCGGATCCTGGCGGTTACCCGTCGAACCGTGCGAACGGTGCGAGACCGAAACGCCGTGCGTCGCGCGCAGACCGCCGAAGCCCCAGCGCTTCATCGCGCCGGCAAAACCCTTGCCCTGGGTGTGGCCGGTGATGTCGACATACTGGCCGGCAACGAAATGATCGGCCGAGAGCCACGCGCCAACGTCGAGGAGCGCATCCTCGGCGACACGAAACTCGGCGAGCTCCGCCTTCGGCTCGACCTCGGCCTTGCCGAAGTGGCCGCGCTGCGGCTTGGCGACGTTCTTCGCCTTGGCGACGCCGGCGCCGAGCTGGACGGCGACATAGCCGTCGACAGCCTCAATCTTGCGAGCGACGACCTGGCAGCCTTCGAGGCTGAGGACGGTGACCGGCACGTGCCGCCCATCGTCCTTGAACAGGCGCGTCATGCCCATTTTCTTCGCGATCACGCCAGTGCGCATGATCTGGTTCCCTTCTGCATAGGCTCGCGTTAGCGGCGAGCGTACCAACGAAAAAAGCTCCGGTTTCCCGAAGCCCAGCCCAAATTACCGATTGCCCCCACCCGGGCCGGATGCCGCGTTCCCGAAGGAGGCGGCGGTGGGGACTCGGACAACGCCGGCGCCCTGAAGCGCCGCCGTTCGGTATCCCGTTATGCCGAGCTGGCTCAGGCCAGCTTGATCTCGACGTCGACGCCGGCGGCAAGGTCGAGCTTCATCAGCGCGTCCACCGTCTGCGGCGTGGGCTGCACGATATCCAGCAGCCGCTTGTACGTCCTCACCTCGAACTGCTCGCGCGACTTCTTGTCGATGTGCGGGCCGCGGTTCACGGTGAACTTCTCGATGCGCGTCGGCAGGGGGATCGGACCGCGAATGAGCGCGCCCGTGCGACGGGCGGTGTCGGCAATGTCGCCAGTGGCCTGATCCAGCACGCGGTGATCAAAAGCCTTGAGGCGAATACGAATATTCTGCGTTTCCATGTCCCAACCGATGCGAAAGAGCCAAGCCCGTCTCGAAAACCTGTCCGGTTTCCGATTCGGGCGAAAAACCTTAAAAGCGCAACCGCGCGATTCCCCGAGGAGAATCGCGCGGTAGCAGCCCTATATTACTTTGTGATCGTCGCGACAACCCCCGCGCCGACGGTACGACCGCCTTCACGGATGGCGAAGCGCAGACCCTGATCCATAGCGATCGGGGCGATCAGCTTGACGCCGAGATTCACGTTGTCGCCCGGCATCACCATCTCGGTGCCCTCGGGGAGAACGACTTCGCCGGTCACGTCCGTGGTGCGGAAGTAGAACTGCGGACGGTAGTTGGCGAAGAACGGCGTGTGACGGCCGCCCTCGTCCTTCGACAGGACATACACTTCCGAGCTGAACTCGGTGTGCGGCTTGATCGAACCCGGCTTGCAGAGCACCTGGCCGCGCTCGACCTCTTCACGGCCGACGCCGCGGATCAGCGCGCCGATGTTGTCGCCGGCCTGGCCCTGGTCGAGCAGCTTGCGGAACATCTCGACGCCGGTCACGACGGTCTTGCGGGTGTCCTTGATGCCGACGATCTCGACTTCCTCGCCAACCTTGACGATGCCGGTCTCGACGCGGCCGGTCACGACGGTGCCGCGGCCCGAGATCGAGAACACGTCTTCGATCGGCATCAGGAACGGCTTGTCGAGCGGACGCTCGGGCTGCGGGATGAAGCTGTCGACGGCGGCCATCAGCGCAAGGATCGCCTTCTTGCCGATCTCGTCGTTGGTGCCTTCGAGGGCGGCGAGCGCCGAACCGCGGATGATCGGAATATCATCGCCCGGGAAGTCGCGCTTCGAGAGCTCTTCACGGATTTCCAGCTCGACGAGTTCGAGGATTTCCTCGTCATCGACCTGGTCGACCTTGTTCATGAAGACGACCATGGTCGGCACGCCGACCTGCTTGGCGAGCAGGATGTGCTCCTTGGTCTGCGGCATCGGGCCGTCGGTGGCCGAAACGACCAGGATGGCGCCGTCCATCTGCGCCGCACCGGTGATCATGTTCTTCACATAGTCGGCGTGGCCCGGGCAGTCGACGTGCGCATAGTGGCGGTCCGCCGTCTCATACTCGACGTGCGCGGTCGAGATGGTGATGCCGCGCTCGCGCTCTTCCGGCGCCTTGTCGATGTTCGCATAGTCAACGAACGTCGCGCCGCCCGTCTCGGCCAGCACCTTGGTGATGGCAGCGGTCAGCGAGGTCTTGCCATGGTCGACGTGACCGATGGTGCCGATGTTCACGTGCGGCTTGTTCCGCTCGAATTTAGCTTTCGCCATGTCTGTCCTACCTTCTTCTCAACTCGATTTTCGTCGCGATTCGGGCGCGCCGCCGCGCGGCGGAACGGCGCCCTTAGCGATGATTTATGGATTACGCCAGCTTCGCCTTCACTTCGTCGGCGACGTTGGCGGGCACCTCGTCATAATGCGAGAACTGCATCGTGTACTGTGCGCGGCCCTGGGTGAACGAGCGGAGCTGGTTCACATAGCCGAACATGTTCGCGAGCGGGACCATCGCCTCGACGACCTGTGCGTTGCCGCGGCTGTCGGTGCCCTGGATCTGGCCGCGACGGCTGTTCATGTCGCCGATGACGTCACCCAGATAATCTTCCGGGGTGACGACCTCGACCTTCATGATCGGCTCGAGCAGCTTGATGCCGGCCTTCTGGGCCGCTTCGCGCATCGCGCCGCGGGCGCAGATTTCGAACGCGAGCGCCGACGAGTCGACGTCGTGATACTTGCCGTCGATCAGGTGCACTTCGAAGTCGATGATCGGGAAGCCGATCAGCGAACCGGTCTCGGCGGTCTCGCGCATGCCCTTCTCGACTGACGGGATATACTCGCGCGGAATATTGCCGCCCTTGATCTCGTCGAAGAACACGAAGCCCGAACCGCGCTCGCCCGGCTTCACCTGCACCTTGACCTCGCCGAACTGGCCCGAGCCGCCCGACTGCTTCTTGTGGGTGTAGGTCAATTCGACCGGCTTCGCGAGATATTCGCGATACGCCACCTGCGGCGCACCGACATTGGCCTCGACCTTGAACTCGCGCTTCATGCGATCGACCAGGATCTCGAGGTGGAGTTCGCCCATCCCCTTGATGATGGTCTGGCCCGACTCATGGTCGCTGGTCACGCGGAACGACGGATCCTCGCGGGCGAGACGATTGAGCGCGACGCCCATCTTCTCCTGGTCCGCCTTGGTCTTCGGCTCCACGGCGACCTCGATGACCGGCTCGGGGAACTCCATGCGCTCGAGGATGATCGGCGCGTTCTGGGCGCACAGCGTGTCGCCCGTCGTGGTGTCCTTGAGGCCCGCCAGCGCGACGATGTCACCCGCATAGGCGACGTCGATGTCCTCGCGGCTGTTCGCATGCATGAGCAGCATGCGGCCAACCTTTTCCTTCTTGTCCTTCACCGAGTTCATCACCACCGACGCGCTCTCGAGCTTGCCGGAATAGATGCGGGCGAAGGTCAGCGTGCCGACGAACGGGTCGTTCATGATCTTGAACGCCAGCGCCGAGAACGGCTCCGCATCGTCCGCCTTGCGGCTGTCGGCGGTCTCGCCGTCCAGCTTGAGGCCTTCGACCGGCGGAATGTCGAGCGGGCTCGGCAGATAGTCGACGACGGCGTCGAGCAGGGGCTGCACGCCCTTGTTCTTGAACGCCGAGCCGCACAGCACGGGCACGAACGAGAAGTTCAGCGTGCCCTTGCGGATCAGCGCCTTCAGCGTCGCGACGTCGGGCTCCTCGCCCTCGAAGAACTTCTCCATCGCGGCGTCGTCCTGCTCGACGGCGGCCTCGATCAGTTCCAGGCGCGCAGCTTCCGCGGCATCCTTGAGGTCGTCGGGGATCTCGCGATATTCGAACTTCGCGCCCAGGCTCTCGTCAAGCCAGATGATCGCACGGTTCTCGACCAGGTCGACGAGGCCCTTGAAGCCGCCCTCGATACCGATCGGGAGATAGAGGACGAGCGGACGGGCACCGAGGCGATCCTTGATCATCTCGACGCAGCGCTCGAAATTGGCGCCGGTGCGATCCAGCTTGTTGACGAAGCACATGCGGGGCACGCGATACTTCTCAGCCTGGCGCCACACGGTCTCGGACTGCGGCTCAACGCCGGCAACGCCGTCGAAGCACGCAACGGCACCGTCGAGCACGCGCAGCGAACGCTCGACTTCGATCGTGAAGTCGACGTGGCCGGGGGTGTCGATGATGTTGATGCGGTGATCGTTCCAGAAGCACGTGGTCGCAGCCGACGTGATCGTGATGCCCCGCTCCTGCTCCTGCTCCATCCAGTCCATCGTCGCGGTGCCTTCATGCACTTCGCCGATCTTGTAGGACTTGCCGGTGTAGTAGAGGATGCGCTCGGTCGTGGTCGTCTTGCCGGCATCGATGTGCGCCATAATGCCGATGTTGCGATAGCGTTCGAGCGGATGGCTGCGGGCCATGACGTGGTTTCCTTAGCAATGTGGGGAGCCGGACGGTCCAGCTCCCCAGATATAGGTGTTCGCGGTCAGGCGGACCAGATCACCAGCGATAGTGGCTGAAGGCGCGGTTCGCTTCGGCCATGCGGTGCGTGTCCTCGCGCTTCTTCACGGCGTTGCCGCGGTTGTTCGCGGCATCGAGAAGCTCGCCGGAAAGGCGCGCCGACATCGTGTTCTCGCTGCGCGACCGGGCGGCCGTGATGAGCCAGCGGATCGCCAGCGCCTGGGCACGCTCGACGCGCACTTCGACCGGCACCTGGTAGGTCGCACCACCGACGCGGCGGCTGCGGACCTCGATGCCCGGCTTCACATTGTTGAGCGCATCATGGAACACGCCGAGCGGCTCGCGCTTCGCGCGCGTCTCGATGGTTTCCAGCGCGCCATAGACGATGCCCTCGGCGACGGACTTCTTGCCGTCGAGCATCACGCTGTTCATGAACTTCGAAAGCACCACATCCCCAAACTTGGGATCGGGCAGGATTTCCCGCTTCTCGGGACGACGACGACGAGCCATCTGATTTTCCTTCTAAACTTCAGCCTTGAGGGCCGGAACCGCCAGAGCCGGCCAAGCGCCGGATAGCCGCCGGACGGCTTACTTCGGACGCTTGGCGCCGTACTTGGAGCGGGACTGCTTGCGGTTCTTGACACCCTGGGTATCGAGGACGCCGCGCAGGACGTGGTAGCGCACGCCGGGAAGATCGCGCACACGGCCGCCGCGGATCAGCACGACCGAGTGCTCCTGGAGGTTGTGGCCTTCGCCCGGGATGTAGCTGATGACTTCGCGCTTGTTGGTCAGACGGATCTTGGCCACCTTGCGAAGCGCCGAGTTCGGCTTCTTCGGGGTCGTCGTGTAGACGCGGGTGCAAACACCACGCTTCTGCGGGTTCTGCTCCATCGCAGGAACCTTCGACTTGACCTTCTGCAGTTCGCGGCCCTTGCGGACCAGCTGGTTAATCGTAGGCATGAAGCCCTTCACCTTCTCTGGTTACTTTGCTGGAGCCCGTTCAAACCCAATACAAAAGAGCCCCGGCGGCCTTACGGCCCCCCTGGCCCTCACATGCACCCAGCAATGTTCAAGCTCAAAAGCCCGAATGGAGTCGTGCGGACGCACCACCCTCCTTCGGGCAGCGGCGCCTATAGCGACGGTAAGCCACCCGGTCAACGGGCGGCGGCAGACTCCTAGAGTTCGAACCCCCGGCGACGCAAGCGTTCCGTCAGCATCGCGCGATGCGTCTGCACCGCGCGTTCGCGCCCCGGCGACCCTTCGGGCTCGAGCATCATCGACGCCGCGGTGCGTCGCAACCCGCGCTCGAGATGCTCCTCGGACAGGGCACGGATCTGGTCGGATCGCCGCCGCTCGCGCCAGGCATCGAGCCGGCTGAGTGCGATCGATGCCCAGCTCCTGTCATCTGTCGGCATCACCAGTTCCTTCGCCACGACCCGTCTCCAGCAGCCTTTTCGAGGGCTAGCATCCGACTCGCGCGCGAGGCTGTGACCTGAATCACTGCCGCCCCGCAGAAGATGAACCGTGGCTTGATGCGATGGCGTCATGCCGCGCGATCAATGCTCCGCAGCGCCGCCGTCATGGCCGGGATTCCTCACCGATTCGGCAGCATCGTCGCCCTGCTCGCGCAATTCCGCGGCGTTGGCGGCATAGGTATCCTCCGCCCGTTCGCTGGTCGCGTTGGCAGCCATCGCATCCTGCTGGTTGGCGAGATCGTCGTACTGGTTCTCGAGATTCCGGGCGACGGCCTCGTCACCCCTTTCGCCGCAGGCCGAAAGCGAAAGCGCCGCCGCGAGCATCGCGGCCGGACCGACAAGCCTGATCATCCCCTGTCCTCCTCGGCGACGGCATCGTCGCGCGTTGCTCAAGCCGTGGCGCGCGGGTTGGTTCCGAGACGATCGTGCACCGCAACGGCGATCAGCGCCATGCCGCCGCCGAACAGCCAGCCGGCGAGTACGTCGCTGGGCCAGTGCACGCCCAGCACGACGCGCGAGACGCCGACCAGCAGCGGCACGACCAGCGCCGCCGCCGCCCAGCCGCGGCGCGGCAAGAGCAACAGGGCGGCCAGCGCCCAAAGCGCCATGTTGTGCGCGGCATGGCCGCTGGGGAAGCTCAGCGTCACCACGGTGTCGAGATGATCCAGCAACGCCGGTCGCGGCCGCGCGAAGGCAAGCTTCAGCCCGCTTGTCGCCACCGTCTCGATCAAGGTCGCCAGCGGCAGCAGCGCCGCCGCCCCGGCCTTGCGCCGGACCAGCAGCAGCACGACCGCGACGGCCGCGAAGCCGATCCGCGCGGGGGCATCGCCGATCCGGGTGAAGGCGATCCACGGCCCGGCATCCGCGCGCAGCGCCGCCGCCTGCTCGATCAGCCACAGATCGGCCAAGACGATCGGCGTCGCCCCGAGCGAGAAACCGATGAGGAGCGACAGGAGGATGCAGAGCGCACCCGCGACGGCGGAGGACAAAGGCGGATTCATCCCCCCTTCAAGCCGCTGTCGGCGCACAGCGCAAGCCGCGAAGGGTTACGTCGCAAACATCCTATAATCGCCATCGCGAATCGGCCATTATCATCGCCGCAAGCTTCAGACCCGGATGAACGGACAGCGCGCGCGAGCAGGTCGTCGCCGCGCAGGACGGCTTGCGCCCTAGAACATATCAGCCTGGAGGCCGTTATGGCTATGATTGCGTTTGACCGACCGATTCCCGACGCCCCGATTCCACCACTGCCGGATTTTCCGATCCCCTTCCCCGGCCTGCCGCAGTTCGAGCGCCGTCCGCGTTTCGAATTCGAGCGCCCCGTCCACCTCAACATCCGCTACGGCCCCGCCAAGGTCCGCGTGCTGGTGATGAGCGACGGCTCCGCCTACGACACCGCCAGCGGATTCTCGCTGGGTCTCGCGCTGCAGGATGCGTTCGACCCGTCGCATCCCGACCATCCGTCCTATGCCCGCTTCGAATTCGTGCGCGCCCACCGCAACAATGCGGCGGGGGTGACCCCGGGCTATGACGATTTCCACTTCAACCCCGGCAGCCTCGACGATTTCGACGAGCTCTGGCTGTTCGGCTACACGCCGGGAAATCCCTATCTTTCCGCCGGCGAGATCGATGAGATCCACACCTTCATGGACGCCGGCGGCGGCGTGCTCGCGATGGGCGACCATGAGGATCTCGGGCTCGGCCTGTGCGGCGGCATCCAGCGCGTGCGCTCGATGCGCAAATGGTGGTTCGATTTTCCTGCCCCGCCCGCCGGCATGGAGCGCGCGCCCGACAATGCCGACCTGACCCGCAATGACACCCAGCAGCCCGCCTTCCCCGGCGGCCCGCCCAATGGCGGATCGGAATCGGATGGCGCGCCGCAGCCGATCCACCCCAATTACCGCTTCGGCCACCGGTTGTGGCGCCCCTGGGGCCGCTATAAATTCCCCCACCAGGTGCTGTGCGGTCCGCGCGGCGCGATCAAGGTGCTGCCCGATCACCCGCACGAGGGGGATTGCATCAAGCCCAACGCCGCCTTCGCCAACGAATATCCCGGCGGCGTCGAGGTGGACATCGTCGCCCACGGCCACAACGTCGTCGGCCGCACCAAGAGCGGCTACACCATCACCGACGATCGCGCCTTCGGCCTGATCGGCGCGTGGGACGGGCACAAGCCCGCTGCGAACCGCGGCCGGGTGCTGGTCGATTCGACCTGGCACCACTGGTTCAACGTCAACCTTTCCGGCCTGCGCGCGGAGAATGGCGACGAGTACAAGGATATCCTCGCCTATTTCCGCAACGTCGCGGTGTGGCTGGCGCCGAAGGAACGGCAGGACCGGATGAAGAAAGCCGGGCAGCTGATCATCCTCGCCATTCCCCACTTCGTGGAGCGCGCGGCGACGTTGCGGCGGATCCGCCCCGAGCTGATCTATGTGATCGGCATCGAGGCGCGCGACGCGCTGGGCCGGATCGCACCGCAATGCCAGTCCGCAGCGTGGTTCATCGACATCGTCAGCCCGCACCTGCCGCGCCACATCATCGAACTGATCGAGAAGCCCAGGCTCGATCTGCCCTTCGATCCGTTCGAGGCGGCGGCGATCGACATCTATGCCACCACGGTGTTCGGCGGCATCGTCAACGCGATCGCGGTGCGCGCCAACGAGGTCGGCCTCGAATCGCTGGAAAAGATCCAGGACGATCTCGACCGCATCGCCGCCGCCGGCGCCAAGGCCGGGCTGGAGCAGGCGCGCCGGATGCTGGACGCGAGCCAGAAGCGGCTGGCGCCGTTCACCGAGGCCGGCGAACCGAAGACGCAGCGCGCCTGCGAACCTGAAAGCGTGGCGTAACGTGGGGGCACCGGGGCGGCCGCGTGCCGCCCCGGCGTTCGCTCAGTCCACGCGCCGGATCAACACCCCACTCTTGATGACGACATCGACATCGGCGAGTTCGCCGACGTCGGCCAGCGGATCGCCGCCGACCGCGACGATATCGGCGTAGCGGCCGACAGCGATCGCGCCGACATCCTTTTCACGCCCCAGCGCCAGCGCGGCTTCGCGCGTCGCCGCCTGGATCGCCTCCATCGGCGTCATTCCATATTGCACCATCACCCGGAACTGGCCGCCCGCGGTGCCGTGCGGCATCACCCCGGCGTCGGTGCCGAACACCAGCTTGACGCCCGCCGCATGCGCCTTGCGGAAATTGTCGCGCTGGATCTGCGCCACCTCGCGGTCCTTGCGCAGATTGTCTTCGAGCACGCCGTTCTTCTTGCCCTCGGCCTGGGTGTAATCGGTGTTGAAGATGTCCATCGACAGCCGGGTGCCACGCTCCTTCGCAAGCCGGATGCCCTCGTCGTCGATCAGGCTGGCATGTTCGATCGTGTCGATGCCCGCGCGGATCGCCGCCTTGATGCCCGCCGCGCCATGCGCATGCGCGGCGACCTTGAGGCCCCATTGATGCGCCTCATCGGCGATCGCGCGCAATTCCTCCTCGCTCAGCTGCTGCTGCCCGGGCTCGGTGTTGCGCGAGAAGACGCCGCCGGTCGCGCAGACCTTGATCACCTCGGCGCCGTACTTCCGCTGCTCGCGCACGATCCGACGGAGATCCGCCGGACCGTCCCCCACCGCGACGCCTTTCGCCTTGAACGAGGGCGGCAGATAGGTGCTGTCGCAATGGCCGCCGGTGGCGCCGAGCGCGTGCGCCGCGGGCACGATGCGCGGGCCGGCCATCAGCCCTTCGTCGATCGCCTGCTTGTAGGCGACATCCGAATAATTCTCCGAGCCGACGTTGCGCACCGTCGTGAAGCCGGCATCGAGCATCGCCTTCGCATTGCCGACACCCTGCACGGCCCAGAACAGGTCGGTGAACTGCAGCCCGGTATAGCCGCCGTAGAGCGGGTTGGCATCGAGATGGACGTGCATGTCGATGAAGCCCGGCAGGATCGTCTTGCCGCCGAGGTCGATATGGCGAACATCGGCGCCCCAGCGCACGGTGCGCGCATCGGCGATGCCGGTGATGCGGCCGTCGGTCACCATCACCGCGGGGTGATCGACCACCTTGCCGGCGATGACGTCGATCATCCGGTCCGCGGTGATGATGACGGTTTCGGCACTGGCCGGGGTGGCGCAGGCGATGGCGGCCAGGCAGGCGGCGGCGAGCAGCTTCATTCCGATTGTCCCCCGTACGAACGAGCGCATGTGGTCGCAGGCAATGCGCGCGGCGGCAATCGGGTTTTCGACGGGGGTTGTGGAGGTGCGAATGGCCCTCTCCCGCACTTCGCAGGGAGAGGGCTATTCGGCACGCGCCTCGATCATCTAACTACGCTTGGCTGAAGGCCCGGCGCACGAGCCGGCAGCCGGGCCTTTTCACTTCAGTCGACCTGTTGCGCGCACTGTATCAGGATCAGGCCGCAGAAGCGGCCTTCACCCCGTCAACGCATCCAGATGCGCCACGGCGAAGTCGATCGTGAAGCCGATCCACATCGCCATCAGCACCGCGCACGACATCAGATACCAGCGGAACCGGGTCATCACCCGGTTGATGCCGACATGCTCCCAGCTGTGGAGCGCGCGGAAGACGACGTAGAGGCAGGCGAGGATGGTCTGCGCCACCGTCGCGTGCCCCGTCGTCAGCAGCAGAGGCACGAGTGCGAAATAGAGCACCGGCATCTCGAACAGATTGGCCAGGTTGTTCGCCGGCATTTCCACGGGCTGGAAATAGCGCAGCGCCGCCGCACCGGTCCTGAACTGGTCCTCGGTCGGCGGGTTCGCCCTCAGATGCGCGATGCGCTTCTGATACATGCGAAACCACACCGCCCAGGTCAGCGCGACCAGCGCGATCGTCGGCCAAACGATCGAGAAGGCGGCCACTAGAAGTGCAGCGCCCGGCCGTACGCGCCCAGCACGCTCTCATGCATCATCTCGGAGAGCGTCGGGTGCGCGAACACGGTGTGCATCAGCTCTTCCTCGGTGGTTTCGAGCTGGCGGGCGATGACATAGCCCTGGATCAGTTCGGTCACCTCGGCGCCGATCATGTGCGCGCCCAGCAGTTCGCCGGTGGTCTCGTCGAACACCGTCTTGATGAAGCCCTCGGCCTCGCCCAGCGCGATCGCCTTGCCGTTGCCGATGAAGGGGAACTTGCCCACCTTCACCTTGTGCCCGGCGTCCTTGGCCTTCGCCTCGGTCAGGCCGACCGACGCGATCTGCGGGCGGGCATAGGTGCAGCCCGGGATGTTCCAGGTCTCGAACGGGTGCGGGTTCTTGCCCGCCAGCGCCTCGACGCAGACGATGCCCTCATGGCTCGCCTTGTGCGCCAGCCACGGCGGCCCGGTGACGTCGCCGATCGCGTAGATGCCCTCGACATTGGTGCGGCCGAAGCCGTCGACGACGATGTGGCCGCGGTCGGTCTTCACGCCCAGCGCCTCGAGGCCGATATTCTCGGTGTTCGGCACGATGCCGACCGCGACGATGACATGGCTGAACCTGGTCGTGGTGACCTTGCCGTCCTTGCCCTTGATCGAGGCGGTGACGCCGTCCTTGGCGACATCGAGCTTCTCGACGCCGGCACCGGTCAGGATGGTCATGCCCTGCTTGGTCAGCGCCTTGGTCATGAACTCGCTGATCTCGGCATCTTCCACCGGCACGATGCGATCGAGCATCTCGACGATGGTCACCTTGGCGCCCATGTCCGAATAGAAGCTGGCGAACTCGACGCCGATCGCGCCGGAGCCGATCACGAGCAGCTCGGTCGGCATCGCCGGCGGCACCATCGCGTGGCGATAGGTCCAGATGCGGTCGCCGTCCGCCTTGGCGAAGGGCAGGTCGCGGGCGCGGGCGCCGGTCGCGACGATGATGTGCTTGGCTTCGAGCTGCACCTTGCCGCTGCCGCTGGTGACTTCCAGCTTGCCCTTGCCGGTGATCGCGCCGACGCCCTCGACGACGGTGACCTTGTTCTTCTTCATCAGCCCCTTGACGCCGGCATTGAGCTGCCCGGCGACCTTGCGGCTACGCTCCGTGACCTTGGCGAGATCGAACGAAGGCTTCTCCACCGACAGGCCATAGGCGTCGGCATGGGTGATGTAGTGATAGACTTCCGAGGTGCGCAGCAGCGCCTTGGTGGGGATGCAGCCCCAGTTGAGGCAGATGCCGCCCAGCTTCTCGCGCTCGACGATCGCCGTCTTGAGGCCGAGCTGCGCCGCGCGGATCGCGGAGACGTAACCGCCGGGGCCGGAGCCGAGCACAATGAGGTCGTAGGTGTCAGCCATCGAAGTCTCCGATACAGCCGCCGCTGCTGGCGGGGGCTGGCGTGGGGGATGTAATGCGCACCCCCCGGGAAGAAAACAGGTGCGCGGGGCCGCGCACGAGACCGCCGCCGGCCGCGCTTCGGCGCGCGGCGCGGCGGCGGAACGGGATCAGGCGATCAGCGCGAGCGGGTTCTCGACGAGGGTCTTGAACGCCTTCATCAGCTGGGCGCCGTCGGCCCCGTCGATCGCGCGATGGTCGAAGCTGCCGGTCGCGCTCATCACCGTCGCCACGCCCAGCGCGTCGTCGACGATATAGGGGCGCTTCTCGCCGGCACCGATCGCCATGATCATGCCCTGCGGCGGGTTGATCACTGCCTCGAACTGCTTGATGCCGAACATGCCCATGTTGGACAGGCTGGCGGTGCCGCCCTGATATTCCTCGGGCTTCAGCTTGCCGTCCTTGGCGCGCGCTGCGAGATCCTTCATCTCGGTCGCGATCGCCGACATCGCCTTGGCTTCGGCACCGACGATGATCGGGGTGATCAGGCCGCCCGGGATCGAGACCGCCACCGAAATGTCGGCGCGGCTGAACTTCAGCAGCGTGTCACCGGCGAGCGAGACGTTGCACGCCGGAACTTCGATCAGGGAGGCAGCCAGCGCCTTGATCAGCATGTCGTTGACCGACAGCTTGACGCCGCGGCTCTCCAGCGCCGCATTCAGCTCGGTGCGCAGCTTGAGCAGCGCGTCGAGTCGGATGTCGACGGTCAGGTAGATGTGCGGCACCTGCTGCTTCGATTCGGTCAGGCGGCGCGCGATCGTCTTGCGCATGTTGCTGAGCTTGACCGCTTCGTGCGGGATGCTGCTCTCGGCGACGGGCGCGGGCGTTGCGGCCGGCGCTGGCGCGGCGGCGGGAGCGGGCGCAGGCGCCGCGGCAGCGGCGGGAGCGCCTGCCTTGGCGCCCTCGACGTCGGCCTTCACCACCCGGCCGTTCGGGCCGGAGCCGGCCACGCCGGCGAGGTCGACGCCCTTGGCAGCGGCGATGCGGCGCGCGAGCGGGCTGGCGTTGACGCGGTCGCCGGCAGCACGCGCCGGCGCAGGCGCGGCGGCAGGGGCCGGAGCGGGCGCCGGCGTCGCGGCCTTGGCGGCGACTTCGGGTTCGGGCTTGGGCTCGGACTTCGGTTCGGCCGGGGCGGCGGGTGCGGACGCATCCTCGCCCTCGCCGGCGATCAGCGCGATCACCGCGCCCACCTTGACGCCGTCGGTCCCTTCGGCGACGAGGATCTTCTGGATGGTGCCCTCGTCGACGGCTTCGAATTCCATCGTCGCCTTGTCGGTTTCGATCTCGGCGAGCAGATCGCCCGACTTGACCGTGTCTCCTTCCTTGACCAGCCACTTGGCCAGCGTCCCCTCCTCCATCGTCGGAGAGAGGGCGGGCATCTTGAGCTCGATCGGCATTGGCTTGGACTTCCCTTGGCGAGTGCTTTGGTCGCGGCACCTCTCGACCAAAGCACCGTCAATGGTCAAGCCACAGGGTTGCCAGCAACGATTCGCTGCCGCATTTTTCATGTCCCAGAAGCCCGAGGAACCCATGCGCACCTATCTGGTCGTGATCGACGAGACCGACGAGTCGGGAGCCGCCCTGCGGTTCGCCGCACGGCGCGCGGCGAAGACGGGCGGCACCGTCGAGATCCTCGCGCTCGTGCCGCCCGCAGAGTTCGTCCAGTGGGGCGGCGTGCAGGCGACGATGGAGCAGGAAGCCCGGCAGCGCGCCGAAGCGCTGGTTGCCGGTGCCGCCGGCGCGCTGGTCGAGGAGGCCGGCGTGCAGCCCAAGATCACCGTGCGCCAGGGAGAGCCCGTCGCGGTGGTGCGCGACATGCTGCGCGAGAATCCCGGCGTCGCCGCGCTGGTGCTGGGCGCCGCCCCCTCCGGCTCGCCGGGCGTGCTGGTGAGCCACTTCGCCGGCGTAGACGCGGGCAAGCTCCCCTGCCCGCTGATGATCGTGCCGGGTTCGCTCGACAGCGAGGCGATCGACCGGCTGAGCTGATTATCCGGCGATGCGCGCCCCGATGCGCGCCACGAACGCCTCGGCGCCCGCTGCATCCGCCACGCCGAACCGCGCCGGGCTGGGGCTGTCGATGTCGAGCACGCCGATCAGCCGGCCATCGACCACGACCGGCACGACCAGTTCGGAGGCGGAAGCCGCGTCGCAAGCGATGTGCCCGGGAAACGCGTGGACATCCTCCACCCGCTGCGTCTCGCGCGTCGCCGCCGCGGCGCCACAGACGCCCGCGCCCATCGCGATGCGGATGCAGGCGGCCTTGCCCTGGAACGGCCCGAGCACCAGCTCGCCGCCCACCAGCCGATAGAAGCCCACCCAGTTGATATCGGCCAGATATTCCCACAGCAAAGCGGCGAGGTTCGCCATGTTGGCGATCGCGTCGGGCTCGCCCGCGGTCAGCGCGTCGCCGGCTTGGCCGATCTCGTGCCAGAGAGTCGCGGCATCCTGATCCGCGGCGATGGTGAAGACATGCATTCCTGTTCCCTCAATCCAGCGAGACCTTGCCGCGCCCGCGCTTGACGCCGGAGCGGATCGCCTTGCCTTCCAGTCGCTTGAGCTTGGCGGTGCGGCTGACCTTGGTCTTGATCCGCTTCACCGGCCGCTCGTGCGCACGGCGCAGCAGTTCGCCGACGCGCTGCCGGGCATCGGCGCGGTTGGCCTCGCGCGTGCGGAAGCTCCGCGCGGTGACGACGATCGCGCCGTCATCGGTGAAGCGGCTGCCCGCCAGCACCTTCAGCCGACTGTAGGTGCCGGGGTCAAGTCGCAGCGCGAACACGTCGACCCTGAGCTGCACGGCGGTGGCCACCTTGTTGACGTTCTGGCCGCCGGGGCCGGTGGCGGCGAGGAACTTCTCCTCGATCGCCTCTTCGGGGATCGGCCAGGGTTCAGCCGCCGGCATCGAGATAGCCCTCGGGCAAGGCGAATCCCGCTGCGGCGAAGCGTTCGGGCAGCGGCGCCACCGCTTCCACCGGGCGCTTGCCCTCGCGCGGCAGCACCAGCTTGAGCGCGTGCAGCAGCATCGGCGCGCCGGCGCGGCCGTAGATCGGATCGCCGACGATCGCGGCGCCGAGGCCGGCGGCGGCATGGACGCGGATCTGGTGGGTGCGGCCGGTTTCGGGGCTGAACGCGATCAGCGCGCGGCCGTCCCGGGCGTCGAGCAACCGCCAGCGCGTGAGCGCGGGCTTGCCGCCCGCCGCAGGCACCATCCGCCAGCCCGCCTCGCGCGTCGAGGTCTTGTCCAGCGCCAGATCGATGACGCCGGCCTGTTCGGCAGGCACGCCTTCGACGACCGCGACATAGGTCTTCTCGACCTCGCCCGATTCGAACGCCTGCGCGAAACGGCGATGCGCCTTGGGATGGCGCGCCAGCAGCAGGCAGCCGGACGTGTCACGATCCAGCCGGTGCACCGGCGACGGCCAGCGTTTGAAGCCGAAGCTCAGGCTTTCGAGATGATTTTCGACGCTGAGCGATCCGTCGCGCGGCGGATCGACCGGCAGGCCGCTGGGCTTGTCGACGACCAGCGCCTCGGCATCGATGAAGAGAACATGGTCGGCGAGCATCGCGCGCATATGGGCCGCGCGGCGCGCGGGCGCAAATGCTGCGTGCGCCACCAACCGGGACAAGCCCCGGCGAGTCGCTGGCGCGCGGGCGCCCGGCGCGACAGGCCGCACCCGGCCATGAACGATGCACATCCATGAAAACGGCGGTTTTCCGCGTCGTTCACGACGAGGTTGCAGGGAAATTAACCTTTTGTCTTCACATCTGCGTTGGTTAATGCATAGGTTGCGATGCGGCGGGAGGCTGACCGCACACAGGGGATGCCGGCATGCGCGTGCTGTTGATCGAGGATGATGCGACCATGGCCAAGGCGGTCGGGCTGATGCTCACCACCGAAGGCTTCAACGTCTACACCACCGATCTCGGCGAAGAGGGTTTGGACCTCGGCAAGCTCTATGACTACGATATCATCCTGCTCGACCTGAACCTGCCCGACATGCACGGCTACGACGTGCTCAAGAAGCTGCGCGTCGCCAAGGTGCTGACGCCGGTGCTGATCCTGTCGGGGATCGACGAGATGGATACCAAGGTGCGCAGCTTCGGCTTCGGCGCCGACGATTATGTCGTGAAGCCCTTCCATCGCGAGGAACTCGTCGCGCGCATCCACGCCGTCGTCCGCCGCTCGAAGGGCCACAGCCAGTCGGTGATCCGCACCGGCAAGCTATCGGTCAATCTCGACGCCAAGACCGTCGAGGTCGATGGCAGCCGCGTCCACCTGACCGGAAAGGAATATGCGATGCTGGAGCTGCTTTCGCTCCGCAAGGGCACGACGCTGACCAAGGAGATGTTCCTCAACCATCTCTATGGCGGCATGGACGAGCCCGAACTCAAGATCATCGACGTGTTCATCTGCAAGCTGCGCAAGAAGCTGAGCCTGGCCTGCACCGGCGACAATTATATCGAGACCGTCTGGGGTCGCGGCTATGTGCTGCGCGATCCCGATGATGTTCAGGTGCCGCAAGTGGCCTGATTTTTCGGTTGGACCGATGCATTGCAGCGGCCGGCGGAGCGATCCGCCGGCCGCTTCGCATTTGTCAATATGCCCCCCTTGTGCGCCGCAATAATCCGGCGCAGTCTGCGGTTCTCACGGGCGGATCTTGAACTGACGGGGGAGCATGGCGGGGCCTAGGGCGTTCGACGAAATCTGGGGCAACAGCGCCGGAGGGAGTGCAAGATCGGGTTTCGCGCCGATCACGCGGTGGATGGAAGAAACGCCGGCCGCCGAGTTGCAGCGACGCCAGCAGGCGGCGGAGGCGGCCTTCCGCCAGCTCGGCATCACCTTCGCGGTCTATGGCGAGGAGGATGCGGCGGAACGGATCATCCCGTTCGACATCGTGCCGCGTATGTTCACGTGGAGCGAATGGTCGAGGCTGTCCGACGGACTGGTCCAGCGCGTGCAGGCGCTCAACGCCTTTCTCGACGATATCTATGGCGAGCGCCGTATCCTCAAGGAAGGCGTGGTACCGCCCGAACTGATCCTCACCAACCCGCAATTCCGGCCAGAGGCGGCCGGCACCAAGCCGCCGCACGGCATCTATTCGCACATCTGCGGCATCGACCTGGTCCGCACCGGGCCCGACCAGTTCTGGGTGCTGGAAGACAATGCGCGCACCCCCTCCGGCGTCTCCTACATGCTGGAGAATCGCGAGGCGATGATCCGGCTGTGCCCCGAACTGTTCCGCCAGTTCCGCGTCGCCGCGGTCGACAGCTATCCCGACCGGCTGCTGGCGACGATGCGCTCGGTCGCGCCGCGCGCCACCGCCGCCGATCCGGTCTGCGTGATCCTGACGCCGGGCCGCTTCAACTCGGCCTATTACGAGCACAGCTTCCTCGCCGACAATCTCGGCATCGAGCTGGTCGAGGCGGCCGACCTGATGGTCGACGACGACATCGTCTGGATGCGCACCATCACCGGCCCGGTGAAGGTGGACGTGATCTATCGCCGCATCGACGATGACTTCCTCGACCCCCTCGTCTTCCGCCCCGATTCGCTGCTGGGCGTGCCCGGGCTGATGGCGGCCTATCGCGCCGGCAACGTCACATTGGTCAACGCGCCCGGCACCGGCATCGCCGACGACAAGGCGATCTACAGCTATATGCCGGAGATCGTGCGCTTCTATTCGGGCGGCGAGGCGCTGCTGCCCAATGTCGAGACGTGGCGCTGCCGCGAGCCGCAGGCGCTGAACTATGTGCTCGACAATCTTTCCGAGCTGGTGGTGAAGCTGGTCGACGGCTCGGGCGGCTATGGCATGCTCGTCGGTCCGACCGCTTCCAGGCAGGAGATCGAGACGTTCCGCGCTGCGCTGATCGCCGAGCCGCACCGCTATATCGCGCAGCCGACATTGGCGCTTTCGACCGTACCGACCCTGACCGACGAGGGGGTCGCCCCGCGCCACGTCGATTTCCGGCCGTTCGTGCTGACCGGCGCCAACGGCGTCGACATCGTTCCGGGCGGGCTCACCCGCGTGGCGCTGAAGAAGGGATCGCTGGTGGTCAATTCCAGCCAGGGCGGCGGCACCAAGGACAGCTTCGTGCTGCTCGACGAAGGGGCGGCCGGCTGATGCTGTCGCGCACCGCCTCCTGCCTCTACTGGCTCGGCCGCTATATCGAGCGCGCCGATTTCACCGCGCGCCTGGTCGAGGCCACCGTCCGGCTCGATGCGCTGTCCGCGCAGCCCGCCGGCGAGGTCGCGTGGATGAGCGCGCTGCTCGTCACCGATGCCGATGCCGCCTTCATGGCGACGGGGGAGAAGCTGACGCCGCAGAATGTCAGTCGCTTCCTCACGCTTTCGACCGAGCACCCCGGATCGATCATCAACTGCCTCGATCGCGCGCGCGACAATGCCCGCTCGGTGCGCACCGCGCTGACCCGCGAGGCGTGGAGCGCAATCAACCGCGCCTGGATCATCTCGCACGGCCGCGCGAGCCCCGGGGGCACGCAGGCGACGCTCAACCTCGTCGACCAGACCAAGGCGGAAGTGCGCAGCTTCGAAGGCGCGCTGCACCGCATGATGCGCAACCAGGCGAGCTGGTTCATCCGCCTCGGCCAGGCGATCGAACGCGCGGACAACACCGCGCGCCTGCTCGACGTCAAATATCATATCCTGCTGCCCGAGGGCGAATATGTCGGCGGCACGATGGACCGCGACCAGTGGACGACGATCCTCCAGACCGTCTCCGCCGTCACCGCCTATCGCTGGCTCTATTCGGAAGGGCTCACGCCCAGCCGGGTGACCGAATTGCTGGTGCTGCGCCGCGAACTGCCGCTGTCGATCGCCGGCGCCGCCGAGGAGGTGGTCGAATTGCTGAGCGCGCTCGGCAAGCGCACCGGGCTGCAGGGAGAGGCGGACCGGATGGCGCGCGCGCGGCTGAGCAAGCTGGGCGCGACCAGAGTGGGTGACGTCGTCAGCCGCGGCCTGCATGAGTTCCTCGAGGCCTTCATCATCGAGAACGCCGCGCTCGACGGTGCGATCGGCCGCCAGTTCAGGTTCGTCTGATGCGTCTCACCATCGATCACCGCTCCCGTTACAGCTTCAGCGAGCCGCAGGCGCGCATCGTCCAGATGCTGCGCGTCACGCCGCAGGATCATGGCGGCCAGACCGTCGCCGGCTGGCGCATCGACATCGATCAGGATTGCCGCCTGCGCGAGGGACGCGACGGGTTCGGCAACATCACGACGATGCTTTATATCGATGGACCGCTGACCGAGTTCGCGATCAGCGTCCATGGCGAGGTGCTGACCGAGGCGTGCGGCGGCCGCGTGTCCGGCGCGCCCGATCCGCTGCCGCCGCTGGTCTATACCCGCCAGACCGCGCTCACCCGTGCCGACACCGCGATCGAGGCGCTGGCGCGCGAAGGCGGTGCTCCGGAGGCGATCAGCCGGCTGGTGCAGGGGCGTGCGCGCCTGTTCAAGTCGCGCCCTGTGCTCGGCCGCACCGCGGCGCAGACGCTCGCCGAGGGCCAGGGCACCGCGCGCGACATCGCCCATCTCTTCGCCTCCGCGGTGCGCGTCGCCGGCTATCCGGCGCGCTTCGTCGCCGGCCATTGCCTGGCGTTCAGCAGCGGCCCCGCCGCACGGCCGCACAGCTGGGTGGAAGTGCTGATCGACGATGAATGGATCGCGTTCGATCCGTGCGTCGGCGCGCGCGCCGAAGTCGACTATGTCCGCGTCGCCGCCGGTCTCGACGCCAGCGACGCCACCCCGATCTCGGGCGCGCGCGAGGGCGGCGGCATCGAGATGCTCGACGTCGATGTCGACGTCGAAGTCGAGGATGCGGGTCAGGCGCGACAGCAGCAGAGCTGATCGCATCAGTGATTCCGCTGCCGTTCGCGCGCGAAAGGCGCTAATCATCTCCCATAAGAAGCTGGCCAGCGGACCGGAGAGGATGACATGACCTATTGCGTCGGGCTGCTCACCCGCGCCGGCATGGTGATGATCGCGGATACGCGCACCAATGCCGGCATCGACAACATCTCGATCTACCGCAAGCTGCACATCTTGCAGGATAATGAGGACCGGCTGATGGCGATCGCCTCGGCCGGCAACCTCTCCGTCACCCAGTCGATGCTCTCGATGCTCACCGAGGGGCTGCCGCCGGTGGAAGAGGGCGGCGTTGCGCGCACATTGGCCGGCGTGCCGACGATGTTCCGCGCCGCGCAACTCGTTGGCGAGGCGGTCCGCGCCGCGAGCTATTCGGTGGGCGCCACGCTCAGCGGCACCGGCATCAACGCCGGCATTTCGCTGCTGCTCGGCGGCCGCATCCATGACGGACCGCTCCACCTCTACATGATCTATGGCGAGGGCAATTTCATCGAGTGCAGCCCCGACAGCCCCTTCCTCCAGATCGGCGAGCTCAAATATGGCAAGCCCATCCTCGACCGCGCGCTCGCCTATGACACCGAGCTCGACGAGGCGGTGAAGGTCGGGCTGATCTCGTTCGACAGCACCCTGCGCTCCAACCTGTCGGTCGGCCGCCCGTTCGACCTGCTCGTCGTGCCGTCGGACGCGACCAGGCCGGATATCCGCCTGAGAATCAGCGAGGACGACGCCTATTTCGACATGCTCTCGTCCGAATGGGGCCGGTTGCTCAACGAGAGCCGCGCGGCGATCCCGGTGCCGCCGTTCATGAAGGCGGTGTGAGGGGCAATCGTCAGCGAAGCCGATGGTGGAGGGGCCGGCGTGGACGTAGCCGACCGACCCTTTCGCGCTCACGATACTTCAGTTCCGGCCCCTCCACCACCAGCCTGCGGCTGGCGGCCACCGACGCCGCGCGCCGGGGAGGAATTTTCAGCCGTACTAGCGCACCAGTTTCCCGTGATTGCCCGGCGCCGGCGGCGCGGACGGTGCCTCGACATCCTCCGCCGGCTCGAAACGCTGCCAGCCGCCCTGCGCCAGCTGCTCGATCGGGCGGAAACGGGTCTTGTACTGCATGCGCTTGGCGCCCTCGACCCAATAGCCGAGATAGACATAGGGCAGCCCCGCGGCCTGCGCGCGGCGGATATGATCGAGGATGATGAAGGTACCGAGGCCGGGGCGGACCTCATCCTCCGCATCGAAATAGCTGTAGATCATCGAGAGGCCATCGGCCTGGCGATCGGTGAGGCAGGCCCCGACCAGCCGGCCGCGGCCACCCTCCGGCGCGGGTTCGCGATATTCGATCACATAGGATTCGACCGGGGTCTGCTCGACCATGTCGGCATAGTCGATCTCGTCCATGTCGGCCATGCCGCCGCCCGGGTGGCGCGCCGTCAGGTAACGGCTCAGCAGGTCGAACTGCTCGTCGGTCGACCAGGGCTTGCAGGTCGTGACCTCGAGATCGGCATGACGGCGCAGCAGCCGGCGCTGGGTGCCGTTGGCCTTGAACGCGCCGGCGACGACGCGCACCGAAACGCAGGCCGAACACCCGATGCAATTGGGACGATAGGCAACGCTCTGGCTGCGGCGGAAGCCGATCCGCCCCAGCGCATCGTTCAGCTCGATCGCGTTCGGACCCTTCAGCTCGGTAAAGACCTTCCGCTCGGTGCGGCCCGGCAGATACGGGCAGGGGGAAGGGCTGGTCACGAAGAAGCGGGGAAACCGAAAAGGTGCAGTCAACGCCCGAATCCCCCCTCTTTGCCTGCGCACAGTGAGCACCGCCGGCCGAGCCGATGAGGAGACCATCGGCGCGCGGCTGGGGCATCGCAGCCCCGGTTCCAGCGGCATGATCATCTGGCCATCATGCCCGGCCTCCCACAGGCCGATCCGGCGATGATAGCGCGGGGCCTGCCCGTCGTGAAGCGCCTATGCGCTCAGGCGAGTTCGACCGGGCTTACCTCGTAACCGCCGGCGCGCAACGCGGCGATCAACCGGTCGAGATGCGCGGAATCGCGCGTTTCGCACTCGATATCGGTGATCAGGCCCTTGGCCGGCAAGGTCGTGAACACGCGCTGGTGATAGACCTCGATGATGTTCACGCGCTGCTCGTCGAAGATCCGCGCGACGTGGAACAGGGCGCCCGGGCGGTCCTGCAGCCGCACGCGCAGGCGGGCGAGTCGGCCCGATCGGGCAAGATCGCGCAGCAGCACATTGGCCAGCAGCCGCGTGTCGATATTGCCGCCCGTCAGCACGATGCCGACATTGCGGCCGCGGAACATCTCCGGATAGGTCAGCAGCGCGGCGAGGCCTGCGGCACCGGCGCCCTCGACCACGGTCTTCTCGATCTGCAGCAGCAGGCTGACAGATTCCTCCAGCCGCCGTTCGTTGACCAGCACGACATCGTCGACGAGCTGCGCGACCATGCGACGGGTGAGATGGCCCGGCTCCTTGACCGCGATGCCTTCCGCCAGCGTATCGCCCTCGCACGGCAAGTCGAGCTGCTTCAGCGCGGCATAGGTGGACGGATAGAGTTCCGCCTGGATGCCGACGAGCATCATATCCGGCTTCAGCCCGCGCGCGGCGACACCGCAGCCCGAAAGCAGCCCGCCGCCGCCGATCGGGATCGCCAGCGTGTCGATCGCCGGCACATCCTCCAGCATTTCCAGCGCCACCGTGCCCTGGCCCGCGACGACATCGGGCTCGTCGAACGGGTGGACGAAGGTCAGTCCGCGCTCGGTCTCCAGCTGCCGGGCGTGGGCGTAGGCGGCATCGAAGGTTTCGCCGTGGAGGATCACGTTCGCGCCATGCCCCTCGGTCTGCGTCACCTTCACCGTGGGGGTGAGCTCGGGCATCACGATCGTGGAGGGGATGCCGAGTCGCGTCGCGTGATAGGCGAGGCCCTGCGCATGGTTGCCGGCGGAGGCGGCGATCACGCCCTTGCGGCGTTCCGCCTCACCCATCAGCAGCAGCCGGTTCAGCGCGCCGCGTTCCTTGTAGGCGGCGGTGAACTGCAGGTTTTCGAACTTCAGCCACACATTCGCGCCGGTCAGCTTCGACAGCGTCTGGCTGAACAAGGTCGGGGTGCGTACGATCGAAGGCGCAATCCTCGCATGCGCCGCGCGCACGTCTTCGAGGGTCACGGGCAGGTCTGTGGCCTGCGGTTCGAGCTGTACGATGCTTGCCATAAGGCTGCGCCCCCTAGCCCATCTGGCGGCGGAGCGAAACACGCCTTATGCAGGCGTCCCATGGCGAAAGTAGCATTCATCGGGCTGGGCGTCATGGGCGCGCCCATGGCAGGGCATCTTGCGAAGGCGGGGCATGAGGTGACCGTCTACAACCGGTCTTCGGCCAAGGCCGACGCCTGGGTGGAGCGCCATGGCGGCAGCAAGGCGGCGACCCCGCAGGAGGCCGCGCGCGATCGCGATGCGGTGATCGCCTGCGTCGGCAACGACGACGATCTCGCCGCCGTCACCATCGGCCAGCAGGGTGCATTCCGCGTGATGAAGCGCGGCGCCGTGTTCATCGATCACACCACCGTCTCCGCGCGCATCGCCCGCCAGCTCGCCGTCGAGGCGAAGGATCTCGGTATTCACAGCGTCGATGCCCCCGTTTCGGGCGGCCAGGCCGGTGCCGAGAACGGCACGCTTTCGATCATGTGCGGCGCGCAGCCCGCCGCGTTCGAGGCGGCACGGCCCTATATGACCGCCTATGGCGCGCGCATCGTCCATGTCGGCCCGCCGGGTGCCGGGCAGACCACCAAGATGGTCAACCAGATCGCGATCGCGGGCGCGGTCCAGGGCGTGGCCGAAGCGCTGCATTTCGCGCAGCATGCCGATCTCGACCTCGACAAGGTGTTCGAGGCGATCTCGGGCGGCGCCGCATCGAGCTGGCAGATGGTCAATCGCTGGAAGACGATGGCGGAGGACCGTTTCGACTTCGGTTTCGCGGTGGACTGGATGCGCAAGGATCTCGGGCTGACGCTGGAGGAGGCGCGGACCAATGGCGCCAGCCTGCCGGTGGCGGCGCTGGTCGACCAATTCTATGCCGAGTTGCAGGCGGCCGGCGGCGGCCGGCTCGACACCAGCTCGCTCGTGCGCAGGCTGCCCAAATGAGGCGGCTGGCCGGGACGGCCGCGGCAGCGGCCGCGCTTCTGCTGGCATCGCCCGCCTATGCCGACGGCATGATCGACAATGTTAACGGCATCACCCTCGATGCCGAGGGCAAGGTGGTGCGCTTCACCGGCATCGTCATCGATCGCGAGGGCAAGGTCGGCAAGCTGCTCAAGCGCGGCGACAAGCGCCCGCGCGACAAGCAGCTCGACTGGAAACGCGACGGCCAGGGCGCGACGCTGCTGCCGGGCATGATCGATTCGCATGCCCATATCCTGCCGATGGGCTTCGCGGCGCTGTCGCTCGACCTGTCGGACACAACATCGCTCGCCGAGGCGCAGGCGAAGATCGCCACCTATGCCAGGGAGAACCCCGCCCGCCCATGGATCCTCGGTACGGGCTGGAACCAGGAACGCTGGGGCCTGGGCCGCTTTCCGACCGCCGCCGAACTGGATGCGGCGGCCGGCGACAAGCCGGTCTGGCTGAGCCGCGTCGATGGCCATGCCGGTTGGGCGAACAGCGCGGCGATGCGCGCGGCGGGCGTGACCGCCGGTACCGCAGCCCCCGCCGGCGGCCGCATCGAGAAGGCGGGCAGCCAGCCTTCGGGCATCTTCGTCGACGAGGCGATGATGCTCGTCGAGAAGGCGGTGCCGGCACCGCTCCCGCGCGACCGCGACAATGCGCTGATGAAGGCGCAGCAGATGCTGCTCGCCAATGGCGTCACGACCATCGCCGACATGGGCACCTCGCTCGACGACTGGATGGCGCTGCGCCGCGCCGGTGACACCGGCCAGCTCCGCCTGCGCGTGCTCTCCTACGCCGCGGGCACGGACGTGATGCAGACGATCGGCGGCAGCGGCCCGACGCCTTGGCTCTATTTCGACAAGCTGCGGCTGGTGGGCGTCAAGCTCTGGCTGGATGGCGCGCTCGGTTCGCGCGGGGCCGCGCTCAAGGCCCCCTATGCCGATGCGCCGGGCGAGCGCGGGCTGCAGATGCTGGACGAGACCAAGCTTCGCAACCTGATCAGCCGCGCGTCGATGGACCGTTACCAGATCGCCGGCCACGCGATCGGCGACGCCGCCAACGCGCAGCTGCTCGGCGCGATCGAGGAGCTGAGCGGCGATTTCCCCGGCGACCTGCGCTGGCGCATCGAACATGCCCAGATCATCGACCCCGCAGACATCCCGCGCTTCGCCAGGCAGGGCATCATCGCCTCGATGCAGCCGATCCACCAGACGAGCGACCGGACGATGGCGGAAGCACGGCTCGGCCCCGACCGGCTGGGCGGCGCCTATGCCTGGCAGTCGATCCTGCGCGCCGGCGGCCGGCTGGCGTTCGGATCGGACGCGCCGGTCGAGACCTCCAACGTGTTCGAGGGGCTCTATGCCGCGATCACCCGCCAGGGCACGGACGGGCAGCCCGCAGGCGGCTGGCACCCCGCAGAGCGGCTGAGCCGCGAACAGGCGCTGGCGGCCTATACGACCGGCGGCGCCTGGGCGGGCTTCGCCGAGGATCGGATCGGCTCGCTGCTGCCCGGCCACCGCGCCGACTTCATCCTCGTCGATCGCGATCCGCTGACCGTCGCCCCTGAGGCGCTGCGCCAGACGAAGGTCAGCGAGACGTGGGTCGGCGGCTACCGGCAATATCCGCGCGACGCTGCGCCTGCGGCCGCTACCCCGGCGGCCAGGCGGCAATGACCGGCCTGCGCCGCGTCCGGCCAACGACCCGTCCCGCCTCGCTTGCGCCGGCGCGGTTCAGCGCATAGGGCAACGGCATGCGCCGCCTGATCGTCGCTTCGCTGCTGCTGCTCGCCGCTTGCGGCGAGACGTCCGCCCCGTCCGATTCCGCCGAGGACAGCCTCGGCGCGGCCGATGCCGCGCCGGGCGATAGCGGCAACGCTGCCGACGCACCCGCACCCGTTGCGCTGCAAACACGCGAGCCGACCTGGTTCTATCGCGACGATCCCGGCGGCGGGCTCGCGCTCTATGGCGAAGCGGGCGGTCAGGGGCAGTTCGCGATCCGCTGCGACCGACGCGGCCGCCGCTTGCTGCTGCAGCGCGCAGCGGGCGGCACCGATGCCGCCGAACTGACGCTCACCGTCGATGGCAGCGAGACGCGCTATGCGGCGCGCGCGCGCGGCGGCGGCACACCGCGGCTGGAAGCGGCCGCCGCGCTCGACGACGATGCGATCGACCGGCTGCTCGGCGCCGGCACCCTCGCGGTCGACGCGACCGGCACGCAGCCGCTGCAACTGCCGGTCAACGGCACCGTGCGCCGCGTGATCGAAAGCTGCCGCGCACCCGTCCGCCAGGCGGCGGTGGCCGATGGCGCGCGGTTCCAGGGCAGCCTGCCCTGCGCCGACTGCGCGGGCGTCGATCTGGTGCTGAGCTTTACCGCGCGCGGCCCCGAGACCGAGCGCTACCGGCTCGAACGCCGCCGCCGCGACGGCGGCACCGACCTCACCGAAGGCAGCGTCGAGCTGATCGGCGAGGGGGATGCCCAAAGCTATCAGCTCACGCCCGACAATGGCGATGCGCCGATCATGATGACGCGCGGCGCGGATGGCGCGCTGCTGTTCCCGTCCGACACCGGCGATGGCGGCACCGTGCGGCTGACGCCCGGATCCTGACCGCTCAGGAGCGGTCGATCGCCTTCAGCACCATGTCGATGGTCAGCAGCTGCGGCAGCGCCTGCGGGTCCTCGCCCGGACCATAATACAGGTAGAGCGGCACGCCGCTGCGGCCGTGGCGTTCGAGGAAGCGGCTGATCGTCGCGTCGCCCTGCGTCCAATCACCCACCAGCACCGCCACGTTGCGCTGCGCGAACGCGTCCACCACGCGCCGCCGCTGCAGCACTGCCTTCTCGTTGACCTTGCAGGTCACGCACCAGTCTGCGGTGAAATAGACGAACACCGGCCGCCCTTCGGCCTGCAGCGCGGCGAGGCGACGTTCGCTGAAACGCTCGTCACCCGGCACGCCGCCATTCTCGACCGGCACCGCGACGTGCGGCAGCAGCACCAGCGCGGCGAGCGCAAGCGCAAGCGCGGGGACCATCGGCAGCCAGCCGCGGCCGCCGCCCGTCCACTGCCGCCGCCCCGCCCACCACAGGGCGAGGCCGACCGCGAGCGCGGCGCTCAGCCCCAACGCCAGCCCGTCGACGCCCGACTGGCGGCCGAGCACCCAGGCGAGGCCGAGCGCGGTGATGAACATCGGGATCGACAGGATCCGCCGGAACCGCCCCATCCAGGCACCGGGCTTCGGCATCCGCCGGCGCAGCGCCGGCACGAAGGCGATCAGCAGGAAGGGCAATGCCAGCCCGATACCGAGCCCGCCAAACACCGCGAGCGCTGCGGGCCACGGCAGCACGAGCGCGGCGCCCAGCGCGGTGGCCATGAACGGTCCGCTGCAGGGGGTGGCGACGAAGGCGGCGAGCGCCCCCGCCCAGAAAGCGCCGGCGGCGCCGCCCTGCTGCGCCAGCCGCTCGCCGCCGGCGATGCTGCCGATCTCGAACAGCCCGGCGAGATTGAGCGCGATCGCCAGCACCACGACCAGCAGCAGCAGGATGATGCGCGGGTCCTGGAGCTGGAACGCCCAGCCGACGAGCTCGCCGCCGGCGCGCAGCGCGAGCAGCAGCCCGCCCAGCAGCAGGCAGGTGAGCACGACGCCGCCGGTATAGGCCAGCGCCTCGATCCGCGCGCTCCGCTCGTCTCCGCCGGCGCGGATCAGGCTCAGCGCCTTCAGGCTGATGATCGGGAACACGCAGGGCATGATGTTGAGCAGCAGCCCGCCCAGCAGCGCCGCGCCGAGCGCGAGCAGCACGGTCGCCGGCAGCCCGGCGACGTCGGCGGGCTCACCGGCGTTGAGCGGCGCCGCGGTGGCGAAGGCGGCCGCATCGACCGCGCCGGGCCGCGCGTGCAACGCGAGCCCGCGGCCGCCGCCGATCGCCAGCACGCCGTCGAGTGCCGCGGGTGCACCGCCCCTGAGTGCCGCCTCGACGAACACTGTGTCGCCCTTGCGCCGCACCGCCTGCGGCGCGGCATAATCGATCGCACCCTCGGTCAGCGGAAAGAAATAGGTTTCGCCGACCTCGGCGGAAGCCGGGATCGGGATCGCCAGCCGCAGCTTGCCCGCCTTCGCCTCGAACAGCGCCTCGCCACCCAGCGGTCGCGGCAGCGCCATCCGCCACGCATCGAAGCGCCCGCGCCGCGCGGCGTCGACGATGCCGTCTCCCACCACCAGATCCAGCGCCAGTTCGGCGCGCTCAGGCACGCAGATCTCGTCGGTACAGGCAAGCCAGTCGGCCTGGACGCGGATCGGCAGCGACGTGCCCGGCGCCAGCCCCACCGGGACGTCGAGCGTCACCAGCTGCGCGTAATCCGCCTCATAGACATAGTTCATCAGCCCCGCGACGATCAGCCGCTGCGGCACCGGATAGCGCAGCGGGGATACCGTGACCCCCGGCGGCAAGGTCCATTTCAGCCGCATGCCGAGGCCGGCATCGCCCGGATTCGCCCAATAGCCGTGCCAGCCCGGCGCCGGCTTCATCTCGAAGGCGAGCGCGACGACACCGCCGGCGGCCGGCCTGTCCGATTCGGCGACCAGCGCTGCCCTGATGTTGGGCTGCCCGCCGGGGGCGGGTAGCTGCGCCTGCGCGAGCGGCGCAAACAGCATCGCCAGCAACGTCGCGAGTGCGAACGTCATCAAGCGGAAACCGTTCACCGCCAACGAACCTGCTTGCCGCGCTGCCATCGCGGGTTTCATTAGCGGTGTGAGAGCCCGTTCGCCAAGGAGTCATTCGTGAAGTCAGCCCTTCGTTTCGCTGGAACCGTATCGGCGTTGCTCTGCGCCGCGCAGGTGCAAGCCCAGGCGCCCGCCCGGCAAAGTGCCGCGAAGCCGGCACCGCGGCTGGTCGTCGCCATCTCGGTGGACCAGTTCTCGGCGAACCTGTTCGCGGAATATCGCCAGATGTTCCGGCTGGGCATGAAGCGGTTGACGCAGGGCGTGGTCTTCCCCTCGGGCTATCAGAGCCACGCCGCGACCGAGACCTGCCCCGGCCATTCGACGATCCTTACCGGTTCGCGCCCCTCGCGCACCGGCATCATCGCCAATGACTGGATCGATCTGGGCGCCGCGCGCGCGGACAAGGTGATCTATTGCGCGGAAGATCCCACCGCACCGGGCTCCAGCTCCAGGAACTATGTCGTGTCGCCGCGCCATCTGAAAGCGCTGACGCTGGGTGACCGGATGAAGGCGGCGGCACCCGCGGACCGCGTCGTTTCGGTTGCAGGCAAGGATCGTGCGGCAGTGATGATGGGCGGCCACCAGACCGACCAGATCTGGTTCTGGGGCGGAAAGTCGTTCGTCACGTTACCCGATCGCACCGGCGCGGCGCCCGCAACCGTCGGCCGCGTCAACGCGCAGGTCGCAGCCACCATCGCCAGGCCCGAAAAGGTCGTGCTTCCCGCGGAATGCCGCAGCCGCGCCATCGCGGTGCCGATCGGCGCCGGCAAGTCGGTGGGTGTACCGGTCGATCGCAAGGCGGAGGATTTCAGCGGCTTCCGCGTCGCCGCCGGCTTCGACGCCGCAACCACCGACCTCGCGATCGGCCTGATCGACGAGATGAAACTCGGCCGTGGGCAGGGGACCGATGTGCTGGCCATCGGGCTTTCCGCCACCGACTATGTCGGCCATGCCTTCGGCACCGAGGGTGGCGAGATGTGCGCGCAGTTGATGGGGCTCGACGCCAATGTCGGCCGCATCCTCGACGCGCTCGACGCGACCGGCACGCCCTATGTCGTCGCGCTTACCGCCGATCATGGCGGGCATGACCTGACCGAGCGCGACACGGCGCGCGCCTTCCCCGGCGCGCAGCGCGTCGATCCGAAGCTGAACTCGGACACGATCGGCAAGGCGATCGCGGCGGAGCTGGGCATCACGCTCGATGGGCCCCTGCTCTCGTCGACCGGCCCGTTCGGCGACTGGTATGTCTCGCGCGCGCTGCCCGCCGCGCTGCGCCCGCGCGTAATCGCACTCGCGCAGGCGAAGCTGCAGGCCTATCCCCAGATCCAGACGGTGCTGACCGCCGACGATCTGCGCCGCATGCCCAGCCCGCAACCGCCGGTCGAGGAATGGTCGCTCGCCGAGCGCGCCCGCGCCTCGTTCGATCCCGAGCGGTCGGGCGACCTGATCGTGTTGCTGAAGCCGAACGTGATGCCGATCCCGGATCCGACCAAGGGCTATGTCGCGACCCATGGTTCACCGTGGATCTACGACCGCCGTGTGCCGATTCTGTTCTATCGTCCCGGCGCCACGGGCTTCGAACAGCCGCTGGGCATCGAGACCGTCGATATCCTGCCGACGCTTGCCGCGCTGATCGGCCTCGACGTGCCGAGCGAGGAAATCGACGGCCGCTGCCTCGATCTCGACGCCGGCCAGGCCGACACCTGCGCGAAATGAGTTGAATTCTCCTCCCCGGCGCGCAGCGTCGGGGAGCTCGGGCAGGAAAATTAAAGCATCAATCGCCCGCGCCGGGCTCCGGCGAGAAATATTTCTCGAACTTGCCGGTCTGGCCCTTCATCGCGTCGGCATCGTCCGGGGTCTGGTCAAGCTTGCGGGTCACGTTCGGCCACTGCGCCGAATAGGTCGTGTTGAGCTCCAGCCACTGCTCGAGACCGCTTTCGGTATCGGGCAGGATCGCCTCGGCCGGGCATTCGGGCTCGCAGACGCCGCAGTCGATGCATTCGCTGGGGTTGATGACGAGCATATTCTCGCCCTCATAGAAGCAGTCGACCGGACACACCTCTACGCAATCCATATATTTGCAGCGGATGCAGGCGTCCGTAACGACGTAGGTCATTGTCTCAAAGCTCCCCGGGGAAACGTCCCGTGGCGGCCCCGCTAAGGTTCGCGCCCCGGCGCGTCAACATCTTCGCCATTGCTGCAAGTCGTTTTCAGCGGCGGCGGTGACAGATCGGCATAGCATTTGCGGGCTTCCAGGGCCGGTCCCCGCCGCGCCGGCAGGGCCTCGACGCGAATCACCCGCACCCGGCCGTCGAGCGCGAAGGTCAGCACATTGCCCGGCCTGACGGGCGCGTGCGCGCGATCGACGACGCGGCCGTCGATCCTGAGACGCCCCGCTTCGGCGATCGTCTGCGCCAGCGACCGCGTCTTGACCAGCCGCACGAACCACAGGAAGCGGTCGAGCCGCTGGCTCGGCCCCGCACCCCCCGCCGGCCCGCCGGCTTCAGTGGCCATCCGCCGTCCGCCATTCCGCCAGCACGGCGAAGGCATTGCCCGGTCGCTGGACCGCGCGCCGGCGCTGCCGCTGCAGCCCGCGCCAAACCCAGCGCGGGCCGGTGCGGCCGTCGTCCGCGGCATCCGCGGGGCGGAAGCCCAGCGCCAGCATCAGTTGCGCGAAACTCGGCGGGCGCAGCCCCAGCGATGTCGCGAGCCCCGGATCGGGGCTGAACGGCGCGCGTCCGCCGCCATCGCCGCCGGTGCGCGCATCATGCGCGATCCGCGCCAGCCGCTCGGCAAGGTCGATGCGCAGCATCTGCGCGCCGAGCGGGCGATAGCCGGCGCGCACCGCCGCCTCGAACCGCATCGGATCGCCGGGCGTCGCAACCGCCGCGGCGCCCGCCTGCGGCAGTTCGGGCATGTCACTGCCCTCGCTCGCCGCGAGCAGCGCCAGCCGCCAGCGCGCCGCCTCGGGCTTCAGCAACACCGGGCAGAAGATGTCGAGCGTGCCGATCTTCACACCCAGCCGCCCCGCCTGCTGGCGCATCGTGCGATCGAGCCCGGCCACCGTCGCGTCGAGATCGGCGCGCGCGGCTATACCGCCGGCGTCGGCAAGCGGCGCATAGAGTGCGCGGATCTGCGGCGGCACCTGCGGGTCGCGCGCCGCCGCCGCCAGCGCGGTCACGGGCTTCAGGTGGCGTCGCGTCTGCGCCTGCAGCCAGCCCGCCAGCCGTTCGGTCACCGCCGAGCGGTCATCGGCGGAGAGCGCGTCGAGCGCCTTGTAGAGGCGGACATGCGGCTGCAGCAACCCCCTGCCCTTTTCCAGCCGCGCGACGATATCGCCGCGCCAGAAGATTGCGACCGGGCGACCGACATCGGTGGCGAGCATGAGTTCCTCGTCGGGCGCTGCGGCAAGCTGTGTCGCGCGGCGCGACAATTCCCCGCCCAGCCGCCGCTCCGCCGCCGCCATCAGGCGCTTCATGTCACCATGCCGCGCCTGATGATCGACCCGGAAGCGGAAACCTTCGAGGTGACCGATATGCTCGCCGCCCACCAGCACCGCGCCATCCGCCTCGACGGTCACCGGCAGCGCGTCATGCCCCTTGGCGCCGAGATCGCGCATCAGCACCGAGGTGCGGCGATCGACGAAGCGCTGCGTCAGCCGCTGGTGGAGCGCATCGCTGAGCTTTTCCTCCAGCGTGCGCGTGCGGTCCGCCCAGCGGCCGGGTTCAGCCAGCCAGTCGGCGCGGTGCGCGATATAGGCCCAGGTGCGTGCGGCCGCGATCCGGTCGGCGATCGCCTCGACATCGCCCTGCACATTGTCGAGCCGGGCGATCTCGTCGGCGAACCAGGTAGCGGGGATATGCCCCTGCCCCTCGCTCAGATGGCCGTAGATGCGGCTGACCAGCCGGCTGTGCGCCTCCGCGCCGGTCTTGCGGAAATCGGGCAGGCCGCAGGCGGCCCACAGCCGGCGGACGGCGCGCTCGCCGCGGGCGCGGGCGCCGACATAGGGTTCGGCCGCCAGCCGCTTGAGCACCGCCAGGTCCACCGCCTGCGGTGCCGCGCGCAGCTGCGGCCGTTCGGGCCGCGCCTCCAGCGCCTCGATCAGCCGATCCACGCTCGCCATGTCGGGATCGCCGTCGCGCCAGAACAGATGGTCGAGCGGCGGGAAGCGATGCTCCTCGATCGCCTCGATATCCTCGGGCAGGAAGCGCCGCGTCTCATTCCCCTCCAGCGCGAGCTCGCCGAACGTGCCGTCGCGCTGGTGGCGCCCGGCGCGGCCGGCGATCTGCGCCATTTCGGCCAAGGTCAGCCGGCGGCGGCGGCGCCCGTCGAACTTGGAGAGCGAGGCGAAGGCGACATGCGCCACATCCATGTTCAGGCCCATGCCGATCGCATCGGTGGCGACGAGATAGTCGACCTCGCCCGCCTGATACATCGCGACCTGGGCGTTGCGGGTGCGCGGGGAAAGCGCGCCCATCACCACCGCTGCGCCGCCGCGCGTCCGCCGCAGCATCTCCGCCACGGCATAGACTTCCTCCGCGCTGAACGCGACGACCACCGAGCGCTTGGGCAGCCGGCTGAGCTTCTTTGCGCCGGCATAGCTGAGCGTGGAGAAGCGCGGCCGGGTGATGATCTCGGCATCGCGCACGAGCGCGCGGATCATCGGCCGCATGCTCTCGGAGCCGAGGATCATCGTCTCTTCGCGCCCGCGCGCATGGAGCAGCCGGTCGGTGAATACATGGCCGCGCTCGGGATCGGCGCCGAGCTGCGATTCGTCGAGCGCGACGAAGGCGAAATCGCGCTCCATCGGCATCGATTCGGCGGTGGAGAGGAACCAGCGCGCACCCTCGGGCACGATCTTCTCCTCGCCGGTGATCAGCGCGACTTCCCTGGGCCCCTTGATCGCGACGACGCGGTCATAAACCTCTCGCGCCAGCAGCCGCAGCGGAAAGCCGATCATTCCCGACGAATGGCCGCACAGGCGCTCCACCGCGAGGTGGGTCTTGCCGGTATTGGTGGGCCCCAGCACGGCGGTCACAGCCGATCGGGCGAACGCGCTCATGGATCGATAGATCGTGCCGATCGGCCTCAGGCGCAAGCGGCGATTTCCCGGCGCCGCCTCGGGTCGGTCCGCTGATCGGTCGGCCAGTCGCTCTCAACGGGCAACGCACCGGCAGAGACGAAATCCCCCGGATCGGCGCGGGGATGGATGTCCACCGTCTTGCCCGCCGGCTGCGCAACCCTGACGGAGGCCTCGTTCGGCGACCGGCGAGGGAGGCGGTGATGAATTGTTTCCACCTCAACGCCGGAAATGTCCGCAGCATGACAAACCGTTGCTATGCAGAAGCGGTGAGCGGTAACAACGGAGGCCAGGTTGACCACGGGTTTCACCCTACCTACCTCGCGGCGCATGACAACGCCATCGAGCTGCGTATATATCCGCTGATGACCTCGCCGAACATCGTCCTCGTCGAAGACGATCCGCCATTGCGGACGCTCACCGCGCGCGCGCTTCAGGAAAATGGTTATCGGGTGCAGACCGCATCGTCCGCGCCCGAGATGTGGATCGCGTTCGAGAACGGCCATGTCGATCTCCTGCTGCTCGATATCATGCTGCCGGGCACCAACGGCATCGACCTGTGCCGCGAGATCCGCCGCCGCAGCGACGTGCCGATCATCTTCATCAGCGCGAAGAACAGCGAGGCCGATCGCGTGATCGGCCTGGAACTTGGCGCCGACGATTATCTCGCCAAGCCCTTCGGCGCGCGCGAGTTGGTGGCGCGCGTCCGCGCCGTCCTGCGCCGCGGCGGGCTGGAGCGCCAGCCGTCCGGCCCGCGCGACAATGAGGACAAGTTCGACGGCTGGGCCGTCAACTATCCGCGGCGCGAGTTGAAGTCGCCCGACGGCGCGGTCGTGCCGTTGACCGGTGCCGAATTCGACCTGCTGGCGAGTTTTCTCGGCCAGCCGCAGCGCGTGATCGCGCGCGAACGGCTGATCGAATTGTCGCGCACGCGGCTGGGCGATTCGTCCGACCGCAGCATCGACGTTCTCGTCAGCCGGCTGCGCCGCAAGCTTTCGACCGAGGACAAACCGGCGCCGATCGTCACCGTGCGCGGCGTAGGCTATATGTTCAACGCCACGGTCGAACGCAGCTGAACCGCTGGCGCGATCGGCGGCGCGGCATTACCGGTCGCACAGCGCAACAATCCGGTTATCATCCCGTGTTCGGAACGACCCGGCATCATCTGGGCCTGCTAGGCCGGATCCTCGCGATCCTTCTGCTGACCGTCGTCATCGAGTTCGGTGCCAGCACGGTGCTGTACGAACGCGCCGCGCGCCTGTCGCTGCGCGAGGACGAGGCCCGGCGCCTCGCCGAGCATCTCGTGATCGCACACAAGCTGATGGACGAGCGGTCGTGGAAGCAGCGGCCGCAGATGGCGAGCGAGCTGACCACCGACCGCTATATCCTCAGCTGGGGGCCGACGCCGCTGGTGCCGCCGCCGCTGTCAGCCGAGCTGCGGGCGATGCGCCGCCAGATCGTCGCCTGGGAGCCCGAGCTGGCGAAGACCGACCTCAGGCTCAAGCTGCTCTCGCCCGGCCGCAAGGCGACGGTGAGCGGCGATCTCCGGCTGCCCGACGGCAGCTGGGTTCATTTCACCGCCAAGGGCCTCGTCCACAGCTGGGACCTCGCGTTCGGACGCGTGCTGCTGGCGATGATCCCCGCGGTCGCGCTGCTGATCCTCGGCGCGCTGCTGATCCGCCGCGCGCTCAGCCCGTTGCGCCGGCTCGCGCATGCGACCGAGCGAATCGGCCTGGGCGAGGAAGTGCTGGTCCGCGAGACCGGCACCTTCGAGGTGCGCGACGTGATCCGCGCGTTCAACGCGATGCAGTTGCGCATCCACCGCCTTATCGACGAGCGCACCGAGGCGCTGGCCGCGGTCGGCCACGATATCCGCACCCCGATCGCCCGCCTGCAGCTCCGGCTCGATTCGGTCCGCGACGAGCAGATCCGCGAGGCGATCCAGGGCGATCTCGACGAAATGGACGGCATGATTGCCTCGCTGCTCGCGTTCCTCGGCGGTGAGCGCGATCCCGAACAACCGGTGCTGACCGACCTTGCCGTGCTCGCCGCGACGATCGCCGAGGAATGCGCGGATCGTGGCCATGATGCGAGCTACGAGGGGCCGGACCATCTGAACTTCCGGCTCCGCCCGTTCAACATGCGCCGCGCGATCGGCAATCTCGTCGGCAATGCGCTGCGCTATGGCGAACGGTGCGTGGTTTCGGTCGCGATGGCGGAGCACGAGGTGCTGATCCGGGTCGATGACGAAGGCCCCGGCATCGCCGAGGACAAGATGGAGGAAGTGCTTCAGCCGTTCACCCGGCTCGATAGCGCGCGCCAGCGCGACACGCAGGGATTGGGGCTCGGCCTCGCGATCGTCGTGCGCGCGGTGGATCTGGAAAAGGGCCGCCTGACCCTGTCGAACCGGCCGGAAGGGGGCTTGCGCGCGGAAATCGCACTGCCCATCGCGCAGCAATAATTCTTAACGCTACCGCTGCGTCGCAGCAAAGCCGGTTTCCTAGCTCCATGGCAAGGCGCGCGCACCGCGCGCAAGCCAATGGAGAACACTCATGAACGACGTCATCGGGCGCGTATTCAGCTTTGAGAAGCAGGTCTACCAGACCAAGCAGGCGCTTTATTCCCGTCTTGCCGACCATGGCCAGAGCCCCAAGGCCCTCATGATCTCCTGCGCCGATTCGCGGGTGGTTCCCGAAGAGATCATCCAGGCCCAGCCGGGTGACCTGTTCGTCTGCCGCAACGCCGGCAACATCGTCCCCCCCTTCTCGCAGGCCAATGGTGGCGTCTCCTCCACCGTCGAATATGCGGTGATGGTGCTCGGCGTGACCGATATCATCGTCTGCGGCCATTCCGACTGCGGCGCGATGAAGGCGCTGGGCGACGACGTCACGCTCGCGAAGATGCCCAACGTCGCCGCATGGCTGCGCCACTCGTCGGCCGCGCATCATGTCGTGACGCAGGGCTATCCGGAACTCACCCGCCCGGAGCAGGTGCGCGCCGTCTCGCTCGAGAATGTCGTCGCGCAGCTCGCCCATCTCCGCACGCATCCGTCGGTCGCCGCCGGCATCGCCCGCGGCGAAATCTCGCTGCATGGCTGGTTCGTCGACATTCATGCCGGCCAGGTTCTGGCGCTCGACGGGGAGAGCGGCCGCTTCGTGCAGCTCGACCACGAGAAGCCGCTGCCGGTTGCGCTGCCGGCGCGTCAGCGCCTCGCGTCCGACGTCATTTACGCCCAGGCCGCGGAATGAGCACCGCTGCCTCCATGTTCGCGGGCAAGACGATGGGGCGGGATCTCACCGCCTCCATCGTCGTGTTCCTCGTGGCGATGCCCCTCTGCATGGGCATCGCCGTCGCCTCGGGCGTCCCGCCTGAAAAGGGTCTGATCACTGGCATCATCGGCGGCATCGTCGTCGGCCTGCTCGCCGGTTCGCCACTGCAGGTCAGCGGCCCCGCCGCCGGCCTCGCAGTGATCGTGTTCGAGATCGTCCAGGAGCAGGGCCTCTCGGCGCTTGGGCCGATCCTCGTGCTCGCCGGCCTGTTCCAGATCGCCGCCGGCCTGTTCAAGCTCGGCGGCTGGTTCCGCGCGATCTCGCCCGCCGTGGTCCATGGCATGCTCGCCGGCATCGGCGCGCTGATCGTGATCGGTCAGTTCCACGTGCTGTTCGACGCCAAGCCGCTGTCGAGCGGTCTCGAAAATCTGGCAGCGATGCCGGGCCGCGTTCTCGGACTGTCGCCCAGCAACATCGAGGCGACCGAACTCGCCCTGCTGATCGGCCTGCTGACCATCGGCGCGATGGTCGGCTGGGAAAAGCTCCGCCCGCGGTCGATGCGGCTGGTGCCGGGCGCGCTGGTCGGCGTCGTCGTCGCCACCGTCGTCACCGTCGCGCTCGGCCTCGGCGTCGCCAAGGTGGACGTGCCGGCCTCGATCTTCGCTGCGGTCGACACGCCCGGCGAAGGGTTCCTCGCCACCCTGCTCTCGCCGAGCGTGATCGTCACAGCGATCGCCATCGCCTTCATCGCCAGCGCCGAGACCCTGCTGTCGGCCGCCGCGGTCGATCGCATGCATGACGGTGTCCGCACCAACTACGACAAGGAATTGTGGGCGCAGGGCGTCGGCAACATGCTGTGCGGCGTCGCCGGCTCGCTGCCGATGACGGGCGTCATCGTCCGCTCGTCGGCCAACGTCCAGGCCGGTGCCGTCACCCGCATGTCGGCGATCATGCACGGCGTATGGATCCTCGGCTTCGTCGCACTGCTGCCCTGGCTGCTGCGCGCGATCCCGATGGCATCGCTGGGTGCGATCCTCGTCGTCACCGGCTGGCGCCTGGTGAGCCTGAGCCATGTGAAGCACCTGTTCAGCCATTATGGCGCGATGCCGGTGGTGATCTGGCTGGCGACCTTCGTCATGGTCGTCGCGACCGACCTGCTGACCGGCGTGCTCGTCGGCCTCGGTCTCTCGCTGGTCGAACTGGCGCCCAACCTGCGCCGCCTGCGCCTGCGGGTGAACACCGACCATCAGCCCGAAGCGAGCCACATGTCGCTGGACGGCGCGGCGACCTTCGTCACGCTGCCCAAGCTCAGCAAGGCGCTCGACGCCCTGCCCGAAGACAAGCCGGCGAAGATCGACTTCGCCCGGGTGTCGGCGGTGGACCACACCGTCGCCGAGATGCTCTCCGACTGGCTGCAGCGCAAGCGCCGCAGCGGCATGTCGATCGAGTTCGCGGGTGCGCCTGGTGCACTGCGGCATCTCAACAACACTCATTGACCAAAACACCTCCGGGCCTGACCAGCAATGTTTTGCAATAAATCAGCAACATTGCAGTAAGGCTCGGAGGATATTTCGGGTGCGACCTGAGGCACCCGGCACGGCGTGTGGGCTTTGTCGGCGGATGAGGCCGGGACTTTGGGTACGCAGGAGGAACGTTCTCTCGGAAAGGGGAATGTTCCATGATCAACCGTTTCGCCGTTGCAGCGCTGCTGATGTCGCTCTCGGCGCCCGCCTTCGCCCAGGAAGCCGCTGAAGAGCCGGCCGAACCCATCACCGTTTCGGGCAGCGTTGCGCTCGTTTCCGACTATCGCTTCCGCGGCGTCTCCCAGAGCGACAAGGAAATGGCGATCCAGGGCGGCATCACCGTCAGCCATGAAAGCGGCGCCTATGCCGGCACCTGGGGCTCCAACCTGTCCGGCTGGGGCACCTTCGGCGGCGCCAATATGGAACTCGACCTGTTCGCGGGCTACAAGCTCGAAGTCGCCGAGGGCACGTCGCTGGACGTCGGCCTGACCTGGTACATGTATCCGGGCGGCTTTTCGAACACCGACTTTGCCGAGCCCTTTGCGAAGCTCAGCAGCACGGTCGGACCGGCCAGCGTCCTCGTCGGCATCGCCTATGCGCCCAAGCAGGAAGCGCTGGGCAACTTCGAGCGGACCGTGAACAGCCGCGGCCAGAAGCAGGACAATCTGTACATCTGGGGTGACGTCTCGGGCGGCATTCCGGAGACCCCGCTGACGCTGAAGGGCCATCTCGGCTATTCGAACGGCAACCCGGGCCTCGGCCCGAACGGCACGTCGCTCGCGCCGACCGGCGAATATCTCGACTGGCTGGTCGGTGCCGATCTGGCGCTGGGCCCGGTCGTGCTGGGCGTGGCCTATGTCGATACCGACATCACGAAGCGTGAATCGGCCTATCTGCAGCCCAACTTCTCCTCGACCAAGAACGGTTCCTCGATCGCGGCCAGCCAGGTCGTGTTCTCGATCAGCGCCGCCTTCTGATTCAGGCGTCGGCCTGAACGGGCGGGAAGGATCGTCGCGCGCCGGCTGCCCCCGGCACCGGCGATCCTTCCCGCCCGAGACGGGTTCGAAATTCGAGCGTTGCGGAAAGATATCGTAACGATCCAGCAATGTCGTGCTACGGCAAGGGGCGTGATGCTGATCCTCACCCCTTCGCCGATCGCGAACCGGCCTGGTCGGGCATGCAGCGCCCACCGGCCACTGCCAACCGAGTGATCCGGCCATGAGCGGCGGCGGCACTTCACCGGACTATGTGTTCGCGCCGCATGAGCGGCCGTTGCTGCCGGGCTCCCCGGCCACGCCCGCGCATCCCACTTCCCGCCGCTTTGCCTATTTCGCCATCGGCGTGTTTGTCGGCCTCACCGGCGGCTTCGGCAATGCGATGGTCACCACCAACCTCGCCAACATCCAGGGATCGCTCGGCCTCTACAGCGATCAGGCCGCATGGCTGACCGCCGCCTATCTGATGACCAACGTCTCGATGAGCCTGCTGCTGGTCAAGTTCCGCCAGCAATTCGGCCTCGTCACCTTCGCGCGCATCTTCCTGCCCGCCTATGTGCTCGTCACCGCGGCGCACCTCGTCGCCCACAGCTACACGACCGCGCTGATCGTGCGCGGCGCCAGCGGCATCGCCGCCAGTGCGCTTTCCACGCTGTGCCTGCTCTACATCATCCAGGCGATGCCCGCACCGTGGCGACTGAAAGGCATCGTGCTGGGCATCGGCATCCCGCAGCTCGCCACACCGCTCGCGCGGCTGCTGTCGTCCGACCTGCTCGAACGCGGCCAATGGACGGTGCTCTATGTGTTCGAACTCGGCCTCGCGCTGATCAGCGCCGCGCTGGTGATGCTGCTGCGCCTGCCGCCCAGCGAGCGGATGAAGGCGTTCGAGCCGCTCGATTTCCTCACCTTCGCGCTCTACGCGCCGGGCGTCGCGCTGTTGTGCGGGGTGCTGGCGCAGGGCCGCATCCTGTGGTGGACCGAGGCGCCGTGGCTCGGCTACGCCGCCTGCGCGGCGATCGTGCTGATCGCCGCCGCGCTGCTGATCGAGCACAACCGCGCCAATCCGCTGCTCAACACGCGCTGGCTGGCGAGCCGCGACATCCTGCGCTTCGCGCTGGTGGCAACGTCGGTGCGCATCCTGCTTTCCGAACAGAGCTATGGCGCGATCGGGCTGCTGACCGCGCTGGGGGTGGGCAATGATCAACTCATCATGCTCGGCCTCGTCATGGTGCTGGCAACGATCGCCGGGCTGGCGGCGAGCGCGATCACGATCGACCCGGCCAATCTCGGCCGGCCGATCTTCTGGTCGGTCGCGCTGATCGCGGTGGGCGCGTTCATCGATTCGCACGCCACCAACCTCACCCGCCCGCAGAACATGTATTTCAGCCAGGCGCTGATCGCCTTCGCCGCGGTGTTCTTCATGGGGCCGACGCTGCTGATCGGCATCCTCCGCGCGCTGGTGAAGGGCCCCAACCATATCGTCAGCTTCGTCGCGCTGTTCAGCATCACCCAGTCGATCGGCGGCCTCGCCGGCACCGCCTTCCTCGGCACCTTCCAGGTGATGCGCGAGAAATTCCATTCGCACAGCATCGTCCAGTCGCTGACCTTGGCCGACCCCCAGGTCGCCGGACGCATCCAGTCGCTGGGGGGCGCCTATGGCAAGGTGCTCGGCGATCCGAGCCTGCGGCAGGCGGAAGGCGCGGCGCTGCTTTCGCAGCAGGTGACGCGCGAGGCCAATGTGCTGGCGTTCAACGACATCTTCCTGCTGGTCACGGTGCTCTCGCTCGCCGTGCTGGTCTGGATCGGCATTCGCCAGCTCCGCATGTACATCACCGGGGTGAACCCGATGAGCGAGGTGCTGGCGGCGATGGCGCGCACGAGGGGGCAATGATGGGCGATACGCAGGCACCGCCGGGGCAGGAGCGGGTGAGGGAACCGATCGAGACGCCCCCGGCCCCCGCCGCAGGGTCGGGGCCCCCGGCCCCGCCCGCGCCCACCGGCTGGGCACCCCCCCGCAACACGCTGCGGACGACGTTGATCATCGCCGCGGTGGTGATCGCCGGGATCCTCGTCATCCTCTATGCCTGGGCGCTGCCGCCTTTCTCGCCGCGCATGCAATCCACCGACAACGCCTATGTCCGCGGCCGCACCACGTTGATCGCGCCGCAGGTGGCGGGCTATGTCGTCGACGTGCCGGTGCAGGATTTCGAGCCGGTAAAGCCCGGCCAGGTCCTCGCGAAGATCGACGACCGCATCTACGCCCAGAAGGTCGAGCAGGCGCGGGCCAACCTCAACGCGCAGATCGCCGCGCTCGCCAATTCGCAGCAGACCCGGCGCGCGCGCGAGGCGACGCAGGTCTCGCAGGGCGCGGCCGTCGCCAGCGCCCGCGCGCAATTGCTGCGCGCGCAGGCGGACATGCGCCGGGTGGACGAACTGGTCGGCCAGGGCTCGGTGTCGCTGCGCGAGCGGGACCAGACGCTCGCCGCGCTCCGCGCCGCCGAAGCCGCGGTGCATCAGGCCGAGGCGGCACGCGAGATCGCGCGGCAGGATGTCGTTTCGGTCGGCGTCAATCGCGGCGCGCTCGAGGCTGCGGTCGAAGGTGCGCGCGCCGCGCTCCACCTCGCCGAGATCGACCTCGCCAACACCGTCATCCGCGCGCCCGCCGATGGCGAGCTGGGCGAGGTCGGTGTGCGCGTCGGCCAATATGTCACCGCGGGCACCCAGCTGATGTTCGTCGTGCCGCGCCAGCTCTGGATCACCGCCAACTACAAGGAAGCGCAGACCGCGCGCATGGCGCCGGGCCAGCGCGCCACCGTCCGCGTCGACGCGCTGGGCGACGCCAAGCTGACCGGACGCATCACCAGCCTCGCGCCCGCGACCGGATCCGAGTTCGCGGTGCTCAAGCCCGACAACACCACCGGAAATTTCGTCAAGGTCGCGCAGCGCATCTCGGTGCGCATCGCCGTCGACCCCAACCAGCCGCTCGCCAGCCGGCTGCGCCCCGGCATGTCGGTGGAGGTGAAGATCGATACCCACGGCGGCCCGCAACGATGATCCGCCGCCGCGCCGGAATGCTGCTTGCCGGCCTCCTTGCCGGCTGCACGCTCAACACCGCGGATGTCCCCCGCAAGGCCGCGGTCACGCCGCCCGAAGGCTGGCGCACACCGGCGACGACCAGCGCCGCGCCGATCGCGGCCGACTGGTGGCGGGGCTATGGCGATCCGGCGATGACAGCGCTGATCGAACGCGCGCTCGCCGGCAATCCCGACGTCGCCATCGCGCTGGCCCGCGTCCGCGAAGCGGAGGCGAACGGCCGCGCCGCCAGCGCGCAGCTCCTGCCCACGCTCAACGCGGCGGTCGGCGGCGCCTATTCGCGGACATTGGGCGCGTTCGGCACCGCCAACGATGCCGGGCAGGTCCAGCCGCAACTGCAGGCGGCGTGGCAGGCGGACCTGTTCGGCCGGCTCGACGACCTCGCCGGCGCCGCCCGGGCACAATATCTGGCGAGCGCCGCCGCGCACGATGCCGCGGCGCTGTCGGTCGCCGGCGCCACCGCTTCGGGATACATCGCGCTGCGCGCGCTCGACGCGCGGCTGATCGTCGCGCGCGAGACGCTGACCGCCCGCGCCGAGGCGCTGCGCCTCGCCCAGTCGCGCGCCGATGCCGGCTACACCTCGCAGCTCGAACTCAACCAGGCGCGCAGCGAATATGCCGCGACCGCGCAGATCATCCCTCAGGTCGAGCGCGCGATCGCGATCCAGGAAAATGCGCTGAGCCGGCTGGTGGGGGACAATCCGCGCGCGATCGAACGCGGCGCGACGCTCGCGGCGCTGGTCGTGCCGCCGGTGCCGCAGGGCCTGCCCTCGACATTGCTCCGCCGCCGGCCGGACATCGCGCAGGCCGAACTGACCCTCGTCGCTGCCGATCGCAGCCTCTCCGCCGCGCGCAAGGCGTTTCTCCCCACCGTCCAGCTCACCGGCTCGGCGGGCGCGCTTGCGGTGTCGCGGCTCGATCCGGTCACGGTCTTCTCGATCGGCGGCAGCATCCTCGCGCCGCTGTTCGACGCCGGCCGCGCGCAGGCGGGCGCCGATGCCGCCGCGGCCCGGCGTGATCAGGCAGCCTTCGCCTATCGCGCCGCCGCGCTCACCGCGTTCCAGGAAGTCGAGAACGCGCTCGTCCGCCTCGACCGGATCGGTGCCGAACAGGCCCAGGTCCGTGCCCAGCGCGATGCGCTGGCGGAAGCGCTGCGCCACGCCACCAACCGCTACAATGCCGGCTATTCGGGCTATCTCGACCAGCTCGACGCGCAGCGCGGCCTGCTCGCGGCGGAACTGGCGCTGGTGCAGATCGAGGCGGACCGGCTCTCGGCAAGCGTGGCGCTGTATCAGGCGATGGGCGGGGGTTGGGATCCGGCGGCGCTACCAGCGGATCGTTGGTCATTATAGCCCCTCCCCTTCAGGGGAGGGAAAAGGGGTGGGGAGCGGCGGCGGGGGCTTGACGCTCCCGTCGACGCTGTTTCCGGCGTTGCCGGAAGCTCGCTGCGCTCGCCTCCACCCCAACCCCTCCTCTAAACAGGAGGGGCTTTATCATTGCTTCACCGCTTCCGCGATCAGCGGCGCGACATGCTCCACGATCACGCCGATACCCTTGGGATTGGGATGCATCCCGTCCGCGATCAGCAGGTCGCGCTTGCCCGCCACCCCGTCGAGGAAGAAGGGATAGAGCGCCACGCCATGCTTCTTGGCCAGATCCGGATAGATCGGGTTGAACGCCGCAGCATAATCCGCGCCGAGATTGGGTGCGGCGAGCATCCCCGTCAGCACCGTTTCGATGCCGCGCCTGTCGAGTTCGGTCAGCATCGCGTCGAGGTTGGCGCGCGCTTCCTGCGGGGAGAGCCCGCGCAGCATGTCGTTGGCGCCCAGCCCGAGGATCACGAGGTCCGGCTTGCGCGGCTGTCCGTCGAGCGTGAAGGCGAGGCGTGCGCGGCCCTGCGCGGTGGTCTCGCCCGAAACGCCGGCGTTGACCACCGTGGCGGCGATGCCCTCGGCCCTCAGCGCACGCTCCAGTGTCGGCGCGAATCCCTCGGTGGGGCCGAGCTGATAGCCGGCATAGAGGCTGTCCCCGAACGCCACGATCAGCTTTCCGTCGGCAATCGGCTGCGAAACCGTCGGCGCGAGCACCGCGCCACTCGTATTTTCCGTGGGCGTCGCCATGTTGGCGTTCGGCTCGCTATCCGCACACCCCGCGGTCAGCGCGGCCAGCAGCAGTGCCGCGACCCCCAACTTCCTGTCGTTCAACGGAGCACCTCTTTCCCTATGCACGGAACCAGCGACCCCACGCATATTGCGATCCGCGCCCGCAATGTCACCCTGTCGCTCGGTTCCCGCGACGCCCCCGTCGAAATCCTGAAAGGCATCGACCTCGATATCGAGCGCGGCCAGAGCCTCGCCATCCTCGGCGCCTCGGGCTCGGGCAAATCCTCGCTGATGGCCACCCTGGCCGGGCTGGAGCGCGCGAGCGGCGGCGAGATCCGGGTGGCCGGGGTCGATCATGGCACGCTGGACGAGGATGCGCTGGCGCGCGCGCGGCGCGGCCGGATCGGCATCGTGCTGCAATCCTTCCATCTGCTGCCGACCATGACCGCGCTGGAGAATGTCGCGGTGCCGCTCGAACTCGCCGGCGCGACCGACGCCTTCGCCCGCGCGGAGGCGGAGCTGCAGGCGGTCGGCCTCGGCCACCGCATCGACCATTATCCGTCGCAGCTTTCGGGCGGCGAGCAGCAGCGCGTCGCGATCGCGCGCGCGGTCGCCCCCGGCCCCGAGATCATCTTCGCCGACGAGCCGACCGGCAATCTCGACGCATCGACCGGCACCACCATCATCGAACTGCTGTTCGCACGGCAGGCGGCACGCGGCGCGACCCTCATCATCATTACCCATGATCCAGCGCTCGCGGCGCGCTGCGACCGCATCGTCGAGATGCGCGACGGCCGCATCGTTTCGGACCGGCGCGCGTGAGCCGCCCGCTCGGCTGGCGCGCCGCCTGGCCGCTCGCCCGCCGCGATCTCAGCGCCAGCCTGCGCGGCCTGCGCCTGCTGCTGGTCTGCCTGTTCCTCGGCGTCGCGACGCTCGCCGCGATCGGCAGCCTGACATCGTCGATCACCGACGAACTCGCCGAACGCGGCCAGACCCTGCTCGGCGGCGACATCGAAGTCTCGATGACGCAGCGCGAGGCGACCGCGCCCGAAAAGGCCGAGATGGCGCGGCTCGGCCGGATGAGCGAGACGATCCGGCTGCGCGCGATGGCGCGGCGCGAGGGGCCGGCCCCCGCTGGTACGCCCGAGGCGGTGCTCACCGAACTGAAGGGCGTCGACGGCGTCTATCCGCTCTACGGCACGCTCGCGCTTGGCAAGGGCCCGCGCACCCGGCCGCTGGGTGCCGACGAACTCGTCATCGGCCAGTCGTTGGGCGACCGGCTGGGCGTGGAGCCGGGGGACCGGCTGCGCTACGGCACCGCATCCTTCACGATCAGCGACATCATCGTCGATGAGCCCGATCGCGTCGGCGAGGGTTTCACATTGGGGCCGGTGGCGATCACCAGCCTCGAGGGCCTGCGCCGTGCCGGGCTGATCCAGCCGGGCAGTCTCTATTACAGCAAATACCGCATCCGCCTCGCCCCCACAGCCGACCTCGAAGCGACGGTCGACGCGCTCAAGAAGCGGCATGATGCCGATGGCTGGGCGCTCAAGGATCGCGACCGCGCCGCTCCCGGTGCCAGCCGCTTCTTCGAGCGGATGGGCCAGTTCCTGACCCTGATCGGCCTTGCCGCATTGGTGATCGCGGGGATCGGCATCAGCAACGGCGTCGCCTCCTATCTCCAGCTCAAGCGCGGCAGCATCGCGACCTTGAAGGTGCTGGGCGCGACCTCGGCGGACATCGCGCGCATCTATCTGCTGCAGATCGGCATCGTCGCGGCCGTCGCGATCGTCGCGGGCCTCATCGCCGGCGCGCTGCTGCCGCCGCTGCTGGTCGCGGCGGCGGGCGACGTGCTGCCGGTGAAGCCCGGCATCGGCATCCATCCGCTGCCGCTCGCCACCAGCGCCGTCTACGGCCTGCTCGTCGCCCTGCTGTTCACATTGCCGCCTCTCGCCCGCGCGCGCACCGAGCCGGCGGCGGCGCTGTTCCGCATCGTCGACGATCGCCGTGCGCGGCTCGACCGGCGGACGTGGGGGCTGGTCGCGCTCGCCGGTGCCGGCGTCGTCGGCCTCGCGCTCGCCACCGCGCGCGATCCCCTGTTCTCGGCGATCGTGCTCGGCGGGGTCGCGGCGGTGCTCGGGCTGCTGCTTGCGATCGGTGCCGGCGTGCGACGGCTTGCCGCGCGCGTACGGCGCCCACGCCGGCCGCTGCTGCGCCTCGCCATCGCCAACCTCCACCGTCCGGGCGCGCAGACGCCGGCGCTGGTGGTCGCGCTCGGCCTCGCGCTGACCCTGTTCGTCACCCTCGCCGGCATCCAGACCAGCCTGGAATCGGAGATCAGGCGGACGGTGCCCGCGAAGGCGCCCAACCTGTTCGTGCTCGACATCCCGGTCGAGCAGCGCCAGCGCTTCGTCGACCTGGTCGAGCAGCGCGCGCCGGGCGCGCAGCTCAATCTCGTCCCGGCGCTCCGCGGCACGATCACCGCCTATGGCAGCCAGCGCGTCGCCGACCTCAAGGACCTGCCCGAGGGCGCCTGGTTCCTGCGCGGCGAGCGCGGCGTGACCTATAGCGACGTCGTGCCCGAGGGCAGCGACCTCGTCGCCGGGCGCTGGTGGCCACGCGACTATGCCGGGCCGCCCTTGGTCTCGCTCGATGCCGAGGCGGCGAAGATCATGCAGGTCGACGTCGGCGACACGCTGACCGTCAGCGTGCTCGGCCGCGAGATCCAGGCGCGCATCGCCTCGCTGCGCAAGGTCAATTGGGACACGATGGGGTTCAACTATATCCTCGTCTTCTCGCCCAACACGCTGATCGCGGCGCCGCACAGCCTGACCGCGACGGTGACGATGGCGCCCGCGCGCGAAGCCGCGGTCTCGCGCGCCTTGCTCTCCAGCTTTCCCGCGGCCTCGGTGATCGCGGTGGGGGAGATCATCGATCAGGTCGGCGGGCTGCTGCGCCAGATGTCTACCGCGATCCTCGCCGCCGCCTCGGTCGCGATCCTCGCCGGCATCGCCGTGCTGATCGGCGCGATCGCCGCCTCCCGCCAGGCACGCAGCTACGACAGCGTGATCCTGAAGACATTGGGCGCGACGCGTTGGCAGGTGCTGGGCGCGCAGGCGCTGGAATATGCGGTGCTCGCCAGCCTGCTCGCCGCGGTCTCGCTCGCGCTGGGCAGCCTCGCCGCCTGGTATGTCATCGTGCAGGTCTTCGAGTTCGGCTGGGCGCCCAACTGGTGGGTGGTGCTCGGCACCCTGGCGGGCGGCGCGGTGCTGACACTGGGCATCGGCCTGGCGGGCTCGATCCCGCTGATGTCGGTGCGGCCCGCGCGGGCGTTGCGGACGCTGTAGGCGGCCGGACCACCCGCTCCCGCTGCGGTTCGCACGACCGGATTCGCGCCGGCCCTCCACCCTTTGCTGCGCAAATGATCCCCCTCCCCGACGCTGCGCGCCGGGGAGGAAGATGCAGGTGTCAGATGAACAGGAAGTCGCCGGTGTCCAGGCTTGCCAGCGAGACGTTGAGCAGGGTCACCGAATTGCTTGCGTCGAAGCGGATCACCGTGTTGGCGCCCGATTGCGACGCCACCGCCATGATCTCCTCGAAGCTTTCGAACGGCAGCCCCACGCCGATCCGCAGCACGTCGCCGGCGGCGGCGCCCGCAGTGAAATCGGTAATCGTATCGCGGCCGCCGCCACCGTTGAGGTAGAAGATATCGTCGCCCGCGCCGCCGGCCAGCCGGTCGTTGCCCGCCTCGCCCAGCAGCCGGTCATCGCCGTCACCGCCATGGAGCACGTCGTTGCCTTCGCCGCCGCGCAGATCGTCGTTGCCGGCATTGCCGTAGAAGGTGTTCGCCGTCGCGTCGCCGCGCAACAGGTCGTTGAAGGCGGTGCCCTTGATGATCTCGATGCCGGAGAAGCTGTCCCCCGCGGCGGCACCGCTGACGACGCCGGTCAGCAGCGTGATCGCCGCCGCCCCCGTGGCGGCCTCGTAGCTGGCGGTATCGATACCGTCGCCGCCGTTGAGCGCATCCGCGCCGGTGCCGCCGATCAGCGTGTCGTTGCCGGCACCGCCGTTCAGCACGTCATTGCCGGCACCCCCATCGAGGATGTCGGTGCCGCCGGCACCGTCGATCCGGTTCGCGCCGGCATTGCCGGTGCCGCGGAAGCTGGCATCGCCCACGCGGGTGATGTTCTCGACATTGGCGAAGGTCAGCGTGAACATGTTGGTGCTGGCGAGAACGGTATCGGTGCCCTCGCCCGCCAGTTCGACGATGATATCGTGGGCGTCGAGGATATAGGTGTCGTCACCCGCGCCGCCGCGCAGCGTGTCGGCGCCCGCGCCGCCTTCGAGCCGGTCGTTGCCCAGGCCGCCGTCGAGCGTGTCGTTGCCGGCACCGCCGTTCAGCATGTCATTATGATCGCCGCCGTCGAGCAGGTCCGCGCCGTCGCCGCCGTCGAGCCAGTCATTGCCGCTCAGCCCGCTCAGCTGGTCGCCGGCGCTGCCGCCGATCAGCAGGTCGGTGACGTTGAAATACGGATGGTCGCCGGTCTCTTCTCCGACGAGCGCCACCGGCGTGGTGACATAGGCGGCGTTCTTCACCGTATAATATTCGAGGCCATCGGTGATCGCATCGCTCGAATCGGGAAAGCTCTCGAAGACGATCGCGAACTCGCGCACGTCGGGCGTCGGGTCGAGGAGCAGGTTGAGCGGGCCGACGACGGTGAACTGCGAACTGCTGCCTCCCGAGAAGTTGCGCGACACGCCACCGCCGATCTCGGCGTAGGAGAGCGACCAATAGGACCCGTAGGTGACGATGACCTCATCATCCTCGAAGAAGAATGTGCCCGACGTGCTGTAGCCCGTCAGCGCGAACAGCGCGCCGTTTGCGCGGTCGATCGTAAAGTACATGGCCGTTCTCCCTCCTGTTTCTGGTCCGTAACCAGTCCCACCACGGCTGGATAATCTAGACCTTCCGGGTCACGCGCATGTGACCGCGATCACTGCATGCGCTTTTTCAGAACGATTCGCATGGGGACGTACCGGCGGTACGCAATTAAAATGGATCAAGGACCGGCGGGAACGCTGATCCTCTTCTCCCGCGCCCCGAAAGGCGACCGAAACAGGCCGCGAAACAGGCCGAAGGTGACACGGGTTACAGTGAATTTTGCCCAATCCTGGCCTCCGGATTCCTCCTGCGCGGAGTCGTGGGCCGATGGCTCGACTACCGGCTGCGCACCGCTTGCGCTCGGGTGTATGGGGAATGCGCGCAGGATGGAATCGCGGGGTGACGGGATTCAAGGGCGTGCTATTTCGGGGACATAATACAAAACTTGAAAGCGCCGTTCACGCTGCAGTTAGCCCTGATTGAGTTTCGTATTGCGTCCCCGAAACTGAGTTTCATATTGTGTCCCTGAACCTGTCCATGCGCATTCATGACCGCTCAGGCCGTTCGCTCGGTGGACAGGCCTCCCCCAACCCCTTCCGCGAGCGGGAGGGGGCCGGGATCAGCAGCTTCTCGCGATCCTTTCGCGGGCCTGGGCGTCGATCAGGCGGAGTTCGGCGAGGGTCTGGTCCAGCGCCTCGCGCTGATGTTCCAGTTCGGCGATGCGCTGGCCGACGCGTTCGGAAAGCGCGCGCATCTGTTCGATGTGCTGGGGGTCGGCGTCGTAGAGGTCGAGAAATTCCTCGATGTCGCGCAGCGTGAAGCCCAGCCGCTTGCCGCGCAATATGAGCTGCATGCGGCCCACCTCGCGCTTCGTATAGACGCGCATCGTGCCGATGCGGTGCGGCTGGATCAGCCCGCGATCCTCATAGAAGCGCAAGGTGCGCGGGGTGATGCCGAGCGCGTCGGCGACATCCTGGATCCCGCGCAGATCACCCCGCGCATCGGCTTCAACCGCCTGCAACCCCAACCTCCTTCGTCGCGCCGGCGGCCCCTGCCGCCGCCTTCGCCTTTTCCTCCTCGACCAGCTCCTTCTTGGAGAGTTTGCCGATCAGCGTCTTGGGCAAGGATTTGCGGATTTCGATCTCGCGGGGAAGCTCGATCTTGCTCACTTTGTCACGCAGAAAGTCGCGCAAGGCTTCGGGCGTAACGCTCGCGCCCTCCACCAGCGTGACGAAACCCTTCGCCGCCTGCCCGCGATAGGCGTCCGGCACGCCGATCACCACCGCCTCCGCCACCGCCGGATGCTCGTAGAGCGCATCCTCGATCACGCGCGGATAGACGTTGTAGCCGGAGGACAGGATCATGTCCTTCATCCGGTCGACGATGAACAGATAGCCGTCCGCATCGAGATGGCCGACATCGCCGGTGCGCAGCGCGCCATCGACGAAGGCGTTGCGGCTTTCCTCGGGCTTGTCCCAATAGGCGCCCATCACCTGGGGCCCGCGCGCGCAGATCTCGCCATTCTCGCCCAGCGGCACGATGCGGGTGGGATCCTCGCGGTCGCGGATCTCGATCGTCGTGCCCGGGAAGGGCTGGCCCGCCGAGCCCGACTTGTTGAGCCCGTCGAACGGATTGCAGGTGATGATCGGCGACGCTTCCGACAGGCCATAGCCCTCGACGAGCTTCGCGCCGGTGATCGTCTCGAAGCTCTGGCGGACCTCGGGCGGCAGCGGCGCGCCGCCGGAGATGCAGGCGCGGACCGAGGAGAGATCGACCTTCTGCTTCGCCGCCGCCAGGTTGATCGCATTGTAGATCGTCGGCACCGCCGGCAGGTAGGTCGGCCTGGCGCGGGCGATCGCGCGCAGCAACTGCTGCAGTTCGAAGCGCGGCAGCAGGATCATCTCGGCGCCGGTGCGCAGCGAGAAGTTGAGCACCGTGGTGAGCGCGAAGACATGGAACAGCGGCAGCACGCCCATCACCCGGTCCTGCTCTTCGCGCTCGCCGCCGACATGGACCACCATCGCATCGGCATTGGCGACGAGGTTGGCGTGGGTGAGCATCGCCGCCTTGGGCAGGCCGGTGGTGCCGCCGGTATATTGCAGCACCGCCAGATCGTCCGGCTTCACCGCCACCCGATAGGGCTGGGCATTGCCCGCCACGAGATGCGCGAAATCGGTGAAGCGCGCATTTTTGGGAGCCCGGCCGATCTCCGCGCGTTTGAGCAGCCGATAGAGGAGGCCGGTCGCGCGCGGCAGCGCATCGGCGATCGGACAGGTGATGACGTGGGGAACGCCCAATTGCTGAGCGACCGTCACCACGCGGGCATGATGTTCGGCGACATCCGCGGTCGCGATGATCTCGGCGCGCGAATCCTTGAGCAGGTGGGTCAGCTCGCGCTCGGTATAGAGCGGGTTCACGTTGACCACCGTCGCACCGATTCGCAGCGCGGCGCAGTAGAGGATCGGATAATAGGGCGTGTTGGGCAGGCACAGCGCCACCCGGCTGCCATGCTTGGCCCCCAGCGCCTGCAGGCCGGCGGCGGCGCGATCCACCAGCACGTCCAGTTCGGCATAGGTCGTGCGGCGGCCGAGGAAATCATAGGCGATACGGTCGCCGAAGCGCCGCACCGTGTCTCTCAGCAGATGGTCGATCAGCCGTGGCCGGGCCGGCAGCGGCAGGCCATGCGCGATGCTGCGGGTGTTGGGTGCGATCCGATCGGTCGGCGCGTTGTTCATCCTCGCCTCTTGTTGTTCTCACTTCGCGCGGCCCGGCCGTTTTCGTCGGCCGTCACCACTTGACGTATTGGTTAAGTAGCGTACCTAAGCGACAGTCGGCAAGGGCCAATATCCCGAGGCCGAAGCATTCGAGAGGACAGACATGACCGACGCCGTCATCGCGGGTTACGCCCGTTCGCCGTTCCACCTCGCCACCAAGGGCGCGCTCGCCAGGGTCCGTCCCGACGATCTCACCGCGCAGGTGATTCGCGGGTTGCTGGAGCGGACCAGGGTCGATCCCGCCGAGATCGAGGACATCATCCTGGGCTGCGCCTTCCCCGAGGGGGAACAGGGCTTGAACGTCGCGCGGCTGATCGGGTTGCTCGCGGACCTGCCGCTGTCGGTGGGCGGCATGACGGTGAACCGCTTCTGCGGTTCCTCTATGAGCGCGATCCACATCGCCGTCGGCCAGATCCAGATCGGCGCGGGTGAGGCTTTCATCTGCGCGGGTGTCGAATCGATGAGCCGCATTCCGATGGGCGGCTACAACCCGCTGCCCAACCCCGCGCTCGCGAAGGCGCAGCCCGGCGCCTATATGGGCATGGGCGAGACCGCCGAGAACGTCGCCCGCAAGTACCAGATCACCCGCGCCGAGCAGGACGCGTTCGCGGTGAAGAGCCAGAAGAAGGCCGGCGCCGCGCGCGATGGCGGCCGCCTGGCCGACGAGATCGTGCCGATCCAGACCAAGGCGGGCGTGATCAGCGAGGACGGCATCATCCGCGCCGACACCACCGAGGACGTCCTCGCCGGGCTGAAGCCGGCGTTCGACGCCGAAGGATCGGTCACCGCCGGCACCTCCTCCCCGCTCACAGATGGCGCCTCCGCGGTGCTGGTCACCTCGGCCGAATTCGCCGCTAGGCATGGCCTGACCGTGATGGCGAAGATCAGGTCGGTCGGTGTCGCCGGCTGCGCGCCCGAGACGATGGGGCTCGGCCCGATCGCCGCGTCGACCAAGGCGCTCGCCCGCGCGGGCATCACCGCCGCCGACCTCGACGTGGTCGAGATCAACGAGGCGTTCGCGAGCCAGGCGATCGCCTGCATCCGCGACCTCGAGCTCAAGGACGAGACGATCAACCTCGATGGCGGCGCGATCGCGATCGGCCACCCGCTGGGCGCGACCGGCGCGCGCATCGTCGGCAAGGCGGCGGCGCTGCTGGCGCGCGAGGGCGGCCGCTATGCGCTCGCCACCCAGTGCATCGGCGGCGGCCAGGGCATCGCCACCGTGCTGGAGCGTGCATGATGGCGGCGCCGATCAAGAAGGTCTGCGTGATCGGGGCCGGCACGATGGGTGCCGGCATCGCCGCGCAAGTCGCCAATGCCGGCGTGCCGGTGCTGCTGCTCGATATCGTGCCGAAGGAGGGCAGTGATCGCGACGCCGTCGCCAAGGGCGCGGTCGCGAAGATGCTCAAGACCGATCCGGCGCCGTTCATGTCGGCGGCGGCGGCGAAGCTGGTCGAGACCGGCAATATCGAGGATCATCTCGATCGCGTCGCGGCGTGCGACTGGATCGTCGAGGCGATCGTCGAGCGGCTCGACATCAAGCAATCGCTCTATGCGCGGCTGGAGGAGCATAAGCGCCCCGGCACCGCGATCTCTTCCAACACCTCGACGATCCCGCTCGGCCACCTCGTCGCAGGCCGCTCGGAGCAGTTCCGCCGCGACTTCCTGATCACCCATTTCTTCAATCCGCCGCGCTACATGCGGCTGATCGAGATCGTCCGCGGCGGCGAGACCGACGGCACCGTCGCCGCGCGGGTCGAGGAGTTCGTCGATCGCGCGCTCGGCAAGCGCGTCGTCCGCACCAAGGATACGCCGGGGTTCATCGCCAACCGCATCGGCACCTATTGGCTCGCGGTCGCGATCAACGCGGCGATGGACCAGGGGCTGACCGTCGAGGAGGCCGACCAGATCGGCGGCAAGCCGATGGGCGTGCCCAAGACCGGCATCTTCGGCCTCGTCGACCTCGTCGGCGTCGACCTGATGCCGCTGCTGTCGAAGAGCCTGACCTCGACCCTGCCCGAGGGCGATCCCTATTTCGCGACGGTCCGGCCGATGCCGCTCGTCGACAGGATGATCGCGGAGGGCTTCACCGGCCGCAAGGGCAAGGGCGGCTTCTACCGGCTCGACAAGGGCGCGGACGGCAGCCGTACCAAGCAGGCGCTGGACCTCGCCACCGGCGATTATCGCGCGACGATCAGCCCGCAGCGCCTGCCCTCCGCCGCCGAGAAGGATCTTGCCGCGCTGGTGTCGCTGCCCGGCAAGGCCGGCAGCTATGCCTGGACGGTGCTGGGCAACGTCCTTTCCTACGCGGCGATGCTGGTCGGCGAAGTGGCCGACGATATCGTCGCGATCGATGACGCGATGAAGCTCGGCTACAACTGGAAGTTCGGGCCGTTCGAACTGATCGACCGGCTCGGGCCGGGCCGACTCGCCGAGCGGCTGCGCGCGGAGGGCCGCGCGGTGCCGGCGATCCTCGACACCGCGGGCGACCGCCCCTTCTACCGGATCGAGCAGGGCCGCCGCCAATATCTGACCGCCGCGGGCGATTATCAGGATGTCGTAAGGCCTGAGGGCGTGCTGCTGCTGGAGGATATCCGCCTCGCCGCCAAGCCGCTGGCGAAAAACGGTTCGGCGGCCTTGTGGGACGTCGGCGACGGCGTCGTCGCGCTCGAATTCACCTCGAAGATGAACGCGCTCGACGAGCCGATCATGCAGATGGTGCAGCAGGCGGTCACCTTGGTGAAGGCGCAGTACAAGGCGCTGGTGATCTACAACGAGGGCGCCAACTTCTCCGCCGGCGCCAATCTGGGCCTCGCGATGTTCGCGGTGAACATCGCCGCGTGGAGCGAGATCGACAAGCTGATCGCCGCCGGCCAGTCGGCGTTGAAGGCGCTGAAATATGCGCCCTTCCCCGTCGTCGCCGCGCCCGCCGGGCTCGCGCTCGGCGGCGGCTGCGAGATCCTGCTCCATGCCGATGCGATCCAGGCGCATGCCGAAACCTATGCCGGCCTCGTCGAATGCGGCGTCGGCCTCGTCCCCGGCTGGGGCGGCAACGGCGAGATGCTCGACCGCTGGGCGGAGGCGCCGATGGCCCCCAAGGGCCCGATGCCGCCGGTCGCCAAGGCGTTCGAGATGATCTCGACCGCGAGGGTCGCCAAGTCGGCGGCGGAAGCGCGCGAGATGCTGATCCTGCGCAAGGACGACGGCATCACGATGAACCGCGACCGTCTGCTGGCGGACGCCAAGGCGAAGGCGCTGGCGCTGGTCGAAGGCTATGCCCCGCCCGAGAAGCCCGGCTTCCGCCTGCCCGGCGAAAGCGGCCGCACCGTGATCGGCGGCGCGATCGCCGATTTCCACAAGAAGGGCGCCGCAACCGACTATGACGTCGCCGTCTCGAACCGGCTCGCCGGGGTGCTGACCGGCGGCGAGACGGATCTGGTCGATACCGTGACCGAGGACCAGCTTCTGAAGCTGGAACGCGCGGCGTTCATGGCCAGCGTCAAGGATCCCCGCACGCAGGCCCGGGTCGAGCATATGCTCGAAACCGGCAAGCCGCTGCGCAACTGATCGGAGAGGACAGGCAATGCAAGTCTATCAGGCCCCGCTGCGCGACATGCGCTTCGTGCTGCACGAGCTGTTCGCCGAGGGCGGCGGGTTCGGCGATCCGCCCGCCTTCGCGGAATTCACCCCCGACCTCTACGACGCGATCCTCGACGAGGCGGCGCGGATGGCGCAGGACGTGCTGGCGCCGCTCAACGCCAGCGGCGACCTCGAAGGCTGCCGGCTCGAAAATGGCGTCGTCCGCACGCCCGAGGGGTTCAAGGCCGCCTATGACACGTTCCGCGAGGGCGGCTGGGCCGCGCTCGCCTCGCCGACCGAATGGGGCGGCCAGGGCCTGCCGGAGACGATCAACAAGCTGGTGGAGGAGATGATCTGCGGGGCGAACCTGTCGTTCAGCCTCTATCCCGGCCTCACCCACGGCGCGACCACCGCGATCGAGGGCCATGGCAGCGCGGATCTGAAGAACGCCTATCTGCCCAAGATGGTCAGCGGCGAATGGGCGGGCACGATGTGCCTGACCGAGTCGCATTGCGGCACCGATCTCGGCCTGCTGCGCACCCGCGCGGTGCCGCAGGACGATGGCAGCTATCGCATCACCGGCTCCAAGATCTTCATCTCGTCGGGCGATCATGACCTGACCGACAATGTCATCCACCTCGTGCTCGCCAAGCTGCCGGATGCGCCGGCAGGGGTGAAGGGGATCAGCCTGTTCCTCGTGCCCAAATTCCTGCCGCGCGACGATGGCACGCCGGGCGCGCGCAACGGCGTGACCGTGGCGGGGCTGGAGCACAAGATGGGGCTCAAGGCCTCCGCCACCTGCCAGCTCGCCTTCGAGGACTCGGTCGGCTGGCTGGTCGGATCGCCGCACAAGGGCATGCAGGCGATGTTCACGATGATGAACACCGAACGCGTCTCGGTGGGCATCCAGGGGCTGGGCGTCGCCGAGGCGGCGTATCAGGCGGCGGTCGCCTATGCAAAGGAGCGGCTGCAGGGCCGCGCGCTTTCGGGCGCCAAGCGGCCCGACCTGCCCGCCGACCCGATCATCGTCCACCCCGACGTGCGGCGTATGCTGATGACGCAGCGCGCCTATGCGGAGGGCTCGCGCGCGCTCGGCCAGTGGGTGTCGCGCGCGCTCGATGCCGAGAAGCATGGCGAGGATGCCGAGACCCGCGCCCGCGCCGGCGATTTCGTCGCGCTGATGACGCCGGTGGTGAAGGCGCTGTTCACCGACCTCGCCTTCGAATCCGCCAATATCGGCGTGCAGGTGCATGGCGGCCATGGCTACATCCGCGAGCATGGCGTTGAGCAATATGTCCGCGACGCGCGCATCACCCAGATCTACGAGGGCACCAACGGCGTCCAGGCGCTCGACCTCGTCGGCCGCAAGATGCCCGCGAACATGGGCCGCGCGCTGCGCCCCTTCTTCCACGCCGTTGCCAACCATCTGGAGGAAGCGGCGGGCGCGCCCGACGTGACCGGAAACAAGGCGCTGGCCGCGCATCTGGCGGGATTGCAGCAGGCGTTCGGCGCGCTGCAGCTCTCCACCGGCATGATCGCGCAGAAGGGCATGGCCGACCCCGAAGAGGCGGGTGCGGCCGCCACCGACTATCTCAGGATGCTGGGGCTGGTCGCGATGGGCCATTGCTTCCTGCGCGCGGAGCGGATCGCCGCGCAGCGCATTTCGGAAGGGCATGAGGATGCCGCCTTCTACAAGGCGAAGCTGGCCACCGCCGGTTTCTTCTTCGACCGCATCCTGCCCTTCGCGACGACGACCTTCCTCGTCATCAAGTCCGGCAAGCGGTCGCTGATGGCGCTGGAGGAAGACGCTTTCTGAGGCGCGACGGCCGGCAATGCTTGACAGAAGGCAATGCCGGCCGTTAGCGGAATATGCATTCCCTATACGTCAGATGATTGTCGCATAGGATCGAACGAGAGTGGCGGACCGCAACAATGCGGCCGCCGTCCGGATCGCCCGGCAGGGCCCCGGATTTAGGAGAGGTCGCACATGTCCATGTTCCTCGCGGTGCTTGCCGGCGCCGCCGCACTTTCCCCCGACAGCGCCATCGGTATCTGGAAGACCGAGACCAAGAATGGCGTGGTCGAGATCCAGCGCTGCGGCGCCTCGATCTGCGGCAAACTCGTCACCTCCGACCTGCTGCGCACCAACCCCGACCTGCGCGATGCCAGGAATGCGGACGAAAAGCTGCGCAACCGACCGCTGAAGGGCATCGTGTTGCTGCGCGGCTTCAAGGTGGATGACGGCGCCTGGACGGGCGGCACCGTCTACAATGCCGATGACGGCAAGACCTACAAGGCGACGGTCACCCCGCTCAGCCCCACCCGGCTCAAGGTGCGCGGCTGCGTGTTCGTGCCGCTCTGCAAGACGCAGACCTGGACCCGCATGCGCTAAGCGCGCGCAAACGCCCCCTTAACGCCCCCGTAACGCCCCCCTTACGCACCGTTAAAACACAGGATCGTCGTTCATGTACATGCGTACCCAGCTTTCGCTCGCCGCGGCCGCGTCCGCGATCGGCTTCGCAGCGCTTCCCTCCGCCGCGCACGCCCAGGCCTTCTACCTGCAGGAACAGTCGTCGCGCGGCGCCGGCCGGGCCTTCTCCGGCGAGGTCGCGGATACCGGCGCGCCATCGCTGTGGTGGAACCCGGCGGCGATCGCCGGCATCGACCGGCCGGACGCGGCGATCTCGGTCAGCGCGATCCTGCCGAAGGGCGATGTGGTGGACAATGGCACGGTCATCCGCCGCCCGGGGCAGACCTTCGCGCCGATCGGCGGCGATCCGGTCAGCGGCGATCCGATCAGCAAGGGCGTGCTGCCCTCGGGCGCGATCGCCTATCCGATCAACGATCGCATCGCGGTGGGCCTCTCGATCACCAGCCCCTACAGCTTCACCACCAAATATGACGAGACCAGCTGGGCGCGCTATTCGGCGACCAAGACCAAGCTGCGCACCTTCGACATCCAGCCCTCGATCGGCGTCGCGGTGACCGACTGGCTGCGCGTCGGCGCCGCGCTCAACGTCGAGTATAGCGACGCGACGCTCAGCAACGCGCTGCCCAACGTCCTCGCCAGCCTGCCGGACGGGCAGCAGCGGCTGACGGGCGATGGCTGGGATCTCGGCTGGACCGCCGGCTTCCAGATGCACAACGACGTCGTGACGGTGGGCTTCGCCTACAAGTCGGCGATCGAGCACAAGCTGAAGGGCGATGTCGAGATCAGCGGGCTGCTGGGGCCGCTCGCCGCCTCCAACGCCACCTTGTCCGGCATCGAGGCGCGCTTCTACACGCCGGCGCAGATCATCCTCGGCGCGCGGGTGAAGGCGACCGACAAGCTGACGCTGAACGGCCAGGCGGTGCGCTATACCTGGAACAAGTTCGACGCGATCCGCCTGGGCGCGCCGCTCAACACCGCGCTGCCGCAGAATTATCGCAACAGCTACAGCCTGGCCGGCGGCGTCGATTATGACGTGTCGCCGCGCTTCACCGTGCGCGCCGGCGTGCAGCGTGCGCTGACCCCGACGCAGGATGGCGAGCGCGACGCCCGCGTGCCCGATTCCAACCGCTGGAACTATTCGGCGGGCGGCACCTTCAAGGCGACCGACAGCCTCTCCTTCGATATCGGCGCCGCCTATATCGACTTCGCCGACGCGACGATCGACCGCCCGACCGCCGCCTATGTCGGCACCGCCGCGCAGACGCCGATCATCACCAGCGGCGAGCTGCAGGACGCCCGCGCGATCGTGCTGACCGCGGGCGCGCGGATGCGGTTCTAAGGCTCTTCTTATCCTCCCTGGCGCGCAGCGTCGGGGAGGACAAAAAAAGGCGCTACCGCCCGAAGTTCACATAGACCGGATTGGTCATCATCACCCGCTTGCCGCCCTCGCGCACCTCGAAGCGGATCCAGTGGCGCTGGCCGTCCGACCTCCATTCGAGCGGCAGTTCGGCGCGGGCGCCGTCGATCTTCTCCACCGACAGCGCCGGCGCCGGCTTGCCGTCGAGCAGGCCGACCAGCTTGCCGCCGGCGCTGCCCGCGACCGTCACGGTCAGCGACAAAGGCTGGCCGGCGGGAACCGCGATCGCATCCCCCATCATCGCCTGCACGCCGCCGGCCATCGCCTTGAGGTCGATCGCGTGGCCGGGCTTGCCGGTCATGTCGATCCAGACATGGCCCGCCTTCACGCCATCGAGCACCGCGCGTTCGGAAAGGTTGGCGGCGTAGACCACCGTGGTCGGGAAACCGACGCCGAGGCGGCCGAGCTGCATGTCGTGATTGTCGCTGCCGCCGAGCGCGGTCAGGCGGCGGCCGCGGGCGATCTCCGCGTCCCAGATCGTGATATCGCCGCCGCCATCCGCGCCCGCGAGCTGTTCCCACAGCCGGCCGGCATTGACCGCCTCGATCGCGTCGACCTCCGCCATCGCGTCGCGCGGGGCGATCCAGCCGCAGCCCCTGCACCGGTGGTCGTTGGGCGCGCCGGGATGGTTGATCGAGACCAGCGCGCCGGCGTCGTGCGCCGCGCGCAGCATCGTCTTGGCATCGGGCACGCTCTTTTCGCCGAGCCGGTAGTCGATGAACTCGGTGGTGCCGAAGATGTTGGCGTGGCCCTGCTCGGTGGTGAGTTCGCGGCCCGGGATCAGCAGCACATCGTCAAAATAGGGCTGCAGCTCCCGCATCGCATTGTGGTGCGCGATGTTGTTGTGATCGGTGATGGCGATGAAATCGAGCCGCGCGTCGGCGGCGGCCTGCACCGTCCGGAACACCGGGCAGGGCACGTGGCGGCCGCGGCGGCTGTCGCAGAAGCCGTCGCTGTCGCCGGTGTGCAGGTGGAAATCGCCGCGATACCAGCCCGCATCCGCCGCCAGCGGCTCGGGCGAGAAGGTGGAGACGGCGGGGGTGTCGCCCGCGCGCCAGAACCAGATCTTGGCGGTATAGGTGGAGGTGGTGTCGGGATCGATGTGCGAGACGCCGAGGTCCAGCGACCAGCGGCGGCCGCCGATCGGGCCGGGGGTGAAGGACGGCGTGGCGCTGCTCTCGTCGATCACCACCGCATGCTTGTTGCTGCCGCTCCACCCGCGGAAGCGCTCGCCGTCATAGAGGCCGAGGTTGATGACGGTCTTGCCGTCCGGACGGGTGTAGGTGAGTTCGACGGCGAGGCGGATGACGCCCCTGGGCACGTCGAACGGCACCGCGACGTTGCGCTGGAAGTTGGAGCGGTCGACCGTGCCGGTAAGGACGAGGTCGGGCTTTTCCTTGTTCCGCGCGAGGGGGACGGCATCCCACGCGGGGAGCGGCGCGGGCATGTCGGCCAGCGCAGCCGTGGGTGCGAGCAGGGCTGCGGCGAGGAAAGCGGGAAGGAGGCGGAGGCGCATGGGTTTCATCCGGCTTTGTGTCTCGACGTCGCTCGACACGAACGGAAAATTCTCAGCCTTTTCCGTTCGTCCCGAGCGACGTCGAGGGACAGGGCTCGCTCGGTCCGTCCGGAAAACCTCCGTTCGCCCCGAGCGAAATCGAGGGGAAGGCCGAGCGAAGCCGAGGCCCCGCCCGACCCGTGGCATCAGAACCGGAACGTCACCGCGCCGCGCACGCTGCGGCCGAAGATCGAGCGGGCGATGTAGACCAGGTCACCGACCTCATCATTCTCGATCGTGCCTGCGCGCGGATTGCCCTCGGTGAGGCCGATCGTGTTGGTGAGGTTGTTGACGTAGAGGTTGAAGCTCAAATTGTCGGTGGCGTCGAACCGCGCGTTGAGATCGACCGTGGCATAGGCCGGCAGGCTGATCTGGTTGGCGACATCGGCATAACGCTGGCCGTAGTAGGAGATGTCGCTCTCGATCCGGATCCGGTTGTCGAGCAGGTTCACGCCCGGCGTGATGCGGAACTGGTGCTGCGGCGCGCGGATCAGCCGGTTGTCCGAATAGTCGATCTGCTGGCCGGCGCTGTTGGTGTAGGCGAAGTCTGAGAATTTGCCGTCCTGGTAGGTGTAGTTCGCGTGGATATCGAACCACTTGACCGGGCGCCACGTGCCCTCGACCTCGGCGCCGAGCGTCTCGGTATCGCCGTAGACGGTGTTGAGCACATATTGGCCCGAGGCGTTCTGGCGATAATCACTGATCGCCCAGCTTTCGTAGATGGTGCGGAAGCCGGTGACGTAGAAGGACAGCGTCGGCCGCTGGAACTTGATGCCGATTTCCTGGAAGTTCATCTTCTGGGTGATCGGCTTCTGGGTGGGGTTGCCGAAGAAGCTCGACACGCCGGGCAGGCGATAGGTGGACGTATAACGGCCGAAGATGCCGAAATCGCGGGTGAACTGATAGTTCAGGCCCGCCGTCCACGCGGCATGGTCGCTCTTGCCGCCGAAATTGGTGAACACGCCGTTGCCGGTCAGCACAGCCTTGTCGGCGAGCGTCGCGGTCTGGCCGAGATTGACGGTGCGTGAGCCCTCGCTGACCCCCGAGACGTCGATCTGCTCCCAGCGCACGCCATAGTCGAAGCGCAGCGTGTCGCTGAGCTTCCACTCGTCCGACGCGTAGAGCGCGATCGAGCGCGAATTGCCGGTCGAGTTGCCGAACTCGGTGCCATAGTTCATCACGCCATTCTCGGTGAGAACGGCCTGGCGATTGCCCGCGGCGTCGAGCAGATAGAGGTCGAGCAGCGCCGCATTGCCGCGCACGTCCGTCAGGATCGAGGCGGAGGTCGCCGCATAATCCTCGGTGACGTAGGCATAATAGACGCCGAAGGCGAGGTCGTGCTGGCCCAGGAACTGCGCGGTCTTCTGCAGGCGCAGGTCGCCGACCAGCTCATCCTCGGGCACGGTGAACGACCGCGCGAGGTTCATCATCACCAGGCCGTTGTCGTTCTGGTCGGGGCCGAACGCAGCACCGCCATTGTTGTAGACCAGGCCGAGATTGGCGTTCGCGGGCAGCGCCGCCTTGTAGGTGTTCCTGTAGGACGTCAGGAAGTCGGCGAGCGTGTAGACGGTGCGCGGGGTGATGCTGTTGCGCTTGGTATAGCTGTCGCGATAGCGGACGTTCGCGAGCAGGCTGAACTCATTGCCGAGATCGAGGTCCAGCGAGCCGGTGATCTGGGTGATCCGCGCGGTGTTCGCGACGCCGGCATCGAATTCATAGATGCCGGTGGGGGTGCGGAAGTCGAAATAGCGGGTTTCCTCGCCCGCGATCGTATCCTTCAGCGCGTCGAAGCCGGGAACGCCGGTGGGATCGCCATCCCTGCCGTTGACGAAGGGCGTGACCATCGCGTTCTCGACGCGATCGTCGAGATGCTTGACGTCGAGGCTGAACGCGCCGCCCGACCAGTCGCGCGACAAGGTCGCGCGGATCTGGCCGCCCTCGCCCAGCCGGTAGCCGGTGTGCCGCTGCCCGTCCGAGATGCGATAATAGCCGCCGACGAGGAAGCGCCAGTCGCTGTCGCCGATCGGGCCGCCGACCCAGCCGTCGACGCGGTGCGCGTCGTAATCGGCATATTCGTAGCGGACGAGGCCTTCGAGATGGTCGCCGCCCTTGCGCGAGATGAAGTTGACCACCGCGCCCGGCGCGTTCGAATAGAACAGCGAGGACGGGCCGCCGCGCACGACCTCGACGCGCTCCAAGGTCTGGTCCATGCGGAACGACTGGTCGCCGTTCAGCCAGCCGAGCCCGGCGTCGTGCTGGATGGTGATGCCGTTTTCGAGCAGGGCGACCTGCGAGTAGCCGTCGGTCGGGATGCCGCGGACGCGGACATTGCCGCTGGTCTCGCCCGAGGAGCTTTCCACCCAGAAGCCGGGAACGTTCTTCAGCGCCTCGCCGACGCCGATCGGCGCCTTCATGATCAGCTCTTCCTGGGAGATGGTGGAGATGGCGTAGCTCGCTTCCACCTTGCGCTGCTCGGCGTTGCCGGCGCGCGCGGTGACGATGAGTTCCTCGCCCTCGTCTTCCGGCGCAGGCGCCGCCTGATTGGCTGCCGGCGCCTGCTGCGCCTGCGCGCTCATCGGCAGGACAAGCGCGATCGTTGCCACGGCTCCCATGAGGGAAAGCCGCCCCGTTTGCATCTTCATGTGAATGTGACCCCTTTTTTTGGCCGGGCTATGATGTCGTTGCGGGGGCGCCTATGATAGCGATAGATATCATTTTTATGACAGTCGCGACGAATGGCTGGTTCGGCTATGGCCGGCAGGGGTCCGGGGGGATGCAAACCGTTGACGACGCACAGGAAGCCGGTTCAGGCGCGCGCGCTGAAAACCTATGAGGCGCTGCTCGGTGCCGCCGGCGCGCTGCTGGCGGAGGTGGGAATCGAGCGCATTTCGACCAATCTGATCTGCGAGCGCGCGGGCGCGACGCCCCCCGCCTTCTATCGCTATTTCGACGACAAATATGCGATCATCGCGGCCCTCGCCGAGCGGCTGATGCTGCGCCAGAACGATGCGCTGGACGCCTGGGTGGCGCAATATGGCGGCAGCGACCTCGCGACGATGGCCGATGCCACCATCGAACTGCTGCGGGTGATGCACGCGATCACCAGCGCCGAGCCGGGCGCCTTGTGGATCATGCGCGCGCTGCACGCGGTGCCCAGCCTGACCCACATCCGGCTGTTCTCGCACGAGTTCGTCACCGACCGGCTGACCGACCTGTACATGCCGCATCTGCGGCACGTCGATCGCGCGCTGGTGCGCCGCCGCACCCGGCTGTCGGTGGAGATCGCCTACTCGCTCGACGAGATGCTGAAGGAGGAACCGCACGACGCCGAGGCACTGTTCGCCGATGCGCATCACGTGTTCCGCGCGATGTTCGATTATCCGGACTATCGGAATGTGATGTAATCGCGCCACAGTGCGGCATTTTTCTCGCCGCCGCCGATCAGGCCATCCCGCGCAAATCCGCGGGTCGGTACAGGATCGCAACCATTTCATCGCGCATAAGGCTCCGCCCGTGGCGGAACCTTGCCCCCGGTCCTCCGGTTATCGCGGTCACAAACCGTTGATTTACAATCTCTAAGCTGGGGTCTTCGCTATTATGAGAACTGCCTTCCGCCCGACTTTCGGGCGTGCGTCCGCTCGCCTCCTGCTCAGCCTCGGCGTCGCGATCGTCGCGCTTCCCGGCGTAGCCAATGCCCAGTCCGAATGCGGTACGCCGGATGCCGATGGCAATGTGATCTGCGGGACCGACGGCAATCCCTATGCGCAGGGCATCACCTATGCGCTGCAGCCCGCCGACCTGACCGTCACGCTCGAACCCGAAGTGCAGGTCCGCACCAGCGACGCCGCGACGGCGGGCGTCAACCTGAACGGCCTCGGATCGCTGACGCTCGCCGGTGAAGGCGCGCGCATCATCACCACCGGCGCGGGCAGCGCGGGTGTCGTCGCGACCGCTGCCGACGATGTGTCGATCGGCATCGACGTCGTGTCGACCTCGGGCACCGACGCGATCGGCATCCTCGCCGCCGGCAACGGCGTCAGCATCACTGCACCGACGGTGACCACCACCGGCGCCGGCGCGCACGGCATCGCCGCACTCGGCGGCAGCAACGGCGTCGATGTCGCCTTCACCACGGTGCAGACCCGTGGCACCGGCGCGTGGGGCGTCGCGGTGGGCAGCACCGACGGCGACATCCAGATCACGGGCACCAACATCCTGGTGGCCGGCAGCGGCAGCACCGCGGTTGAGGCCGCCTCCGACAGCGGCAACATCTCGATCGTCTCCGATGGGCTCATCCGCGCCACCGGCGCCGGCGGCAGCGGCATCATCGCCACGTCGACGACCGGTGACGTGTCGCTCGACGTCCTCAACGTCATCACCGAGACGACCGACGACGCGGCGACGCTGACCAGCGGCAGCGCGATCATTGCCGAGGGCGCCAATGCTTCGCTGGTCGCGGGCGGCGGCATCCTGACCCGCGGCAGCGCCGACGCGGTCGTGGTGACCGCGACCGCCGGCGATGCCGACGTCACCGTCAACGGCGTTCGCGCCTATGCCGATGGCTCGCGCGCGCTGGTCGTCAACGCCACCGGCAATGCCGCGGTGACGATCAACGGCGGCGTCGCCAGCGATGGCGCCAACACCGATTCCGTGGTGATCTCCGGCGACACCGCCTCGCTGACGGTGGGTGCCGAGGGCGTCCTCGGTGCGAACCAGGGCAACGCGATCACGATCAGTTCGGTCAACGGCAGCACGATCGACAATGCCGGCCGGATTCCCAATGTCGGCGGCGGCTATGCCGTCACTGCGCTGGGCGGTCCGATCACGATCAACAACAGCGGCTCGCTGACCAGCGACCTCCTGCTGACCGGCGGCAATGACCGGATCAACAATTCCGGCGACTTCCTGATGCGCACCGACGTCGCGTTCGGCGCTGGCAACGATCTGTTCGTCAACACCGGGCAGGTCCTGTTCGGCACCGGCTCGGCCGGCGCGGTCCGCACGATGGTCGGGCTGGAGACGTTCGACAATCGCGGCCTCGTCGAGCTGCGCAACGGCACCGCGAACGAGACCTTCGTGGTTCCGGGCAACTATGTCGGATCGGGCAACAGCCGCATCGGCCTCGACATCTCGGCCACCGGCAACGACCAGCTGCTGGTCGGCGGCGCCGCGACCGGCAACACCGTCGTGCTCGTCGATGTGCCGTCGGGCAACGCCGCAACCTTCGCGACCGGCACGACGCTGGTGCGCGCCGGCACGGCCTCCGCGGCCGATGCGTTCGACCTCGAAGGCGGGTTCAGCAACGCCGGCCTCGTGCGCTACGAGATCGTCTACAACCCGCAGGACTTCTCCTACAGCCTGACCGGCGCGCCCAGCGACGCCGCGTATCGGACGCTCAACTATGTCGAGGGCGCCCGCAACCTGTGGCTGAAGTCCGCCGACGTGGTCTCCGGCCAGCTTCGCGCCCGTCGCGACGCGCTGTGGGCTTTCGGCGGCGGCGATCCCTCGGGCAAGCTGTGGCTGCAGATGCACGGCTCGGTGGAATCGCGTGACAGCGTCCGCGCGGTCGATACGCTCGGCCAGGCCCGCGGCGTCAACATGGGCTTCCGCCAGGACTATTATGGCGGGCAGCTCGGCTTCGACTTCAGCGGCGGCGCCGGCGAGCGCGGCGGCTTCGCGGTCGGCGTCACCGGCGGCTACATCAGTTCGAGCCAGAACTTCGCGGGTTCCGCCGATCGCATCGACTATGACGTCGTCAACGGCGGCATCTATGCGAGCTACTCCGCGGGCAATTTCTTCCTCAATGCGCTCGGCAAATATGATTATTACTGGGCCAAGGCGACGAGCCCGCTCGGCGGCTTCCGCGACAATTCGAAGGGCGACAGCTACGGCGCGCGCGGCGAAGCGGGAATGCGCTTCGGCAGTGACAGCTTCTTCGTCGAACCCGCGGCCAGCCTTTCCTGGGTAAAGACCTCGTTCGACGATTTCGCCTCGCAGGGGATCGGCGTCGACTTCGATGCGGACGACGGCCTGCGCGGCCGCGCCGGCGCGCGCGTCGGCGGCCAGTTCGCGCTGGGCGACGGGCCGGTGATGGCGTTCTATGCGGGTGGCAACTACGTCCACGAGTTCAAGGGCGAAGACCGCGTGACGCTGACCGGCGGCGGGCAGACCTTCGACTATGACAACCGCGCGATCGACGATTATGGCGAGGCCATCCTCGGCTTCACCATCGGCCAGACCAACGGCGTCTCGGGGTTCCTCGAGGGCAGCTATGTCCGCTCGTTCAAGGATGGCGGACGGCGCACCGGCATCGAGGGCGCCGGTGGCCGCGCGGGGCTGCGGGTCGCGTTCTGAGGCTTAAGGTCGGCTGCGTCGCCGACCCCCGATTTCCCTCCCCGACGCTGCGCGCCGGGGAGGGAATATTCGCCGTCAGGCCCGTTTATGCTGCAGGAAGAAGCGCAGCATTTCGCGCGATGCCTCGGGGCCTGCCGGATCGGTATAGCTGCCTGCGGCATCGCCACCCGACCACGCATGGCCCGCCCCGGCGACCGTCCACTGCTCGATCAGCACCGTGCCGCCGGCATCGACGCTGAGATCCCGGCGAAAGCGCCGGCCCGACGGACTCACCCCGGTTTCAGTGCGCACCGTGAGCGGTGCGCCGGCGGCAGCCGTCGCGGCAGCGACGATTTCGCGGGCGTTGACCTCGTGCACCACCATGTCGCGATCGCCATGGAAGCTGATCAGCGGCACGAAGCGCTGGCCCTGGCGCGTCTTGGCCGCCCCGCCGCCGCGCTTCATCGCGGCCAGCGCGCTCGGCAGGTCGCGGGCCGCGCCGCAGGCGAGGCCCGAATGGACGCCGACCGCGGCATAAAGGTCCGGATAGGCCGCCGCCATGATCGTCGCGGCAGCGCCCCCGGCGGACAGCCCGGCAACATAGACGCGGCCCGGATCGGCGCCGGTTTCCGCCAGGATGTCGCGGGTGAGCCCGGCGATCAGCGCCGGTTCGCCGCGGTCGCGCTGCTGGTCGCCCGGGTTGAACCAGTTCCAGCATTTCTGCGCGTTCGCCGCCTGCGTCTGGCGCGGATAGGCGACGAGGAAGCCCAGTTCATCGGCCAGCGCATTCATGCCGGTGCCGGCCGCGAAATCCTCGGGCGACTGGGTGCAGCCGTGCAGCATCACCACCAGCGGCATCCCCGCGGTGGCGCCCGCCGGACGGTAGAGCCGGTAGGCCAGCGCGCCGCGCTTTCCGGCATGGCTGCGTTCCTCGAAGCGCGGCACCGCATCGGGTTCCGCGGCGCGGCGCGGCGCATAGGAGACATGATCGGGTTCGAGGTCGATCACGTCGCGGTCGATCACCTCGCCCGGGTCCGGTCGCGCGGGCTGCGGGCCTGCCTGTGGGCCGGGCTGCGGCGCCGGGTGGCCGATGCCGATCGTCGACCGCAACAGCGTCGTCGCCTGGCCGAGCCGGCCGGCGCGCATGAGGCGCAGCGCCTCCGCCATCGACGACTGCAAGGCCGCCATCCCTTCTCCCTGCCGGCTCATGCGATCCGCTCCGCCAGCGCCGCTTTCACCGCGGGGCTGGCATGGAACGCGCCGAGCACCGTCAGCGAGGCGATCGTCGCACGCGCGAGTTCCGCCGGCACGTCCGGCGCGATTGTCGCGAGACCGAGCACGCGGATGTCGAGCGTCTCGCCCGCGGCGCGCACCGCCTCCAGCCGCTCCCGCGTGAAATGGCTGATGCCGAGATCGAGCTGCTTGCGCACGACCGATCTTTCCGACGCCTCGCGATGCCGCTCGAGCTGGTTGCGGATCGCGGTGCGGATGAAATCGGTGCGATTCGAATAAAAGCCGTCGCGGACCAGCAGATCGACATGGCCAAGGTCGACATAGCCCAGATTGATCGTGATCTTCTCGCTGTCCGCCTTCGGGCGAAGCTCATGCACCTGTCCCACGGGGTACTCCTTACCATCTGTGTGGATGGTATATGGATGTTCAGCCGTGATGTTCAACCATGATCGTCGCTGCGTTCGACGCCGCAATTGCGGATTCTGGCGCCGTTCCATTGTCATTAATCCGCCATCGCCTATCTTGACCTTCGAAGAGCGGAGATTCTGGCGTGAGCGAAGACAAGGAACCCGAAACCAACCCCTGGATGAAGAGCCTGCTCATCTGGGTGGGCATTCTCGTCGCGCTGGCCCTGTTCGTCTCGATGTTCGATCGGCCGACGCAGGGCGCGGGCAAGACCATCGCCTATTCCGAATTCCTCGCCAAGGTGGACGAGGGCTCGGTCAAGCAGGTCGACATATCCGAGAATTCGGTCAGCGGCACGATGTCGAACGGCGAGCAATTCCGTACGCTCTCGCCGAACGATCCGCAGCTGACCGACCGTCTCTACAAGAACAATGTGCGCTTCACCGCCAAGCCGGCCGAATCGCCCAGCTTCTGGCTGCTGCTGCTGTACCAGGCGCTGCCGTTCATCCTGATCCTCGGCATCGCGTTCTTCGTGATCCGGCAGATGCAGAAGAACAGCGGATCGGGCGCGATGGGCTTCGGCAAGAGCCGCGCGAAGATGCTCACCGAAAAGCATGGCCGCGTCACCTTCGACGACGTCGCCGGCATCGACGAGGCGCGCGAGGAGCTGCAGGAGATCGTCGAGTTCCTGAAGGATCCGTCGAAGTTCGCGCGGCTGGGCGGCAAGATCCCCAAGGGCGCGCTGCTGGTCGGCTCGCCCGGCACCGGCAAGACGCTGCTCGCCCGCGCGATCGCGGGTGAGGCCAACGTGCCCTTCTTCACGATTTCCGGTTCGGACTTCGTCGAGATGTTCGTCGGCGTCGGCGCGAGCCGCGTGCGCGACATGTTCGAGCAGGCCAAGAAGAACGCGCCGTGCATCGTCTTCATCGACGAGATCGACGCGGTCGGCCGCAGCCGCGGCGCCGGCCTGGGCAACCAGAACGACGAGCGCGAGCAGACGCTGAACCAGCTGCTCGTCGAGATGGACGGCTTCGAGGCGAACGAGGGCATCATCATCATCGCGGCGACCAACCGCCCCGACGTGCTCGATCCCGCGCTGCTGCGCCCGGGCCGCTTCGACCGCCAGGTCGTGGTGCCGCGCCCGGACATCGAAGGCCGCATCAAGATCCTCCAGGTCCACATGAAGAAGGTGCCGCTGGCGCCGGACGTGGACTCGCGGGTCATCGCGCGCGGCACCCCGGGCTTCTCGGGCGCCGACCTCGCCAACCTCGTCAACGAGGCGGCGCTGCTCGCCGCGCGCCGCGGCAAGCGCCTCGTTGCGATGAGCGAGTTCGAGGCCGCGAAGGACAAGGTGCTGATGGGCGCCGAGCGCAAGTCGATGGTGATGACCGAGGACGAGAAGCGGATGACCGCCTATCACGAGGCCGGTCATGCGATCGTCGCGCTGCACGAGCCCGCGTCCGACCCGATCCACAAGGCGACGATCATCCCGCGCGGCCGCGCGCTGGGCATGGTGATGCGCCTGCCGGAGCGGGACAGCTACAGCTATCACCGCGACAAGATGTACGCGAACCTGTCGGTGGCGATGGGCGGCCGCGTCGCCGAGGAAGTCATCTTCGGCTACGACAAGGTCTCGAGCGGCGCCTCGGGCGACATCCAGAGCGCGACCTCGCTCGCGCGCGACATGGTGACCCGCTGGGGCATGTCCGATGCGGTCGGCCCCGTGCAGCACAGCGACGACGACCAGAGCTATCTGGGCTATTCGATGGGCTCACGGAACAGCATGTCGAACCAGACCGCGCAGCTCATCGACTCGGAGATCAAGCGCATCGTCGAGGGCGGCCTCGACCGCGCCCGCGAGATCCTGACCGAGCATATCGAGGAACTGCACAAGCTTGCCATCGCGCTACTCGAATATGAGACGCTGAGCGGTGACGAGATCAAGCGGATGCTGGCGGGCGAGGATATCGGCCGCGACATCCCCGGCTCCACCGGCCCCGCGCTCGTCAAGCCGGGCGGCAGCTCGATCCCCAAGACCCGCCGCCCCGGCGGCTGGGGCGATCCGAGGCCGCAGGGCGCCTGACCTTCGGGCGGGATGACGAACAGAAACGGGCGGTGCCGGGAGGCGCCGCCCGTTTTCGTTTGGGGTGTGCGGAGGTTGGGAGTCGAATTTTCCTCCCCGAGCGCTGCTCGGGGAGGGGGACCGCCGGCGAAGCCGGTGGTGGAGGGGCCGGCGCGGATCTGATCGCTCGAACCATAATGGGACGAAATGCTTCGGCGCCGTCCCCTCCACCATCCGCTTCGCGGATGGTCCCCCTCCCCGACGCTGCGCGCCGGGGAGGAAAAGAACAGCGCCTGCGGTAGTGTCGCGGGCGTCCGCGCCCCTCACTCCGCCAGCAGGTCGCCCACCGGCTTGCCGTTGACGAACACCTGCCGCCGCTTGACCTCACGCACCTCGATCTGCTCCGGCGTTCCCGTCCGCAGCGCCTCGCGCGTGGCCGCCGGGCTATCCTGGCTTTGGGTGGGCGTGACATTGCCCGGCTGCACCCATGTGCCGTCGGCGCGGCGCACGACGGCCTCGGCGTTTGGCTGGCAGGTCTCGCACTGGCTGCGGATCAGCACCGCACGATCCTCGCCCGGACGGTAGAGCAGCACGAACACGTCGCGATCGTCGACGCCATAGACGCGACCGAACGCGTCGAGCAGCCCCTCGGGCAGCGGCACCGGCGCCGGCAGGATGCGCAGATGCTTGCGCAGCATCGCCCGGTTCGCCTGATCCTGCTCGTCCGCCGCGATGTCGGCGCGATATTCGGACTTGAGCGCCTTGGCCGCGCGTTCGCGGATCGCCGGCGGGTTGGGCGCCTTCGCCAGTTCGCGCAGCGCGGCGCGGCCGGGCTCCCCGAAGTCGAACGCCAGCGCCGACCAGCTGAACGCGGCCGGCGTGACCCTGCCCGCCTTCAGCCGCGCGACCTGGTCACGCGTCGCCAGCAGGTTGAACGCGGCGAGCGGCGTCGCGAGGAACAGCGCCAGCCCGCACAGGCCGAAGGCGAGGTGCAGGTTGGACGGGCGCGCGAAGCCCGCCCAGCGTTCGCGCCCGCGCACCACCGCCACGAGATAGGCGACGCCATAGACGACCGCGACGGTCACGAAGGTCAGCGCCCACAGCCGTTCCGGCGTGAAGCCATATTGGCCGATGCGCGCGCCGGTGGAGACCGCGGCGATCAGCGCGAAGGGCAGCAGCACCACCGCGAGCGCGATCGCCGCCCAGCGCAGCGGCGGGAAGCGCGATTCCTGATCCTCGCCATGGCCGATCACCGCATTGGCGAGCACGAGCGCGCCGATCACGCAGCCGAGCAGGATCGGCGTGGTCGATCGCGTCGCCGCCCACAGCGGCGTGAGCCCGGTGAAGGGCAGGCTCAGCAGGAACAGCACCAGCCCCACCGCGAGCACCGGCGCCAGCACCGCGAGCACCGACACGACGACGCGCTCGAGCAGTCCGACGATGCGGTCACGCTCGCGCAGCAGGCCCGCGCCGCCGCCCAGCGCGGTGCCGAGCAGGGTCGACCAGAACCATTGCTTCTGCAGCGCTTCCTTGAGCAGATCGATGCCGATCAGGTCGAACAGCGCCGCGAGCAGGAAGGCGAGGATGAAGACGATCCCCGCGAACAGCCACGCCGCGCACCAGATCACCACATTGGTCCACGCATGGGCATGGACCTCGACATAGGGAAAGCGGCGCGCGCCCTGATCGCGCGCGGCCTGGAACAGGGGCGCGGCGATCGCGACCGACAGCGCGACGCACACGCCGCGCCAGGTTTCCAGATCGCCCCATTTGTCGGTCGGCCCGTTCCAGTAGAGGACGAGACCGACGACGAGACCGACCATGGCGATGAAGATCAGCGCCCAGCGCGCGCGCAGCGGCTCATAGCAGAGCGCGAACGCGGCGGTGGAGGCGGCGATCGCGGCGGCGGCCGCCACCCTGAGCGCCATCCCGTCCGGCGATCGCGGCAGGCCATCCATCAGCGCCCAGATCAGGAAGCCGGCGAGCGCGCCGAACGCCGCCGCGACCCAGGGCCGGATCGGCCAGCCCTCGCGTTGATCCCTGTCGTGCATCAGGATGCTCCTGCGTCAATTGCCTTTGGATATAGCAGCTTATCGGCTTTGCCGGGTGATCCCGGTCACCATGTCTTACCGATCCCGTGCAGATCCCGTGCAGCGGCATCGTTTGCATGACGAGGCGGTTGCCGGCTACGCACTTGCTCGGGGCGGCAATTATGCTGCACCGCACAATGGAGAGGGAAATGGCGGCGCGCCGCTTCCTATATGTTTTTGCGGGGTTGATCGTGCTCGCCATCGCCGGCCTCTTTGCCTATCGGCTGTTCGCGCCGCAGCTCTTTCGCTTCGCGTTCGTGCCGAGCGCGCCGTTCGTGGAGCAGATGCCGCGCCAGGCGGCGGCCTATGCCGATCCGGCGATGTGGCTCGCCCGCCCCGGCCTCGGCAACAGCGATGCCGCGCAATGGCTGCCGGCCGGGGTTTCCCCGCGCACCGCGGATCGCGCCGCGACCTTCTTCATCCACCCGACCTCCTACCTCACCCGCGCGCAGTGGAACGCGCCGCTCGACGATCGCGAATCGCAGGATCGGGCGCGGCTGTTCGTCCGCAGCCAGGCGAGCGCCTTCAACCATCTGGGGCCGGTGTGGGCGCCCAAATACCGGCAGGCGGCGTTCGGCGCCTTCCTGACCGACCGGCCGGAAGCGCAGCGCGCGCTCGACGCCGCCTATGCCGACGTCGCGGCGGCGTTCGACCGCTTCCTGCAGGAAGCGCCGGCCGATCGGCCGATCATCCTCGCGGCGCACAGCCAGGGCTCGCTCCACCTGCTGCGGCTGTTGCGCGACCAGGTGGCGGGCAAGCCGGTCGCCGCGCGGATCGCCGCCGCCTATGTCGTCGGCTGGCCGGTTTCGCTGACCACCGACGTGCCGCGGCTCGGCCTGCCCGCCTGCACCCGCGCCGACCAGCCCGGCTGCGTGCTTTCGTGGCAGAGCTTCGCCGAACCCGCCGACCCGGCGATGATCCGCGACGTCTATGAGGCGAGCACCGGGTTCGACGGCCGGCCGCGCAAGGGCACGCCGATGCTGTGCACCAACCCGCTGACCGGGCTCCCCGGCGGCGGCGCGGCGCCCTCCGCCAATCTCGGCGCGCTCATCCCCAACAAGGATCTGAGCGACGCGACCCTGGAAGCCGGGACGATCCCGGCGCGGTGCGACGCCGGCGGCTTCCTGCTGATCGGCCCGCCGCCCGCGAGCATGGACAGCCCCTATGTGCTGCCCGGCAACAATTTCCACGTGTTCGACTATACACTGTTCTGGTCGAACATCCGCGCCGACGCCGCGCGGCGGACGGCGGCCCACGCGGCGGCGCAACCCCGCGGGATCGAAAAGCTGCTGCGCCGGCTGGGGGGCAGGCGGTGATCGTCGCCAACGCGGCGGCGATGCGCGAGGCGCTGCCGCTCGGCGGGCGGCTGATGGGGCTGGACGTCGGCACCAAGACGATCGGCGTCGCGCTCTGCGACGCGCAATGGATGATCGCGAGCCCGGCGGAGCTGATCCGCCGCGCGAAATTCAGCGCCGATCTGGCGAAGCTGACCGAGATCGCGGCCAAGCAGGCGGTGGCGGGCATCGTCGTCGGCCTGCCGCTCAACCTCGACGGCAGCGAATCACCGCGCACCCAGTCGACGCGGGCGTTCGCGCGCAACCTGGCGCCGCTGCAGTTGCCGGTGCTGCTGTGGGACGAACGCTGGTCGACGCAAGCGGTGACGCGGACGCTGATCGAGGCCGATGCCAGCCGCGCGCGGCGGGCGGATCTGGTCGACAAGATGGCCGCGGGCTACATTCTGCAAGGGGCGATCGACGCGCTCGCGATGGGCAATTGATACGCTTCCATATCGTGCTTGGCGATGGCCGGAGGCTCGGCTAAGACCCCGCCATGCGCACGTCCCTGTTGAAGCCTGTTGCCGCCGCGGTGATCCTGTCATCCTTCGTCCCGCTGGCCGGCTGCGCACGCAACCGGAGCAAGGCCGATACCAGCTATGTCGCCCGCGACGTGGAGACGCTGTACAACGCAGCGAAGACCCGGCTCGACCGCGGCCAGTACAAGCTGGCCGCCGCATTGTTCGACGAGGTGGAGCGCCAGCACCCCTATTCGCCCTGGGCGCGCCGCGCGCAGCTGATGAGCGCGTTCAGCTATTACCTCGCCCGCCAGTATAACGAGTCGATCTCTTCCGCGCAGCGCTTCCTGTCGATCCACCCGGGCAACAAGGATGCGCCCTACGCGCTCTATCTGATCGCGCTCGATTATTACGAGCAGATCGAGGACGTGACGCGCGACCAGAAGATCACCCAGCAGGCGCTGGGCGCGCTGGGCGAACTGATCCGCCGCTATCCCAATTCGCGCTATTCCGCCGACGCCCGGCTGAAGGTCGACCTCGTCCGCGATCACCTCGCGGGCAAGGAGATGGAGATCGGCCGCTTCTACCAGCGCCGCTCGCAGTGGCTGGCCGCCTCCGTGCGCTTCCGCGTGGTGATCGACCAGTACGACACCACCACCCACGCCCCCGAGGCGCTGATGCGGCTGACCGAGACCTATCTGGCGCTCGGCATCCCCGAGGAAGCCAAGAAGTCGGCGGCGGTGCTGGGGACGAACTACCCCGGTACGAAATGGTATCAGCGCGCGTACGACCTGATCCAGAAGCACGGCGCCTGATCGCTGCGTCGGGTAATTCCATCCGACACAATTCCGCTCTAGACCCTCGGCGATGCTGACTGCCCTCGCCATTCGCGACGTCGTGCTGATCGAGGCGCTGGACCTCGAATTCGGCGCCGGCCTGACCGTGCTGACCGGCGAGACGGGCGCCGGCAAGTCGATCCTGCTCGATGCCCTGGGGCTGGCGCTGGGCGGGCGCTCCGCGGCCGGGCTCGTCCGCCAGGGCGCCACGCAGGCGGTGGTGACCGCGAGCTTCGAGGCGCCGGGTGCCGGCAGTCCGCTGGCCGCGCTGCTCGCCGAGAACGGGCTGGAAGCGGATGACGGCGAGCCGCTGATCGTCCGCCGCATCGTCAAGGCGGATGGCGGCAGCCGCGCCTATGTCAACGACCAGCCGGCGTCGGCGGGCCTGTTGCGCGAGATCGGCCAGCGGCTGATCGAGATCCACGGCCAGCACGACGATCGCGGGCTGCTCAACGCGCGCGGCCATCGCGCCTTGCTCGATGCCTTCGCGCGCAGCGAGGGGCGCGCGGTCGAGGCGGCGTGGCAGCAATGGCGCGCGGCGGTGGATGCACTGGAATCGGCGCGTGCGGACGTCGCCAATGCCGAGGCCGATCGCGACTGGCTGGACCATGCGATCGACGAGCTTGCCAAATTCGCGCCCGAGGACGGCGAGGAAGAGACGCTCGCCGCCGAGCGCGCCGACATGCAGAAGGGCGCGCGCCTTTCCGACGACATGGAGACGGTGATGGCCGCCTTCGCCGGATCGGACGGCGGCCTCGCCCAGCTTCGCCAGGCGGCGCGGCGGCTGGACCGGATCGCGCCCGAACATCCGCTGCTCGCCGAAGCGCTGGAGGCGCTCGACCGCGCGGTGATCGAGGGATCGGAGGCGGAGGAGAAACTGGCGCAGGCCGCCGACGCGCTGCGCTACGACCCCGCCCGGCTGGAAGCGGTGGAGACGCGGCTGTTCGAATTGCGCGCGCTCGCCCGCAAGCATCGCGTCGCCGCCGACGGCCTTTCCGACCTGCTGCGCGAGTTCCAGGCGCGCCATGCCCGCATCGAGGCGGGCAGCGAGGGGCTGGCGGCGCTGGAAACGGCCGCAACCGCGACGCGCCGCGCCTATGAGACCGCCGCCGACGCGCTTTCAGCCACGCGGCGCGCCGCCGCGGGCCGGCTCGATGCCGCGGTCGCGAGCGAGCTCAAGCCGCTCAAGCTCGATGCCGCGCGGTTCCGCACCGTCACCGAGACCCTGCCCGAAAGCCAGTGGGGCGCCGCCGGCAAGGATCGCGTGGAATTCGAGATCGCGACCAACCCCGGCGCGCCCTTCGGCGCGCTGGCCAAGATCGCCAGCGGCGGCGAACTCAGCCGCTTCATCCTCGCGCTCAAGGTGGCGCTGGCGGAGGAAGGCGGGGCGGACACGATGATCTTCGACGAGATCGATCGCGGCGTCGGCGGCGCCGTGGCCTCGGCGATCGGCGAGCGGCTCGCCCGGCTTTCGGACAAGGCGCAGCTGCTGGTGGTGACGCACAGCCCGCAGGTCGCGGCGCGCGGTGCCGGCCATCTGCTGATCGCCAAGCGCAGCGACGGCCTCGTCACCCGCACCAACGTGAATACGCTCGATCCCGCGGCGCGGCGCGAGGAGATCGCACGGATGCTGTCGGGCGCCGAGGTGACCGACGAAGCGCGCGCGCAAGCGACGCGGCTGCTGCAGGCGGCCTGATCGATAGAATCAAACGGGAGGATGCTGATGGACGGACTTGAGCTGCGGTCTCGCATCGAGGCGGACGGATTGCTGGAGATCACGCTGGAGACGGTCGAGATCCCCGCGCCCGGCCCGCGCGACCTGCTCATTCGCGTGCAGGCGGCGCCGATCAACCCCTCCGACCTGGGCCTGCTGTTCGGCGCCGCCGACATGGCGACGATGCGGGCGGCGGGCACCCCCGAGCGCCCGATCCTGCGCGCGCAGGTGCCCGACGCCCGCATCGAATCGATGGCGGGGCGCTGGGGGCTGTCGATGCCGGTCGGGATCGAGGGTGCCGGCGCGGTGATCGATGCCGGTGCCGAGGTCGCGCATCTGATCGGCCGCACCGTCGCGACGGCGGGCGGCGGGATGTACGCCGAATATCGCGTGCTGCCGGCCGATGCCTGCCTGGTGCTGCCGGAAGGCACCGACGCGGTCGACGGTGCGTCGAGCTTCGTCAATCCGATGACCGCGCTGGGCATGGTGGAAACGATGCGGCGCGAGGGGCACAGCGCGCTCGTCCACACCGCCGCGGCTTCCAACCTCGGCCAGATGCTGGTCAAACTGTGCCAGGCCGATGGCGTGCCGCTGGTCAACATCGTCCGCAAGCCCGAGCAGGAAGAGCTGCTGCGCAGCCTCGGCGCGGAGTATATCTGCGACAGCAGCAGCATCAATTTCCGCGACAAGCTCACCGAGGCGCTGGTGGCGACGGGGGCGACGATCGCCTTCGATGCGATCGGCGGCGGCCGGCTGGCGTCTGACATCCTCCATTGCATGGAAGTGGCGATCGGCCGGCGGCAGACCGGCGCCTACAGCCGCTACGGGTCGGACGTGCGCAAGCAGGTCTATATGTACGGCATGCTCGACACGAGCCCGGTGACGATCAACCGCAGCTTCGGTTTCGGCTGGAGCGTCGGCGGCTGGCTGCTGACGCCCTTCCTCAAGGCGATCGGCGCGGAGGCGACGCAGGCGCTGCGCCAGCGCGTGGCGGACAATCTGACGACGATCTTCGCCAGCACCTATGCCGGGCGGCTCTCGCTGCAGGAGGCGCTGCAGCCGGACCATGTCGCGGTCTATGGCCGCCGCTCGACCGGCGAGAAATTCCTCATCGATCCGTCAAAGGGATGATGGCAGGCGGGGTGCGACGCACCGTGCCATGCTATGCCGATCGCGTGCGACGCCCCCGCCCCTCCCCACTCCTGCCGATCGCCGCGCTGCTGGCGCTGGCGGCGTGCGGGCGCCTGCCCCATCCGCGCACATTGGCCTGCGCGGCGAGCCCGCCGGCGCCGCTCGCGCGGATGCCCGGCGGCCGGATGAGCACGACGATCGACGTGCTCACCTACAATATCGAGGGCCTGCCCTGGCCGGCGCGATCGGGGCGCGGCGCCAAGCTCAAGCGAATCGGCGCGATCCTCGACGATCTGCGCCGCGCCGGCGAGGCGCCCGATATCGTGCTGTTCCAGGAGGCCTTCTCGCACGCAGCGGCGCGGGCGGTGGAGCACAGCAACTATCCCGCGATCGCCGTGGGCCCATCGCGGGTGCAGCGCGCGCCGGTGCGCGCGGATACCGATCTGCCGGGCAAGCCGCGGCTGTTCAGGGGCGAGATCGGGCTTCGGCTGATGAATTCGGGGCTCGCGGTCGCCAGCCGCTATCCGATCGTCGCGCGGATCGCGGTGCCCTATTCGCGGCCGACCTGCGCGGGGATCGACTGCCTTGCCAACAAGGGCATGATGATGGCGCGCATCGCCATCCCCGGCGTGCCGGTGCCGCTGCAGATCGTCAACACGCACATGAATTCGCAAGGCGCCTCGCGCGTTTCCCCCGCCCGCCACCTCGCCGCGCACAATGCCGAGACCGCGGAGTTGGGCACTTTCATGCGCCGCCACTGGGATCAGTCGCTGCCGGCGATCTTCGGCGGCGATTTCAACATGCGCGACGCGCCGAAACGCTTCGCGCCCTTCTGGGATTCGCAGCGGCTGGCACTGGTCCACCGCTTCTGCATCGATCCCGCCAATCGCTGCGACGTGCGCCTGTCGTGGGACGGCGACGAACCCTGGATGGACACGCAGGACCTCCAGTTCTTCGCCTCGGGCGCGCAGGTGACGGTGCGGCCGATCCGGGTGGAGGCGATGTTCGACGGCAGCGAGACCAGCCCGATGCTCTCCGACCATGACGGCCTGCGCGTGCTCTACCGCCTCGAATGGCGTGCGTCGGCGCCGACGATGGCAGGGTGCGGCGCCGCCACCGTCGCGGCGCGGCGCGGCGCTGAGGCGCGGCGCTACCCCGCCACCCGGTTCCGCCCGCCCGCCTTCGCGCTGTAGAGCGCCTGGTCGGCGACGCGGTAGAGCGTCTCGAAATCGGTGTCGCGGTCGCCCGGAGCCATGCCGATGCTCACCGTCAGGCAGCGCTGGCCGAGCAGGTCGGCCACATCCATCGCACTGCAGCTGCGCCGCATCTCCTCGGCGAACCGCCGCAGCTCGGACGGGCCCGTGGCGGGCAGCGCGATCACGAACTCCTCGCCGCCCAGCCGCCCGGCGAGATGTCGCGACTGCCCATCGTCATCCAGCCGTGTCGCCAGCCGGCGCAGCACCTCATCCCCCACATCATGGCCGAAGCCATCGTTGATCGACTTGAAATGGTCGACGTCGATCAGCAGCAGCGAGATCGGCGTCGCCGAAGCTTGGCGCAGCGTGGCGAAGCCCTGCGCGAAGCCGCGGCGATTGAGCAGCCCGGTCAGCGGATCGCGGTTGGCGAGGTCGATCAGCATGCGTTCCGCCGCGCGCGCCGAATCGCGTTCCCAGCGGATGCGCGCCAGCCGCACCGTCGCCGCGATCGCGATCACGACCGTCTGCAGCGCCGAGGCGATCAGAATCGCGATCTGCGATCCACCACCCAGCAGGGCGCCGAAATCGAAGATGTGAATCACCGTCAGCGCGATGATCGGCAGCGTCCACGCGATCGCGAAGTCGCGCGCCTCGCCCTGCCCGCGCCGCCAGCCGATCGTGACGAGCACGACCACCAGGAACAGGTTGAGCAGCACCAGCGGATCGAGCAGCGCATCGACCAGCGCGAGCGGCCCCCCGCGCGCGAAGGCGAGCGGGAAGCCGAGCAGCAGCACCAGCGTCGTCAATGCGCCCAGCAACAGCCGCAGCCAGCGCGGCGCCGCGGTGATGCTGAACAGCGCCGCCATCGTAGCCGTGAACACGGCGACGCACGCGAGCAACGAGCAGATCTGGGAGGCGAGCGTACCCGCCACCTGCGGGGCCACGAGCAGCGCGATCTGCGACCAGAGCAGCCCCCACAGCACCATGCACAGCGCCCAGCCCCCCTGCCAGACAAGATAGGCGCGGCGCATCGCGATCGCGAGCAGCAGGTTGTAGAGCGCCGCGAGCAGCAGCAGGGTCAGCGCGCCGCCGACCAGCGCGGAGGCCGCCGCGGTTTCCTGTGCCGCGCCATCGCGATCGAGCAGCCGGGCGCGCAGCAGCCCATAGACCGAGAAGCGATCGATCCGGATCGTCACCGATGCCAGCGTCGCGGCGCCCGCGGGTGCCGCGAAGGCGAGCTGGCCACCCACCCGCCAATAATCGCCATAGGCGCCGCGCGCGACCGCGTAGCGGCGGACATGCCCATCGCCATAGGTGAAGGCCACCGCCATCCGGTCGAACCGGCTCTGGTGAACCAGCAGCGCGGCATCGCCATCGGCGAAACCGAGCCGCGCGACATCGGTCCGCAACCACAGGCTCGCTTCCTGATAGCCTTGCGGCTCGCCGCTACAGCGATAGGCCGACGGTGGCGGCGGCGCGCTGCCCAGCGGCGTCACCGCGTGACACAGCACCGGAACCAGATCCACCTGCCGCGCCTGTTCCGCCCGGGCCGGCAGCGAAACGATCGCCGAAACCAGCGCGCAAAGCAGAAAACCCAAACGAAACAAGATCATGGTCGCGCCCAGACTCGGCCCATCGAATTGCCGCCCCACAGCTTTTCGTTGGCAAAATTTTGCCCGATTGGCGAGTCGCAGATGCCGCGCCCGCGACGCCGCGATCCGGCTTGCGCGATCGGGCGTGGGAGCGGCGGCCGGATCGAGATCCGCGGACAGGTGTCAGGCGTCATCCTCCGGCCGGCATCCATTTGACGGGCGCTCTCGCCTACGGGATAGCAGCCCGCGAACGCCGGAGCCATCGCCCCCTGGCCGCACGCGCGCGGCCGATGATCGGGCCGGCGTCAGGGAGTATCGATGAGCATCACCTATCTCGCCATTCTCACCTATGTGCGCCCGGTGGAGGAACTGGACGCGCATCTCGACGGCCATCGCGACTGGCTCAAGCAGGGCATCGCCGCCGGCACGATCCTCGCCGCCGGCCGCCGCGTCCCCCGCACCGGCGGCGTCATCTTCGCGCGCGGCGAGAGCCTGGAGGCGGTCGAGGCGCTGATCGCCGCCGATCCCTTCCACCGGCATGGCCTGGCGACCGCGGAGATCATCCCGTTCGAAACGACGCTGGCGGCGGATACGCTGCAGGGGCTGCTGTAAGCGCGGACGCCTTTCCTCCCCGAGGCTTGCCCGGGAAGGAAAGGCGATGATTCTCAATCCTCGCGCAACAGCCGGTTCACGCGCATCCTGAGATCGTCGATCGCGAAGGGCTTGGTCAGCACTTCCATGCCATGTTCGATATGGCCGTGGTTGAGCACCGCATTCTCGGCATAGCCGGTGATGAACAATATCCTGAGGTCGGGCCGCTCGGCGCGCGCCTGTTCCACCACCTGGCGGCCGTTCATGCCGCCGGGCAGGCCGACATCGGTGATCAGCATGTCGATACGATCGGCCGCGCGCAGCATCGCCAGTCCCTCCGCCCCGTCTGAGGCCTCGGCGCAGGCATGGCCCATCTCGGTCAGCGCATCCGCCACCAGCATGCGCACCGTCGGCTCATCATCGATCACCAGCACCGCCTTGCCCGCCGCAGCCTTCAGCGGCGTCAGCCGCGCGGAGACATCCTCGGTCTCGACCACGTCGCCCATATGACGCGGCAGATAGAGGCACACCATCGTTCCCTGCCCGACCTCCGAATAGATCCGCACCTGGCCATGGCTCTGGCGGACGAAACCATAGACCATCGACAGGCCGAGCCCGGTGCCCTCGCCCTGCGGCTTGGTGGTGAAGAAGGGATCGAACACGCGTGACAAGGTCTCGCGGTCGATCCCCGTGCCGGTGTCGCTGACGCACACCGTGACATATTGGCCGGGTTCCAGCCCGCGCTCGATCGCGGTGCGATGATCGATCCACTTGTTCGCGGTCTCGATCATGATGCGGCCGCCGCCCGGCATCGCATCGCGCGCGTTGATGCACAGGTTGAGGATCGCGTTCTCGAGCTGGTTGGCGTCGACCAGCGTCGGCCACAGTCCCGCCGCCGCGACCGTCTCGACATCGATCCCGGGGCCGACGGTGCGGCGGATCAATTCCACCAGATCGCCCACCAGCCGGTTGATGACGATCGGCGTGGGCGAGAGCGTCTGCCGCCGCGCGAAGGCCAGCAGCCGGTGCGTCAGCGCCGCCGCGCGCCGCGTCGCGCCCTGGCCGGCGGCGAGATATTTGTCGAGTTCGTTCACGCGGCCCTGCGCCAGCCGCACGCCGATCATCTCGAACGCGCCCGAAATGCCGGCGAGCAGATTGTTGAAATCATGCGCGAGGCCGCCGGTCAGCTGGCCCACCGCCTCCATCTTCTGCGCCTGGCGCAGCACCTCTTCCATCTGTGCGAGGCGGGACTGTTCCTCGAGCCGGTCGGTCACGTCGTGCGCGAACTGATAGGCCCCGATCAACCGGCCTTCGCCGTCGCGCATCGGGTTGAAGCGCAGCTCGTAATGGCGCCGCCCGCCCGCCGGCGTGTCGTAGGCGGTGACTTCGACGAAGGACTCGCCGGCCAGCGCGCGTTCCCAATGCGCGCGCAGCTGATCGCGTATCGCCGCATCGGCCAGCGCCTCGAACAGGCTGTCCCCAACGCGCGGGCATATGCCGAACATCCGTTCGATCTCGTTCGAAGCGGCGCCGTTGATGGCAAGCCAGCGCCCGTCGCGATCGAGCACCTGCACGAAAGCGTCGGTGTTCTCGATGATGTCGGCGAACAATTTGCGTTCGGCGATCGCCTCGGCGACGCGCGCCTCCAGCGTGGCATTGGACTGCACCAGCGCCAGTTCGGCCTGGCGTCGCGCGGTGACATCCTGGAACAGAACCGCGACCTGGCGGCGGCTCGGCGGTTCGATGCGGAAGGCGGAAAGCGAGAGGTAGCGTCCGGTCGCCTCCAGCTCGCGCTCGAAGCGGATCGGCTCACCCGTGCGCAGGACGCCGCCGTAGCGCGCCAGCCAATCCTCGGCCTCATCGCCCACCATCGCGCGCAGCCGCTGACCGACGACGTCGGGAATGCCCGCGTTCAGCGCATAGGCGGCATTGGCCTCGACATGGACATAATCGCTGAGCGGGCCGTGCGGGCCATCGACGAACTCGATGACGCAGAAACCCTCGTCCATGCTTTCGAACAGGGTGCGGTAGCGCGCGTCCTGCGCGAGGCGCTCACGCGCCGCCAGCCGCAGTTCGAGCTGGTTCATCAACTGCCGGGCGAGCACCTTCAGCGCCCGCTGCTGCACTGCGCCAAGCTCGCGCGGCATCGTATCCAGCACGCACAAGGTGCCGATCGGCAGGCCCTCCGCGGTCTTGAGCAGCGCGCCGGCATAGAAGCGCAGCCCGGGCGCGCCGGTCACCAGCGGGTTGGCGGCGAAGCGCGGATCCTGACGCGTGTCCTCCACCAGCATAAAATCCTCCTCGAGGATCGCATGCGCGCAGAAAGAGGTCTCGAGCGGCGTCTCGCGCACGCCGAGGCCCACCTCCGCCTTGAAGAATTGCCGGCCCTCGCCGATCAGATTGATGACCGCGATCGGCGCTGCGCACAGGTCTGCAGCGAGCCGCGCGATCTCATCGAACTCGGGCTCGGGGGGCGTGTCGAGAACCTCGTAGCGGTCGAGAGCCGCCAGCCGTGCGCGTTCGCGCGGGTCGGTCGCTGGCTGCGGATCGGTCGTTCCGGTCATGCTGATCATGGTCTCAGGCTGCCTTCCCCCCGGCTGGCTGCCTATCAGGTGACCGCAGGGAACGCCACAGAATGCGACCTCACGCCAAAGGGTTGCCGGGAACGACCGGGGGGCCCGACGCGGCGCCTTTACCCCCGCGCCCGCTTTACCCCCGCGCCCGCAACAGTGCGGCAACGGCCGCCGCCGCCGCCCGCGCCGCCGCGTCGGGCGCGGCACCGCGCAGCCATTCGCCGAGGAAGCGCCCGGCGAAACTGTCCCCGGCGCCGGTCGCGTCCGCGCTGTCGACAGGCGCCACCACGACGCGGTACGTGCCGGCGTCGGTGGCGATGCGGATGTCGCGCGCGCCGTCGGTCTCGACGCGGACCTGGCCGGGCCGCCGCTGCGCGCCGACGAAGGCGCGTTCGCCGATATTGGCGAAGATCAGGTCGGTGCGCGCGGCCAGCCGCGCCGCGAGCGGCGGCGGAAAGCAGGCCGGATCCGCCTTGACGATCCATGCGAGCCGCTGGTGCGGCGCCAGCCGGTCGAGCAGCGCCGCCGTGACCGCCGCCGGGCCCGCCGCGACGATGATGAGCGATGCCCCCGCCAGCGCCGCCAGCTGCGCCTCGCTCGGCGCCGCCGCCGGGCTGCCGGCGTCGAGGAAGCAGCGGTAGCTGCCGTCGTCATGATGGACGAGCAGGCAGGCCGCGCTGCGTCCGCCGGCGATCGTGGCGATGCCGTCCGCCGCCAGCGCCGCCGCCGCGCAGGCGCTGCGATAGGCCGCGGCGTGGACATCCTCCCCCACCGTCACCAGCGGCGTGGTGGCGATGCCCATCGCGGCGAGCTGTGCACCGGCATAGAGCGGCGCCCCGCCCGCGCGCGGCCAGGCGCCGGGCATCAGCCGCGCGTCACTCGTCCCCCGCGCCACCGGTTCGCCGGCGGCGGCGATCACATAGTCCAGCGTCGCATAGCCGCTCACCACCGCCTCGATCATCGTGCCTTCCTTGCCGCGGCCCCTGCCAAAACGCTTGCCGCAACCTCGTTCGCATGCGAATGAACGTCAAGATTAAACGTTTCATAATCCCGTAATCTGGAGAGGCTACCGGCATCGGCCAGCAACAGGGAGTGGGGAGAATGATGATTCGTAACCGATATCGCAGCGCGCCGATCATGGCGCTTCTGGCGGGCACCGCGCCGATCGTGGCGACGCCGGCCTTTGCCCAGCAGGCCGATCGACAGCCGGAGGCCGGCGCACCGGACGACATCGTCGTCACCGCCGAGCGCATCGGCGTCGGGCGCAGCCGCGCCACCGCGATCCTCTCACGCGAGGACATCGAGGAACGGCCGCTGGGGGCGGACATCACCCAGAGCCTTGCCAAGGTGCCGGGCGTGCAGGTCTCCACCGGCGACGCCCGCGGCGGCAGCTTCTCGTTCGAGCTCTATCTGCGCGGCCTCAACAAGGAGCAGATCGGCCTCACCGTCGATGGCGTGCCCACCGGCGATGCGCGCTTCAACGGCGGATCGCCGCCGCAGCGCTTCATCGAACCGAGCAATATCGGCCGCATCACCGTGTCGCAGAGCGCGGGCGATATCGGCGCGCCGTCGCGCTTCGCGCTGGGCGGCTTCATCGATTTCCAGACCGACGATCCGCTGCCGCAGGCCGGCGGCCGGGTGGAGGCGGGCTATGGCTCCTATGACTTCCACCGCACCTATTTCCGCGTCGACAGCGGGGAGATCGCCAAGGGGCTGACCGGCTATGTCAGCTTTTCCAACCAGGCCAACGACGTGTGGGCGGGGCGCGACAGCCGATCCTCCTATCGCGACCATGCCGAGGCGAAGCTGGTCAAGACGTGGGACGACGGATCCTTCGTGAAGGCGCGGGTGAGCTACAACAACCAGCGCGACAATGATTTCAACATCATCACATTGGGCGAATTCCGCGCCGATCCGCGCAACGACCGCGCGCGCGACGAAATCACCGGCATCCCCGCGCAGGATGTGGATTATGGCGGCGCGCTGGGCGGCACGCGCGAGGATCTGCTCGCCTATGTCAATGCGCGGGTGAACCTCACCGACCGGCTCTCGCTGTCGGTGAACCCCTATTATCAGGAGTTGAAGGGCGAATCCTATCGCTACCAGGATCGCGCCCGGCGGCTCGCCGGCACCGATCCCTATGCGGTGACCGGGTACAACGCCAATGGCGGCGCGATCCGCCCGGCGCTGACCACCTTGCGCAACAGCAACGCGGTGGGCGGCCCCGCCGACATGCGGATCACCCCGCGCAACCGCGAGCGTTACGGCGCGAGCGCCGAACTGCGCGCGACCGACCTGATCGCCGGCCACAGCCTGCGCGTCGGCGGCTGGTGGGAAGGCGGCGATTCGGATGAGGAGCGCCGCTTCTACCGCGTGCTCGATCCGACCAGCGGCATCGCCTATGACCGGTCGAAGCTCAACTATGTCGAATATAGCCGCTCGGCGACGATCGAGACCGCGATGCTCTACGCGCAGGATCAGGTGGAGATCATCCCCGACCTGCTGCGGATCGACGCCGGCATCACCTGGTTCGACATCCGCTACAAGGCGCGCTCGCCGCTGGAATATGCCGCGACCGTGAGCTTCTCCCAGGATTCGGGGATCAATCCCAAGGTCGGCGTCAGCCTGAAGCCGATGCGCGGGGTGGAACTGTTCGGCGGCTATGCGCAGAACTTCGCCGGCATCCCCGAAGACGCCTTCCTCGGCTCCACCGCGGTGATCGCGCCGGGCGACCTCGACCCGATCGAGACCGAGAATTGGGATCTCGGCATCCGCTATTCGACGCGGCATTTCGCCGCCTCGATCCAGGGCTATTCGGTCAGGCTGAAGAACAATATCGGCATCGTGCCGCGCGACCCGACCGTGGTCGACCCCGACGAGATCGTCCGCGGCAATGTCGCCACCCGCGCCGCCAACATCCGCGGCACCCGCACCCGCGGCGTCGAGGTGACGGTGCTGGGCGATGTCGGCCCGTTCGACGCCTATCTCGCCTATTCCTATGCCGACGCGAAGCATGACGACCCTGCGGTCGGCAGCGCCGAGCGCGCGCAACTCGCGGCGGTTGGCGTGATCGGCGGCGCCCGCGTGCGCGACATTCCCAAGCACAGCCTGTTCGGCCAGATCGGCGTGGCGCCGTTCGAGGGGGCCAAACTCAGCGTTACCGGCCGCTATGTCGGCACGCGCGTCGGCGGCCATATCGTCGCGCCGACAACCTTCGCCGAAGTGGGGGTGGAGCAACTGCCCGACTATGCCGTGTTCGGCGCGGTCGCGCGCTACAAGGTGCCTGGCTTCGGGCCGTTCAGCGGGCTGATGCTGCAGGCGAACGTCGATAACATCTTCGACGAGGACTATATCGGCGCGGTCTCAAGCTCGACCGCGACGCAGCCCGAGTTCGGGCTGCCGGGCCGGACGCTGGACCGCTATTTCATCGGCGCGCCGCGGACGTGGACGGTGTCGGCAAGGGCATCGTTCTGACTATTTGACGGTGAGATTTTAGCCCCTCCCCTTTAGGGCTATCAGATTCACACATCTTCGATGGATTGAGCGGGGCTGCCGCTGCGCTCCCTCGCCCCTACGGGGAGAGGGAGAGGGACAGGGAGAGGGGGAAAGTCGCGCTGAGCGTAACGGTTTTGAGGGTTCGGCATTGCGGCTCCGCCGACTTTTCAGTGCGAACGTGTAAGACCTGTACGCTTGCCGCGACTGCCCCTCTCCCTGGTCCGCTACGCGGACCTTTCCCTCTCCCCGTAGGGGCGAGGGCAAGACGCGGTCGCAACGAGACGTGCGAATGCCATATCCTCTTCAGGGGAGGGGTCGGGGTGGGGGCGAGCGAAGCGAGCTTCCGGCAACGCCGGAAAATTGCGCCAACGGGGGCATTGAGCCCCCGTCGTCGCTCCCCACCCCCTTCCCTCCCCTAAAGGAGAGGGGCTGGATTCAACGCCCGGCCACCTCGAACATCAGCAGCGTCGTCGGCTCGCCTTCCACGAAATTATTGTCCGCCATCAGCACCAGCCGCCCCTTCGGCGCCCAGGCCATCGCTTCGAGGTTCCCCGGCGTGCCCCCCGGCACGCTGTCGAAATCGACCAGCAGCGTCTTCGCAACCTCGCCCGATCCGGCGGTGTCGATCAGATAGAGCCGGCAGCGGAACCGCCATTTGCCGTCCGCCTGCTCCGCCCCCGCGCGCTCCAGCACCAGCAGCCGGTCCTCGCCGAACGGCAGGATCTCGGAGACGCCGATGTCCGATCGGCGGCCGCTGCCCGCCGCCGGATCGGGGTCGGTGCGATAGGTGATCTGGCGGGTCGTGCCGTCGCGGGCGCGGCGGGTGAAGCGCAGCAGCGCCCCCTTGTCCACGGTCGCCGCCGGACCATCCTCGTAGAGCGGGCCTTCCATCGCGATCCACAGCGCGCCGGACGGGGTGACGGCGAGCCCCTCCACCGTCTGGTTCCTGCGCGCGCCGTGGCGCCGCTCCGGATCGAAGCGGAGCGCCTCCGGCAGCGGGATGCGCGCGCGTTCGCGGCCGTCGCGGCCCATGCGGCGCACCGCAGGGTCGGTGCCATTGTCCGGATCGCCCTCGCTCGACCAGACCAGCGTGCGCCCCCACACCCGGATCGCTTCCGCATCCACCTTCTCGCCGGTGCGGCCGTCCGCGACGAACGGCACCCCCGCCGCATCGCGCAACGCCACGCTGCCGCGCACGTCGAGCTGCGGCTGGCCGCGGCGGACGCGGAAGCGCGCCGTGTAGATGCGCGCGGGCGCGCGTTCGGAGCGGTCGTCGCTGATCAGATACCAGCGCCCGCGCGCGTCGCGATCGACGCCCGAGATACCGCCGAAATGCTTCGCCAGCACAGGGTCGCGCGGCAGCACCGTGTTGCGGCCGGCGAAGCGCAGCGTCAGATCGGCGCTGGCCGGCGCTGCCGTCAGCAGCAGCACCAGCGCGAGGGCGCCGGCGCGCTTCACCGGGCGCGGGCCAGCAGGCGATCGAGGAAAATCCGCTCCACAGCCCCCGGCGCCACCGCGCTGCACACGCGCTGGGCGGGGAAGCCGTCCCACGCACCCGGCGGAAAGCTCTGGTCGCGCGGGCGCTGGATCGTCTGGCCGCGCGCGATGCCTTCGGTGGCGACGCGGATCGGGCCGGAGACCGTCTCGAACAGGTCCGGGTCGCTCAGCCGCAGCACCGCGGCGGCATCGTGCATCGCGCAGCCGTCGAACCCGTCATGGCGGCGATACATGTCGGCATAGCCGCGCGAGATCGCGTGGAGGAACGCGCCGGCATCGCCGCCTTGCGCCGCAAGCCGCGCCGCGCTGGCATCGTGCAGCACGCATTGCATCGTCACGTCGAGCCCCACCGCGGTGACGGGCCAGCCGGCGGTGAACACAAGGTCCGCCGCCTCGGGATCATTGGCGATATTGGCCTCGGCGACGGGAGAGACGTTGCCGCGCCGCGGGCCATGGCCGAACGCGCCGCCCATCAGCACCACTTCGGCGACCAGGTCGGGCAGGTCGGGCGCGCGCTGCAGCGCAAGCGCGAGGTTGGTGAGCGGCGCCACCGCGACGAGGCTGATCTCACCGGGATGCGCGCGCGCCATGCGGATGATGAAGTCCGCAGCATCCTCGCCATCGGGCGCGGGCGCGGCAAAGCCGGCCAGGTCGACATCGCCGAGGCCGTTCTCGCCATGGACATGCGCGGGCGAGGGCCGGCGCGGGCTGGCGATCGGCGCCTCCGCCCCACGCCGCACCGGTGCCGCGATGCCGAAGCGGTCGCAAAGATAGTGTGCGTTGCGCGTCGTGATATCGACATCGGCATTGCCGAACACGGTGGTGATGCCGGCCAGGTCGAGCGTCGGGCTGGCATCGATCAGCAGCAGCGCCATCGCATCGTCGATGCCCGGATCGGTATCGAAGATCAGCTTCGTCATCACGCCGCCCCCGCGCCATAGACCGCGCGGCACACCGCCTCGCATTTGGCGAGATCGAGCCAGCCATCGGTGCGGATGCGCGATTCCATGTCGATCCAGTAGAGCGCGCCCGCCGGCGCCGCGATCCTTGCCAGCACGTGCGCAACCGTATCGGGGCCGAGCCCGCCCGAATAGCCGCAGAACGGCCCCGCCGCCGCGAGCGCCGGCCACGCATCGGGCCGCACGCCGGTGCCGAACGACACGTCGAACAGCCAGTCGACGCCGGAGTCCGCCGGGAAGGCGCCGGTGCATTGCAGCACGGTGCGCACCCCGTGGCGGCGGCCGAAGCGCGCGGCGGCGGCGGTCTGCGCGGCATCGCTGCCGCCGAAGCCATGGTTCACCTGCACGCGCTGGACGCCCGCGGGCGCGCGATCCGCACCATCGGGATCGGCCACGATCGCGCGGGCATGCGCGCCGCAGACATGCGCCGCCCAGCGCAGCCCCTCCCCCGCCAGCAGCGCGCGGCGCGTCTCAGCATCGGGGAACAGCGCCTCGCCCGCGCGCGCCGGATCGACGAGCAGGCCCCATTCGATCGGATAGCGCGCCGACAGCGCCTGGAGGCCGGGCAGCAGAGCGGCGCGATCGACGCCGGTAAACGCGATGAAGGCGGGGGGCTGGATCATGCAGGGTCCGTCAGACGAGGGTGTGGAGGATGCCGACGATCGTCGCCGACAGGCAGGTGGTGAGGAAGGCGGCGGCGAGCGCGCGCAGGCCGAGCGAGACGATGTCCGCGCTGCGCTCCGGCGCCATCGCGGTCATCGCGCCGAGCAATATGGCGACGCTGCCGATATTGCCGAAGCTGCCCAGCGCATAGGTGAGCATCAGCACGCCCTTGGCGCTGACCGCATCGGCCGGCATCGCGACGAGCTTGCCATAGGCGATCACCTCGTTGAGCGCGACCTTGGTGCCGAGCAGTTGTGCGGCGGCGGGCACATCGCCCGCCGGAAAGCCCATCGCCCAGGCGACGGGGGTGAAGATCCAGCCGAGGATACGGCCGGTGGCGAGCGGCGCGCCGCCGACGACGATGTTGGCCAGCATCATGTCGATGAGCGCGACCGTGCCGATGAAGGCGATCAGCAGCGCGGCGATGTTCACCGCCATCTTCACCGCGCCCAGCGTGCCCTGCACCATCGCGTCGAGCCCGCTGCGATAGGGGCTGGTGAGCGCCACCGCCTCCGCCGCGCCGTCGCCGTCGCCGGGCGGTTCGGGCGGCACGATCGCCCGCGCCATCGCGATCGCCATCGGCGTGCTGATCAACGTCGCCGCCAATATATGGCCGAACGCGCCGGGCAGCCGCCGTTCCATCAGCAGGCCGAGCACGATCATCATCGATCCGCCGATCACCGAGAGCCCGTCGACCATCAGGATGAACAATTCGCCCCGGCTGAGCCGCGGCAGCAGCGGCCGGATCAGCAGCGGTGCCTCGATCATGCCCAGGAAGATGCAGGCGGAGGTGGAAACGCCGACCGCGCCGCTGACCCCGAACAGCCGGCTGAACAGCCAGGACGATCCGCGCACCAGCAGCCTCAGCGGCCCCCAGTGCCACAGCAAGGCGGAGAGCGCACCGACCAGCAGGATGGCGGGCAGCGCCTGCAGCCCGAAGACGAAGGTGGACGCGGCCGGGTTGGTCACCGCGAAGGGCGACGGACCACCGGCAAGATAGCCGAACACGAACTGCGCGCCGGTGGCCGCGGCGATCTGCAACGCCTCCACCCCACCCGCGAGCCAGCGAAAACCGCGCTCGACCGCCGGGATGCGCGTGAGCAGCGCCGCCAGCGCGATCTGCGCGAGCAGCCCGAAGCCGAGCAGCCGCCAGCCGAACGCCCGGCGGCACCCCGCGAGCGCCCAGGCCGCGAGCAGAAGCAGCGCCACGCCGACACCGGCCCGCAGAATCTCAGCCATGAAGCGCTTCCATTATGAAACGTTTCACTTTAATTGTCCCCGCTGTCAACCGCAGCGGGCTGCATCTTCTATTCTCGTCAGCAAGGCGAGCGTCTAATCCGGTGGGTGGCAGCGGAAGGAAGGCCGAGGGTGGAGCAGAAGAAGGCGACCAAACGTCCCACGCTGAAGGAATTGGCGAGCGAGGCCGGCGTCTCCGTCGCCAGCGCCTCCTATGCGCTCAACGGCACCGGATCGGTGGGCGAGAAGACGCGCGAGCATATCCTCGAGGTCGCGCGGCGCATCGGCTATCGCCAGAACGCGGCGGCGCGGGCGATGAAGATCGGCCGCTCGGGCACGATGGGGCTGGTGGTGCCCGATCTCACCAACCCCTTCTTCCCCAGCCTGGCCCAATCGGTGATCCAGACCGCACGTGCCCATGGCTATGGCGTGTTCGTGACCGACACCGAGGGCGACGAGGCGCTGGAGGGCGCGGCGCTGGCGATGCTCGCCGATCGCGGCGTCGACGGCGTGATCTGGTTCCCGGTGCGCGACCATGACAGTTCCGGCGGCGCGCTGGAGGGCATCCCGACGATCGTCATCGACCGCGCGCTCCCCGGCTTCGACGGCGTCGTCGCCGATTGCGCCGAGGGCGGCCGCCTCGCCGCGCGCCACCTGCTCGACGCCGGCCACCGGCGCATCGGCATCATCTCCGGGCCGGACGACATCCTCTCGATGCGCCAGCGCTGCGAGGCGGCGCGCGCGCTGGTGGCGGCGGAGGGCGAGCTTGCCTTCTTCGCGCACAACGCCTTCTCGATCGACCTCGAACCCGCCGTCGCCGCCGCGCTCGACACGCCCGGCCTCACCGCGGTGTTCGCGGGGGCGGACGTGATCGCGGTCGGCGTGCTGCGTCACCTCGCGGCGACCGGCCGCCGCGCGCCCGACGACCTCTCGGTGGTCGGTTTCGACGACATCCCCTGGTCCGAACTCACCACCCCGCCGCTGACCACGATCGACCTGCCGCTGCAGTCGATGGCGAACGAGGCGGTCGAGGCGCTGGTCCGCAAGATCGAACGCGGCACCGGCACCAGGCGCACGGTCACGGTCGATACCGGGCTCGTCAAGCGCGCGACGGTGCGGCGGATCTAGCGCGCGCCGGTCCACATTCGAATTGTCCCGCCCGGGACAGTCTTCGGCCGCTGTCCGTGCGATGCCTGGCGCACAACGAGACACCGGGAAAGGATCGAGACATGGCAACCGCGTTGAAGCCCGCGCGCGTGCGCGACACCGTATCGGCGGAGGAATGGGCGCTGCGCGTCGATCTTGCCGCGGCCTATCGGCTGGTCGCGCTCTACGGGTGGGACGATCTGATCTTCACCCACCTCTCCGCCCGCGTGCCGGGGCCGGAGCATCATTTCCTGATCAATCCCTACAACATGATGTTCGAGGAGATCACCGCATCCTCGCTGGTGAAGATCGACATCGAGGGCAACACGGTGATGGACACGCCCGCGCCGGTCAATCGCGCCGGCTTCGTGATCCATTCGGCGATCCACGCCGCGCGCGCGGATGCGACCGCGGTGCTCCACCTCCACACGCCGCACGGCCAGGCGGTGTCGGCGATGGCGGTCGGCCTGCTGCCCCACACCCAGACCGCGATGATCGCGGTCCACGACGTCGCCTATCACGACTTCGAGGGCATCGCGACCGAACTGGACGAGCGCGAACGGCTGGTCGCGGACCTGGGTGACCGCCACACGATGATCCTGCGCAACCATGGGACGCTGACGGTCGGCGCCACCGTCGCCCAGGCCTTCCTGCGCATGTATTTCCTCGAACGCGCGTGCGAGGCGCAGGTGATGATGCTGACGGTGGGCCGCGACGGGCTCAACACCCCCAACCAGGGCGTCGCCGAAAAGGTCGAGGCGCAGACCTCGGGCGCGGCGATGACGGTGGTGCCGGACCGGCTGGCCTGGCCGGCGCTGCTGCGCAAGCTCGACCGGATCGATCCGGGGTTTCGGGATTGAGGACCAGGGGGCTGAAGGCTGTGGTTCGCTTCCCCGCCGCGCGCCTCGCCTGACCGGGGCTTACTTCGCCCCCTCGTCCGCATCGACCACCGTCAGTTCCTGCCCGGACGAGGCGGCGGCGAGGCTGTCCGGCGTGACGATGGCGATCACGCCGGGCTGAAGGATGGCGCGCAGCGACGTCTGGAACAGGTCGGGCAGGCGCAGCCGTGCGCGCTCGCTGCTGCTGACGGCACGGCCTGCGCCGCCGCCGCCGCCGCTCCCCAGATCCAGCCAGCGAAACTCGCCGTCTTCGATTCCGGCCAGCGCATAGACGCCGAGCCCCGTCACCGCGCCGGCGATCTCCACCGGGGCGGTGCCGATGCGCACGCCGTTGCGCAGCACGATGATGCGGCGATCGGCGGCGCTGACCACGATCGAGACCGGCCCCGTGGGCGCGGCGGCGGGCACCCATTCGGTGGCATCATCGGGTGCGGGGGCGGCGTTCGCGCGCCGGCCCGCGTCGAGGAAGTCCGGCGTCGGCGCGATGCGCGGCACCGCCTCCTCGCCGCTGACCAGCACGGTCATGCCCAGCCGCGTCACGCCATAGAGGATGCGCGCGAACGCGATCGGCAGCCGCACGCAGCCGTGCGAGGCGGGATAGCCCGGCAGGTTGCCGGCGTGCAGCGCGATCCCGTCCCACGTCAGCCGCTGCATGAACGGCATCGGTGCGCTGTCGTAGAGGTTGGACGCGTGATCGACATCCTTCTGCAGGATCGTGAACACGCCGGTCGGCGTCTCATGCCCGGCCTTGCCGGTCGACACCGTCGAGACGCCGATCGGAATGCCGTTGCGATAGACGATCGCGCGCTGCGCGCGGATGCTCACCACCAGCAGGATCGGCCCGTCGGGCGCCAATTCGGGCAGCCAGACATAGTCCCCGGCGCGCATGTCGCGGATACGATCGGCGAAGCCGCCTTCGGTCGCGGCCGGCGCCGATTCCTGCGCCATGGTTCGTCCGCCCAGCAGCAGAACGGCGCCGAGCAAACCGGTTCCCGCCAGCAGCGCGCGCCGCGTGCCTTCCGCATCTTCCGTCGATCCGAGCATAGCATCTCCATGATCCCTGCGCGCCTCAGCGGCGTGCGGCGGCGTTGCGCGAGCGCGTTGGTATCGAACATGCCGGGTCTCCGCCATCGCCCGTGCCGCGGCACCGCGAGAATCCGTATGTTTACGTATCGGCCGCCAGCGATGCCCGCGGCTATCATCAACTGGGGAAAAGCGCGCTGACCAGAAAGCGCCCTGGCCAGGAGGCACGACCGGTGACGATCGACGAGGAGACGCCGGCGAGCCCCGATCCGCTGGACGGCATCGCCCAAACGCTGGATCGCACGGCAGCGGCGACGATCGCGCAGATGACCAACGGGCTCTCGCCCGCCACCATGCTGCTCGCCGCCACCGACTGGGCGGCGCATCTCGCGCGCTCGCCCGGCAAGCAGATGCTGCTCGGCGCCAAGCTGGCGCGCAAATATCTGCGTCTGTTCGATTATGCCGCGCGCAGCGCCCACGATCCAGCGGCAGCACCGGCGATCGAACCGCTGCCGCAGGACCGGCGCTTCGCCGATCCGGCCTGGGCGCAGCCGCCGTTCAACCTCATCGCGCAGGGCTTCCTGCTCAACCAGCAATGGTGGCACGCCGCCACCACCGGCATCGGCGGCGTTTCGAGGCATCATGAAGACATCATGGCCTTCGCGACGCGGCAGCTGCTGGACATGTTCGCCCCCACCAATTTCCTCGCCACCAACCCGGTGCTCCAGCGCCGCATCGCGGAGACCGGCGGCAGATGCCTGGCGGACGGCTTTGCGCATCTGGTGGAGGATGCCCAGCGCATCATCCGCGGCGCGCCGCCGGTGGGCGCGGAAGCGTTCAAGGTCGGCGAGACGGTGGCGACCGCACCCGGCAAGGTGGTCTGGCGCAACCGGCTGGCCGAACTGATCCAATATGCGCCGACGACAGCGACGGTCCGGCCCGAACCGGTGCTGATCGTGCCGGCCTGGATCATGAAATATTACATCCTCGACCTGTCGCCGGAGAATTCGCTGGTCCGCTGGCTGACCGGCCAGGGCTATACCGTGTTCATGCTTTCCTGGCACAACCCGGCCAGCGCGGACCGGGACCTCGACCTTGACGATTATCGCCGGATGGGGCCGATGGCGGCGCTCGATGCGATCGTGGCGATCACCGGCAGCGCGACAATCCATGCCGCGGGCTATTGCCTGGGCGGCACCCTGCTGTCGATCGCCGCCGCGGCGATGGCGCGCGACGGCGACGATCGCCTTGCCAGCCTGACATTGCTCGCCGCGCAGACCGAGTTCAGCGAGCCGGGCGAACTCGGCCTGTTCATCGACGAGGCGCAGCTCGACCTGCTGCGGGCGATGATGTGGAGCCGCGGCTATCTGGACAGCGGCGAGATGGGCGGCGCCTTCCAGATGCTGCGCTCCAACGACCTCGTCTGGTCGCGCGTGCTGCAGACCTATCTGATGGGCGAGCGCGAACCGATGATCGACCTGATGGCGTGGAACGCCGACGGCACGCGCATGCCCTATGCGATGCACAGCGACTATCTCACCCGGCTGTTCCTCGCCGACGATCTCGCCGAGGGGAGGCTGAAGGTGGAGGGCCGCAGCATCGCGCTGAGCGCGATCCGCGCGCCGATGTTCGTGGTGGGCTCCGAGCGCGACCATGTCGCACCGTGGCGCTCGGTCCACAAGATCCACCTGCTCACGGGCGCCGAGATCCGTTTCGTGCTCACCAGCGGCGGCCACAATGCCGGCATCGTTTCCGAGCCCGGCCGCAACGGCCGGCGCTATCGCGTGCTGACCCGGGAGGCGGACGGTGCCGCCTGCGACCCCGACGACTGGATGGCGCGCGCCGAACGCCAACAGGGCAGCTGGTGGCCCGAATGGGGCCGCTGGCTGGACGCCCGCTCGAGCGATCCGGTGCCGCCGCCGCCGCTCGGTGCGCCCGACGAAGGCTATCCCGCGCTCGGCGACGCCCCCGGTCGCTACGTTCTGGAGCAATAGACCATGATCGCCCCCGAGATGATCGAGAACCGGATCTTCGACGAGATCGCGCTCGGCGACAGCGCCAGCGTGACGCGCACCCTGTCGATGAAGGACATCCAGCTCTTCGCGCTGGTTTCGGGGGACGTGAACCCCGCGCATCTCGATGCCGGTTATGCGCAAGGCGACATGTTCCGCCGCGTCATCGCGCACGGCATGTGGGGCGGCGGGCTGATTTCCGCGGTGCTCGGCACCGAATTGCCCGGCCCCGGCACCATCTATCTCGGCCAGTCGCTGCGCTTCCTGCGCCCCGTCGGCATCGGCGATGCGATCACCGCGACGGTCACCGTCACCGAGAAGCGCGAGCATGGCCATGTGCTGCTGCTCGATTGCCGCTGCACCAATCAGAAGGGTGAGGATGTGATCGACGGGGTGGCCGAGGTGAAGGCGCCCACCGAGCGCGTCAGCCGGCCGCGCGTGGCGCTGCCCGACATCCGTCTTTCCGACCATGACGGCTATCGCCGGCTGCTGGAGGCCGCATCGGGCGCGCCGTTGACGACCGCGGTCGCCCACCCCTGCTCCGCCGCCGCGCTCGCCGCCGCGGTGGAAGCGGCCGAGGCCGGGCTGATCGTGCCGATCCTCATCGGCCCCGAGGCGCGCATCCGCGCCGCCGCGCAGGAGGCGGGCAAGGACATCTCGGCGCTTCGCATCCTCCCCGCCGCGCACAGCCACGATGCCGCCGCCAGGGCGGTGGAACTGGTGCGATCGGGCGAGGCGGAGCTGCTGATGAAGGGATCGCTGCACACCGACGAACTGATGGCCGCGGTCGTCGCCCGCGCGACCGGGTTGCGCACCGAACGGCGGATCAGCCACGCCTATGTGATGGACGTACCCGGCCATCCCGATCCGCTGATCATCACCGACGCGGCGATCAACATCGCACCGACATTGGAGGAAAAGGCGGACATCATCCGCAACGCGATCGACCTCGCGCATGTCATCGGCATCGCCCGGCCCAAGGTCGCGATCCTCTCCGCGGTCGAAACCGTGAACCCCGCCATCCCCAGCACGCTCGATGCCGCGGCGCTGTGCAAGATGGCGGAGCGCGGCCAGATCGGCGGCGCGCTGCTCGACGGCCCCCTGGCCTTCGACAATGCGATCAGCGAGGCGGCGGCCCGCGAGAAGGGCATCGTCTCGCCGGTCGCGGGCAAGGCCGAGATCCTCGTCGTGCCCGATCTCGAAGCGGGCAACATGCTCGCCAAGCAGCTCACATTCCTCGGCGGGGCCGATGCCGCCGGCGTGGTGCTGGGCGCGCGCGTGCCGATCATCCTCACCAGCCGGGCGGACAGCCTGCGCACCCGCCTCGCCTCCTGCGCGGTGGCGGTGCTGCTGGCGCGCGCCGCGACCAAGGCGGCGCCCGGGGTGCCGGCATGAAAGCGCCAAAATGAGAGCGGTCGTCAGCCTCAATTCGGGCTCGTCGAGCATCAAGTTCGCGCTGTTCACATTGGACGAGGAGGGCGCGCCCGGACTTTCGGCAGGCGGCAAAATCGAGAAGATCGGCATCGCCCCCGCGCTCGCCATCCACGATGCGAGCGGCAATATCGTGCACACGCGCGCTTGGGACGATCCCGCCCTCACCCATGGCGACCTCCTCGCCTGGCTGTTCGACTGGGCGGCCGGGCATCTCGAGGGGCGCGAGCTGATCGCGATCGGCCACCGCGTCGTCCATGGCGGCATGGACTTCGCGCACCCCTGCCGCGTCACGCCGGAGGTGCTGGAAGCGCTGGAGGCGCTCTGCCCGCTCGCGCCGTTGCACCAGCCGCACAACCTCGCGGCGATCCGGGCGATCATCCGGATCGCGCCCGATCTGCCGCAGATCGCCTGCTTCGACACCGCCTTCCACCATGACCGGCCGGCGATCGCGACGCGCTTCGCCCTGCCCCGCGCGCTGCACGACCAGGGCATCCGCCGCTACGGCTTCCACGGCCTCTCCTACGACTATATCGCGCGCACCCTGGCCGAACGCGATCCCGATCTCGCCGCCGGCCGGGTGATCGCCGCGCATCTCGGCAACGGCGCCTCGCTGTGTGCGATGGCGGGCGGGCGCAGCGTCGATACGACGATGGGCTTCACCGCGCTCGACGGTCTGGTGATGGGCACGCGCTGCGGCACGCTGGATGCCGGCGTCGTCCTCCACCTCCAGCGCCGGATGGGCATGACCGCGCAAGAGGTGGAGGCGATGCTCTACAACCGATCCGGCCTGCTCGGCGTCTCCGGCCTCTCCAGCGACATGCGCACGCTCTCCGCCAGCGCCGCGCCCGAGGCGGAAGAAGCGATCGACCTCTTCGCATGGCGTGCCGCACGCGAGGCCGGGGCGCTGGCCGCGTCGTTGGGGGGCGTCGACGGCTTCGTCTTCACCGCGGGCATCGGCGAGAACCATAGCGATGTCCGCGCGCGCATCTGCCGGCGTCTGGGCTGGCTGGGCATCGCGCTCGACGCGGAGGCCAATGCGGGGCACAAGCCGGTGATCAGCCTGCCCGGAAGCGCCGTCACGGTGCGAATCATCCCAACCGACGAGGAACGCATGATCGCCCTCCACACGCTCGCGCTGCTTTCGGCCACCAGGGCATGAATCCGCTCGTCGACCTGCGCGGCAAGCGCGGACTGGTGATCGGGATCGCCAACGAGCACAGCATCGCCGCCGGATGCGCGCAGGCCTTCGCGCAATGCGGCGCGCGGCTGGCGGCGACCTATCTCAACGAGAAGGCGCGCGGCTGGGTGATGCCGGTCGCGGAACAACTCGGCGTGGAATGGACCGCTCCGTGCGACGTGCGCGAGCCCGGGCAGCTCGAGGCGCTGTTCGAGGCGGTGCGCGCGCGCTGGGGCGGGCTCGATTTCCTGCTGCACTCGATCGCCTTCGCGCCGAAGGAGGACCTGCATGGCCGGGTGGTGGACAGTTCGGCGGCCGGCTTCGGCCAGGCGATGGACGTGTCGTGCCACAGCTTCCTGCGCATGGCGAAGCTCGCCGAACCGCTGATGACCGAGGGTGGCTGCCTGCTGTGCGTGACCTTCTACGGTTCCGAGCGGGTCGTGGAGCATTACAACCTGATGGGCCCGGTCAAGGCGGCGCTGGAAAGTGCGACGCGCTATGTCGCCGCCGAACTGGGCGGCAAGGGCATCCGTGCCCACGCCATCTCCCCCGGCCCGATCGCGACCCGCGCCGCCAGCGGCATCGACCGCTTCGATGCGCTGCTCGAACGTGCCGCCGCGCAACTGCCGCAGGGCCAGCTCGTCGACGTCGGCGATGTCGGCGCGCTCGCCGCCTTCCTTGTCAGCGACGCTGCGAAGCGTATCACCGGCACCGTCATCCCCGTCGACAATGGCCAGCATCTTTTCGCATGATCGTCCGGTTTTCCGCCCTCGGCCTCCTGGTCGCCACCGCCCTGACCGCCGCACCCGCATGGGCACAGGCGGATGTCGAGATCCTGCTCAGCCGCGCCGACCGGCGCGATGCCGATGGCCATGTGCTGGTCGACGTCCGCCTGCTCAACGCCGGCAGCACACCGCAGACGATCGCCGTGCCCGCGCGGATGGAGGCGCAGCTGGTGGGCGCCGACGGCACCCGCACCGTGTGGATCGAGCGCGCGCCGCAGGCTTCGGCCTCGGTGACGATCCCGCCGCAGGGCTTCGTGCCGGTGCGCTACCGGCTCGCCGCGGATGCGGGCGCCGGCGGACGGCTCTCGGTGCCCGGCTGGGGCGGACAGGAGATCGCGCTCGGCACCGACGGCCCGCAGCCCGGCGCCCCCGAACCGCAGCGTGAAGCCGCTATGTCGCGCCCGCTGCCGACGCCGCCCGCCGCCGATCGCACGGTCGGCAACGCGTTCGTCGGCAATCTTTCGGCCTATGAGCCGATCTATGCCGTCTATGGCCCCGGCACCAACACCGAGGCGCGCATCCAGTTCAGCTTCAAATATCAGCTGTTCGGCAGCCGCGCGCGCGAGGACCGGCATGCATCGCTGCGCGACGGCCTCTATTTCGCCTATACGCAGCGGATGTTCTGGGATCTCGGCGCGGAGTCGCTGCCGTTCCGCAACGTCGATTACCAGCCGGAGATCTTCTACCTCTCGCCGCCGGTGGCCGGCCGCGACGTCGCGACGCTCAGCGCGCAGATCGGCGTGCGCCACGAATCCAACGGGCGGGACGGGCTCGACTCGCGCAGCGTCAACAGCGTCTACGTCGCGCCGATGGCCGCCTTCTCGCTGGGCGGCGACCGCCGGCTGACGATCGCGCCGCGCTTGTGGCTCTATGCCGGCAGCCTTTCCGACAATCCCGAGATCCGCCGCTACCGCGGCAACAGCAGCCTGTTCGTCGAGATCGGCGATGCCGACGGCGTGCGCCTTTCCACCACCAGCCGCCTCAACTTCGGCAGCGGCAAGGGCGCGATCGCGGCCGACATCTCCTATCCGCTCCGCCGCCTCGTCGGCGGCGGGCCGGATTTCTACCTCTTCGGCCAGACCTTCTTCGGCTATGGCGAAAATCTGCTCGACTATGATCGGCGAACGACGCGCGTTCGCATCGGCGTGGCGCTGGTGCGATGACGGCGCTCGCGCGCCGCTCATTCCGGCAACGGAAAGCCCGCCATGCGGCGCTTGCCGGCACCGCTCGCCAATTTCGCCAGCTCCAGCCAGACATTGACGAAGGTCTCGAAGGGCAGATTGCCCTCGCTGTGCAGCGCCTTGCCGACGCTTTCGCGCCACGCGTCCACCGCCGCTTCGGCCCGGTTCACCTGGAACAGGTGCAGCACCTCGGTCTCGTCGATGATATCCTGCCAGCAGCCGGTGCGCGGCTTCGACGGGAGCGCGTCGCCGGCGGTCTTGCCCAACGCGTCGCGCGCCTCGTCCGCCGCCTCCGTCACGCAGCGCCGGCCGATATCCGCCAGCTTCTGGCCGGTATCGCGCCAGCCATCGGCGAGTTGCAGGCCAAGCCGGACATTGGCCTGGGCGAGCGCAAGGACGGTGTCGAGCGGCTGGGGCATGATCGGGTTCCCTGACGGCGTGTGGCACAACTGGTGCAATCCTGGCGCGCCGCCCGCCGTGGCGCCATCGGGATAGTTACGTAACGCGCGGTGCCCTGCCGATCCGCCCTGCCGGCCACCTTTCGAGGGGTTGCGGCAGGGTGCCGGCGGGGACAGTCTGCGTGCCCTGCCACCGCGAGGCGAGATCGAAACGATGAACAGGACGACGCAGCCGCCACCCGCCCCCGCCGGCGCGCTGCGCGCGCTGTTGCTGGCCGGCGCCGCGGTGGCGATCGCGACCTGCGCGGCGCTGCTGCTGGAACCCTATCTGGCGGACCGGCCGATCTGGCTGGCGCTGACCCTTGCCGTCCTCCTCGCCGCACGGGTCGGCGGCGCGCTGACCGCCACATTCACGCTGGCGCTGGCGGCGCTCGCGGGGCTGCTGCTGGTCGATACGCCGTTCCGCGACGCCGACCATATCGTCTATGCGGTCGGCTTCGCGCTGGTTTCCACCGGCATCATCCTCCTCACCGGCCGCATGTCGCACTGGCGGCACACCGCGCATGTCCATGAGGCCGATGCCGACGAGATCGCCCGCCGCGCGCGCGACATGGCGGAGGAACTGGGGCTGCTGATCGACGGCGCCACCACCTATGCGATCTACATGCTCGATCCCGAGGGCCGCGTCGCGATCTGGAACAAGGGCGCGGAACGCATCAAGGGCTGGCGCGAGCAGGAGGTGCTCGGCCGGCCGACCGCGATCTTCTACGCGGCCGAGGATGTCGCGGCGGGCAAGCCCGCAGCCGATCTCGCCCGCGCCCGCGCCGATGGCCGCATGCAGGACGAAAGCTGGCGCGTCCGCAAGGACGGCACCGAATTCCTCGCGGACGTGACGATCACCGCGCTGCATGACGAGGATGGCGCGCTGCGCGGCTTCGGCAAGGTGGTGCGCGACATCACCGACCAGAAGGCCGCCGAACGCGCGATCGCGCAGCGCGAGGCGCAGCTCGATTCGATCCTCGCCACCGTCCCCGAAGCGATGGTGGTCATCGATGCCGGCGGCACCATCCTGTCGTTCAGCAGCGCCGCGCAGCGCATGTTCGGCTATGCCGAGGCGGAGGTGCTCGGCCGCAACATCTCGATGCTGATGCCCTCGCCCGACCGCGAGGCGCATGACGGCTATATCGGCCGCTATCTGGCCACCCGCGCGCCGCGCATCATCGGCAGCAGCCGGCGGGTGATGGGCCGCCGCAAGGATGGCACGCTGGTGCCGCACGAACTGGCGGTGGGCGAGGCGACGGGTGGCGGCGAGCGCGTGTTCACCGGCTTCATGCGCGACCTGACCGAGCAGGAGGCGACGGCCGCGCGAGTGCGCGACCTGCAATCCGAACTGATCCACGTTTCCCGCGTCAGCGCGATGGGGGCGATGGCCTCCACATTGGCGCATGAGCTCAACCAGCCGATCACCGCGGTGGTGAACTATGTCGAGGCGGCGCACGCCTTGCTGGAGGCGCCCGACACCGAAACGCTGGAGATGGTGCGCGAGGCGCTGGCCGACGCCGCCGCGCAATCGATGCGCGCGGGCCATATCGTGCGACGGCTGCGCGACTTCGTGGCGCGCGGCGATGTGCAGAAGCATGTCGAGGATCTGCCGGCGCTGATCCGCGAGGCCTGCTCGCTGGGGCTGGTGGGCGTGCGCGAACATGGCGTCGAGACGCAATTCGCGCTCGATCCCGCGGCAACGCCGGTGCTGGCGGACCGAATTCAGATCGAGCAGGTGCTGGTCAACCTCGTACGGAACGCCGCCGAGGCGATGGCGGATGGACCCCGGCGGCACCTGACCATCACCACCGCGCTCGATGCGCCGGGCATGGTCCGCGTCACCATCGCCGATACCGGCCCGGGGCTCGCCCCCGATGTCGCCGGGCAGCTTTTCCAGGCCTTCCTCAGCACCAAGACCGAGGGCATGGGGCTGGGACTTTCGATCTGCCGCACGATCGTCGAGGCGCATGGCGGCAAGATCTGGGCGGAATCGCCGCCCGAAGGGGGCACGCGCTTCCACTTCACATTGATGCACATCGTGCCGGAGGAGCCTGATGGAGCCTAAGCGAACCATCCACATCGTCGACGACGAGGCCGCGATCCGCCGCTCTGCGGGATTCCTGCTGGCGGGTGCGGGCTATCGCACCGAAAGCTGGTCGTCGGGCGTGGAATTCCTGAAGGACGTGCGCCACGCGACCGAGGGCTGCATATTGCTCGACGTGCGCATGCCGGAGATGGACGGGCTGGAGGTGCAGCAGGCGCTGGCCGAACAGGGCGTGACGTGGCCGGTGATCGTGCTGACCGGCCATGCCGATGTCGCGATCGCGGTGCGCGCGATGAAGGCGGGCGCCGTGGATTTCCTCGAGAAGCCGTTCGAGCGCGGGGTGCTGCTGGCGGCGATCGAGACCGCCTTCGCCCGGCTGGACGATGGCGCGCGCCGCAGCGCCTCCGCCGAGGACGCCACGCGTGCGATCGCCGCACTCACCCCGCGCGAGCATGAGGTGCTCGATGGGCTCGCGCGCGGCCTGCCCAACAAGACGATCGCCTATGATCTGGGAATCTCGGCGCGCACGGTGGAGGTCCACCGCGCCAATCTGATGGCCAAGCTGGGCGTCCGTTCCTTCCCGGACGCGCTGCGCATCGCCTTCGCTGCCGGGCTGGGGGTGGAAGCCGGACAGGCTGGGATCAATACGTAGCGACGGCACCGTCCCGCAGACACATAATGGCGGGCACGGCGATCCGCCGGGCTTGGGGACATGGTTCCACGCATGGACAGCATCGCGCAACCGGCGGCGCGCCCGCGCATCCTGCTGGTGGAGGATGACAGCGCGGTTCGACGGTCGATCCAGCTGATGCTGCACGCACACGGTTACGACGTGCGCGCCTATGCCAGCGGCGCGCTGGCGCTGGCCGACCCCGCCGCGACCGAGGCCGCCTGCCTCGTCACCGGCTACCGCATGGCTGGCATGACCGGATCCGAGCTGCTGCGCGGCCTGCGCGCCGCCGGCTGGCTGCGCCCCGCCATCCTGATCACCGCCCTTCGCGGCGACGATCCCCGCGACGCCGGCGGTGCCCGCTTCGACGACATATTGGAGAAGCCGCTGCTCGACCGGCGGCTGCTGGCCTGCGTGGACCGCGCGACCGGGCGGGGGTGAGCATTTTGCAGCTCCTGTTCGGCGGGAGGGGTTGGGGGTGGGGAGCGCCGTCGGGGGCTCAATGCCCCCGACGGCGCTGTTGTTTCCGCTTGCGCGGAAGCTCGCTTCGCTCGCCTCCACCCCAACCCCTCCTCTGAAGAGGAGGGGCTAAAAGTCCCCTAAGTATAATTCCGAAATGCACCGCCGCGCCAAATGCGCGACCAAGTGCCATCAGATCCGAAAGGGCACCCGATGGCATATAAGGACATATTGGCGGTCGTCGACACCGGCGAGGACGACGATCAATTCCTCAAGGACGTGCGCGAATTCGCGCGTGCCGGCGATGCGCATCTCAGCATCGCGATCCTCTCGGCCATCCCGATGACCGACTATGCCGTCGCCATCGGCCCGCCCTATGTTCTGCTTGCCGATTATCTCGAGGCCGCCGAGGAGAAACAGGCGAAGGTCGCGAAGATCGCCGCGCGCGACGGGTTCGAGATCCGCACGCTCAGCGAGGAATCGGGTATCTTGCTCGACAAGGCGCCGGTGCAGGCGCGCTACGCCGATCTCGTGCTGTTCGGGCCGGCGAGCGCCTATGCCAATCGCTATATGCGGCGCCGCCTGATCGAGAATATCGCGCTCTCGTCCGGCCGGCCGGTGATGGTCGTCCCCACCGGCTGGGGGCCGCGCCCGTTCAACCGCATCGTGCTCGGCTGGAACGCCACGCGCGAGGCGACCCGCGCGCTGGGCGACGCGCTGCGCCTCGCCGCCCCCGGCGCCAGGGTGGACGTCGTGGTGGTCGACGGCCGCGCCACCGCGCGCGGCCATGGTTCCGAACCCGGCGCCGACATCGCGCGCAACATCAGCCGCAACGGCTTCGAAGTGACGGTCCACGCGTTGCGGTCCGAAGGCGAACGGGAGTCGGCGGTGCTCGCCGATTTCGCGCAGGCCAAGCGCGCGGACCTGCTGGTGGTCGGCGCCTCCGCCCATTCGCGCCTGCGCGAACTGTTCCTCGGCGGGGTGACGCACGATCTGATCGACGGCGGCCCGCTGCCCATCCTCTTCGGCCATTGAGCCGGCTTCGCGAAAGCACCCAGCCCATGTCCGCTCCCCTTCCCGATCCAGTGCCCGCCGGGGATCCGGTGACCACCCGGTCCGGCCTCCGGCTTCGCGTGCGGCCGGCGACGCCCGCCGACGAGCCCGCGCTCGCCGCGCTGTTCGCCCATGTCGCGCCCGAGGATCTGCGCTTCCGCTTCCTCTCCGCGGTGCATCAGGTGGCGCATGAGCAGCTCGCGGCGATGCTGCGCGGCGATCATGATCTGACCGAGACCTTCCTTGCGTTCGACGAGGAGAGCGGCGCACCGGTCGCGACGGCGATGGTCGCGGCGGAAGAGACGCGCGGCACCGCCGAGGTCGCGATCTCGGTGCACAGCGGCTTCAAGGCGCGCGGCATCGGCTGGGCGCTGCTGGCGCATGTCCTCGCCTTCGCCCGCGCCCACGGCTTCGCCCGCCTGCAATCGATCGAAAGCCGCGACAACCGCGCCGCGATCGATCTCGAATGCGAAATGGGCTTCACGATGCGCCCCTACCCCGAGGATTCGACGCTGACACTGATCGAGTTCGACCTGACCGGGGCCGCCGCCTGACGCCAGTCTCGGTCGGCGCAAGCGGCGCCCCCAGGCGCTGCCCGACCCTCGTAGCATCCCCTATAGCCTATCCGCCCCACCGCCCTATCCTGCGCCCGCACATTCGAAGGACACACAGGGCGGCGGGCGTGAACCCACAAGCAGTATCGGCATGGCACGCCCTTCCCGGCGACACGGTGCTGGAGCGGCTGGATGCCGATCGCGCGGGGCTCAGCCAGGACCAGGCGGAGGCACGGCTGCACCGCCATGGGCCCAACGCACTCCCCGGCGCCGTTACGGTGCATCCGCTGCTGCGCTTCGTGGCGCAGTTCAACAGCGCGCTGATCTATTTCCTGCTCGCGGCGGCGCTTGCCGCCGCGTTGCTCGATCATTTCGTCGATGCCGCGGTGATCGCGCTGGTGGTGCTGATCAACGCGGTCGTCGGCTTCGTGCAGGAAGGCAAGGCGGAGCGTGCGATGGGCGCGATCCGCGACATGATCGCGCCGCACGCCGTGGCGCTGCGCGACGGCGGCCGCCGCACCCTGGCGGTCGCCGATCTGGTGCCGGGCGACATCGTGATGCTGGAGGCGGGCGACCGCGTCCCCGCCGACCTGCGCCTGCTGCATGCGCGCGGCCTGCTGATCGACGAGGCGCCGCTCACCGGCGAATCGGTGCCGGTGGAGAAGCAGGAGGCGCCGGTCGCGGCGGAAGCGGCCATCGCCGACCAGCGCAGCATGGCGTTTTCGGGTACGCTGGTCGCCGCCGGCCAGGCGAGCGGCGTCGTCGCCGCAACCGGGCCGGAAACGCAAATCGGCCGCATCAGCCGGCTGCTGCAGGCCGTGGAGACGGTCACCACGCCGCTGCTGCGCCAGATCGACAGCTTCGCGCGCGGCTTCACCTGGCTGGTGATGGCGGGCGCGGCGCTGCTGTTCGCCTTTGCGGTGCTGGCGCGCGACTATCACTGGGTCGACGCGCTGATCGCGGTGGTGGCGGTGGCGGTGGGGATCATCCCCGAAGGGCTGCCCGCGGTCATCACCATCACATTGGCGATCGGCGTGCAGCGCATGGCCGCGCGCAGCGCCGTGATCCGCCACCTGCCGGCGGTGGAGACGCTGGGCGCCACCTCCGTCATCTGTACGGACAAGACCGGCACGCTCACCCGCAACGAGATGATGGTGCGCCGCGTGCTGATCGAGGGGAGCGACATCCTGGTCGGCGGATCGGGCTATGCGCCCGAGGGCGGGCTCACCGCGCGAGGGGCCGATGACGATGCCGCCGCGATCGCCGCCGCCAGCGCGATCATCCGCTGCGGCCTGCTGTGCAACGACGCCGCGCTCGGCCAGCGCGACGGCCACTGGCAGGTCGATGGCGATCCGATGGAAGGCGCGCTGGTCGCGCTGGCGATGAAGGCCGGCCTCAACCCCGATCATCTGCGCGGCGAATGGCAGCGGATCGACGAGATCCCGTTCGACGCCGCCCATCGACTCATGGCGACCCTGCATCGAAGCCCCGCTGGCGCGTGCGTGATCTTCATCAAAGGCGCACCCGAGGCGGTGATGGCGATCACGGGCGCGGATCCGCTCGCCTGGGAAGCGCGCATCGCCGCCGCCGCGGACGATGGCGAGCGCCTGCTCGGCTTTGCGATGCGCACCTTGCCGGCCCCGCGCGGACGGCTGGCGTTCGAGGATCTCTCCCCCACCGACCTCGCCAGCGACATCCGCTTCCTGGGGCTGATGGGCTTCATCGATCCGCCGCGCGAGGAGGCGAAGGCCGCGATCGCCGAATGCCGTTCCGCCGGCATCGCCGTGAAGATGATCACCGGCGATCATCTGCGCACCGCGCTCGCCATCGCCGGCCAGCTCGGCATCGGCGATGCGCTGCGGGGGTTGACCGGTGCCGATCTGGAAGCGCTGAGCGACGAGGCGCTGGCGGCACGGGTGCTGGAGGTGGACGTGTTCGCGCGGACCAGCCCCGAGCATAAACTGCGCATCGTCCGCGCGCTGCAGTCACACGGGCTAATCGTGGCGATGACGGGGGACGGGGTGAACGACGCCCCCTCCTTGAAGCAGGCCGATGTCGGCACCGCGATGGGCCAGAAGGGCTCCGAGGCCGCGAAGGAAGCCGCGGACATGGTGCTGCTCGACGATGATTTCGCCTCGATCGTCGCCGCGGTGCGCGAGGGGCGGACGGTCTATGACAATATCCGCAAGCTCATCTCCTGGACCTTGCCGACCAACGGCGGGGAGACCGTCGCGGTGGTGCTCGCGATCCTGTTCGGCTTCACCCTGCCGATGACGGCGACGCAGATCCTGTGGATCAACCTGGTGCTGGCGTTGACCCTGGGCCTCGTCCTCGCCTTCGAGCCCACGGAGCCGGGCACGATGGCGCGCCCGCCGCGGCGTGCGAATGCCCCGCTGCTCTCCCCCTTTCTGTTGTGGCGCGCGTTGTTCGTTTCCTTCCTGCTCGCCGGCATCGCGCTGGGCATCTTCTTCGACGCGCTGGCGCATGGGCGCGATCTGGAGACGGCGCGTACCTTGGTCGTCAACGTGCTGGTCGTCGCGGCGATCTTCTACCTGTTCAACGTGCGCTACCTCCACATGCGCTCGCTGACGTGGCGCGGCGCGCTGGGCACGCCGGCGGTGCTCGGCGCCATCGCCATCGTCGTGATCGCGCAGCTGCTGTTCACCTTCGCCCCGTTCATGCAGGCGATCTTCGACACCCGGCCGCTCTCGATCGCCGACGGCGCGACCATCGTCGCGCCGGGCGTGCTGCTGTTCGTGCTGCTGGAAGGCGAAAAGCTGCTGATGCGCCGGCTGGGATGGTTCGCGGAACTGGCCAGCGAGGCGCGTGACGGCCCGGCCGCCGATCTGCACCCCGCGGCGCGGTCTTCGACACGCTGATCGGGGCAGCACCACCCGGGCATTTCCGGTCGAGAGCGGGGGGAGCGGCCTGCCGATCGTGCGGCATCGCGCGCCTATCCCTCATTCCCGTCCGCCATCACCGCCAGCCGTGCCGCATCGAGCACCGCGATCCGGCCATAGGCGGTGGCGATGATCCCCGACCGGCGCAGCTCCGCCAGCATCGCGTTCAGCCTTTGCCGCGACGATCCGATCTGCGCGGCGAGTTCCTCCTGGCGCACATGCAGCGTGCCATCGGCATCGCGCTGCCACGCAAGCAGGCGTTCGGCGAGCCGCGCGCGGCGGCTTTTCGACAATGTGTTGGCGATGAACGCCAGCGCGGCGCGCTGGTGCGCACAGGCGATCAGCGCGATCCGGCCGTAGATCGCCGCATCCTCGCGCGCATAATCCTCGATCACCGCCAGCGGCACGACGAACAGGGTCGCCGCCCCGGCGCTGACCGCATCGTGCGGGCGCGGCTTGCGATCGATGATCGACAGCTCGCCGAACCAGTCGCCGGGACGCGCGACGAGATTGAGCAGTTCGCGCCCCGGCACCGGATAATTGACCAGCCGCACCTCGCCGGCAACCACGCGGTAGAGCGCGTCCGGCGGATCGCCGGTCGCGTAGACGCGGCTGCCCGCGCGATAGGTCTTCAGCCGCCCGCGCGCGCGGAAGAAGGCGCGCGCCGCCTCGGGCAGCGCGCCGAACCAGCCATCCTCGTCGGGCATCATGGCGCTGGAAACTGTCATGCCTGCCCGGCCGCTCCTAACCGATGCCGGTCGCCTTCTGTCGATGGGTTCGGCCGCATCGAACCATGCGCGCGCGGCATAAGCGGGGCAAGGCGGATCAGCCGGCTTCGGCAATCGCCGCGCGCAGCACTGTGTCGATGCGGGGATCGTCCATCTGCGCGATGTTGAAGCGCAGGAAATGGCCCGCGCTGCCGCTGTGGCTGAACGCGTTGCCCGGCGCCAGCACCACATCCTCGCGGAGCGCCCGCCGCGCGAGCCGGGCGGAATCGCGCCCGCCCGGCAGTGCGCACCACAGGAACATGCCGGCATGCGGCCGATGCCAGGGCACCAGGCCCAGCGCCTCCAGCCGCTCGATCACCGGTTCGCGGCGGCGCGCCAGGCGCGTGCGCAGCCGCTCGACATGGCGGCGATAGCTGCCGTCGGTCAGCACCGCCGCGAGCAGTTCGGCGTTGACCGGGTTGGAACCGAGGCCGGTGGCGAGGCGCAGGTCGGCGAGCCCCGCGATCCAGTCCGCGCGCGCGGCGATATGGCCGCAGCGGATCGCGGCGGACAATGTCTTCGAGAAGCTGCCGATGCTGATCACCCGATCGAGCCCGTCGAACGCGGCGAGGCGGGTCGAGGGCTCCGCCTCGAAATCGGCGAAGATATCGTCCTCGACGATGACGAGGTCATGCGCCTCCGCCAGCTTGAGCAGACGGTGCGCGACGGGGGCGGACATGCTGGCGCCGGTCGGGTTATGCAGCGCGGCGTTGGTGATGTAGAGCCGTGGCCGATGCGCGACGAGCGTCGCGGCGAAGGCGGCGAGATCGGGGCCGGCCGGCGTATAGGGCACGCTGACCACATGCGCGCGGTGCGCGCGCAGCAAGGTGTGGAAGTTGAAATAGCAGGGGTCGTCGACCACCACGGTGTCGCCGGGTTCGAGCAGGAAGCGGCAGACGAGGTCGATCGCGTGCGTCCCCGATTCCGCCAGCATCACCTGATCGGGCGCGGCGTCGATGCCCTGATCGCCCAGCCGCCGCGCGATCACCGCGCGCAGCCGTGCATCGCCCTGCGGCGTGCCGTAGAGGAACAGCGTCTCCGCATCGCCGTCGCGCGCGAGGGATCGCAGCGCCTTGCGGAGCGCCTCGTCCGGCATCCAGTCCGCGGGCAGCCAGCCGCAGCCGGGCGCCGGGCCCGACGGCCCGGGGCGCAGCGCCTGCCGCATGATCCACAGCGGATCGACGGTGGGATCGGTCTCCCCCCGCGGCTCCGCGACGTTGAGCGGGGCGAGCGGGGCGGCGACGTAGAAGCCCGATCCGGCGCGCGGCTGCACCACGCCCTGCGCGGTCAGCCGGTCATAGGCGTCGACCACGGTCGATTTGGAGACCGACAGTTGTTCGGCCATCGCCCGCACCGAGGGCAGCCGCATGCCCGGCGTAAGCTGGCGCGTGTCGATCCGCCGCTGCACGAGATCGATGATCCGCGCGACCTTGGTGGAGGAGTGTATCGGCTGATCGGCCATGACAGTTCGCCTGAATTGTACCGATCCGTCCGTGGCGATCGCGCGGCACCTCTGTCAACACGCATCGCATGGACCAGCATAAGCATGATCAACGGCGGGGCATGATCCTCGGCCTCCTCGGGGTGTTGGTGTTCAGCGGCTCGATGCCCGCGACCCGCGCCGCGGTGGCGGCGTTCGACCCCGCCTTCCTCACCGCAGCGCGCGCGCTCATCGCGGCGGCGGCGGGGGCGGTGCCGATCCTGCTGCTGCGCAGCCGCCCGGCGCGCGAGGACATCCGGTCGCTGGCGCTGGTCTCGCTGTGCGTCGTCCTCGCCTTCCCGCTGCTGTCGGCGATGGCGCTGACGCATATCTCCTCGCCGCGCGCGATCCTGTTCACCGGGCTGCTGCCCGTCGTCACCGCGACCTGGTCGGTGCTGCGCGGCGGCGAGCGGCCGCGCGCCGGCTTCTGGCTGTTCGCCTTTGCCGGCGCCGCGCTGCTGATCGGCTATGCGCTGCTGAACGGTGCCGCGACCGGTTCCGGCATGCTCGGCGACGCGCTGATGCTTGCCTCGATCATATTGTGCGGGCTCGGCTATGCCGAAGGCGCGGTGCTCACCCGCCGGATGGGCGGCTGGCAGGTGATCTGCTGGGCGCTGCTGCTCGCCGCCCCGGCGATGGCGCTGCTCGCCTGGTGGCTGTGGCCGGCGACGCTCACCCATGTCGCGCCCTCGGCGTGGCTCGGCCTCGCCTATGTCTCGCTCTTCTCGATGCTGATCGGTTTCGTCTTCTGGTATCGCGGGCTCGCGCTGGGCGGCGCCGCGGCGGTGGGCCAATTGCAACTGCTCCAGCCGATCATGGGGTTCGCGGTGAGCGCTGTGCTGCTGGGCGAACAGATCGGCTGGCCGATCGTCGCGGCGGCGCTGTGCCTGCTGCTGTGCGTGGGCGGCGCGCGACGCTTCGCCTGAGCCAAGTCCTTGAAAATGCTCCGCTGCGCTTGACGCCGGTGCACCGGGCAGTGCTCATGCCGCGACCGGCCGCAGCGCCGGACCGCATCAGGAGACTGCCCGGCATGAGCATCGATCGCCGCACCGTCCTCGTCGCCGCAGCGGCCACCGCCGCCCTGCCAAGAGCCGTCTCTGCCGCCGCTCCAGCCGGTGCCGCGATCAAACCGGCGCGCCCCGCCCCCCTCGCCGCCGCCACGACCGGCGTGCAGATCGACCCGCGCAGCTTCGGCGCGCGGTGCGACGGCACGACCAAGGACACTGTAGCGCTGCAGCGCGCGCTCGATCGCTGCGCGGTGCTGGGCGGCGGCACGGTGGTGGTGGCCGGCGGACGCTACCTCACCGGCGCGCTCAGGCTGGGATCCAACACCGTGCTCAGGATCGAGGCGGGCGCGGCGCTGCTCGGCTCGCCCGACCTGGCCGACTATCCGGTCACCGAGATCCGGTGGGAAGGTCGCTGGTTGCCCGGCCATATCGGGCTGATCCATGCACAGGGTGCGCGCAACGTCGGCCTCGCCGGCAAGGGCAGCATCATCGCGTCGGACGCGATCCCCGGCCGCGTCGCCGCCAACGGGCTGCGCCACCCGGCCTTGCTGGAGTTCGTCGACGTCGCGGGGCTCAGCGTCACCGAACTCACCACCCGGCAGAACGACATGTGGTCGATCCACCCGGTCTATTGCGAGGATGCGCTGTTCCGCGACCTGGTGGTGAAGGGCCGCGCGGACGGCATCGATGTCGATTCCTGCCGGCGCGTCGCGATCGAGCGCTGCGACTTCGACACGGTCGACGATTGCATCTCGCTGAAATCGGGGCGCGGCATGGAAGGCAACCGCATCGCCCGGCCAACCGAGGATGTCTCGATCGCCGACTGCACCTTCCGCGACCATCGCTGGGCGTGCATCGGCATCGGCAGCGAAACCTCGGGCGGAATCCGCCGCGTGACCGTGGATCGCTGCCGCTTCCTCAAGGTCTATACATTCAGCGTCTACATCAAGAGCCGGCCGGGTCGCGGCGCCTTTATCGAGGATATCGCGATGCGCGACCTTGAGGTGTCGGGTGCTGGCAACGGCTTCCTGCGGCTGAACTTTCTCGACAGCGGCAAGCAGGACCAGTTCCCCGTCCCCGGCCACGACGGCATCCCCACCGTCCGCAACTTCCGTTTCGAACGGATCCGCGTGACGGACGTGCCGGTGCTGGTCGAGGCGGTGAATATACACCCGGAAAAGCCGCTCGACGGCTTCGTCCTCCGCGATGTGACCAGCACCGCCGGCAAGGGCATGCGCCTTGCTAACATCCGCGGCGCGGTGCTGCAACGGATCGACGTCAGGATCGCCGAGGGTGCGAAGCTCGCCACCGCCAATGTCAGCGGGCGCGGGCTGGACGGCGCCGAACCGCTCACCCCGCCGCCGCTGCCGGACCCGGTGGTCGCGGGCGCGGACTATCGGCTGGGGATGGAGTCCGGCCGGCCGAACTGAGGCGCCACGCCAATCATTCGGCGCGGCTCATCTCAGCGTTTCGTCCCATCCACAAGTCCTCGTGCGGAAACGGCATGCGCGTCCCGACGCTCCATTTGCGCCCATCGATCTCGACCGGGCTGCTCTCGGGGAGTTCCTCCAGAAAGGTGCGCAGCCGCGGCACCTCCTTGCTGTCGAGAAAGAGGCTGAAACACTGCCTGCATCCATCGCTTGATCATCAACCGATGCTGGCTGAGGCCCCTGCCCGGCATCAAGCTGCCGGCACTGCATGATCGCACTTTGTCGAACCGCAAACCCTGGTCGGTCGATTGCGGGTTGTTTGGCCGCACGACAGCGGTGAGGCCGGCTTCCGCACAGGGCGATCAGGAAGGCGATGAAGATGCGGGGTCGTGGTTTCGGACTGGCGTTGATCGGCCTTGCACTCGCCATGCCGGCCATGGCGCAGGCGGAGCAGGCGCCGACCGGGCATGCACTGGCAGCGCCCGAAGCCAGCATCCAGCTGGAGCGCTGGCGGACGCGCTGGGTGCTGCCGGTGACGGTGGGCGGCAAGCCGCGCAAGCTGCTGTTCGACACTGGCGGCGGCATCACCGCGCTGTCGCGCGAGACGGTGACCGATGCCGGCTGCACGCCCTGGGGCCGGCTGACCGGCTTCCGCATGTTCGGCGATCGCGGCGATGGCGGGCGCTGCACGGGCGTGACGGTGGCAATGCCGGGCTACAGCGTGACTCCCCCCGCCATGGGCCTGATCAATCTCGGCAAACTCAATCCCGCCGATGCACCGCTCGACGGGCTCGCCTCGCTCAACCTGTTCGACGGCAAGACGATCACGCTCGACCTCGCCCATGGCAGGCTGGTGGTGGAAAGCGCAGCGAGCCGGACGGCGCGCATCGCCACGATGATGCCGCTGAAGGTGCGGCTGGTGCGCGAGGTACAGGGGCTCGCGCTCGCGGTGATGGTAGAGGTTCCGACGCCGAAAGGGCCGGTATGGATGGAACTCGATTCGGGCAATGGCGGCACCGTGCTGGTCGCGCGCCACGTCGCCGAAGCGTTCGGGCTCGACCCTGTTGCCGAGGGGAAGCAGACCGCGCGTTTCGCGATCACGCCCGCGGTCACCGTGAACAGCGCCGACGCCTTCACGCCGGACATGATCATGGACGGCAATCTCGGCATGCCGTTCCTGAAGAACTGGATCCTGACCTTCGATCTGAAGGACGGCAGCGCGTGGATCGCGCCGGCGGCGCAGGAATGAGCACTGGAAGCGATCCGGCCGGCCATTCCCCAACGGCCGGCCGGATGCATTCCTGATCAGTGCGGCTGGTAGGCGTTGCCGTTCAGCCGGACTTCAGCCCAGCCGCTTTCGCGGGCGAGCAACGCGGCCTGGGTCCGGTTCTGGACCTCGAGCTTGCGGAAGATGGATTTGACGGCGAGCTTCACCGACGGTTCGCTCATGCCGATGCGGCGGGCGATCGCCTTGTTGGGCAGGCCCATGACCAGCCCGTCGAGGACCTCGCATTCGCGATCGTTGAGATCGAATTGCGGCGCATCGTCGCTGACGCGGTCGGCGACGCGGAACAGGGTGTCGATCAGGTTGGACGGGATCACCCGCTCCCCGCTGGCGACGAGATCGATGTGGATACGGAACGCCGGAAAGGTGAGGTCGGCGTCGACGAAGCCATAGGCGCCCGCCGCCATCACCGCCGCGATGCGTTCAAGGCTGAAACCGCGGCCGGTGACGACGATCCTGGGATCGTCCATCCGCTCGGCGATGTCGCTCAACAGGCCTTGGCCGTCGCCTTCGAGCAGAGTGCCCTCGACGACGACGATGTCATTCGCATCTCCGGCCCCACGCCCGAGTTGCTGTGGGTCATTCACCGAAGCGATGACCCGGTAACCGTTTTCCGTGAACAAACGCTGCAGTCCCTCTCGGAAAATATGGTTCCTGAATAAAAGGGATATCGAGAACGTAGACTCCATTGCCGAACCTCTCTGGTCAGTTCTACCGGCTCGCTGCGAGAGGTCGGCCTTCCCACGTGCCAAGTCCCCCACATCTTCACCTGCTGCACTTCGATCATGGACAGAAGGTTAATGTCCATAATCGCCCAACGCCCGAAAGGGCTCCCAGCAACATTAAGATATTAATTTACGATGAGTTGAGCGCGAAAACGGATGAGTAATCACGCAAAAGCGCCATTCCGCAGCGCCGAAGGGCGCTGCTGGCGCGAATCAGTACCAATTGCGACAATAGCTAAACCAATGAGAGAATTTGATTCGCGACCGATTCGGATATGGCGTTGTGCGATGCAGCGCAGTCCGCTCGACCGCGGCTCGCCACGGAAGATTTCGGCCGAATGCGGATTTCCGCACCGCGATGCGCCTTCAGTCCGGCCGCGCGCTTTCGGCAGGGCGAGGCAGGCGATGAAGGCGTCATGGTGCAGGCAGACGACCGGTGCTGCAGCGCGCAATCGCTGAAGCTGGCGACCTGGGCGACAAAGGGCAGGCTGGTCCGCGGACGGCCCGGCTCCCCCCGCGTTCCAGGCCGCCCCGACGGATTGATCGGTAGCGCCGTTTCGGCTAGGCGCGCTGCCATCGTCCCCCCGGCTCAGGAAAGGAGTGAGCAGATGCAGACCGCAACCGCACCCATCGCCACTTCCGTTTTCCGGGTTCGGGACTTTTCGACATGGGCAAGCCCCCTGCAGGCGATCGTCTTCGCCTGATCCTTCTCCGCGGCGACGAGACCGCCGCGGCACATAATATCTTCGTCCGCCGTCAAGCAGCCGCGCCGCACGCGCGGCCGTCATCGACAGGTGCGGCGCAATGAACGCGGCCGACATTCGCATCATCGCCTCGCCCGAGAGCTGGATCGATCAGGTCGCGGTCGATCAGCTGCGGCAGACCGCGGCGCTGCCCGGCATCGACGCCGTCGTCGGCATGCCCGACCTTCATGCCGGGCGCGGCATCGCCGTGGGCGCGGCGTTCTGGTCGCGCAGCCATGTCTATCCGCACCTCGTGGGCAGCGACATCGGTTGCGGCATGGGGCTGTGGCGCACCGGCATCGCGCGGCGCAAGTTCCGCGCCGACGCGGCCGAACGGCGGCTGCACGGGCTCGACCAGACCTGGCCGGGCGACCGCGCCGGGCGGCTCGCGGCGGTCGGGCTGCCCCCCGCCGCCGGAGAGGCGCTGGGCACGATCGGCGGCGGCAATCATTTCGCCGAGTTGCTGCGGGTCGAGACGGTGATCGATGCGGCGCTGTTCGCCGAAGCCGGGCTCGACGCGGGCGCGGTGCATCTGATGGTGCACAGCGGCTCGCGCGGACTGGGCCAGGCGATCCTCGACCGGCACCGCAGCCGGTTCAACGTCGCCGGGCTGGCGGCGGAGGATCCCGCCTGCGCGGCGTATCTGGCCGAGCATGACGCCGCTATCCGCTGGGCGGTGCTCAACCGCGCGGTGATCGCCGAGCGCTTCCTCGATCGGCTGGCGACGCGCGGCGAGCGGCTGCTGGACCTGTGCCACAACAGCGTCACCCGGCACCGCGACGGCTGGCTGCATCGCAAGGGCGCGGCGCCGGCGGATGGCGGGCTGGTCGTCATCCCCGGCTCGCGCGGCGACATGACCTATGTCGTTCGCCCGCGGCCGGACCGGGCGGACGATGCACTCCAGTCGCTGGCGCATGGCGCCGGCCGCAAATGGAGCCGCAGCGAGGCGCGCGACAAGCTCTCCCGCCGGTTCCGGATCGCCGATCTGGAACGCACCCGGTTGGGCAGCCGCGTGATCTGCGAGGATCGCGACCTGATCTTCGAGGAAGCGCCCCAGGCGTACAAGGATATCCATCAGGTCGTGCGTGACCTCCAGCAGGCGGGGCTGATCGATCCGATCGCGATGCTCTGCCCGCTGCTGACCTACAAGGTGCGCCGCGCATGACCGGGATCATCCTGCACCTCTCCTCGGGACAGGGGCCGAGGGAATGCGCGTGGATCGTGGCCCAACTCGCGCGGGTGTGGGCGGCGGAGGCGCGCGCGGCGGGGCTCGCCTGCGAGGCGGTGGAACCGGTCGCCGGCCCCGCGGCGTCGCTGCTGCTCAGCATCGAGGGCAACGGTGCCGAGGCGTTCGCCGCGGCGCGCACCGGCACGATCCGCTGGATCGGCACCAGCCCGTTCCGCCCGCAACACCGGCGGCGCAACTGGTTCGTCGGCGCCGCGCGCGTGGCGCAGACCGGGGATATGCCCGACCTCGATGAGGCGGACATACGCTACCAGACGCTGCGCGCCTCCGGGCCGGGCGGACAGCATGTCAACACGACCGACAGCGCGGTGCGCGCCACCCACCTCCCGACCGGGCTGACGACCTTTTCGCAGGACCAGCGATCCCAATTCGCCAACCGCCGCATCGCCCGGCTGAAGCTGTCGCTGCTGCTGGAGGAACAGCGGCGCGCGGCGGCGGCGGCCGGGCGGCGGGAGGCGTGGAGCCGCAATCATGGACTGGAGCGGGGCAATGCGGTGCGGACGTATCGGGGCGAGGACTTCCGGTTGGGGTGAATGTGAGCATTGTCCTCCCCGAGCTTTGCTCGGGGAGGGGGACCGCCAGCCACAGGCTGGTGGTGGAGGGGCCGGCGCAGAGCCCTCCCGTCGATCGCGGTGCAATCAGATCAGTTCGGCGCCGGCCCCTCCACCACGCGCTGGCGCGCGGAGTCCCCCTCCCCGTCGCTGCGCGCCAGGGAGGAAAAATTACGCCTACTTCCGGCTGATCGCGATCACCGCCGACCGCGGCGGCACGCCCGGTTGGAAGTCCGGCCAGCCGGTCCTCGCCGAAGCGAGATCCTCCGAACGTTCGGCGGGGTGCTGGATCGAGAGGAACATCGTCTCGCCGTCCGGGGTGAAGGCAGGGCTGCAGCATTCGGCCTGGATCGGCGCGGAATAGAAGAGGCGGGAGAGGCCGGCCTGCGGCCCAGCCACATCCATCACCCACAACCCGTCATGCCCGCGCACGCCGGGGCCGTCGCTGCACACCCACAGCCGGCCGGCGGGGTCGAAGCCGATATTGTCGGGCTCGACGAACCAGCCCTCCGCGCTGGTCTCGGGGTGGAAGGTCGCGCCGTCCGCGGGGTCGGCGGGATCGCCGCACAGCAGGAAGACGCGCCAGCCGAAGCGGTCGGCGCCATGGTCGCCGCCGGGCGGGATCAGCTCCAGCATATGACCATGGCCGTTGGCAGCGCGCGGATTGGCGGGGTTCACCGCCGCGCGCGCGGGGTTGCCGGTGAGCGCGACGAAGACATGGCCGGTCTGCGGATGCGGTTCGAAGCCCTCGGGCGAATCCATCGGCGTGGCGCCGAGCAGGTCGGCGGCGCGGCGGGTTTCGAGCAGCACATCCGCCTGCGAATGGAAGCCGTTGGCGGCGGTGAGCGGGCCCTGGCCGAAGACCAGAGGCAGCCAGATCAGCGTGCCATCGCCATCGAAGCGCGCGACCGAGAGCGTGCCCTCATCGAGCAGGTCGCGGTTCTTCGCTCGGTCGGCGCGATCGACCGGGCGCGCGCTGACGAAGCGGTAGCAATATTCGAACTCCCAATCATCGCCGAGATAGACGACGGCGCGCCCGTCCGCCGCGAGCGCGCAGTGCGCGCCCTCGTGCGCGAAGCGGCCGAGCGCGGTGCGCTTCACCGGCGGGGCTTCGGGATCGAACGGATCGATCTCGACCACCCATTCGAAGCGGTTGGGTTCGTTGGGCGTTCTGTCGAAATCGAAGCGGTCGTGGAAGCGCGCCCAGCCATAGCGGCCGTGCGGCGACGTCTCATAATGATTGCGCTCGAGATGCGCGCGATCGGGGTGGCGCTCGACGGTGCCGGCGAAGAAATCGGCCGAACCCTCCTCGCAGGTGAGGATCGTGCCCCAGGGGGTGACGCCGCCATTGCAATTGTCGTGCGTGCCCAGCACCAGCCGGCCGGTGGCATCCGCGGCGGTGCGCAGCTTCGCATGGCCTGCGACCGGCCCCGAGATACGGATCGGCGTGTCCGCGGTGATGCGGCGGTTCCAGCGGCCGTCCGCCATCACCTGCCAGCGCCCGTCGACGCGCTTCACCTCGACTACCGAAACGCCGCAGGCGGCGATGCAGACATCCACCTGCGCGCGGGTGATGCGGCTCGCGACCTGATCGGCGCGGAGCCCGGGGAACATCAGCTGCGGCAGCGGATATTCGTGGTTCACCACCAGCAGGCCATGGTCCGACCGGCCCGATCCCGGCGGCAGCGGCAGGAAGGCAGTATAATCATTGTTGATGCCGAACTGGCGCCGCGCCGCCGCGGAGTGCTGGCGGGTGACGTCGAACGCTGGCGCATCAGCGAAGATCGGATCGCCCCAGCGGATCACCACCTGCCGCTGGAAGCCGGCCGCGAGATGGTCGTCGGCGGTGGGCTTCAGCGCGATTTCGTCGAACAGGAAGGGCGCGGGGCTGGCTTGTGCGGGGGCGCGGGTGCCGGAGAGCGTCGCGGCGGCGATGGTGCCCGCGGCGCCGGCCAGCAGCGCGCGGCGGCTGATCAGAGTCGACAGCGGCGTGCTCCCGCTGCGCGGGCGGAAGGGGCGGTGGGTGCCCTTGTCGTTGCTGACCGAGGCTGGCCAGGGGTCGGGGTGGTCGGTCACGGTAAGAGAGATCCTCGAAGCGAAGCCCTCTCCGCTCGGGGGCTATAGCATTCACACATCTGGGCTGAGGGCCGAATGTTCCTCCCCGAGTTCTGCTCGGGGAGGACATAATGAGGTCGCTTGCCTTGCAATGTGAATGTCGTAGCCCCTCGGGGGAGAGGGCTATGTTCAGAACGATGCGTTGATGCCGAAGGTGATCGTCCGGCCCGTATAGGTCGCGCCTTCCAGATAGCGGCTGCCCGCGCCGTAGCGTTCGTCGACGATCGGATCCTTGCCGTTGTTGAGGATGTCCACCGCGTTGACGAACGCCTTCAGCTTCGGGGTGATCGCGTAGCGGATCTGGCCGTCGAGCGAGCCATAGGGTTCCTCGACGATCCGCGTGTTGTAGCTGGAGAAGCGCACGGCCTGGCGGTCGCGCCAGCTATAGGCGAGCGTGCTCTCGATGCCGTATTTCTGATAGGTCAGCGCGGCGGTGACGATCTTTTCGGGGGCGTTGAAGAAATCGCCCCTGGCGACGCCGTCGATGCCGGTATCCGCCTTGCTGTGCTGGAAGGTGGCGTTGGCATAGACGCCGAGGCCACCCAGCGCGCCGGGCAGCCGCGGGAACTGGCGCACGACGTTGAGCTCGATGCCGTAGATCTCGGCGGACTTGCCGTTGGTGTAGGTGATGACGTCGTCGATCACCTTGCCGGCAAGGCGCGGATCATTTTCGAAGCGTTCGCGATCGCCCTCGGTCTCCGGCGCGGTGCCGCTGAAGATGAAGCGGTCGATCTTCTTGTAGAAGACGCCCCCCGAGATCAGGCCGATCGAGCCGAAATAGCGCTCCACGCTGAGATCGAAATTATAGGCATAGGCGGGCTTGAGCCCGGGATTGCCGACCGTCACGTCAACCTCGCCATCCTCTTCCTCGATCTCGGTGGCGCCGGCGATGTAGAGCGGCTCGGGGCGGGCGATCGAGGTGTAGAAGGCGCCGCGGACGACGAAGTTCTGCGACGCGCGATAATTGAGCTGCAGGCGCGGCAGCACGCTGGTGTAGTTCGCCTTGCCCTTGACCCGGTCGAACACCGGATCCGCATCCTCGAGCGCGATCGCCTCATAGACGTCGGCGGTGACGCGGGTGTGGTCGATGCGCAGGCCGCCGATCAGTTCGACATCGCCCCAGCTCGCCTTGCCCATCACATAGCCCGAATAGCTGTCTTCCCTGCTGGTATAGCTGTCCTCGTCCAGCGGGATCGCGCCATCCTCGACATATTCGTTGACGAAATCGTCCGGGTTGGCGTCGATCAACCCTTGCGCATAGTTGCGCCAGTCCTTCACATTGGCGATGTCGAGCGACAGATAGGGCGCATAGGGCGCGCCGACGACGCCGGTATCGACCAGCCGGCCGGTGCCGAACCGGTCGAGCGTCAGCGGACCGCTCAGCTCCATCACATTGCCCTCGTTCAAGGTGCGCTTGGCACGCTCGAACTTCACGCCCGCCTTGATCGAGCGCAGCCAGGACGAGGCGGGTTCGTAGACGATGTCGAGATTGGCGGCGTAGCGCTGCTCCTTCGACGTATCGATGTCGATATCGTTATAGCCCAGTTCGTAACCGTCCGGGTCGGCGATGGCCGCGCGGTCGGCCGCCGACAGGTTGGGCACCGGGAAACGGCCCGACACGTCGTAATCGAACAGGTTGCTCTCCAATTCCTTGGTGAAGGCGACCTCGTTGTCGAACGGCTCCTCACGCTTGGCGGTGGAATAGCCGATGCCATAATCGAAGGTGAAGGCGCCGGTCTGCGTCTTGCCGCTCAGCACATAGGCCTGCTGGGTCAGCTCGGTTTCCTCATACTGGTTGAAGATGTTCGCGGTGCCCGGCTCGGTAAGGATGAGCTGGCCGTCATCGTCATATTCGTCGGTGCCGCCCTCGAAATAGAGCGCGCGGCTCAGTTCCTTGTCGAACAGGCGATTGAAGCTGCCTTTGAAGGTGAACTGGGTGGTGTCGGTCGCCGCCCAGTTGAGCGCGACGTTGGCGGAGATGGTCTCGCGCTCATTCTCATATTCGGTGAGGTGATATTGCAGCGGGGTGACGCCGCTCGACGGATCATCCTCGGAATAGCTCAGATAATCCTCGTCCTGATAGAAGACGAAGCCCTTGGTCTTGCGCTTGGACCAGGCCCCGGAAACGAGGATGCCGAAGCGGTCGTCGGCGCCGAATCTGGTGGCGACCGTCGCCTGCAGCTGCGGCTGCAGTTCGTTTGCCAGATCGTGATAATAGCCCGCCACCGTCAGGTCGATCACGCGCTTGCGGTAGTCGAAGGCGGTCGCGGTCTCCAGCACCACCGCGCCGCCGATGCCGTCGGCATCCTGATCGGGCAGCAAGGTCTTGTGGACGGTGATCGAGGCGAGCGCGCTGGTCTGGATCATGTCCAGCGGAACGCGGCGATTCTCCTTCTCGGGCTGCGCGGCGTTCATGCCGTTGATCTTGGTGTTGTTGAGCCCGCTGTCGAGGCCGCGGATCGAGATGTAGCGGCCTTCGCCGGCATCCACCTCGCGCTGCACCGACACGCCGGGCACGCGGCGCAGCGCCTCTGCGGCATTGAAATCGGGGAAGCGCCCGGCCTGGTCGGCGGAGACGACGTTGCGGGTATTGTCCGCCGAGCGCTGTTCGCTGAGCGCCTTGGCCTGCGCCGCGCGCTGGCCCATCACCATGATGACGTCGCCGCCGGCCTCGCCCAGTTCGACATCCTGGGTGATGATGTCGCCCGCGGCGGTATCGACCCGGACGGTGCGGCTGGGCAGCCCGATATAATCGACGCGCACGGTATAGCCGCCCGCCGGCACCGCGCCGAAGCGATACCGGCCCTGATCGTCGGTGACGCTGCTGTCGCCGGTCTCGACGATGGTGACGGTGGCGCCGCTCAGCAGCGCACCATTATCGGCCTGCGTCACGCGCCCGGTGACAACCGATGCGGCGGACTGGGCGAGCACCGGCGCGGCCGCCAGCACGATGGTGGACAGGGCTGCGCCGCCCATGAGGCGCGCGGCGAAACGGATGATCGAAACGGATCCAGACGGCATGACTTTCCCCCACGCTCCGGCATGACGCAGGAACGGCAAAATTGCGGACGAGCCGCGATTGACGGATGGCAGCCTCTAAGCCCTGGTTCGCGGCCGCTGGTCCCACCGGCTCCGGCGTGTCCGGGCTCTTCGAGGTGGGCCGCGCGTCGAAAGTTGCCGGCAGACTGTGCCTGCCGCCTAGCCCGGATATGTTGCAGTTTCGGGTCGATTTTTTAATGTTGCCGGTGCGCGCGCCCTACTTGATCGCGCAACCGCGGATCATCGGCGCGGATCATCGGCGCGGCTTTGCCGGATGTGGATGCATCCGCTGCATCTGCATTTTGCATCGCGATGCAAAAGCGAAGCTGCTAAGGCAGCGGCGCTGCGATGCAGCATCCCCCTTCCGGAGCCCGAATGCATGAGTGAATCGATGTCCGCTGCCGCCTTGTCGCGGATCGATTGCGCGCCCGATGCGCGCGCGGCGCCCGTCGCTCTCGTGCTGTTCGCGCTGGCGATGGGCGGGTTCGCGATCGGCACCACCGAATTCGCGACGATGAGCCTGCTGCCCTTCTTCGCGCCCGACCTCGGCATCGACGCGCCGACCGCGGGCCATGTGATCAGCGCCTATGCGCTGGGCGTGGTGGTCGGTGCGCCGCTGATCGCAGTGCTTGCCGCGCGGGTGCCGCGCCGGTCGCTGCTGATCGCGCTGATGCTGATGTTCGCGCTGGGCAACGGCCTCTCCGCGGTCGCCGCCTCCTATCACCTGATGCTTGCCGCGCGCTTCGTGGCGGGGCTGCCGCATGGCGCCTATTTCGGGGTCGCGGCGCTGGTCGCCGCCTCGCTGGTCGATCCCGCCAGGCGCGCGCAGGCATTCGCGCTGGTGATGACCGGGCTCACCGTCTCGACGATCATCGGCGTGCCGCTGGCCAATGCGATCGGCCAGCTCGTCGGCTGGCGCTGGGGCTTCATATTGGTCAGCGGCCTCGCGCTCGGCACTGCCGGGCTGATCGCCGCGTTCGCGCCGCGCACCGCGCCCGCCAGCGATGCCAGCCCGCTGACCGAGCTTTCCGCGCTGAAGCGCAAGCAGGTGTGGCTGACGCTGGCCATCGGCGCGATCGGCTTCGGCGGCATGTTCGCGGTCTACACCTATCTCGCTTCGACCGTGCTGACGGTGACGAAGGCGTCGCCCGCGATGATCCCGGTGCTGCTCGTGCTGTTCGGCATCGGGCTGACCGGCGGCAATTTCGCGGTCGCCTGGGCGGCCGACCGCAAGCTGATGCCGACCGTTGCCGGCGTGCTGATCTGGAGCATGGTCGCGCTGGCGATCTATCCGTTCGCCACCGGCAGCCTCTGGACGCTGGCACCGATGGTGGTGCTGATCGGCTGCGGCGGCGGCCTCGGCACCGCGCTGCAGACGCGGCTGATGGACGTGGCGGGCGAGGCGCAGACATTGGCCGCGGCGCTCAACCACAGCGCGTTCAACACCGCCAACGCGCTGGGGCCGTGGCTCGCCGGCATGGCGATCGCCGCGGGCTGGGGCCTGCCCTCGACCGGCTGGGTCGGTGCGGCGCTGGCGGCGGGCGGGCTGGTGTTCTGGGCGCTGTCGGTGCTCGCGGAACGGAAGGCGGGGCGGTAAGCTGCCCTCGCCCACCTCTCCGTTCGTGCTGAGTAGGGACTGAGCCTGGCGAAGGCCCGTATCGAAGCACCCGCTCCGAGCCAGGGCCCTTCGATACGCCATTTCGGCAAGCTCAATGGCTACTCAGGGCGAACGGAGAGAAACGGTCCCGAACTCATTCCTTCCCATCCCATCCAGACGAAAGGATGTTTCGATGCAGTACCGCACCCTCGGGGCCTCTGGCCTGAAGGTCTCGACCCTGATCCTGGGCACGATGACCTTCGGCGGCCAGGGCAATTTCGCCAAGACCGGCAGCACCGACATCGAAGGCGCCAGGCGACAGATCGACATGGCGCTGGATGCGGGCGTCAACATGCTCGACACGGCGGACATCTATTCGGCCGGGCTGTCGGAAGAGATCATCCGCGAAGCCATCGCGGGGCGGCGGGACCGGCTGATGCTCGCCACCAAGGCGCGCTTCCCGACCGGCACCAAGGGCCCCAACGAACGCGGCCTTTCGCGCCATCATCTGGTGCGCGCCTGCGAGGCGAGCCTCAAGCGGCTCGGCACCGACCATATCGAGCTTTACTGGTGCCACCAGTGGGACGGGCAGACGCCGGTGGAGGAAACGCTGCGCGCGCTCGACGACCTGACCCGCGCCGGCAAGATCGGCTATGTCGGCGTCTCCAACTTCTCCGGCTGGCACATCATGAAGATGCTCGCGGCGGCCGCGAAGGAAGGGCTCGTCCGCCCGGTCGGCCAGCAGATCCACTACACGCTGCAGGCGCGCGAGGCCGAATATGAGCTGCTGCCGATCGCGGTCGACCAGGGCATCGACGCGGTGATCTGGTCGCCGCTCGCCGGCGGGCTGCTCTCGGGCAAGTATCGCCGCAACCAGCCCGAGCCCGAGGGCACGCGCAAGGCAGCGAACTGGGACGAGCCGCCGGTGCGTGACATCGAGGCGCTGTACGACATCGTCGAGGCGCTGGTCGCGGTCGCCAAGGGCTATGAGGGCGCGACGCCGGCGCAGGTCGCGCTCGCCTGGCTGCTGGCGCGGCCGGGTGTCGCCAGCCTCGTCGTCGGCGCGCGCACCGACGCGCAGCTCGCCGACAATCTCAAGGCCGCCGACCTGGTGCTGAGTGCCGAGGATGTCGCCAAGCTCGAGGCGGTCAGCCGCCCGCCTTTGCTCTATCCCTATTGGCACCAGAAATCGACCGCGTCGGACCGGCTCTCCCCCGCCGACCTCGTGCTGATCGGCTCGCACCTCGCATGAGCGATCGCCCGCCCACCTCGCGTGATGTCGCGCGGCGGGCGGGCGTCTCGCAATCGGCGGTGTCGCGCGCGTTCACACCCGGCGCCAGCATCTCGCCCGAGATGCGCGAACGGATCGAGCACGCCGCCACCGCGCTGAACTATCGCCCCAACCTGCTGCCCGGCATGATGCTGAAGGGGCGCACCGGCATCGTCGCGGTGGTGGTCGGCGGCTTCTACAATCCCTTCTACGCGATGACGCTGGAGGCTTTCACCCGCGCGCTGACCGCGGCGGGCCGCCAGATCATGCTGATCCAGATCGAGAGCGACCGCGCGCTCGACGATGCGGTGGGCCGCCTTGCCGGCTATCGCGTCGACGGCGTGGTCAGCGCGCTTTCGGTGCAGTCGCAATCGGTGGCGGACGCGCTTTCGGCCTATCGCGTGCCGATCGTCACGCTGAACTCCGCGATCGAGACCGAATGGGTGCGCAGCGTGCGATCGGACAATCGCGCCGCCGGGATGCAGGCCGCGCGGCTGCTCCACGCGCGCGGCGGCACCCGCTTCGCCTATGTCGCGGGCCCGATCGACAGCATCGCGCAGGTGGAGCGCGGCATCGGCTTTCGCGAGGCACTCGCGGCACTCGGCCTGCCGCCGCCGCTCGAACTGCCGGGCGACTATCATCATGCCGGCGGCCTCGCGGCGGGCCGCGATCTGCTCGCCCGGGGAAGCCCGCCCGACGCGATCTTCTGCGCCAACGACCTGACCGCGCTGGGCGTGATCGACGCGCTGCGCGCCGGCGGCCGCGCCTGCCCCGCCGATTTCCGCATCATCGGCTATGACAATATCGAGGCCGCCTCCTGGCCCGGCTATGCGCTCGCCACCTTCGACCAGCGGGTCGACGAGATGGTCGCGCTGGCGGTGGCGATGCTGTGCGATCCGCCCGGCGGCGATGCGCTCCGCACCGTTCAGCCGCGGCTCGTCGACCGCGCCTCCGCGGCTTGCTGATAACCGTCTGCAGAGAAAAGTCGGTCGCCATGGCTTGATCGGCCCCGCCAGCGCGCTACCGCAGGTGCGACATCCGGGAGAATGAAGTGGTCAAGATCGTCGGACTGGGCGGTACCGCCAAACCATCATCGTCCACCGAACTGGCGCTGACGGTGGCGCTGGACGCCGCCGCCGCCGCGGGTGCCGAAGTGCGGCTGTTCGACGGCCCCTTCCTCAGCGCGCTGCCGATCTATGGCGTGCCCGGATCCGAACGCTCGGAAGGCGGCAAGGCGCTGGTCGCGGCGGTGCGCGAGGCGGATGGCGTGATCCTGGCGAGCCCCGGCTATCACGGCTCGATCTCCGGCGGCGTCAAGAACGCGATCGACTATCTGGAGGAAACCGCGCGCGACGGGCGCGTCTATCTGGACGGGCTGCCGGTGGGGCTGATCGCCACCGCCTATGGCTGGCAGGCGACCGGCAGCACGCTGGCGACGATGCGCTCGATCGTCCACGCGCTGCGCGGCTGGCCGACGCCGCTGGGCGCCGCGATCCGTACGGTGGGCGGCATGTTCACGCCCGACGGCTGCACCGACGACGCGGTGGCGGCACAGCTCGCTTTGGTCGGCCGGCAAGTCGTGGAATTCGCGCGGCTGCACCGGTCGAGCCCGTCGATCACCGACACCGGCGACGCGATCGAGGGGTGACGCGCGGGGGCGTGGCCGCTATCAGCGCGCCCAATCTGTCCATCGGAAAGCGTAACGACATGGCCGACACCCCGCCCGATCACCTCTGCAACGACCCGCGCAGCCCGCATTACAACGCCGACGTGCTCGCGCGCGGCATCGGCATCCGCTTCAAGGGCGCCGAGCGGACCGACGTGGAAGAATATTCCGTGTCCGAAGGCTGGGTCCGCGTCGCGCTGGGCAAGAAGGTCGATCGCCGCGGTCGCCCGCTGACGATCAAGCTCTCCGGCCCGGTCGAGCCCTATTTCCTGACCAGCGGCGACGAGGCCGGGGCGGAAGCGGAAGCGGAAACGGGAGCCGAAACCGGCGACGACGCGGGCGAGACCGCGGACAAGGCCGACTGATCATGGCCGTGCCGGCGCTGGCCGCCCGATCGCTGGTGAAGCGTTACGGGGCGGTCCAGGCGCTGGCCGGTCTCGATCTCGACGTCCCCGCCGGCGGCGTGTTCGGGCTGCTCGGCCCCAACGGCGCCGGCAAATCGACCCTGCTGCGCATCGCCATCGACCTCGTGCGGCCGAGCGCCGGCACGGTCGCGCTGTTCGGCGCGCCGCCCAGCCCTGCGGTGCTGCGCCGCGTCGGCAGCTTCATCGAGGCGCCGCGCTTCCACGCCTATCTCTCCGCGCGCGAGGCGCTGATCCATGTCGCGCTGGTCGGCGGACTCCGGCGCTTCGATCCCGATCCGCTGCTGGACCGCGTTGGGCTGACCGACGCCGCCGACCGCCGCGTCGACACCTTCTCGCTCGGCATGAAACAGCGGCTGGGCATCGCCGCCGCGCTGGTCGGCACGCCTGACCTCATCATCCTCGACGAGCCGACCAACGGCATGGACCCCGCCGGGATCAGCGAGATTCGCACGCTGGTCCGCACCCTCGCGGACGTCGACGGCGTCACCGTGCTGCTCTCCAGCCATCTGCTCGACGAGGTGCAGCGCATCTGCGACCGCGTCGCCATCCTCGACCATGGCCGCCTCGTCGCGACCGGCACGATCGGCGACCTGCTCGCGACACGCGCGCGGCTGCGGATCAGCGCAACGCCCGCCGCGGCGGTGCTCGCGACATTGGGCGAGCGCGGCCAGCGCGACGGCGATGCGGTGCTGGCGGATATCGCGCGCAGCGAGGCGCCGGCGCTGATCGCCGCGCTGGTCGCTGCCGGCGTCGCGATCGAGGAAGCGCGCTGGGAGGGCGCCAACCTCGAAAGCCTGTTCTTCCAGCAAACCGGAGGCGGCCGATGATCGCCGACGCGATCCGCGCCGAACTGTTCCGCGCGCGCCGCAACCGCGTGATGCTGTTCTGGGCCTATGGCTTCGTGCCGTTGTTCGCGCTGCTGCTGGGCGTCGCGCTCGAAAATGTGATGCGGGTGGAGGATGCCGGGCTGCTCGGCGCGGCCAACCCGGTGGCGTTGGCGATGCGCGGGCTGAACGCGGCGGGCAATCCGATCGCCGCCTTGTTCTACGCGATCGGCGCGGCATCGCTGTTCGCGGGCGATTATCGCTATGAAAGCTGGCGCCTCGCCACGCCGCGCAACCGCCGCGCCAACCTGATCCTCGGCAAGGTCGCGGTGTTCGCGATGTTCGCCGCGGTCAGCCTGCTGCTGTCGATGCTCGCGGACGTGCTGTCCGGCCTCTACCAGCCGCTGCGCTATGGCTCTGCGGTGATGTGGCCCGCGGGCGCAGGCTGGATCGGCGCGCTGGCCGCGGGCTTTGCCGGATCGCTGCTGGAGATGCTGGTGGTGGCGGCGATGGCCGGGCTGGGTGCGGTCGCGACACGATCGCTGCTCGGCGGCGCCCTCCCCGCCTTCCTGCTCGCGCTCGCGCAGAGCATGGCGCTGGGCTTCGTATCGCGCGGGCCGGCGCTGGATCGCTATCTGCTGGCGCCGGCGCAGGCGGGCGATGCGGTGCGCGGCTGGGCGGCGGGCGGCGTTCCGAACGAGGTGGCGCTGGCAGGAGCCGGAGTGCTTGTCCTGTGGCTCGTCGTGCTGGTGGCGGGGACGGCGATGCTGTTCGAGCGGCAGGATCTGGCGCGGGAGTAGCATCCCGCCCAACCCGGCCGCCCCAAATCAGCCGAACCGTTCAGCCCCTCCCACGAGCCGTTCACCCGCCGCCACGTCGCCGGTCATTATTCCGGCATATCAACGGGACGGGGCCGGCATCGATCGGCATCGATCGGCATCGTCCAACACCGGGAGCATCCATGGCCCTCCTCGATTTCTTCCGCGGCGGCACCGAGCAGGACCGCTTCGCCCGCGAGGTGATGTCCCGCCTGCGCGAGGCCGGCTGGCAAGGCGCGCTGGACTACGACAAGGATCGCTTCGAGATCGATACGTCCGGGGTCACGGGCCGGGTCTATCTCGGCAATATGTTCCGCGGCTGGCAGGAAGCCGATGGCGCCGCGGCGCGCGAGCAGGAATTCGCCAAGATCATCGGTTTCCTCCTCGAAACCGCCGACGGCGTGCCCGACACGCTGCCCGCCGAAAGCCTGATGCCGGTCATCCGCGCCCGTCTCGACTTCGAGCCGCTCTCGGCTGGCCGGACCGGCCTGCCCGCGAACACCTATGCGGGCGCGGCGCAGCCGCTGTGCGACGTGATGACGATGCTGATCGCGTCGGATTCCGAACATGGCATCCGGCTGCTCGGCGCCGACGCGCTGCGCGACAGCGGGCTCGACTTCGCCACCGCGACCGCGCAGGCGCTCGACAATCTGCGCGCCGCCAGCCCCTGCAAGTTCACGCCGACCGAAGGCGGCTTCTACATCTCGGACTATCAGGACCATTATGATTCGTCGCGCGTGCTGCTGCCGCATCTGTTCGAACAGCTCGGCCTGAAGGGCGATCCGGTGGCGATCGTGTTCGAACGGCGCTCGATCCTGGTCGCGGGCGCCGACGACGCAGCGGCACTCGAGCATATGGGTGCCGCCGCAACGCAATGGCTGGCCGAGGCGGATCGGCTGATCTCCTGCCTGCCGATCCGGCTGACGGACGGCGTATGGGCGCCGTTCGACGCGGAGGCGGCCCGCCAGCCCGCGCTCCATGCGCTGCGCGGGCAGCAATGGGGCTGGGTCTATGGCGGACAGAAGGAATTGCTCGACGCCGAGCATGAGAAGGACGGCACCGACATCTTCGTCGCCAGCCTGATGCTGATCGAGCATGAAGGCTGGCTGCGCAGCGTGGCGACATGGACCACCGACGCGCTCTCGCTCCTGCCGCGCGCGGACGTGGTGCTGATCGGATCGAGCGCGGGCGGTCCATCGCTCGCGCGAAGCTGGGACTCGGTCGAGCAGGTGATGGGGCCGCTCAGCCCCGAGCCGGGCCTGTGGCCGCCACGCTACCGGATCGACGGACCGGCGCTGCTGGATGTCGTGGAGCGGTTGCGGACGGAGCATCGCTGCCCGCCCTGGTTTTTCGAGATGGATTGAGGAAACGCAACGCCGTTCGTCCCGAGCGCAGTCGAGGGACGAGTCACGCGACCATCCTGTCCGGCACATCGGGCCGTCCACCCTGCCCGATCGGCAAAATTGGGCGTGGGGCCCCTCGTCCCTCTACAGCGCTCGGGACGAACGGAGAGGGGTACAGCCCGCTCCCCGGATCGCGCTCAAGCCGCTTCGAGCGCGCCTTCGAGCACCGCGGCCTGCGCCAGCGAGGTGCCGTCGAGCACCTTGGCGGTATCCTGCCGCACCATCGCCATCACGTGGCGGATCGCGCAGGTCGCCTCGTCATGGCAGTCCTCGCAGCGGCGATAGCCGGTCAGCGAGGCGCAGGGGACCAGCGCCAGCGGACCGTCGAGCGTGCGGATGACCTCGCCGAAAGTGATGTCGTTCGCCGGCCGGGCGAGCACATAGCCGCCGCCCGGACCGCGCCGGCTCTTCACCATCCCCGCCTTCTTCAGATCGAGCATGATCAGCTCGAGATATTTGCGCGGCACCTGCTGGGTCGCGGCGATCTCGGTCAGCTGGATCGGCAAGCCATCATTGCGTTCGGCGAGATAGAGGAGCGATCGAAGAGCGTAACGGGTCTTCTGCGACAGCATCGACGAATGTCCGGGTTCGGGTATGAGAAAAGGCCTTATTCCTGCTCGGGTAATCGACACAGATGGCAGGATTGCGGCAGTTCGGCCTAATTCTCCGCCCTTTTTGCGGTCAATTCCCGCACATGGCTTGCCAGCGGGTCCGCTTTCCGATTGGGTGCGGCGGAACGAAGCCCGTCTGAACGGGCTCGGGAGAGCAGGATGCAGCAACTGGGCGTCGAGGACGCGCGTTTCGTTTATCATGATGCGCCGGCGACGCCGATGCATGTGGGTCTGCTGTGCCTCTACGATCCCGCGAGCGCGGCCGATGGCCGGGTGCGCTTCAAGCATATCCTGCGCCATGTCGCCGCGCGGCTCCGCCGTGCCGCCGCCTTCCGCCGCCGGCTGGTGCGCGTGCCGCTCGACCTCGACGCGCCCTACTGGATCGAGGATCCCGACTTCGACGTCGAGCATCATGTGCGCCACATCGCGCTGCCCCAGCCCGGCGACTGGCGGCAGCTCTGCATCCTGGCGTCGCGGCTCCACGCGCGGCCGATGGATCTCAACCGGCCGCTGTGGGAATTCACGATCATCGAGGGGCTCGATGGCGTGGCAGGGTTGCCGCCGGGCGCCTTCGCGCTGTTCGCCAAGACGCACCTCGCCGCGATCGATCCGGTCGCGGGAGACCGCATGCTCGCCGCCGTCCATGATCCGCTGCCCGCCGGCTTCGATGATGACGGCAGCAGCGACGGCTGGCAGCCGGACAGCCACCCGGGCATCCGCGACCTGCTGGTCAGCAGCTATTTCAACACGCTGCGCAAACCCTTCCAGTTCGCCGAGACGCTGGCGCGCGCGCTGCCCGACCTCGCGCGCCGCGGCGCGCAGCGCATCGCACGACGCGGCGAACCGGCGCCGGCGCCGGTGGAGGTGCCGCCCACCCCCTTCGCCGGCGCGGTCGGCCCGCACCGCGTGTATGACGCGGTGACGCTGCCGCTGGCGGAGATCGTGCGGATCGAGGCGGTGTCGGGCGCGACCCGCGACGCGGTGATCGGCGCGATCGTCGGCGGTGCCATCGCCCAGTATCTCGATGCGCGCGGTGCGCTCCCCCATGCGCCGCTGGCGGCGCTGCTGCCCGCCGGCAACGGTGCGATCGCGCTGCCGCTGGCGACCGACGCCGATGAGGATGGCGCGCGGCTGCGGCTGATCATGCGCAAGCTGGACCGCGATCCGGTCGAGCCGTTGCCCGCCGCGACGACGTTCGGCCCGGCACTGGCCGGGCAGCGCGCGCGCCAGCAGCTCCGCCGGCTGGCGGATGCCGATGCGCCGCCCGTCGCGACCGCGCTCGCCAGCTTCCCCGGCATCGACGGCGATGTCTATTTCGGCGGCGCGCGGCTGCTGGCGGTGCATGCGCTGGTGCCGCTGGCCGACGATCTCGGGCTGGCGCACACAGCCACGGCGCAGGGCGGCACGCTGGTGATCGGCTTCACCGCCGACCGCGCCAAGCTGCCCGACCCCGCGACCTATGCCGCGGCGCTGGCGGCGAGCGCGGAACGGCTGGGCCGCGCAGTGACGATGGCGCCGCCCGCGCGGCGCTCGACGGACGCGACGCGGGAGACCCCCACGGCGACAGGGGGGCCCGCGGCGACAGGGGGGATGGCAATCCACAGGAACAAGGAGCCTGCAAATGGCTAAGGATCCCGGCAAGGGCAGCATCGATGATATGGCCGAACCGCTCAAGGCGGCGGGCGAGGCGATGAAGGCGAGCGGCCAGAAGGCCGCCGAGAACAGCGCCGCGCTTGCCACCCGCGTGATCGACCACGCCGAGGCGAATACGCGTGAGGCGTTCGCCGCGCTGCGCGCCGCCGCGCAGGCGAACAGCCTGCCCGAGGTGCTCGAACTGCAGACGCGCTACATGCAGGAGCAGGGCAACCGGTCGATGACGCAGGTCAAGGAGATCAGCGAGATGATCGCCCGTTTCGGCCGGGACTCGATCGAGACGTTCAAGCGCTGATCGCGCTCCGGATTGCGCCGCAGATCAGGCGGCGCGATACCACCAGACGCCATCCACCACCTCGCGCACCGCACGGCCGGTGACTTCGAGGTGGCGGAGGTGCGCCAGCGCCTCGCCGCTCGCCAGCCCCATCTGCTCGGCGCCGATCCGGCGGGTGAACAGCAGCCCGAAACAGTCGACCGCGCGCCGCGGCGCGGCGAGGTGCGCGACGAGTTCGTCGAGCCGCGCGTGATGCTCGTCATGCAGCGCGTTCAGCCGGACATGGAGGCCATGGAAGGGCTCGCCATGCGCCGGCAGCACGAGCAGATCGGCGGGAAGCCCCAGCAATTTGGCGATCGAGCCCAGCCAGTCTCCCAGCGGATCGCCTTCGGGCTCGGTGACGCCGAGCGATACGTTGGAACTGATCCGCGGCAGCACCTGATCGCCGGCGATCAGCATGCCATCCGCCTCGTTGAGCAGGCAGGCATGTTCGGGGCTGTGGCCGCAGCCGGTGACGACGTGCCAGACGCCGGCGCCGATCGTCAGCCGATCGCCATCGCGGATGCGGCGATGGCCGAGCGGGAGCTGTGCCATGTAGCGCCGCAGCCTGCCCCAGCCTTCGGCGCGGGCGGCGTCGATCTGGGCATCGTCCCACCCGGCGGCACGGCGCAGCGCGATCACCTCGTCGGGCACCGCCTCGCGCGCGTCGGTCCAGGCAAGTTGCGCGGTCATCCACTCGCCGCGCGTCATCCAGACCGGCGCGTCGAACCGCTGGGCGAGCCAGCCGGCGAGGCCGACGTGATCGGGATGGAAATGCGTGCCGAACACGCGCGTCACGCGCTGCCCCGCCAGCGGGCCGGCGAGGATCGCCTCCCAATCGGCGATCGAGGGCGGCAGCATCATGCCGGTGTCGCACAGCGCGACACCGCCCTCGTCGTCGAGCACCCAGCAATTGATGTGGCCGAGCGCGCCCGGCAGGCTGATCCGCGCCCAGCGCAACCCCGCCGAAAGCCGGTGCAACGCGCCGGGTGCGGGGGCGAATTCGCCGAACGGATAGACCAGCCCCTTGCGGCTGGTCGGCACGAAGCTCTCGTCCTGCGTCAGCGACGCGTCGGGCGGGAGCGTGCCCAAGGCCTCAATTCTTGAAGAGCGTGTCGCGGGTATAGTCGACGGGGCGCTCGCTCTCGCCGGAAAGCGCCGCCTCGGCGTCGCGCGATGCCGCGTCGCGCTCGGCACGGAGCTGCTCGATCAGCGCCTCGCGGTCACCCTCGAGCCGCTCGTCGACCGGCGCCTCGATGCCCGCCGCCTTGGCGGCCTTGGCGACCAGCGCGTCGAGCTCGCGCTGCGAGCACAGGCCCAGCGTCACCGGATCCTTGGGGACGATGTTGGCGATGTTCCAGTGCGAGCGGTCGCGGATCGCCGCGATCGTGGTACGGGTGGTACCGATCAGCTTGCCGATCGCGCCATCGGAGATTTCGGGGTGGTTGCGGATGATCCAGGCGATGCCGTCCGGCTTGTCCTGCCGCTTGGAGACGGGCGTATAGCGCGGTCCCTTGGTACGGCGGACCTGGTCCGGCCCCTTGGTCATCTGCATGCGGTAGTTCGGGTTTTTCTGACCCTTTTCGATCTCGTCCATCGTCAGTTCGTGCGCGCGGACGGGATCCCGGCCGGTCAGCTTGGTCGCGGCGGTATCGTCGGCGATCGCCTGCACCTCGAGGATGTGCAGGCCGCAGAAGGCGGCGATCTGTTCAAAGCTGAGCGCGGTATTGTCGACCAGCCAGGACGCGGTCGCATGGGGCATGAGCGGCTGGGCCACGACGGAACACTCCAGATAAAAGAAGGGCCGCCCCGTCACGGAGCGGCCGCAGTATCCAGGCCGATTTAGTCGCGCTTGGCGCCGAGGGCAAGCGGCATGCGCGGCCGGCCCACGGTCGGGCCGCCGTGATCCGCCCCCGGTTCAGGCCGCCGCGCTGAACCGCTGCGGCGGAAACGGCGCCAGCCCGGCGAGAAACTGGCTGGCGCTGGCGGCCCAGCTGAAGCCTTCGCCATAGGCCGCGCATGCGGCACGATCGCGCGTCAGCGCCTGGGCGATGGCATCCTCGATCCGCTCGCCGATCGCACCGACGCGGGTGTCGAGCACGTCGATCGGCCCCGTCACCGGATAGCCCGCCACCGGCGTGCCGCAGGCCAGCGCCTCGATCATCACCAGCCCGAAGGTGTCGGTGCGGCTGGGGAAGACGAACACGTCCGCGCCGGCATAGGCGCCGGCGAGGTCGCGGCCGAACAGCGGCCCCAGGAACAGCGCATCCGGATAGCGCGCCGCCAGCTCGGCGCGCGCCGGCCCATCGCCCACAACCACCTTGGTGCCCGGCACGTCGGCGGCGAGGAAGGCTTCGAGGTTCTTCTCGATCGCGACGCGGCCGACCGAGAGCATGATCGGGCGCGGCAGATCGGCGAAGGCGCCCGGCGGCGGCGCATCCGGCGTGAAATTGGCAAGGTCGACGCCGCGCCCCCAATGGCGGAGCTGGGCGACGCCGTGCGTGCGCAATGCGCGCCGCACGCTTTCGGTGGAGACCAGCACCGACTGCGCCGGGCCATGGAACCAGCGGATGTAGCGCCACACCCACCGCGCGGGCACGCCGGTGCGCTTCTCGACATAGTCGGGGAAATGGGTGTGGTAGGCGGTGGTGAAGGGAATATCGTTGCGCAGGCACCAGCGGCGCGCGGCGAGGCACAGCGGGCCTTCGGTCGCCAGATGGATCGCATCGGGATGGAAGGCGGCGATGCGCGCGCCCACCGAACGGGCGCGCGCCATCGCCAGCCGGATTTCGGGATAGGTGGGGCAGGGCAGCGAATAATAGAGGTCGGGCGAGATCACCTCGACGATATGCCCCTGCCCGCGCAGTTCGGCGCTGACCGACTGCAAGGTGCGGACGACGCCGTTGACCTGCGGGCTCCAGGCGTCGGTGACGATCGCGATGCGCATCTCTCGATCGTCCTCCGCCGGCATCAGGCAGCCAGCCGGATCGACGCCGCCTCTTCGGCGTCGCGTGCCTTTATCTCGTCGGCCCAGTGGAGCACCTCCATGCGGCCGTCGAAATGCTCGACCAGCGCGGTGCAGCCCTCCACCCAGTCCCCATCGTTATAATATTCCACGCCGGCGATCTCGCGGATCTCCGCATTGTGGATGTGGCCGCAGACCACGCCGTCCACGCCGCGCGCGCCGGCTTCGTGCGCCACCACTTCCTCGAAGCGGCTGATGAACTCGACCGCGTTCTTCACCTTGTGCTTGGCATGCTTGGAAAGCGACCAGTAGGGCAGGCCCAGCCGGCTGCGCACGGCGTTGACCACCACATTGGCGCGCATCAGCCACTCATAGGCGAAATCGCCGATATGGGCGAGCCAGCGGTGCGCGAGCATGATCGTGTCGAACTCGTCGCCATGGAGCACGAGCAGCTTGCGGCCGTCGGCGGTGGTGTGGATCGCCTTGCGGCGGATCTCGACGCCGCCGAAATTCAGCCCGGTGAACTGGCGGAACATCTCGTCATGATTGCCGGGGATGTAGACCACCCGCGTACCGCGCTTGGCGCGCTTCATGATCCGCCACAGGATGTCGTTGTGCGATGCCGGCCAGTAGAAGCGCTTCTTCATGCGCCAGCCGTCGATGATGTCCCCCACGAGGTACATCGTCTCGCTGTCGGTGGAATCGAGAAAATCGATCAGCATGCGGGCGTTGCAGCCCCGCGTGCCGAGATGGATGTCGGACACCCAGATCGAGCGGAAGCGGCGACGACGCCCCTCGCGCTCCGGATGCGCCGGCTGGGACGACGTGAAGTCGCCGATGTCACCTTCGAATGGCAGTCGCGCTATCGCATCCATGGCCCGTAACTCCCCGCATGGAGATGGGCGACCTCTGGCGACATGATGTTACAATTGGAATCACCTAGGCATGACGGTTCTGTGACGGTGGACAGGACGTTTGACCTGCGCGACCCTCAGTGTATTATAATAACAATACAGCAAGGAGATGTCGGATGCGCCCAATTCTGGCAACCGCCCTCATGTTCGTGCTCGCGGCCTGCGGCGTCGGCGGCGAGAGCATCGGATCGGCGAAGGCGAGCGGTGAGGACGGCGACCGCCGCTTCGATCTCACCGGGTTCGATGCGGTGTCGCTGGCCGGGCCGGACGATGTCAGCGTCCGCGTGGGGCCCGCCTTCGCGGTCAGCGCGCGCGGCGACACCGGCGTGCTCGACACGCTGGACGTCAAGGTGGACGGCAAGGTGCTGGAGATCGGCCGCAAGCGCGGCGTGCGCATCGGCGACGGCGCGCGCAACCGCATCAAGGTGCTGGTGACGCTGCCCCGGCTTTCGGGCGCGACCGTGGCGGGATCGGGCAACATGGATGTCGATCGCGTGGCCGGTGCGTTTTCGGGCGACGTCATCGGGTCGGGTACGCTGAAGGTCGCCGCCATCGCCGCGCCCGAGGTGAGGCTGGGGCTGACCGGGTCCGGCGACGCGGAACTGGCCGGCACCGCGGAGCGGCTGAAGGTCTCGCTGACCGGATCGGGCAACGCGAATGTCCGGGGGCTCGAGGTGGGGACGCTGGATGCATCGGTCGCGGGCTCGGGCAATGTCGAGGCGACGGCCCGGACGTCGGCGGATGTATCCGTGCTGGGATCGGGCGATGCCATCGTCCACGGCCCGGCGACATGCAAGACGCGGACGATCGGGTCCGGCAGTGTCAGGTGTAACGCGTGACGGAGTTCACGCTTCCCTCAGGGAAGCGGGAGAAAATGCGCTATATCAGCCCCAGCGCTTCCAGATCGCCCGCCAGCCCGGCGGGCAGCGCGGCGACATCGCCGGTGCCCGTTCCAAGATCCGGCGGCGCATCCTTTTCCTCCAGATAGCGCCAGCCCTGGTGCGCGCGCTTGGCGCGCGGGCGGACGGCGATCAGCACCGGTTCCAGCCGGATGATCGTGTGCTTGCCATCCTCCGCCGCGGCGAAACCGATCAGCGGCGAGCGCGCGACGAGATTGTGGCGGATGATCCAGTAGAGCGATCCGCCGACCATTTCCGCATGGCGCTTGGGCAGATAGCGCGTCGTCATCTGCATCTCGCCGGCGCCAGCGCGCATTGCGATGCGCTGGGCGAGAATGTCGAGGCTCTCGCAGCCATAGGCGATCTTGGTCAGGCTGAGCGGCATCGCGCTATCTTATCCGCCACAGCCGATAAGGCGAATCCGCGGGCAGCGGCACCGGTTCGAGCCAGTCGAACGTCTCGTCGCGGCTGAGCCGCGCGTAGAAACCCTTGGGGCTGCGCGAACGGTAGATCGTCGATTCGGACATGTTGGGGCACACCAGCAGCAGCGTCGCGCCGTGGCGGAGCGCGGTGGCGCGGGCGTTTTCCGGCGTGCCGTCGAACGCGTGGTGGATGTCGAGGATCGCATCGCCGTTGCGGTGATAGGGGCCGGCGATCGCCTTGTGATGGGTGACCGCGATCAGCCGCGGCCCGAGATCGACGAAGGTCATGATCGTCGCTTCGGGCATCCGCCCGATCGGCGCCAGCGAGCGGAGCTGCGGGCAGCGTGCATTGGCGCGGTTCACCGTCTTGCGGTAGGCGCTGACCGGTGCGACGGTCGCCGGCAGGTTGCGCGCGATCCAGGGCGTCGTCAGCGCCAGCACGAGCACCAGCAGCGCCGCCCCGGTGCCAAGGACGCGAACCGCGATCGAGCGGTGCGTCGCCGTCCAGGGCACGAAGGTCCAGCCGATCGCCGCCGCGCCGGGGATGGCGAGCAGCTGCGCGCTGGGGCCGGCGCGCGTCTGCCACAGCAGCATCAGCGACGAGAACAACGTCAGCACCACCATCGGCAGCCAGGTGCCGAAGGCCGGCGTCCCCCGCGCCCGCCACGCCGCCCACACGGTGCCGATGATGCCGGCCGCCGGCAGCGCGATCACCGGCAGGATCGTGCGGATCGGATGGCTGTAGAGCGGCTTGGCTTCCCGCACATTGGCCAGCCACAACCGCTCGAGCTCGGGCGAGACCTGTTCGGGGCGGCCGAGGCAGGTGGGCCAGACCAGCGCGAACGCGCCCGCCAGCGCACCGCCGGCGGCGACGGCGACGGCCAGCCGGCCGGCGCGGCTCTGGATGCGCAACCGCGACAACAGGAACAGCAGCGCCCCCGCGACGAGCATCGTCGAGAGCCACACCGGGGTCAGCGCATCGCAGCGGGCGACGCGGTTCGCCTCCGACGCGAAGACCAGATAGCCTGCCGCGGTGCCCCCCGCGAGCGTCAGCGCATAGGCCTGCATCCGCTGGCGTTCCTCGCCATCCCACACCCAGCGCAGCGCGACGGTGGCGCCGGCGACGGCGAGGTAGAGGAAGAGTTCGAGGCCGATCACCATCGACAGCGCGGTGCCGATGCCGACCGTCGCACCGCCGCGCGCGCGATCGGGGTCGCAGAGGCCGGCGACCGTCACCATCAGCAAGGCGAGCTGCCAGCCATGATGGTCGATGCGCATCGGCATGTACATCAGCAGCGCGGACTGGCCGAACAGCAGCAGCACCGCGCCGAGGAAGAAGGCCCTGGGGTCTATCAGCCGGCGCACGGTGAGCGCGGCAGCCGCCATCGCCACGCCCATCGGCAGCAGCGGCGCGAGCCCCGCCGCCCAACGTTCCGCCCAGACCGCACCGACGAAGGGCTGGAACAGCAGATAGAGGCCGGCGATCGGCAGGTCGACGAGGCGCGACCAGTGGATGTCGAACCCGGCCGGCGGATTGAGCTTGTACTGGCGCAGATCGTACCAGCCCTGCCCGTGCAGCCAGGCACGGACCTGGACGAGGCGCATATTGTCGTCGGTGTCGGTGAGCACGAGCCAGTGGATCGAGTTCCACCGCTCGTTGACCATCCAGATCGCGGCGATCGCCCAGACCAGCAGCACGCCCAGCCGCCAGTGCCGGCCAAGCCATGTCATCACCGCGTCCGCCTTGTCGATCATGCAACGCCCTTATCCGATCTCCTCCGCGTTCCGGGGAGGAGAAGCGCGGCCTTTAAACGGGGTGATTGAGAAGATGAAGCACCAAGCCTAGAGGGCGCCGATGGATTCGACCGAACGCACGCCTGCGGGCGTCCTTCATCTGCTCAATGGCGGCGGCGGGCTGATCGGCCAGCTCATCCGCTACGGCGTTACCGGCGGCTTCGTCACCGCCGTCGGCGCCGGTGCCTATTGGCTGCTCGCCACCTTCGCGCACATCGCGCCGCTGCTCGCCAATGTCGTGGCCTATCTGGTGGCGATGGGCCTCGGCTATGTGCTGCACAGCCGCTGGAGCTTCCGCGGCCACGGCAGCCGCGACAATGTGGCCCGCACCACCTCGCGCTTCTTCATCGTCTCGCTGATCAGCTTCGCGCTGAACTCGCTGTTCGTGTGGGGGCTCACCGGGCCGCTGCATGGCCCGACCTGGTGGCCGGTGGTGCCGATGCTGTTCGTCACTCCGCTCGTCACCTTCGCGCTCAACCGCCGCTTCGTGTTCGGCTGACGTGCGTGCATTTCCCTTATCCTCGACCGGGACTTGTGGCATGAACGGCGCAACCATGGTGACGGCCGACATCCAGCTATCGATCATCGTCCCCGTGAAGGACGAGGAAGAGGCGATCTTCCCGTTCGTCACGCGGGTCTCGGCGATCCTCGAGGCGCTGTTCCCGGGCGCGCGCCGCCCGGCCTGGGAAATCCTGTTCGTCGACGACGGATCGTGCGACGCGACATTGGCCGCGATCCTCGCCGCCAACCGCGCCGACCGCCGCGTGCGCGCGGTTTCGCTGTCGCGCAACTTCGGCAAGGAAGCCGCGCTTTCGGCGGGGCTCGACCATGCCTGCGGCCATGCCATCATCCCCATGGACGTCGACCTGCAGGATCCGCCCGAGGTGATCGGCGCGATGCTCGACAAATGGCGCGAGGGTCATGAGGTCGTCTATGGCGTGCGCGGCAACCGCGAGACCGACAGCCTGCCCAAGCGTTTGACCGCCGATCTCTATTACCGCGCGCACAACTGGCTTTCTTCGGACAAGATCCCCGAACATGCCGGCGATTTCCGCCTGCTCGACCGCCAGGTGGTCGAGGTCATCAAGCGCATGCCGGAGCGCAACCGCTTCATGAAGGGCATGTTCGCCTGGTCCGGCTTCCGCCAGGCCGCGGTCTATTATGATCGCGCGCCGCGCGCGGTGGGCACGACCAAGTTCAACTATTGGAAGCTGTGGACGCTCGCGCTCGACGGCATCACCTCCGGCTCCACCTTGCCGCTGCGCATCTGGAGCTATGTCGGCGTGGTCATCGCGCTGTTCTCGATCGTCTATGCGGTGTTCCTGATGGTGCGCACCTTGCTGTTCGGCGCCGACGTGCCCGGCTATGCCTCGATGATGACGGCGATCCTATTCCTCGGCGGGCTCCAGCTCATCTCGCTGGGCGTTCTCGGCGAATATGTCGGCCGCATCCTGGTGGAGGCGAAGGCGCGGCCGCTCTACGTCGTCCGCCAGACGATCGGGATGGAGGGCGATGCCGCGGTGGCGCCCGACCATGGTGCGGCGGAGCCCGACCCCGCCGCGCTGCCGGGGCCGCCGGTTCGGGCGGCGCGCTGATGGAGCGCGCGGTCTATGAGCGGATGGCCGAACAGGATGCCGTCCACTGGTGGTATGTCGCGCGCCGCGCGATCCTTTCCACCATCATCCGCCGCCATGTCGACCCGCCAGCCGGCGCGCGCGTGCTGGAGATCGGCTGCGGCACCGGCCATAATTTCGGCATGCTGGGCGCGTTCGGCGCGGTCGACGGCATCGAGATCGACGCGCCGGCGCGCGCCATCGCCAGCCAACGGCTCGGCCGCCCGGTCGGCAACGCGCCGCTGCCCGAGCTGACCGGCGTGCCCGACGGCCATTACGACCTGATCGCGCTGCTCGACGTGCTCGAGCATATCGACGGCGACCGCGCCGCGCTCGCCAGCATCCGCCGCAAGCTCAAGCCCGGCGGCAAGCTGCTGGTGACGGTGCCCGCCAACCCGTGGATGTGGAGCGCGCACGACGTGGTCCACCACCATCATCGCCGCTATTCGGGTGCCAGCCTGAAGCGCGTCTTCGCCGATGCCGGGCTCAAGATCCGCATGCTCAGCCACTTCAATACGCTGCTGTTCCCGCTGGCGGCGGCGGTGCGGCTGCTGGGCAAGGCGACCAACAGGCAGGAGGCGGACGACGCGATGCCGGCGCGCACGCTCAACCGGCTGTTCACCCGCATCTTCGGCACCGAGCGCTTCCTCGTCGGCCGGGTGCCGCTGCCCTTCGGCGTCTCGCTGGTCGCGGTCGTCGAATAAGCGACACAAACCATCCCGCTCGGCCTGCGACCGATCGGGAGAGGGTTTCGCTCAGGCGCCGCTTGCTATCAGCCCTCCCCCACCACCGGTTGCGGATGGTGCGGCACCAGGATGAGCGTACGCCCCTCGACCCGCCAGGATTGCAGGCGGCTGAGGAAGTTCATCCCCAGCACGTCGAGTTCGCCGAAGCTGGGCGAGACGACGACGGGCAATTCGCGCGCGGCGATGTTGCCGAGCTTCAGGTCGGCGATCTCGGCGGTCTGCGCGCGCACGGTGCCGTTGGCGGTGCGGATCAGCACCGGCATCGCCTCGTCGACGGGACGCAGGCCGGCAGCGGCGGCGGTATCCGCGGAGAGCGCGGTGATGGTGGCACCACTGTCGATCAGCATGCGCCGCTCGACGCCGTCGATCGAGACATTCGCCCAGAAATGCCCATCCTTCGCCATTGCGATGCGCACTTCCTTGCCGACCACCGTCTGCCGGTCCAGCTTCAGCGCGTCGGCGAAATCGGCGAAGGCCGGGTTGAAGCGCTGGTGCTGGCTGACCGCGACGAACAGCAGGCCGGCGATCGCCAGCCAGGTCGCGATCGACAACAAGGTGCCGACCACCGGCACGCGCCGCAGCAGCGACGCCAGGATCACCACCGGCACCAGCAGCAGCAGATAGACGGGCAGGTTCGCCGCGATCTCGGTGAAATCGGGCAGGCGCGAGGGCAGATCGAACTGGATGGAGCGGAGCATGGACAGCGCCATAGCATGGCGCGCCTGTCTGCACGCTGACCGGCGTTGCCGCATTCGCCGCCCGATGCTATGGGCAATGCCGGTTCCACACGCGACGAGGGAGGGCAAGGATGGCTGATTCGACCGGCATGCTGCGCCTTTCCGGACTCCACCCGGCGTTCGGCAAAGCCCGACGCTGAGTCCCGCGGCCGCCATGAGCGGCCCCAAACGTCCGGACGACCCCGTCCACCCGATCTGATCATCGCTATCCGGAGCCGGCGCCCGCGCGCCGTGAACGCACATCATGTCCGAACCACGCAAGAAACCGCCGGGCGGCCGGATCGGCGCCGTCCTGGGCTTCACCTTCCGCCACTGGCGCACCGAGCGCCGCCGCGCGATACTGATCGCGCTGGCGATCAGCACCGCCACCGCGACCGAGGTTGCCGTGCCGCTGTTCGCCGGCCGCCTGGTCGATGCGCTGTCGGGTGCGAACCTGCGCGGCGCGATGACCGCGTTCCTGGCGATGGTCGCGCTCGGCCTCGCGATGGTGGCGCTGCGCCACCTCGCCTGGATGGGCACCATCCCCTTCACCTTGCGGCTGATGGGCAATATCGCCGAACAGGCCTTCCATCGCGTCCAGCGTTTCTCGACCGACTGGCATGCGAACAGCTTCGCTGGCTCCACCGTGCGCAAGATCACGCGCGGGATCTGGGCGCTCGACATCATGAACGACGTGCTGCTGCTGGCGCTGCTGCCCTCGCTGGTCGTCCTGCTCGGCACGATGGTGATGCTGGGCATCCAGGCGCCGTTGCTCGGTGCGATCATGGGTGTGGGCGCACTGCTCTATGTCGGGCTGACCGTGGTGCTGGCGACGCGCTGGGTGGCGCCCGCCTCGACGCTATCGAACGCGTGGGACACGAAGATGGGCGGGCTGCTCTCCGACGCGATCGGTGCCAATTCCGTCGTCAAGGCGTTCGGCGCGGAGGATCGCGAGGAGCAGCGCTTCGGCACGCTGGTGGGCAAATGGCGCAAGCGCGCGCGGCGCACCTGGACCCGCGCGACCTGGTCCGGCACCGCGCAGCTCATGGTGTTGTGGACGGTCCGCACCGCGCTGGTCGGCGGCGCGCTGTGGCTGTGGGCGCAGGGCAAGGCGACGCCGGGCGACATCGCCTATGTGCTGACCAGCTATTTCGTCGTCCACGGCTATCTCGTCGACATCGGCCAGCACGTCCATCACCTGCAGCGCGCGGTGAACGAGATGGAGGAACTGGTCGCGCTGCACGACGAGCCGCTGGGGATCGACGATGCCGCCGATGCGCTGCCGATCATGGTGGGCGCGGGCGAGATCCGCTTCGACCATGTCGGCTTCCGCTATGGCGGACATGAGACGCCGCTCTACGACGATCTTCACGTCACCATCGCCGCGGGGCAGCGCGTCGGGCTGGTCGGCCATTCCGGGTCGGGCAAGACCAGCTTCGTCAAGCTGATCCAGCGGCTGTACGACGTGACCGAAGGCGCCGTGCTGATCGACGGGCAGGATGTCCGCGCGGCGACACAGCAGTCGCTGCGCCGCCAGATCGCGATGGTGCAGCAGGAACCGATCCTGTTCCATCGCAGCCTTGCCGACAACATCGCCTATGCCCGGCCCGGCGCCACCCGCGCCGAGATCGAGCGTGCGGCGCGCCTCGCCAACGCGCATGACTTCATCGAGCGGCTGCCGCGCGGCTATGCGACATTGGTCGGCGAACGCGGCGTCAAGCTGTCCGGCGGCGAGCGCCAGCGCGTCGCGCTCGCCCGCGCCTTCCTGGCGGATGCGCCGATCCTGATCCTCGACGAAGCGACCTCAAGCCTCGATTCGGAGAGCGAGGCGCTGATCCAGCAGGCGATGGACCGGCTGATGCAGGGCCGCACCGCGATCGTCATCGCCCACCGCCTGTCGACGGTGCGCGCGCTCGACCGCATCCTCGTGTTCGACCGCGGCCGGATCGTCGAGGATGGCGATCATGCGGCGCTGCTGACTCAGAAGGACGGCATCTACCGCCGCCTGTTCGACCGCCAAGCGGGGGCCGGCGCGCCCATCCTCGCTCCGCTGGAAGACCTGTTCGGCGACGGCGCGGAGGATGATGCCCAGATCGCGGCGTCCGGGCGGTAGGGCGCTGCGGTAGGGCGGGAAAGGGCTTGCCGGCCGCCGCCGGTACCCCCGCTTCGACCGACGGCGCTTGAACCCTCCGCCAATCCGCGCCATTTTGACCGGGCAAGGGGTTGGAGGACGATTACTGATGGCAAGCACGGCAAAGGTCGCGGAACCCGACCTCGTCCTGAGCGCCCCCGATCCGGTTCCGGTCGTGTCGACCGCGAAGGCGGCCGGGCTGGTGCCGCTGGAGGATGACAAGAAGACCAAGCTCGACGCGAAGGTGGACGCCTTCGTCGAGGATCTGATCGCGCAGGACGTCAACTCGCCCGAATTCGGCAAGCGGGTGGATGCGATCACCAATATGGGCCGCAAGGAAATCGCCGACGCGGCCGGGCAATCCAACCGCTTCCTCGACCGGCCGGTGAAGGCGATCGACACCGAAACCGGGATCGGCGCCGACCTGATCGAACTGCGCCGCACCGTCGAGAAGCTCGATCCGGCGGCAAACGGCAAGTTCTTCAACAAGCGCGGCTTCCTCAGCCGGTTGATGGGATCGACCGTCAGCAATTATTTCGACCAGTACAAGTCGGCGCAGTCGCACATCAGCGGCATTCTCGGCGCGCTCGCGTCCGGCAAGGACGAACTGCTGAAGGACAATGCGGCGATCGCGGTGGAACGGCAGAACCTCTGGGCGGCGATGGGCCGGCTGGAACAGATGATCCACGTCGCCAAGGCGATGGACGCGCGGCTGGAAGAGCGCGCCGCCGAACTGGAGGCGACCGATCCGGCCAAGTCCAAGGCGGTCAAGGAAACCGCCTTGTTCTATGTGCGGCAGCGCACGCAGGATCTGCTGACGCAGATGGCGGTGACGGTGCAAGGCTATCTCGCGCTCGATCTGGTCAAGAAGAACAATGTCGAACTGATCAAGGGCGTCGACCGCGCCTCCACCACGACGGTGGCGGCGCTGCGCACCGCGATCACCGTCGCGCAGGCGCTGACCAACCAGCGGCTGGTGCTGGAACAGATCACCGCGCTCAACACGACCACCGCGGGCATCATCGACGGCACCGGCGAGATGCTGAAGACGCAGACCGCGGCGATCCACGAGCAGGCGGCCTCCTCGACCATCCCGGTCGAGACGCTGCAGCGCGCCTTCCAGAACATCTACGACACGATGGATTCGATCGACACCTTCAAGTTGAAGGCGCTCGATTCGATGAAGACGACGGTGACGACGCTGTCGAACGAAGTCGAGAAATCGAAGGGCTATATCGCGCGGGCCGAGGGCGCCGCGCAGGCCGCCAACACGCCGGCGGCGAGCCCCTTCACGATCGAGGCGAGCTGAGGCCATGACCGACGTCGATCGGGCGGTCGCACGGGCGGGGGATTATCTCCATCGCACGCGCGGTAACGCGCGCCTTGCCAAGCGCAGCCAGCAGCGCCGTCGCGAACGCGCCCGCGCGCGGCTGGGCCTTACCCTATCCGCCATCCTGCTGATCGCGGTGGGCACCATCGGCTGGGGGCTCGCGATCGGACCGATCGGGCTCGGCGGACTGTTCCTGTCGCTGCTGCTGATGGTCGTCGCGGCGGGCGTGATCATCGCCTGGCCGTCGGGGGCGGACGGCGCGCCGCCGACCGCAGCCACCGAACTCGCCCGGCTGCCGCTGCAGACCGAGGACTGGCTGGCGAGCCAGCGCCCCGCCCTTCCCGCCCCGGCGGTCAATCTCGTCGATGGCATCGGGCTGAAGCTGGAGACGCTGAGCACGCAACTCAACGCGCTCGACGAGCGTGAGCCCGCCGCGCTCCAGATCCGCAAGCTCGTCGGCGACGACCTCCCCGAACTGGTCAGGGGCTGGCAGCGCGTGCCCGAGCCGATGCGGCGCGAGGAACGCAACGGCATGACGCCGGACCGGCAGCTCGTGGAAGGATTGCAGGTGGTGGACGGCGAGCTGAAGCGGATCAGCGAACAGATCGCCGCGGGCGATCTCGACAAGCTGGCGGTGCAGGAAAAATTCCTGCAGCTCAAATATCGCGGCGATCCCGAGCTCGAAGGCTGAACCGCCGGCCCCGGGGTCGGCGGCGCGCGTGCCTATCCAGCCCGGCCAGCGGCCTTGCGGTCGTGGTTTTCCATTTCCTGCGTCGTCGGCACGCGCCAGCCCTTGATCGGATCGCGCACCAGCACGGTGCCGCACGATTTGCAGGTCGACCACCAATAGTCGAGGTCATGCCGCGCCTGTCCACGGTCGGGCGTATGCCGACCCAGCAGGCACGATAACTGATTCACCAACCGCATCTACATGCATCCGCTCGATTTTTCCGCAGTGCAGCATCTCATCCGTTGCGGATGTTGTCACGTGCGGAATCGACAAGTGCTGTATGCGTCGAGGTAAGCCCTATGCCATGGGCGGCGTGCCCGGCCCGCCGCCGCGCACCTTGGTGCCCCGCCAATCGAAATAGGCCGCCACCAGATCGGCGTGCGAGCGATCGAGCCCCTGCATCGTCAGGTTGACGTCACCGAAGCCGAGCGTCTTGTTGGCATTGGCGAGCCGTCCCATCAGCGATGTCGGCGGATGTTCCTCCGGGCGCCACAGCCACAGGCTCAGGAAGCGCTGGCCCATCATGTCGGTCTCGCGCGCCTCGCGGATCGCCGAGAAGGCGATCGGCTTTTCGGCCCAGCGCCGCCAATAGACGCCGCGGGCGTCGATCCGCACCTGCACCGCGCCATCGAACAGGATGCGCGCGATCGCGAAGCCGGCCCCCAGGAAGAAAATGACGCCGATCGGCGCAATGATCTTCGCAACCAGCGTGTCGATGAAGAACAGCGCGGCGGAAAGCGCGGTCATCCCGAGCGCGAGCAGCATCAGCAGCCCGGTGCGCAGGCGCGAGGTGCGCGCTTCGAACGGCCTTGCGGCGGTCACGCCACCACCCCGCGGCCGCGCGGCTTGCGCGCGCGCGCGATCAGCAGCCGATCGATCTTGCGCCCGTCCATGTCCACCACCTCGATCCGCCACCCCTGCGCCGTGAAATGCTCTCCGGTCGTCGGCAGATGCTTGAGCACCGAGAGCACATAGCCGGCCGCCGTCGCATAATCGCGATCCTCCGGCAGCGCGATTTCGAGCCGTTCCGCAAGCAGGTCCGCCGACATCGAGCCGGCAACGAGCAGGCTGCCATCCTCGCGTTCGACCAGTTCGGGATCGGTATCCTCATCCTGATCGGAAACGAAGGTGCCAACGATCGCGCGCAGCAGGTCGACCGGCGTCACCAACCCTTCGAAATGGCCATATTCGTCGTGGATCAGCCCCATCGGCACGTCGGCAGCGCGCAACCGGTCGAGCGCGTCCATCGCGTCGAGCTGATCGGGGATCACCGGCGCGTGGCGCATCAGCCCGGCCAGATCGAGCGTCCCGCCCGCGATCAGCGCCTTGACGATGTCGCGCGACTGGACGACGCCGATGATGTTGTCGACCGAGCCCGACGCGACCGGCAGCCGGCTGTGCTGCAGTTCGGCCAGCGCATTGCGCACCGCGTCGCGATCCGCGGTGACGTCGATCCAGTTAACCTCGGTGCGCGGCGTCATCACCTCGCGGACGGGACGGTCCGCGAGCCGCACGACACCCGAGATGAAGGCCCGCTCGCTCTCTTCGATCAGGCCGGACCTGCTCGCTTCCGCCACGATCAGGTGCAGTTCCTCCACCGTGACATGATGTTCCGATTCGCGGCTCATCCCGAGCAGGCGGAAGATCGCGCTGCTCGACCGATCGAGCACCCACACGATCGGCGCGGTGATTTTCGACAGCCACAGCATCGGCATCGCCACCGCCGCGGCGATCGGCTCCGGATTGCGCAGCGCGAACTGCTTGGGAACAAGCTCGCCGACGATCAGCGACAGATAGGTGGTGATCGCGATGACCAGCGCGAAACCCGCCTCCCCCGCGATTTTCGCGGGTACGCCCAGATATTGCAGGCGTTCCGCGGTGGGCATGCCGAGGCTGGCACCCGAATAAGCACCGGCGAGGATACCGATCAAGGTGATGCCGATCTGCACCGTCGACAGGAATTTGCCCGGATCGGCGGCGAGATCGATCGCCGCACGCGCGCCGAATCGGTCCGCGCGCGCCATCGCTTCCAGACGTGGCTTGCGCGCCGAGACGACGGCAAGCTCCGACATGGCGAAAACGCCGTTGAGCGCGACCAGCACGATGATGATCGCGACGTCGGACAAGGGAAAGGGGGCAAGCGGCGGCATAAATGTCGTCACCACCGCTCTTGCGCGATTTCTGTCGGTTCTACAACCGCTCGATCATCCATCGTTCAAACCGGATGCGGAACAAGCCCCGCGCACAGGACGTTCTTGCCGTAAACGGGCCGATATGATTGTTCCCCCACAATCGGCGACGAACGTCCCGGGAAGCAGGAAAGGAAGAACATGCAACACTCGGGCAGGATCCTCACGACAGCGGCGGCGCTTGCCGCTCTCCTCGGCACGTCGGGCTGCATCACCGATCCGGTGACCGGCGAGAAGCGCGTTTCGAAGGCGGCGATCGGCGGCGCCGCGGGCGTGGTCGGCGGCTATTTCCTGGGCGACCTGATCGGCGGACGCGGCGACCGCACGGAGAAGATCCTCGGCGCGGGCATCGGCGGGATCGCCGGCGCCGCGATCGGTTCCTACATGGACAAGCAGGAACAGGAACTGCGCCGCAAGACTGCGGGTACCGACGTGGAAGTGACGCGCGACGGCGACAATCTGATCCTCAACATGCCGTCCGGCATCACCTTCGGCTATGACAGCGCGGCGATCCAGCCGCAGTTCCGCAAGACATTGGACGACGTCGCCGGAACGCTTGCCAGCTACGAGAAGACCTATGTCGACGTCTATGGCCATACCGATTCGGATGGCAGCGACGCCTACAACCAGGGGCTTTCGGAACGGCGCGCCAAGTCCGTGGCAGACTATCTCTCCAGCCATGGCGTATCGTCCGCGCGCCTCGCGACACAGGGCTTCGGTGAATCGCAGCCGATCGCGGACAATGCGACGCCCGAGGGAAAGGCCGCGAACCGGCGCGTCGAGATCAAGGTCGTGCCGATTCCCGAAACCGAAACCCGTCGCTGACGGACCGCGGGGCGCTTTCACGAACATGAGGCGCCCCGCCCCCCGTCCGCCCGCGTTGCATCGCCCCATGGATCGCAGCATCATGTTGTGAATGCTGCGCGAATTCGCAAACACCGCCCCGGCCCTGATCGCCTATATCGATCATACGCTGACCTATCGGTACGCGAACGAAACCTATCGCCTGTGGCGCGGACTGGCGCCGGACGACATTGTCGGCAAGTCGATGCGCGAGATCGTCGGCGAGCGCAGCTATGCGATGCTCGAGTCCAAAGCGCGCGCCGCCCTGGACGGCGAGGCGGTGATTTACGAGATGGAGTTGTTCGACGGCGAGCGCCGCCGCTTCGTCCACGGCAATTACACGCCCGATCGCGCCGCCGACGGCAGCATCGCCGGCTTCCACGTGCTCGTCACCGACATCAGCGACCGACGCGCGCTCGAGGAACGGCTGGTTCGCAGCGAGCGGCAGTTCAACGACGCCTTCCGCCACGCGGCCATCGGCATGGCGCTGGTCGCGCTCGACGGCAGCTGGCGTGACGTCAATCCCGCGCTGATCGCGATGCTGGGATATGGCGAGCAGGAATTCCTGACGCTGACGTTCCAGGACATCACCCACCCGGACGATCTGGCCGCCGATCTCGATCTGCTCGACGATCTCGTCGCGGGCACCATCCGATCCTATCAGATGGAGAAGCGCTATTTCCGCAAGGATGGCGCGATCGTGCACGCCATCCTCGCGGTCTCGCTGGTGCGCGGCGAGGATGGCACGCCGCTGCACTTCATATCCCAGATCCAGGACATCACCGCGCGCCGCGAGGCGGAGGAACAGCTGTTCAACGAGCATGAACTGTCGCAGGTGACGCTGCGATCGATCGGCGACGGCGTGATGACGACCGATCGGGAGGCGCGGATCACCTGGCTGAACCCCGCGGCGGAACGGCTGACCGGGCGAAGCAATGCCCAGGCGAAGGGTCTGCCCACGGCCGAGATTTTCCCGATCGAAACCGAGGATGGGTCTCCGGTCGACGACCCCGTCACCCGCGCGATCGCCACGGGCGAGGTGCAGTTCATCGACACCATCGTCCTGCTCCGGCGCGCCGATGGCAGCCACGTGCCGGTATCCGATACGGCAGCGCCGATCCGCAACCAGGCCGGCGCGATCGTCGGCGGCGTGCTCGTGTTCCAGGACGCGTCGGCGGAGCGCGCGCGCCGGCTGCAGCTTCTCGCCGAGGCACGCAGCGACGCGCTGACCGGGCTGCTCAACCGTGCCGGCTTCGACGAGCGGCTTGCGGCGCTGATGGCGCGCGCCGGCGAGGATCGCCGCGAACTGGCGCTGCTGTTCTGCGACTTGGACGGGTTCAAGCCGATCAACGACACCTATGGCCACAGCACCGGCGACCAGGTGCTGAAGGAAGTGGCGGCGCGGCTGCTGCGCGGCACCCGGCATGGCGATGTCGTCGCGCGCTGGGCGGGCGACGAGTTCGTCATCATCATCCAGTTCGATGCCGAAGAGACGCCCGACATCGTCGCGGATCGGCTGACCCGCTCGGTGCGCGAGCCGATCGCCATCGCCGGCCTTGCCCGGCCGATCAGCGTCGGCATCAGCATCGGCATCTCGATCGCCGGCGCCGTCGGCTGGGATACCGCCGCGCTCCTCAACAAGGCGGACGCCGCGCTCTATGCCGCCAAGGCGCGGGGCGGCAACGCCGTGCGCTTTGGATAACGTGTTCAGGGAGCCGTATATTGCCCGCAAGCCGGCAATGCGGCGTCGGGCACATAGCGGCCGGCGGCGGCATCGAAGCGGAAGCGGCGCTCATAGGTGCAGCCGGCATCCTGTTCCCACACCAGATCCCCGCGCGTAAGTGGCGGATTTTCGGACGAATCCTTGTCGCGGGCGACGCCGCGCGGGAAATTGGCCGCCTTTGTGGTCAGCCGGAGCGGCGGCAGCGCGGCGCCGGGACCCGCCGTCTCGAGGCGCGCTTCGAGGCGATATTCGTCATGGCAGGCAGCACGGCGCTTCTCGACATCCTCTTCGCTGAAGCAGGCGCGGATCAGCAGGTCTCCCCGCAGCGGCGCCGCGAGCACCGTCACCGGCGCGCGGCCGGGCACGAGATGCACCAGCCGCTGCTCGGTATAGGCGCCGCCCCCGCCCGAATAGCCCGCGGTCCAGGTCGCGAGCGCGCCGACCAGCACGCTGCCATCCTTCAATCGCAAAATGGCGGGCATCGGCGCGAGTTTCGGCGCCTCGCGATCCGTCTCGGCGTCGGCGGCCAGCCGCGCCACCTCCCGCCCCTTCGCGGTGACCACCAGAGCCTCACCCTCTTCGGACGCGGCGGCGACGCACCAGGCGCCGTCGGTCGTGCAGAGGGGCGCATCCCCGGCCGCGGCGGCGAGCGGCTCGAACCCGCCCGGCCGGTCATCGTCGACCGTCCGCACCTCGGCGGGCAGGGCGGGGCCGAGCGCCAGCGCACCGAGCGCGGCAGCCAGGGCGAACGGGCGGCGGATCAAGCTGTGCATCATCATGCCCTCCTCCTAAGCCCTTGATCCGGGACTGTTTGTGATCGCCCGCACAATTGCGTTCCGGCGCATGACGGCGGCGCGCCGATCGGCTAGACTGATGGCATGTCAGACCGTTTCGAACGCCATCGCCAGCCCTGGACGCAGGACGAAATCCAGAAGCTCCACACCCTCGCGAAGAAGGGCATGGCGCTGAAAGCCATCGCCAAGGCCCTCACCCGCAGCGAGGAATCGACGAAGGACCGCGCCAAGCTGGACGGGCTCTCGATCGCCAAGCTGCGCTGACGACCCGGCGCCCATGGCGCCGCTTCCCCCGCTCCCGACACGGACTTGGGCGACGCTCTCGCGCCGCCCCGGTCTGCACAACAATCCCCCAGGGAAGCGTGAAGGAAATCACCGGCAGTTCGGCGACGATCCAATATCCACCAGACTATCGACCCGCCCATCGGCCACCGCCATCTGCAGGCACTGCCGCGTGTCGCGATTGTACCAGATCGTATAGGCCGCATTGCCGCTCTTCAGCGCATCGACATTGCGAAAGCCGCGCGACTGGAGTTCGCCATCGGCGGACGAGGCCCGCGCGCCCTGCAGGTCACTGACGTTCACCGAGCGGGTATAGCCGCTCGCGCCCGAGCGGTGGCCGTTGCGATGGCTGGTCTCATCCTCGCGTTGCCGCGTGCCCGCCTCATAGCCGCGCGAATAGGCGTCCGACCGGTCGTAATTGTGATAGCTCTGGTTGTAGAGCCCATCGCGGAAGCCGCGATCATAGACGGCATCGGTCTTGTCATCGTCATAATGCTTGCCGTCGTCATGATTGTGCGACTTGTGCGCCAGCGCGATCGCGCCGATCAGCGCGGCCACCGCGACGCCCGCCGCCACCGCGCTGCCGTCGGACTTGCCGCCGCGCTGGTTGCAGTCCGCTGCGGGCGTATCGGTAATCGCATCATAGCGCCCGTCGACCGTCGCCACCGACAGGCATTGCTTGCGCCCCGAATGCCACCAATAGCTCCAGGCGCGGTCGTTCGACTTTTCGGTCTTGATATGGACATAGCCGCGCTGTTCGAGCTGCGTCTCGCCACCGGCAGCGCGCGCGCCGACCAGATCGGAGACGTCGCGCGGCGTGGCTGCCATGGCGATCGTCGGCATGGCGATGGTCGGCATCAACAATGCGGCGGCAGCGATGCCCCCGACCCAATGTTTTGCAAGCATCCCTGTTTCCCTGTTGCGAGCCCCCTCGCCGGCACAGGCTTGCGCCCGGCGGCGACCGGAATCAACGTCGTTTGCAGCCCTGCCGATTGTTGACCGTGGCGCATAGCTGCTGGGCATCGATGCGCCCTAATCACGGCCATTCCATCCCGCCATATTGTGACCGGACGGCAAGGGAGATCGCCCCATGGACTATCGCACGCTCGGCGGCTCGGGGCTCAAGGTGCCCGCGCTCAGCTTCGGCACCGGGACCTTCGGCGGACGGGGTCCGCTGTTCTCCGCCTGGGGCAACAGCGACGTCGCGGAAGCGCGGCGGTTGATCGACATCTGCCTCGATGCGGGCGTCACCCTTTTCGACACCGCCGACGTCTATTCGGCGGGCGCCTCGGAGGACGTGCTGGGCGCCGCGATCAAGGGCCGGCGGGACAGGCTGCTGATCTCCACCAAGACCGGCCTGCCGATGGGCGATGGGCCCAATGATGCCGGCACCGGCCGCCACCGGCTGATCGCGGCGGTGGATGCGGCGCTCAAGCGGCTCGGCACCGACTATATCGACCTGCTCCAGCTTCACGCCTTCGATGCGGCGACGCCGGTGGAGGAGGTGCTGCACACGCTCGATGCGCTGATCCGCGCGGGCAAGATCCGCTTCATCGGTGCCTCCAACTTCGCCGGCTGGCAGTTGATGAAGGCGCTGGCGGCGGCGGATCGCCATGGCTGGCCGCGCTATGTCGCGCACCAGGTCTATTATGCGCTGGTCGGCCGCGACTATGAGTGGGAATTGATGCCGCTCGGGCTCGACCAGAAGGTCGGCGCGCTGGTGTGGAGCCCGCTCGGCTGGGGCCGGCTGACCGGCAGGATCCGCCGCGGCCAGCCGTTGCCCGAAGGCAGCCGCCTGCACGACACTGCGCAATGGGGCCCGCCGGTCGACGCGGAACGCCTCTACACCGTGGTCGATACGCTCGAAGCGGTGGCGGGGGAGACCGGACGCAGCGTGCCGCAGGTCGCGATCGCCTGGCTGCTTGCCCGCCCCACCGTTTCGTCGGTGATCATCGGTGCGCGCAACGAGGCGCAGCTCCGCGACAATCTGGGCGCGGTCGGCTGGTCGCTGACGGCGGAGCAGATCGCCCGGCTCGACGCGGCGAGCGACGTGATGCCCGCCTATCCCTATTATCCCTACCGCACGCAGGACGGGTTCAGGCGGCTCAACCCGCCGATAGTGTGACCGGATCAGCCCGTGCGCCGCGGCGGCGCCCGGCCGATGCGCCATCGCCCGCCGCGCCCCGCGACGAGCAGCGCGCCGATGCTCGCCTTGCCGTCCGCGGCAAGCGCCGCGACCAGCCGGTCGAGCTCTGGCCCGGTCGGATCGAGGCCGGGCTGCAGCCGTGCCAATGCGCGGCGCAGCAGCCGGCGCAGCAGTTCCGGGGGGATGCCCGCGGGGTCGAGCAGCAGCGCCTCGCCCTCGGCGCGGAGCCGCTCGGGTTCGAGTTGCGCCACGCTCCAGTCGAGCGCTGCCTCGGCATCGGCGAGGTGCGATGCGCTGGCCGCCACCGCGGGCACGTCGATCCAATCGGCCTGGGCGAGCGCCGCGCGCATCCGCGTCCGATCGAACCGCGGATCGCGGTTGGACGGGTCGTCGACCGGCTCGATGCCGGCCCCCGCGACCACCGCCGCCAGTTCGTCGCGGCGCCAGCCGAGCAGCGGCCGCACGACATGGCCGTTGACCGCGCGGATGCCCGCCAGCCCGCCGACGCCGGCGCCCCGGTTGAGCCGCATCAGCAAGGTTTCGGCCTGATCGTCCGCATGGTGCGCGGTCAGCACCCAGTCGAGCGCCTCATGCTCCCGCCACGCCTCCAGCAGCGCGTAGCGCGCGGCGCGGGCGCCGGCCTGCACCGATCCGACGATCGGCGCGGGCGGGCGCAATATGGCGTGGGGGATGCGGAATTGCGCCGCGACGGTCGCGACCATCGCCGCCTCGATCGCGGCGGCGGGGCGCAGGCCATGGTCGACGGTTGCCGCCGCGACCTCGTCCGCACCCGCGTCGCGCGCCAGCAGCAACAGCGCGAGGCTGTCGGCGCCGCCCGAAACCGCGATGCCGATCCGCGCCTTGGCGACGCTGCCGATCAGCCGGCCGAGATCCTCGGCGAAGCGGCGGTTCAGGCCGCCCGGCACTTGGCGGTGGTGCGGCCCCTGGCAACCTGCGCCTTCAGCGCCGCGGTCGCCGTGCCGCCATAAACCTCGTTGAACTCGTCATAGACCTGGCAGGCCTTGGCGGGCTGCTTGAGCTGGATGAAGCTCTGCCCCAGATAATAGAGACTGTCGGGGGCGCGCTCGCCCCGCGGGTTCTGCTGGTAGTTCTGCAGGAAGGCGCTCACCGCCAGTTCGGGCTTGCCGCCATCGAGATAGGCACGGCCGAGCAGGTTGCGGGTGAAGCTGATCCGCTTGTGCGAGGGATATTTGGCAGCCGCTGCCTTGAGCTGCGCCTGCGCCTCGTCGAAGCGCTTCGCTTCCCACAGGCGATAGCCATAGAGATAGGCATCCTCGCCGGCATCGCCGGTATCGGGGCGCGCGATCGACACCGCAGTGTCGCCGGCCGCCGGCGCGCCGTCCACCGCCGGATCCGGCATGGCCCCGGCATCCCCGTCCAGCGTCGGTGCGACGGGTGGCGCTGTCGGCTCCAGCGCCTTGATCCGCGCATCGAAATCCGCCTGCGCCTTGGCGAAGGCCTCCTGGAGCAGCCGGATCTCGTTGGCATTCTGTTCGGCCTGGCCGGTCAGCGAGGCGAGTTGCGACTCAAGCGCATCGACGCGCGCGGTCAGGTCGGCGAGCGGTGCGGTCGCCGGGCTGCCGATCTCGGGCGGCGGCGCCTGCGGCACGACGATGTCCGGTTCGACGGTCTGCCCGGAGCCACCGGGAAAGACCTTGCGCTGGACGGCGCGCATCTCGCGCTCCAGCTTGTCGACCCGGCGCGGCAGCGCGTCGCTCTGCGCGAAGGCCGGCATCGCGGTGCCGGCGACGAGCAACAAGGTGGCGATCAGCGTCTTGCGCATGCAGTTAGGCCCCTACGGTCTGGAAATGGTGGATCATGCCTTCCTAATATGGCCGATCCACCCTGTCGCCCAGCTTAAGGCGTACCGGGCTCGGCAGACGGCGCATCGTCACGCACCAGCGGCTCAGCCGTGGGCTCGGCCGCAGGCGGTGCCGGGCGAGCGCGGGCGGCGGGCGCGGGCGACGTTCCCGCGGCCGGCGTCGGCGCAACACCGGGTGCCGCCCCCCGCGCGGCCAATGCCGCGGCGCCGATCCCGATCCCTTCGACGCGGCCTTCGCCCAGCGCGGGCACCGCGACACCGCCGACGCTGACCGTCAGCGCCTCGGCGCGGCCGGTCGTCAAGGTCGGGGTGATCGCGTCGGGCGGCACTTCGTAGCGCTCACCGGTCGCCAATTCCTTCTCGAGCAGCCGCTTGCCCTCACCATCGGTAATGCGCAGCCACACCGTGTCGACCGCGGTCAGCACCACCGGACCGGTGGGTGCGGCGGGCGTCGGCGCCGGTGCAGCGGCCGGCGCGGGCGCCGGCGCCGGCTGGCCGGAAATCACCGCATCGGCGGCCTGTTCGGCCTCGCTGCGTCCCGATCCGCCGACGAACAATTCGGACCGCCAGATGCCATAGCCGACGAGCACGAGCAGCGCGATCGCCACCGCCGTCCAGGTGAGCAGGCGCGTCGGCACGCGCGCGGGATCGGCCGGCTCATAGGGCTGCAGTTCGACCCGCTTGGGCGTCGATGTGCCCGCGACTTCCATCTCCTGCCGCAGCGACCGCGCGGTCTCGACCTCATCGATGCCGACGGCGCGGGCATAGGCCTTGCCGAAGCCCAGCGTGTAGGTGATCGAGGGCAGGGTCGCGAAATCGCCCGCCTCCATCGCCTCCAGATGGCGCAACTGGACGCGGGTGCGCGACGCGATGTCCGCCAGTTCCAATCCCGCCGCCTCGCGGGCCGCACGGAGCCTTTCGCCCACGCGCCTCGGGAAGAGGTTACCGTCCTCATTCTCGCGATCAGTCATGCTGCTGCGCCCCGTTCCTGGGCTTGGATTTATGCGGTGCCCGATGCGCGGCCTTCTCGCCTATCGCCTTGCTCTGTGTCAATCGCGCAACACTCGGAAATCTCGGCTTTTCACCCGCTTTAGACCAATTCGACACCATGCGCCGCGGCCCAGTCCGACAGCGCGTCGCGGAAGGGGTGCGGCGGGGCAGCGAGCAGCGCCGCCATGTCCGTCCTGAGCTTGCCCGCGTCGAGCGAACGGATCATCGCCTTGACCGGCCCGATCGCCGCCGGGGTGATCGAGAGCCTCTCGATCCCGAGGCCGATCAGCGCCATCGCCTCCAGCGTGCGGCCGCCCATTTCGCCGCACACCGCGACGGGAACGTCCGCCGCATGCGACTGTACCGTCACGCGCTTCAGAAAGCGCAGGATCGCCGGGCTCAACCAGTCGTACCGCTCCGCCAGCTTGGGATTGGAGCGGTCCGCGGCGAACAGGAACTGCGTCAGATCATTGGTGCCGATCGACAGGAAATCGAGCCGGGGCAGCAGCAGATCGAGCACCTCGGCCAGCGCCGGCACCTCCAGCATCGTGCCATAGCGGATCGCATGCGGCAGCTGGCGCCCGCGCGACGCGATCCAGCCGCGCTGCGCCTCGAACAGCGCCCGGGCCTCGTCGAACTCCCATGGTTCCGACACCATCGGGAACATCACGTTGAGCGTGCGGCCCGCCGCCGCCTCGATCAGCGCGCGCGCCTGGGCCTTCATCAGCCCGTCGCGCTCCAGCGCGACGCGGATCGCGCGCCAGCCCATCGCCGGATTTTCCTCTTCGGCGTCGTGCGGGCGCATATAGGGCAGCGCCTTGTCGCCGCCGATGTCGACGGTACGGAACACCACCGGCCGGGTGCCGGCGCCCTCCAGCACCTCGCGATACAGCCGCTGCTGGCGCTCGCGCTGCGGCAAGGTGGCGGAAACGAGGAACTGGAACTCGGTGCGGAACAGGCCGATGCCGTCCGCGCCCGTCAGGTCGAGCGCGGCGAGATCGTCGCGCAGGCCGGCATTGATCATCAGCGCGATGCGCACGCCATCCTGCGTCATCGCGGGATCCTGCTTGGCCGCCGCAAAGGCGGCGCGGCGCTTCTGCGTGGTTTCCAGCTTCGCCTCGAACGCTTCCTCCATCGCCGCGGTCGGCCGCACGAATGCCGCGCCTTCGGACACGTCGAGCAGCAGCTTGTCGCCCTCGGCGATCATCCGGCGAACGTCGCGGACGCGGCCCAGAACCGGCACCCCCATCGCGCGCGCGACGATGGTGACGTGCGCGGTCAGCGACCCTTCCTCGAGCACCACGCCCTTCAGGCGGCGGCGATCATATTCGAGCAGTTCGGCCGGCCCCAGGTTGCGCGCGATCAGGATCGTATCCTGGCGCAGGCCCATCTGCGCGGCGGTGCCGAGCTGGCCCGAAACGATGCGCAGCAGCCGGTTCGCCAGATCCTCCAGGTCGTGCATGCGGTCCGCGAGCAACGGATCGTCGATCTGGCGCATCCGCATGCGGGTGCGCTGCTGCACGCGCTCGATCGCGGCCTCCGCGGTCAGTCCGCTGTCGATCGCCTCGTTGATCCGCCGCGCCCAGCCCTCGTCATAGGCGAACATCTTGTAGGTCTCGAGAACCTCCTCATGCTCGCCGCCCTTGCCGAATTCGGACTGCGAGGTCATGCGCTCGATCTGCTCGCGCATCTTGTCGAACGCGGCATAGACGCGATGCCGCTCCGCCTCGGTGTCTTCCGCGACGGTATGTTCGATGGTGACCCGCGGCTGGTGATAGACGGCGGCGCCGCGCGCCATCCCCTCGACCAGTTTCTGACCGGTCAGCCGCACCGCCGCGGTCGAGTGGGTGGCCCCGCGCTGCGTGGCGGTCTCGTCGATCAGCCCCGAATTGTGGATCAGTTCGGCGAGCACCATCGCCACGGTCTGCAGCGCCTCGATCTCGACATCGTCATAGGGCCTGGGATCGGCGTGCTGCACCGCGAGCACGCCCACCGCCTCCTCGCGCCGCACGATCGGCACGCCGGCGAAGCTGTGATACAATTCCTCGCCCGTTTCGGGACGATAGGCGAAATCGGGATGGCTCGTCGCCTCGTCGAGGTTGAGCGTCGCGACATCCTCGGCGATCGTGCCGACCAGCCCCTCGCCCAGCGCCAGCTTGGTGACGTGCACCGCCGCCTGGTTGAGCCCGCGCGTCGCGAACAGCTCGAGCACGCCGTCGCGCAGCAGGTAGATCGAACAGACTTCGCTGTTCAGCGCCTCGCCGATGATGTTGACGACCTGGTTGAGCTTGGTCTGCGCATTGGTGCGCGCAGCCATCACGTCGTGGAGGCGGGTCAGGATCTCGCGGGCAGCGACGGAGGACGAACTGACGGGCATGAACCGGCGCTAACAGATTGCATGCACCGCTGCCAACGTGGAACCGTCCACGTTGGCATATAAGCGGTCAGTGCGCCGCGGAACGACGCTCGAGCGCGGTCGAAGCCTCGTCGATCAGGGTTGCGATGATGTCCGCCAGCGGCTCTTCCTTGCGGACCATGCCGACCGACTGGCCCGCCATCAGCGAACCGCCCTCGACATCGCCGTCGATCACCGCGCGGCGCAGCGCGCCGGCCCAGTAATGCTCGATCTGGAGCTGCGCCTCGCCCATCGCGATCGTGCCCGCGTCGAGCAGGTTGGCGACCTCGCGCTGCTTGGCGGTGAAGCTTTCGGTGCCGACATTCTTGAGCGCCCGCACCGGGATCACCGGCAGCCGCGGATCGATCTGCACGCTCGCGATCGCCTCGCGCGCGGACGCGCGGATGAACGCCTTCTTGAACGCGGGGTGCGCGATGCATTCGGTCGCGCAGACGAAGCGGGTACCGAGCTGGACGCCGGCGGCGCCCATTTCGAGATAGCCGGCCATCGCCTCGCCGCGGCCGATGCCGCCCGCCACGAACACCGGCAGCTGATCCGCAATCTCGGGCAGCATTTCCTGTGCGAGCACGCTGGTGGAAACCGGCCCGATATGGCCGCCGGCCTCCATGCCCTCGATCACCAGCGCGTCGACGCCCGAGCGGATCAGCTTCTTGGCGAGCGCCAGCGCCGGCGCAAAGCAGATCAGCTTCGCACCCGATGCCTTGATCGCATCGAGGCTGCCGGCCGGCGGCAGCCCGCCCGCCAGCACGACGTGGCCGACCCGGTGCTTCGCGCAGACCGCGATCAGCTCCATCAGGTCCGGATGCATGGTGATCAGGTTCACGCCGAACGGCCTGGCCGTCAGCGCCTTGGTCGCCGCGATCTCGGCGTCGAGCAGCGCCGGCGTCATCGCGCCGCAGGCGATCACGCCGAACCCGCCCGCGTTGGACATCGCCGAAACGAGGTTGCGCTCGCTGATCCACGACATGGCGCCCGCCATGATCGCGACCTCCGAGCCGAGGAACGCCGCGCCCCGCGCCATCAGCGCGGAAAGCCGGGCGGATCCGCTCAAGCGGCCGGCTCCTCTTCGGCGTCGAGGCCATAGGCGGTGTGCAGCACGCGGACCGCGAGCTCGGTATAATCCTCCTCGATCAGCACGCTGACCTTGATCTCCGACGTGGTGATCGCGAGGATGTTGATGCCGCGATCGGCCAGCGCCTTGAACATCATCGAGGCGACACCGGCATGGCTGCGCATGCCGACGCCGACGACCGAGATCTTGCAGACCTTGGTGTCGTGGATCAGCTTCTGGAAGCCGATCGCCTCCTGCGCCCTGGTCAGCGTGTCCAGCGCGCGCGCCAGTTCGGCGCCCGGCACCGTGAAGGTGACGTCGGTCGAGCCCGCATCGTGCGCGATGTTCTGGATGATCATGTCGACATTGATGTTCGCGTCGGCGAGCGGGCTGAAGATGCTGGCGACCGCGCCGGGACGATCCGGCACGCTGGTCAGCGTGATCTTCGCTTCGTTCTTGTCGTGCGCGATGCCGGTGATGAGCTGGCGTTCCACGTTGGTATCCCCGATCTCTTCCTCGCCGACGATCAGCGTGCCGCGGTGGCCGCCATCGTCCTTGCTGTCGTCGAAGGAGGAAAGCACGCGCACGCGCACCTTCTCCTTCATGGCCAGACCCACCGAGCGGGTCTGGAGCACCTTCGCCCCGACGCTCGCCAGTTCCAGCATTTCCTCATAGGTGACCCGGCTGAGCTTGCGCGCGCGCGGCACGATGCGCGGGTCGGTGGTGTAGACGCCGTCCACGTCGGTATAGATGTCGCAGCGATCGGCCTTCATCGCCGCCGCCACCGCGACCGCCGACGTATCCGAACCGCCACGGCCCAGGGTGGTCACGCGGCCATCGTCGGCGACGCCCTGGAAACCCGGGATCACCGCGACCTCGCCGGTCGCCAGCGCGGCGTCGAGCGCCTGCGTGTCGATCGTGCCGATGCGCGCGGAGGCATGGGCATCGTTGGTGTGGATCGGCAGCTGCCAGCCCAGCCAGCTGCGCGCGGGCACGCCGATCGCCTGCAGCGCAATGGCGAGCAGTCCGCTCGTCACCTGCTCGCCCGAGGCGACGACCACATCATATTCGCGCGGATCATAGAGCGCGGAGGCTTCGCGGCAGAAGCCGACCAGCCGGTCGGTCTCGCCCGCCATGGCCGACACCACGACCGCGACCTTGTTGCCGTCCTCCACCTCGCGCTTCACGCGCTGGGCGACATTGCGGATCCGCTCGATGCCGGCCATCGAGGTGCCGCCGAACTTCATGACGATACGGGCCATCGGAAAGACGCTTTTCCTTCAAATATTGGCCGTTCCGGAGACGGCGGCGCCCTGATAGGGAGGCATCATCATGAACGCAACTGCGACGATCGACCCGCGCGAGGCCGCGCACTTCGGGGCCATGGCGGCAGACTGGTGGAATCCGAAGGGTTCCTCGGCGATGCTCCACCGGCTCAACCCCGTCCGCCTCGCCTATCTGCGCGAGCAGGTGAACCGCCACTGGGATCTCGATTCCACCGCGCTCAGGCCGCTGACCGGCAAGCGCGCGCTGGATGTCGGCTGCGGCGCCGGGCTGCTCAGCGAACCGCTCGCGCGGCTCGGGGCGGCGGTGACCGGCGTCGATGCCGCGGCGGAGACTATCGCCGCGGCGCGCGCGCATGCCGCGGCCCAGGGGCTGGCGATCGACTATCACGCGGGCGAACTCGACCAGCTTGGCGACGCAACGTTCGACCTCGTCGTCTCGATGGAGGTGGTCGAGCATGTGACCGACCCGGCGGCGTTCGTCGCCGGTCTCGCAACGCGGCTCGCGCCCGGCGGGCTGATGATCCTCTCCACCCCCAACCGCACCGCGCTCTCGCGGCTGGCGCTGATCACGATCGGCGAGGGGCTGGGCCAGATCCCCAGGGGCACGCACGACTGGAGCAAGTTCCTGACCCCCGACGAACTCGCGGCGCATGCGACGGCAGCCGGGCTGACCGAGATCGACCGCCGCGGGCTTTCGCTGGCGCCGACCCGGGGCTTCGTCCTCTCGGACGATCTCAGCATGGATTATTTCCTGACCGCCATCGGCGGCTGATGGCCGCCGGCCTTCCCGCGCAATCGCTGGCGCTGCTCGTCATCGACGTCCAGCCCAGCTTCGCGGTGCCGGAACGGATCATCGCCGGCATCCGCGCGCTCAGCGGCCGTCTATACACCGTCGCGACCGTCGAACGGCACGACGAGGCGGTGACGCCGTTCGAGCGCCAGCTCGGCTGGAAGCCCGCGGCCGACGATGACAGCCTCGTTGCGGCGGACCGACTGTTCATCAAGCATGGCTATCTGCCGCCGGCCGCCCTGATCGATCATCTGCGATCACGCTCCGTCGAACGCGTGCTCGTCTGCGGTATCCAGGCGGACACATGCTGCCTCGCCGCAGGCTTCATGCTGTTCGACGCCGGGCTGCACCCCACCCTGCTCAAATGGCTCTGCGTCGGCTCCTCGCTCGATCGCTCCGCCGATCTGGGCGCCCGGCTGTGGCAGCATCATTTCGGCAGCGTGCTGCACGACGCGGACGAACTGGCGCTCGTGGGCCGAGGCGCCACGACAAGGAGCATTAGCTAGAGGAAGTCGACCTTGTCGTAGTGCGCGGGCGGCACGATCACTTCCATCCGCTCGCCCAGCAGCGGGCGAAAGCTGGGCCGCGACTTGAGACCGGCATACCAGCGGCTGGTGAGGTCATGCCCGCGCCAGTCGATCCCGCCGAGATAGTCCGCCACCGAGATGTGCGCCGCCGCGGTCAGATCCGCGAGGCTCAAGGTCGCGCCGGCCAGCCAGTTGCGATGGTCGAGCAGATAATCGGTATAGTCGAGGTGGCTGACCGCGTTCTTCATCGCCTCCCGCAGCATCTTCGCGTCGGGCGAGGTGCGGTCGACGAGGCGCTTGCGCATCTTCTCGTTCATCAGCGGGGCGACGACGTCGCCATAGAATTGCTGATCGAACCAGGTGGTCAGCCGGCGGATCTCCGCGCGGTTCTGCGCGGTGCCGCTGATCATCGGCGACTTTTCCTCGGTCTCCTCGAAATATTCGCAGATCGCCTGGCTGTCGATCAGCACGAGGTTGCGGCTATCGTCCGCCATCACCGGGGTCTGCCCGGCAGGATTCATGTCGATGAACTCGTCGCGCCGCTGCCACGGCGATTCGCGCACGAGTTCGTAGCCGACGCCCTTCTCACCGAGCAGCAGGCGGATCTTCCGCGAAAACGGGCACAGCGGGAATTGGAACATCAACCACATGGATCGTTCCTGTTAGGACTGAAGCCGGCCGGGTGGAAGCATTAAGATGCGTTAATTGCACCCTGCGCGATCAGTTGCCGGCGAGCACGCGATCGGCGACGAACGGATTGGTCTGCCGCTCGTAGCCGAAGGTCGAGGTCGGTCCGTGGCCCGGCACGAACGCGGTCTCGTCCCCCAGCGGCCACAGCTTCTGCGTGATCGCGTCGATGAGATCCTGATGGTTGCCCAGCGGAAAGTCCGTGCGGCCGATCGAGCCCTGGAACAGCACGTCGCCGACGATCGCCGCCTTCGACGGCGCGTGGTGGAACACGACATGGCCCGGCGTGTGGCCGGGGCAGTGGATCACGTCGAGCACCAGCTCACCCACCGTCACCGTGTCGCCGTCCGTCAACCAGCGATCGGGTTCGAAGCAGTGCCCGTCGATGCCATAGGCGCGGCCATCATCCTCCAGCCGGGCAATCCAGTAGCGATCATCCTCGTGCGGCCCTTCGATCGGCACGCCGAGCTCCTTCGCCAGCACGCCGGCGCGCCCGCAATGGTCGATATGGCCATGGGTGAGGAGGATCTTCTCCACCGTCACGCCCAGCTTTTCCGCGGCGGCCTTGAGCTTCGGCAATTCGTCGCCCGGATCGGTAAAGGCACCCCGCATCGTCTTCGTGCACCAGAGCAGCGTGCAGTTCTGCTGCAGGCGCGAGACGGGCAACAGCGCAAGGCGCATCGGCGGCTGGGATTCGGTCATGCGGTCGCAAATGGCCGCTGGCCGGCGCGGTTGCAAGCGCGGCTCGCCAGCGCGCGCGCGCGCTCGCCTAGGCTGGCGCGGCGCACCGGGGGGAATCGCATGCTGGGCTTGTTCGGGCCGAAACGACCGATCGATGGCGACGCGTTCGAATGGATGCTCGCCACGATCAAATGGCTGCTCAGGACCTATGATGGCGTCGCCGGCCTGCACGAGACGCGGCTGGTGCTGCCGACCACCGATTTCTTCCCGACCTCCGCCGCGACCGGCCATGCCCTGGCCGAGGAGATCTTCGATCGCGTCCGCAGCGCCGCGGGCATGCTCGAATGGCGCTGCCGCCTGATGCCGGGCGATCCCAGCCGGCCGATGCAGGTCGCACGCGGTTTCGCGTTGAAGCATGAAAGCTTCGCCCCCGCCGGCACCTTCATCCGCGCCGACGACCGCGACGGCATGCTCGCGATCATCCGCTACAACCCGAACCAGCTCGCCACGCCGCCCACATTGGTCGCCACCTTCGCGCACGAACTGGCGCATTATCTGCTCTCGGCGGCGCGCGACTATCCGCCGGGCGGCCGCGACCTCAAGGAGCTGGCGACAGACCTGACCGCGGTGTTCCTGGGGTTCGGCATCTTCATGGCGAACGGCGCCAAATCCTTCCGCGCGTTCCAGTCGTTCGACGAATCGGGCTGGGAGTCGTCGCGGCAGGGCTATCTGAGCGAGGCCGCGCTGGTTACCGCGCTTGCGATCGTCGAGCGCCTGTCCGGCCGCTCCCCCAGGGATGCGGCGCCTTGGCTGAAACCGCATCTCGCGAGCGATCTTGCAAAGGCGGACGCCTATCTCTCCAGGCGCCACCCCGACCTTGCCCGCGACATCGAGGCGATCGACCTCGACGCCTATCGCGCGGAATAGGCCGGCGCGCTCAGCATTCGACGACGTTGACCGCGAGCCCGCCGAGCGAGGTTTCCTTGTAGCGTTCGGACATGTCGAGCCCGGTGCGGCGCATCGTCTCGATCACCTGGTCGAGGCTGACGCGGTGGGTGCCGTCGCCGAGCATCGCGAGGCGGGCGGCCTCGATCGCCTTGACCGAGCCGACCGCGTTGCGCTCGATGCAGGGCACCTGCACCAGCCCGCCGACCGGATCGCAGGTGAGCCCGAGATTATGCTCCATGCCGATCTCGGCGGCATTTTCGATCTGCCCGGGCGTGGCGCCCAGCGCCGCGGCGAGCCCCGCCGCCGCCATCGAGCAGGCGACGCCGACCTCGCCCTGGCAACCGACCTCGGCCCCCGAGATCGAGGCATTTTCCTTGAACAGCGATCCCACCGCGGCGGCGGTCAGCAGGAAATCCTCCGCCCCCTCCACCGTCGGGCGCGGTGCGAAGCGCTCATAATAGCGCAGCACCGCGGGAACGATGCCGGCGGCGCCGTTGGTCGGCGCGGTGACGACACGGCCGCCCGCCGCATTCTCCTCGTTCACCGCCAGCGCCCACAGGTTGATCCAGTCGATCACCGAGAGCGGGTCGACCAGCGCACGCTCCTGCCGCGCGATGAGCTGCGCGTAGATGCCGGGCGCGCGGCGCTTCACGTTGAGCCCGCCGGGCAGGATGCCGCTGGCGGCGATGCCGCGATCGATGCACGCGCTCATCGCCGCGCGGATCGCGGCGAGGCGGGCGGAGACGTCCTCCGCGCTCATCGCCGCTTCCTCATTGGCGCGCATCATCCTCGCGATCGTCAGCCCGCTTCGATGGGCATGCGCCACCAGTTCGGCGCCCGACGAGAAAGGAAAAGGGACGGCGGCGCCGTCGCCGGCCAGCGGCGGCCCCTGGTTGGCGCCGAGCGGTGCGCCGGCCGACGCCTGGCGCACCGCGGCCTGATCCTCATCGAGGATCGCGCCGCCGCCGACCGAATAATAAGTGCGGCTCGACACCACACCGCCCTCGGCATCGAAGGCGGTGAAGGTCATCGCGTTGCTGTGGAAGGGCAGCCGTTCGCGCTGAAGCAGGCGCAGGTCGCGCGCCTCGTCGAACGCGATGCGGTGCGTGCCGGCGAGATCGAGGCTGGCCGTGGTGCGCGCGCGCTCGACGATCGCATCGGCCGCATCGGGGTCGATCCCGTCGGGGGTCTGGCCGGACAAGCCGAGCAGCACCGCGCGGTCGCTGGCATGGCCCTTGCCGGTCAGCGCCAGCGAACCGAACAGGGCGGCATCGACGCGGGCGACGCGGGCCAGATCCTCCCTCAGCCGCCGCACGAAATCGGCGGCCGCGGTCATCGGCCCCATCGTGTGCGAACTGGAGGGACCGACGCCGATCTTGAACAGGTCGAAAGTGCTGGCGACCATGATGTTTCCGATGCAACCAAAAGCGGCCTGCCCTGGCGCCGGCGCGCCGGGAAAAGCAAGCCCCCGCGGGCCTATGCAACGGATCGACGGGTCAGAACGGCATCCACTTCTGCTTTTCGCTGAACTTCATGTAGCCCGCGCTGATGCCCAACCGGTAGCCGACGCCCAGACGGATCGGGATCAGCACGGTATCGCCCGACCGCAGGTAGGACGCGGTGAAGCCGCCGACGAAATAGGCGTTGCCCTCACCCGCCGGGAAGCGCTTGTAGAGTTCCTGGCTGTCATAGAGGTTGTAGACCAGCACGAAGGTCTTGGAGGCGTTGCCGCCCACGTCGAAGCCGAGCGACGGCCCGGTCCAATAGGCGGCGCGCTCACCCTCGACCTTGTGGAACAAGGTGCCCGAGCCATAGCGCAACCCGACCACGAACGCGCCAGAAGCCTCACGGCCGGCGATATAGGCGTTGGGCTCGCCCTGGTCCTTCAGCACCTTCTCGATCAGTTCCGCCAGGCCCTTGGCGCCCTTGCCGAACACGCCCTCGGCGGCGCCGATCAGATCGTCCTTCTTGTAGGTCGGGCCGTTGGCCTGCGGCACGGTGGAGGCGGTGGCGACCGGCGCGCGTTGGCCATCCGCCGGGGGCAGGCCGCCGTCGTCGACCGGCGCGCCATCGGCGCTGCCATCCGCGAGGCTGCCATCCGCGAGATCGCCATCGATATCGCCGCCATCGGGATAGGATGAGTCCGCGGGGGCACGCGAGACGCGCGTATCCTGCTCGGCAGCGCGCGACGCAGGGGCACCGGGAACGAGATCCGCATCGATCGCGGCATCGGGATCGACCTCGCGAATCTGCGCGGCGGCGGGGACGGCCCCGATCAGCAGCGCGGCGGCCGCCAGAACCGCGGTCATCCCCGAAATGCGCGACAGCATGGCACCCCCCAAAAGATCTCGCCCCGACAATTCGGGCGAAACTGGTTAACACGCGTAAACCTTAGCTGACAATGAACGGCGCGACCAGCCGAGTCCCGATTGCGCCGGAGCGAATCCGCAAAAGAGGCTCGGACCGGATTGATCAGGGCGAATACCCCCGCTATAGGCCCCCTTCGCGCCGCATCCGGAGACGTGGGTGAGTGGCTGAAACCAGCGGTTTGCTAAACCGCCGTAGGGGGATTACTCCTACCGAGGGTTCGAATCCCTCCGTCTCCGCCATACGCACCTCCCAGACCATTCGCCACCGTCCCGGGACCCTTGATTTTCGGGGGTTTTCGCCCCTTATGGATCGGGCCAGCGTTCGCGGCTGTTCGCGAACATCCCATGGCTGGCATGGTAGATCGCATGGCATCGGCCTTCGCGATCCATGGTATGAGGTTGTACCGTGCTGACGGACGCGAAGGTGAAATCGGCGAAGGCTGCCGACAAGGATTACAAGCTCGGCGACGGTGGCCAGCTCTACCTATTGGTCACCAAGTCGGGCGGCCGGCTCTGGCGCATGAACTACACCTACGGCCGGAACGGCAAAGGGCTGCCCGCGCAGAAGACGCTCGCGCTCGGCGCCTATCCCGCCGTTGGGATCGCGGCCGCTCGCAAGGCGCGCGACGACGCGAAGGCCCAGCTTAGCGCTGGCCTCGACCCTGCCGTCGAGCGCCGCGTCGCAACGCTGGCCCAGGCGACGGCGAACGAAAACACCTTCGAGACGGTCGCCCGGCGCTGGCACGCCTTCAAGCTGCCGACCTGGAGCACGGTGCACGCCAAGGATGTGATCGACAGCCTTGCAGCGGACATCTTCCCCGCGATCGGCGCCGTGCCGATCACGTCGCTCAAGGCCCCTCGCCTGCTGGAGATCCTTCAGAAGGTCGAAGCGCGCGGCGCGATCGAGACCGCGCACCGGCTGCGCCAGCGCCTATCTGCCATATTCGTCTATGGTATCGCCGCCGGCATCGCAGAGGCGGATCCCGCCGCCAGCCTGGGCAAGGCGCTCAGGCCGGTGCCGAAGTCGAAGCCGCAGCCGTCGATCATCGATCGGTACCGCGAGCTTGACGACCAGGTGCGCGTGACCAGGCAACTGCTGATCGATTGCGAGGCGGAGCGGTGCCGCGCGCAGACGAAGCTCGCCATGCGCTTCCTCGCGCTGACCGCGGTGCGGTCGAACGAGCTCAACAACGCGCGGTGGGACGAAATCACCGGTATCGACTGGGCGCGGCCGGACGCGGCGCACGAAAGGGCGCTGTGGACGATCTCCGCGCAGCGGATGAAGGGCGATCTGGAGCGGAAGGAAGAGACCGACGGTGACCACCTGGTGCCGCTATCGCGGCAGGCGGTCGATGTGCTGTTCGTCCTGCGGCGGCTGACCGGCGACCTGCAGCTGATGTTCCCCAGCGAGCGGCACCTGCATCGGCCGATCTCGGAGAACACCTTGCGCGCCTTGCTGATTCGCGCCGGCTATTATCAGCGGCATGTCCCCCACGGCTGGCGCTCGGCGTTCAGCACGATCATGAATGAGCGCGCCGATCGCGAGTGGCGTGCCGAAGGCGGCCGGGGCGCGGCGCCCGATCGCGGCATCATTGACCTGATGCTGGCCCATATCCCCGATCAGACGTCGGGATCGGAGGGCGCCTACAATCGCGCCGCCTATATGGCCCGCCGGCGCGAGCTGGCACAGGAATGGGCGGATCTGCTGGTGGGCGGCATGTGGGAGCCCGACGTCCATATCGGGCAGCCGATTCGGTGGGCAGCGACCGGGCCGGGGCGCTAAGATCCCGCCTTACCGCGCGTCCTGCAAAGCATCGGCAATAGCTTCTCCTGCCTTTCTCATCTCATGGGCAACAGCTTCGAGCCCGCCCATCTTTTCTATGGCGCCGTTAAAGCCAAGGCGGTTCAAAGCCGTTGCCGTCCGCTCCTGTGCTCGCGCCAGTTGTAGAATGGCAAAGGCAATAGCGAATGAGCCATCACCCTTGCGAGCCCGATCCTCGCACACATTCTCAATATGCTGCTCGGCCATTAATAGTCTCCCGCGACTCAACTTACGCGGCACTCTGCCCGCTGCTCCGGCTTGCCGCCAGCCCCTCGCGCCAGTCGCGGATCTCCGCTTCGCTCCAGCGGCTGGCGGCCCCGCCCGGCTTGAACGGCGCGGGGAACGAGCCTTCCTTGATCAGGCGATAGATGGTCGTGCGGCCCAGCCCGGTCAGGTCCATGACGCGCGCGAGCGGTAGCAGCGGATCTAGCGGTTGAGGGGTATCGGGGGCCGTCATTGAACAGTCGTCCCGGCATCTTGCCGGAGCGCTTCATGCGCGGCCCAAGCGGTGAGCATATTATCGCGGATGGCGTTCACAAGCTCGAGCCCGCTGTCGGCCTTACCCTCAGTCTCGAGTGTGTGAAGCGTGTGAACCATGGCGTGCCCCGCGCCATTCATCACTGCCATCAGCGCATCGAGCGGATCAAGAGCAGGGACAAACCGCGAGGCGATATCGAAGAATGAATGGGCGAACGCTTCGGTCGTCTGGGCAATTGCCTTCACTCGAATGCTCTCGCGATCCTTGGCAGCCTTATAGTTGGTCATGATTTCACTCCGGCTGAACGGGGATGCACCCGGCGGGCGGGGGCTATGCCCGCCGGGTGCGCACGCGCGGCCGGGGAGCATCGCGCGTGATCTGAAACTGTGCGGGGTTCGCTGGATTCGACGGCATAAAATGGCCCGGCGGCGAAAGCCTCACCGCCCGGAGCACTGCCGGGGCCGTCGTTGACGCAGGCCAGGGCAACCGCGGCCCTGGTCTGCGCATCCAGCGCAGGGCTACGGACGCCCCCGCTGTCGCCCGCCGGAATCCCCGGCGTGCTATTTCGTGCTGCCGCATCTCGTCTCGATGGCGGCGCGCGATTGAGAAAGCGGCTCGACGCGTGCACGATCGTCCGATCCGCCGCCGGCACTTCCTCGCCATCATCTGGATCGGGAGAGCCTTCGTAACCGGCCCAGTCGCCGCACACGCGAGCCTCATGCGTCCGCGGCCAGCAGCCTGCGGATTGCCCGCCAACCTCGATCAGTTCGGGCGGGTTGATCGTGCAGGCGCCGAGGCTCACATCGCTGCCCTTCGGCAAAGCGGTGGCAGTTGCCAAGCCGGGCGCCTGGCGCTGCCAGTGGAAGCATGTTCCGCAGCGCTCCTCAGTGCTCATATCGGCCCTCGATCCGGTCGAAGGCCTCGAGCGCCTGTGGATCTTCGATCGTGTCGATGATCCGCAGATCGTCGGTGCCAGGCATGGCCGCATCCAGGCTGACCGCGCCCCACCGATTGGCGAAGGCGGCGTAGCCCGCGCTGATATAGACCTTTGCCATGGTCGCGATTTCGCAGGGGTGAAGCCGACCCTCGCGGATGCCGAGATAGATGTCGGACATGATGTCCTCGCGCAGCATCGGATCAACGCTGCGCGGAACGGCGCGCCAGATCATCCCGTAGATCGGGTCACGCTGGGCGATGGCGGCCGGCGTCACTTCGCGTCCTCATAGGCCATCAGCAGCGCCTTGCGCATCGCGAACGCCTTGTCCTCGCCACCCCTCCGGATACCGATCACGAAGCTTGCCCAGCCCTTTTGGTCATAGGTCAGGAGCGCGCGGAACAGCCGATCTCGGTCCGGCACCTCGCCGCTCAGGATGATCTTGGTCAGCGCGGAGAACACGGGCGCGCCTGCTGTGAGCACCTCATCCGGAAACGCTTCGGCCATCAGCTTGAGGGCATCGGCGCACACCTTCGGCCCGTGCTTGCGCAGGACGTTCCGGATCGATGTCGTGAATGCCACCTCGCCCGGGTTCCACGTCTGTGAGCCGGTACGGCGCGCAACCGTGAAGCCGGCGCCGGTGACCAGCGTCCTGATCTCCAACGCCAACTCGTCGCCGCTCGATGCGGCGGCATGGAAATCGTCGAGCCGGTTGATGGCGCGACGCGACCTGTTCATCGCCACGAACATCGCGGCCTCGTCAGCCACGCTTTCGTACCGTGCCGCCCAGATCGGCAGCCAAGAGATGTCGCCCCGCATCTTCGCAGCCGCCCAACGATGCTGGCCGTCGATGATGAACAGTCCGTCGTCGCGGATCGAGACGACCAGGGGCAGGCACATGCGCCAGTCCCACCCCTGTGCGATCTTTCGGATCAGGCGCTGCGACGCCGACGATTCGATCGAGCGCTGGTAGCTGTCGTCGATGCTCAGTTCGTTCGGGTGCCGGCTTTCGATCGAAGGCGGCCGGCCGAGGGGTGCTGGCCATGCCTTGGGCTGCGGGGTGATTTCCGGCTGCGACATAATCGCCTCCTGATGTTCGGCCAGTTCCGGCCGGATGAATGCGATGGTGGCCATCACGCGGCCCTTTGCCGGAGAGCATGTGCGCGCTCGACCTCTCCCCAGCGCCAATCCGGGTGCCTATCCCAGATGTCGCGGGTCACGCGCTCAGCGTTCCGTAGCTTGGCCAGATAAGCCAGGTCGGCGTTGACGCTCTCCTGACGCCTCCGGATCAACCCCGCGAACTCGATGCGCGTCAGCGCCTCGGTGCGCTTCAGGTCGCTGGCGCGCTTCGCATCATTTTCCTCGCCGTCAATGACGTGCCGATCGTCCAGCCCGAAAAAGGACATCTCGCGCGGATCCGCATGCGCAGATGCTCGTGACCTGCTTCTGACGTTCGAGGCTATCGCTTTTGAGACATGGCTGCGCACGCACAATTCGGTCATTTCCTGATCGGCCAACACCTGCGGTACGACAGTGTTGATTGCCGCCTGCCTGTTGATGACGCCATCGACCTCGTGTGCTTCGGTCGCCTCGGTGATGATCTTATTCAACGACATCGGACTGAATCCTTTCAAGGGAGGCGTCGATCCTTGCTCGGCGCGTGCGTTCAGCTGCGGCGAAGCCCGCATGGAATTCGGAAACCCAGCGATAGATTTGATCAACGGCACCGTCGTCGAAGCCGGCACCGATATAGTGTTCCCACCAAGCCAACATTTCTGCGGCAGTAGGGCCTGCGAGCAGTGCCTCGATGTGATCGATGACCTGCATTTTTGGCGAATTCGCTTCGAAGTTGTAGGTGGGCACCTCGTCGACTTCGGCGACGGCTTGGTCTTGCACCGGCTCCGGCACGACCTTGACCAGGTCGACCAGCACCGCGGTCGGAAAGACCCATGACCCGCTGCACTTTTCCGCGCCCTCGATCTCCCCAGCGCGCGCCATTTCCGCGAGGTTGCGAGGGCTGAGGCCGGTGATACGGCTGGCAGTGGGAATACCGGATTCTTCGCTCGTCGCGAACGACAGGTCCGGTTTACGCTCGGGCTTCCTGCCAGCGATCTCCGGCAGCGGCGGCTTCGGCTTTCCGATCGCGCCGATGCGCATATGCGAGGGATTACCGTGGCGGTCGATGAAGGTGCGTACCTCACTGGTATCCGCTACCAGTGAGGCAGGGGGGCGAAGCTTACCGACAAGTGGGTGCTGGACGCCGCACCGCCGCGCTATCTCTCGGTCGCTCCATTGCGACCACTCTGGATCGTTGAGCAGCGTGAGAACGGCCCGCCGCTTATCCATGTTGCTGCGGGGATAGCCGTGGGTGGCGTTCGCGCCGACGCTATAAAGGACCGCGTCGCGGCGCACGCCCTGCTGGATGTCCGCCTCGATCACCTTCGCTTCGATCAGCAGATGCGCCTCAAGGCGGTGGAACCCGTCGGCCAGCCAATAGTCGGTACCATCATAGAATACGGTCACCGGCGGCATGACGGCGCCGTCTGCCAGCGCCTCGGCATAGTCCTTCGCCACCTCAAGGCTGACATGGTCGCGGGGTTGCGTGCCGCCGTCACGACGGATGCTTGCGATCGGCAGCGTCGTCATGCGACTTGCTCTCGGCCGTCGAGAACAATAGCGCGGCTGGGCAAACGGGTGCCATTGACCTCGATGTACGCGCGCATGCTCTCTTCAAACGACGGGTCGCGACGGGCGCTGAAGCCCCAGCGAAGCGCGAAGGTGCGACGTGGCCACCCCTCCTGCTGGTCGATCATGATCGGATCGACGAAAGGCCGATCGAGCGAGAACTCGACCGCGCCACCGGGCAAGGCGAACAGCCGGCCACCCAGGCGCAGCGCGATGTCAGCAGCCTCCGCCGCGGACGTGAAGCCGTGATCGACAGTGAAGATGCCGCGCTCCCATAGCACTCCGATGAGCGCGGCGCGCCGCGCGGGGTCGCTCAATTGGCGATCGGCGAGCAGGGACAGGCGCCGCGCGCGCTCGCTGATATTGCCATCGGCGATGGCCCCGCAGCGCAAGCTGGCGCCGGACGGGCCAAACACGACATCAACGGTTAGATGCGCCGCCGCAAAAGCTTCCAGCGCACGGCTTGCATAGGTCTCCGCCCCCTGCAGCCAGGCGCGATCGAGATCCGCGGCGGTTTCTTCGATGGACCACAGGCGCTCTGTCGGCGCAGCGGTCGGCGATTCCATAATCTCGGCCATCTTCAGGCCTCCATGTTGGGGCGGAACAGCCCCACGACGCGGCCGACGAACTTGCTCTGCAGCAGGTTCTCAGGCTGGGCCGGGTCGATGCCTTGGAAGGCGCCAGCGAAACGCCGGCGCAGCGGCTGTGCGAACCAAAGGTCGCGGTCGTTGGACGATCGTTGCGCGCGCACGAGGCGCCGATCGACCGCGACGCGCTGCGATCCGGTGCGGTGGAAGGTCTCCCACGACATCCCTGCAACGGGGCGCTGATGCTCCATCACATAGATCGCGCCGTCGATCAGGCCTTCAGCGAATATGCAGTCGCTCGGGTCGTAGATCGCCACCTCGCCCGCGTGCAGCAACGGGCACGCGTCGCGCTCTCCCACCTTGATGACATCGAAGCAGGCCGGCACGGCATCATAGATGCGCAAATCGTTGCGAAACTCGCAGAGAACCTCGATCACGAGCGTGCCTGCCGGAGCGATCTGGTGCGGGTTAGATGCCATTGCACACCTCCGCCCGGCTGCGCCGCGGGGCGCGTCCGTACTGGATGCTCAAGTGCAGCCCGAACCACTGCAGGTCGAAGAATCGGACCTGACTGGAAACGAGCTCGTCCTCAGTGCGGGCGTTCAGGTTCTCGATCTCGATGACGCCCCAGTCATACCAAGGCTCAAGCGCGGCGATGATGCGGGCGATCAGCATGATACACCGCCCGTCTCGTCGGTGAGAAACATCTGCGCCTCGGTGAAGAGGGCGGCGTCATCAATCTTTTGCCGCTCGCCGCAAAAGCCGCGAGCAGTCAGCCCAGACGCGATCAGCAGTTTGCGGATGAACTGCCCCGCCGTAATTGCCGGCATCGCGATCAACTCATCCTCGAGCGCGCACAGCAGCTCACCCGCGGCGTCCTCATCATCGGCCGAGCCCATGTTGATCGCGGCCGTGAGGGCGCCGATCTGCAGCGCCAGCGCGTCGAATGCTTGCGAGGCCGCGCTCATGACCCCGGCCTTTCAGGATAGAGGAAGTCGTCGCACAGCCGGGCGAAGCGATATGCGTCACGCATCACGGCATCGAGATCCTCCTCAGGAAAGCCGCAAAAATCGCGATATCGCTTCGTCAGAAGGTCCATCTTAAGTCGGAGCGCTTCTTCGTTCGGCGCCTCCGCCTGGATCAGATCATCCATGCGCGCGCATTTCGCCTCGTTCAGGGCGTCGCCATCCGGATCATGGACGGGAAAATCGTCCTCAGTATCGCGGGCGATCTGGAACGCCGTGCGCAGCTTGCGCCACTTCGACCAGCGGTCAGCCTGACCACGTGCTGCCTCGGCCAAGAACCGATCGATGGAGATCTGCAGTTTCGTGCGCGGCTCCATGGCCTTTTGCACGAACCGCGTCGCCTCGCTGCACAGCGCGGCATAGTCGACTCCGCGCAGCGGCCCGGCCTCTGGCTCCCAGCCATCCTGCATGAAGGCAGCGAGGAACTTGATGATAACCTGTTCGGGGGTCACCGCTGGCGTCGCGATCAAGTCTCGCTGTGCTGCGGCAAGGGCGTTATCGAGTTCTTCGATCCGCGGCTGCGCTTCGACGGCATCGACCGCGCGGCGCGCGTCTCGCACGCGATCAAGCGCGTCGGCCCAAGTCACTGGCGTGACCGTCATCGGCCCACCTCCTCAGCATCTGCCCTGTCGTCCTCGGCAAGGGCGTGCGACACGAGGTCCAGTCCCGCGGTGATCAGAAGGCTGCATTGCAGGGAGGATTCGTGCTGCGTCGCAGCTTCCAGTACAGCCCCAAGCTGCTGGAGGGCGACGCGCAGTTCGCCATGCTGCCACATGTAGGAGGGCTCGCGGGTCGGCGCGACATCTTGCGGTTTATCACGCCCGGTCAGGAAGGGTTGTGCCTCATCGAAGAGCGCGCGGGTGACGTCGTCATTGACGTCTTTCCGATCCCAGCGGTCACCGTCTTCTGTCATGAAGGCCGTGAGCAGCTTGAGGATCATTTGGGCCGGCGTCGCCGCAGGGACGGCCAGCAACGCACGCTCGACTGCAATTTCCGCCTGGCAGAATAGAGCAGCGGCGTCATCCGATGGTGCATTGCCCAGCGCCGCACGCACCGAGTCGATCGCGCGCTCTGCGGCGTCCCACGCAAGCCTATTGTTCGGGTTGATGCGCTGCGCAGCAGACGCAAGGTTGTCGTATCCGCGGACGCGTGGCGCGCCGCGGTTGATGTTGCCTTCACAGGCCATGGTCATACTCCCCAGCAATGTGAGGCGAGACCGGCGGAGGCTGGAGCCAGCTACTTAGGCGCGCAGCGCGGCGGTCAGGCCGTCTGTCAGCAGGGACCGGAGCGGCGCCTTAGCGGGCGCACCAGATCAACTGATGCGCCCATGATGGGTGTGCCATAAAACACTGTCAAGAGGCATCGTGTGCCGTGGCACACGATTTTAGTTCACACCTTGCGGCCGATCCATATGACCCGCCCCGCGATGAAGAGGTCTTCCGCGTCGACGTCCTCGGGAGGTATGGCGGTGTTGTCAGAGAGAACCCTGACCCGGCCCGGGCCAACTGTCCGCAAGCGCTTGATCATTGACGCGCCATAAATGCTGATCGCCCAAATCCGATCCTGCATGTTCAGGTAACGCTGGGTGGTGTCGATCATCACTTGATCGCCGTTGATCAAAGTAGGGAACATGCTGTCGCCATCGCCACGAGCAACATAAAGGCGATCGGCAGGAGCGCGCGTAAGGGTCCGGAGGAAGCCGGGATCAAACAGCACCGGCAGTTCGTCGGGGAAATCCTCAAGCTCTTTGCCGGTGCCCATTGCATAAGCCAGATCGACTTGACGGATCGCGACCGCGCCGTCGTCCCGCGACGCCGATAATAGCGGCGGCTGGTCAGGCTCCTCACCGCTGGGCCGAGCAGTCTTGAACGCGTCCGGAAGTAGATCCGCGACGGACAGATCAAGCGCCTTCGCCAACCTCTCGACAGTGCTCAACCTCACGTCCTTCGTCATCCCCTGGATGATGTCGCGAACAACGGTTTCTCCGACCCCCGCCGTCTTGGCGAGCGCTTTGGGGGTGACGTTACGAAACTCGATTGCCTTTGAAAGGCGCGCGCGGAGGATCTCGATCGTGGCTTCAGATGTCATGCTGCCGTTTCCCATTTCCGTGACTTGAGTGCTAGATGGTGACGCGGCACACCGCGCCGCTTGCAAATGTGCCATGGCACACCTAATATTCCGTTTATGGCTGACCCCCTCCTCGAAGAAATCGAAGCGTTCCTGCGCCTGACAGGGATGAGCCCGACCCGCTTCAGCATCCGCGCCACACGCGACCGGCATTTCGTTCGGCATCTGCGGAAGGGTAGGAATGTCTGGCCCGGCACGATGGATCGCGTGCGCGCCTTCATGCGCGGCTTCGATCCCGCGCAGGAGCCGCCGCCCGTGCGACGCGGCCGAGCTCCGGCCAATGCGGGAATTCAATCTCCTGCACCGGCGGCTTGACCATGACGTGGCCCCCAGCGCCTCCAGCGACGCAGCTTTATCGCGACACTCTGCACTGGTCGATCCAGGTCATGGACGGCGACGATCCGGATCTCGGATTCACGGCGTCGCTTCTCGCACATGCCCTGAAATACGAAGGACTGAGCGACAAACAGGCGCGATATGCTGACCGTATCGTCGACCGCCTGACCGCGCTCTATCGGCGTGGGCATCTCGCAAGCCAGATCGACAGCGCGGGTGATGGCCAGCCCGAGGGGCTAGCAGACGCCCAGATCGCGGGTCACGCATGACGGGGTGGTTCGTGGTGCCTCGCGGATGGATGTCCGATTTCAAACCCGAACCCTTCACAGATCGGGAAGCCTATCTTTGGTCGATCGAGAACGCCGCCTATGTCCCGCATAGCCGGTGGTTCAACGGTCGCCAGTTTTATTTAAATCGCGGGGAACTGGTCACGTCCGTCAGGCACATGGCCGAGGCATTTACGTGGCCGGCCAGCCGGGCGAAGCGATTTCAAGACCGAATGGTCGCCGCTGAAAAGTGGAAACAGCGGCCCGCCTATGACGGGGCACAGTCACCAACCGTCCTAACCATTTGCAGATACGGTGAAATTCAGAGCCCGGCCGACGTAGGCGGAACAGTGGAAATCATCGCCTCTGAAACAGCCGTGAAACAGTGGCGGAACAGCGGCGAAACACAAGATAAACAAGGGAACAATGGAACAAGGGAACAAAGCTCCAAGAAGAATTCCCAGCCGGTGTATCAGAATTTGTCTCGTACACGTGCGTGTGCGCATGCGCGCGAGGACGAGACCCCGTTTGATCGGGTGCGGCCGTGACTGCGCCGGTGACCGACCTCGTCGCAGCGGCCGAGCAGCTTCACGGCGCCTCCGGCCGAAAGACGCTCCGGCCTCACCAAGTCCGGGCGATCGAGATGCTCCGCTCCGCCATCGGCAAGGAAGGGGTGAAGCGGGTCATGCTGATGCTGGCGACCGGCGCCGGCAAAACCGTGATCGCAGCCGCCATCATCCGCATGGCTCGGGAGAAGGGGAACCGCGTCCTGTTCGTGGTCGATGCGATCTCGTTGGTCGACCAGACCGTAAAGGCGTTCTACGACGAGGGGCTTCACGGCATCGGCGTGATCCAGGGCAATCATCCGATGGAGGATTGGTCGAAGCCGGTGCAGGTGGCGTCGGTTCAGACGCTCGAACGCCGGGGAATGCCCAAGGCTGATCTCGTCATCATCGACGAGGCACACAGCCAGCGCGAGTACATGATCAAGATCATGGCCGATCCGGAGTGGGCGAAGGTACCGTTCATCGGTCTTTCGGCGACACCGTGGGCCAAGGGGCTAGGCAACGTCTATCAGAAGTTGATCGTGCCGGTGACGATGCAGGAGCTCATCGACCAGGGCTATCTCTGCCCATTCCGGGTGTTCGCGGCGGACCATCCAGACCTCAGCGGGGTGAAGATCGAGCGCGGCGATTATCACGAAGGTCAACTCGGCAAGGTCATGAATGACAGCGGCCTGATTGCCGACATCATCGCGACCTGGAAGCGCCTTGGCCAGAATCGTCCGACCCTGTGCTTCTGCGTCGATCGCGCGCACGCCAAGGAGGTTCAGCGCCGCTTTGAGATGGCGGGTGTGCCCGCCGGCTACATCGATAAGGATACTCCGCGCGAAGAGCGCAACGCGATCCGTCGTCAGCTCGATGCGGGGGAAATCCGGGTGGTTTGCAACGTCAACTGCCTGACCAAGGGCGTCGACTGGGCGATCGGTTGCATCATCCTCGCCCGACCGACCCGGTCCGAGATGCTTTACGTTCAGATGGTGGGGCGCGGCCTGCGGGTGAACGAAGGCATTCCCGACTGCGTGATTCTAGATCATGCGGACAACACGTTGCGCATGGGGTTCGTCACCGACCTTCAGCACGACAAGCTGTGCACCGCGGTGAAAGGTGAGCGTTCGAAGGTCGAACGCAAGGAGGCGCTACCGAAGGAATGCCCCTCCTGCAAATATCTGAAGGCTCCGAAGGTGCGCGAGTGCCCATCGTGCGGCTTCATTCCGAACATCCGATCGGACATCGAAGAGGAGGATGGCGAACTCATCGAGGTGACGCGCGGCAAGCCAAAGCCGACCATGGCGGACAAGCAACGCTGGTATGCCGAGCTAAACTGGATATCGATCAACCGCGGATACAAATCCGGCTGGGCGTCCAACCAGTACCGCGAAAAGTTCGGGGTGTGGCCGAACAGCCTCGATAAGCGCGCGGTTGCACAGCCGAGCCCCGAAGTTCTGTCCTGGGTGCGTTCGCGGGCGATCCGTTACGCGAAGTCGCAGAAACCGAGGGCCGCATGATGACCGGCATAGGCGAGCAGTGCGTCCACCGGTGGCGTTCGATCCTCCCTCAGCTCGGGGTCTCGAGCAAATATCTCACAGGGAAGCAGGGGCCGTGCCCGAAGTGCGGCGGCAAGGACCGATTTCGGTTTGACGACAAGGACGGGAGAGGAACGTTTTACTGCAACCAATGCGGAGCAGGTGACGGCGTGACGCTGGTCATGCTCGTGACTGGGAAGGTGTTTCGCGACGCGGCGGAGACCATCCGCCAGATTGCCGTCGGCGCCGCCGTGAGCCGTCCAGCCTATACCCTTGACCAGGAGAAACGAGTGCAATCGCTGCGTGACATCTGGCGTGCCAGCCAGCCCATTACCGCTGATGACGAGGCGGGAAGATACCTTGCGTCGCGGGGTATCGAGCCGCCGTTCAGCGAAGCCCTCCGCTTCATTCCCAAACTGCGGGTTAGCGGCGAGAGCATGACGCATCTCGCCGCCATGATCGCCTTGGTGCGGGATCCGGACGGAGAGCCATTGACGCTCCATCGCACCTATCTTCAGGGTGGGCGGAAAGCCGCTATCTCCAGCCCGCGCCGGATGATGCCGGGCAAGACTCCGCACGGCAGCTATGTTGAGCTCGCGCCCGCGGCAGAGGAAATGGGCGTCGCGGAGGGCATTGAAACGGCGCTGCGTGCGCGGCAGCGATTTGGAATTCCGTGTTGGGCGCTGATCAGCGCGGACGGCCTGAAGGCGTTCACGCCTCCGATAGTCGTCAAGCGTCTCCGTATCTTCGGGGACAATGATCGCAACTATACCGGTCACGCCGCGTCCTACGCGCTCGCTCACCGGCTTGCTGTCCATAATGACCACATCGATCTCTCAGTTGAGATCCCCGAAGTCGTTGGCGCCGACTGGGCAGATGCAGCCTGACATGAGGACATCAACGAACATGCAAGACAACGGCATCACATCCGCTTTCGATATCACCGCCGGCCTACCGGATAATCTGTTTAGTGATCTGAACCTGCATCAGCGGCGGATGATCGCCATCGTCGCCTCCCGCGCGGCCGAGCGTGCATATCGGCGCGGGTTCCAGCAGGGCGCGCATATCGCTGTCGAACATCCGGCCAACCTCCCGGCCGACCTTCACGCCTGGCGGTATGGCGCATCGGCGGATCTGGCGCCTTGGGCCGACTGCCCGGCGGTGGAGCCTTCGATCGAGCGCCTATATTCCGAGAACAAGCAACTCTACCGGATCGGACTGGCGGAGGAGCGGTCTAACGCCAGTCGCGAGCAGGTTGAGCAAATCGCTGGTGTTCTTCGGGCGTGCGCTCAGGAACTCGTCGATGCGCGTTTGAACGCGCCAGACGATGAGACCGAGAATGGCGCGCTCGCCAGCAATCTCGCCGATGCCGTCGAGACGGTGGAAGCCGCATGCCCCAACTTGCTGACCGAGGTGCTGACTGGGCGCCGTCGCGAGATGTCGGCTGAAGTGGTTCGTGAAATCTTGCGGGCCATCGAGACTGCTTGGGCGGGATCGTGATGAACGACGGCGATCAGTCTGGGCAGCATCCGCCGGATCGGATCAGGGAGATCGCCGACCGGCTCGGACGGCTACGACCCGATTGGAGGAACCCCGAGCGCTTTTTCGAGAACCGCTCCGACCTGGAGCATGATCTGCGCCGCTTGGCGAAGGAGATTGACGAGTGACCAAGCACCGCACCCGCGACGTGATTGATGTCCGCCGGCGCAGTTCGGCGATCGAAACCATGGCGGCGATGACCCGCGGCGCGCACGTCCAGCCTGTCGGCCGTGCGAAGCCGATGAAGCCGACTGCGGAGCAGATGCGCCACGGCTCGTTCGAGGAAGTCGATATCGTCGACAAGAAAGCGGGGGGTACCAATGTCACGATCGGGCACGCCTATCGGCGCCAGCCGCGATATGTGTCGATCGATGGCCTTGGCACGGCGCAGATGAAGGCGCTTTCCTTCTACCGCGCCGTTTACGATCGGTCGGAACGATCTGAAACGCGCTGCGCGCTTGATGCACGATGGGGCAGCAGTGGCGCTGGTGCCGGGATTGGCGCGCTAGAACTGACCGAAGGCTTGGCGCACGCGCGCAGCTTGCTGGCATCTATCGAGTCCGGGATCGGCGCCAATCTCGATACCCTCCGCGCGGTGGCATTGCAGGATCAGACGTTCAGCGAAGTCGCGATGGAACGCTATGGCAGCCGTGAGGTGGAGCGCGTGGTGGCGGGCAAGGGGCGAGTACCTCCCGCGATCGTGAAGACGTTGGCGCCGCGTTCGGGCAAGCATCGCACCCTGGTCCGCGATCAGTTCATGACAGCCCTCGCCCGCTTGGTGGATGCGGTCGAACCGTACCAGCAAACAGCTTCGCGGGGGGGCTTGCGCGGGGGCACGGCATAAGGCATAGCAGATACCGTAGGATTGCGCCTCGGGCCGAAAGCGGTGCCGGGGCGTTTCTGTATCTGGTGTGGCTGATCACTATCCGAGTGATGTGTGAGCCGCATCTTAAAATCGTTTTATGATAGGCGGCGACCGGGGTCGCGCTGGCGCATCACTGGTATCTACTACCAGTGACAGGAGCGGAGGGCATATGCCGACCAAGCCGCCCCCGCTTCGCCCCAAGCCTGCGCGCAAGCAGTCCAACTGGAACCGCCGAGCCTCGCGCCAGTCGCGAGGATATGGGCGCGAACATGAGCGGATCCGCGCCGAACTGCTGCAGGACGAGCCGCTATGCCGCGAGTGCGCCAAGGTTGGGCGTGTCACTGCCGCGGTGATCGCTGACCATATCGTGCCGCTGTCGCAAGGCGGATCGGGTGAGCGGTCGAACTATCAGCCGCTGTGCCGCCCGCACTCAGATGCGAAGACCGCGCGCGAGGCTGCTGCAGGAAGGACGAAGCCATGACGGTGATCCTGCTGCCGTGGCATTGGCGCTGGAGATGGACCGGGCGGATGCTGCTCGTGAGCCTGACCGCGACGGCCGATGATCACGGCGCGCTATACCGCGATTGGGTTAGGCTGTTCGGCGTGAGGACAAGGCGATGAAGCTCAAGGTCATGATCCTCAACAATGACTGGGTCATCGGCCGCGGCATCGTCCTGTGCACCGAGGATGGCTTAGTGCTGCCTGGACAGGTCAAGGTCGATAGCACTGGCCCGGATAGCATTGAGGGGCACACGACGATCGCCGTCCAGTTCATCGTTGACGGTGAGCGCGTGGCATGGTCGAACGACGTGCCCGTGCCGCTGCTGCGCGATGAACAGGCCCCGGGGGGCGGGTCGAAAGTCTAGGGCGGCTCGTCTCAGGACCGCGCGGGAACCTCTCTTTCTGCATGCACGAATTAAACTTTCGGGCCGGATTAAATTTTCGGAGGCTTGATGCAACGCGGACGCAAGGCTGATCCGCCGGCGGACAAGGCCGCGCGGCGCGGCATGGCGCCGCCCAAGAAAGTCGACGGCCATATGGTCATGGACGGTCGCGCCGAACTGATCGTGCCGGGCTCCCCGCCACTCATGCCGGACTATCTCACGGCCGAAGCCGAACTGGTCTGGCAGGAGGAGATCGGGCGCGTGATGGCGGCCGGTGTCGTGGAGATCGATAGCTCGCTGTTTGCGCGATACTGCGCGCTTGAGGCGCTGCTCCGGAAGGCGTTCTCTGATCCGGAGGGCGAACCTCCGCCGGCGGCTTATCTGACAACGCAGCGCCAGATGGCCGAACTGCTCGGCATTGCCGGCCGCAAGAGCCGAGTCGGAAAGGTAGGCGATGACCCGACGAGGCCGGCCGGCAACCCGTTCAGCCGAACCGGCAAGCGAGCAAGAGCGTGACTATGTGGCGATCGCGCTGGCCTATGCCCGGGCAGCGGTCGCCGACAAGCGTCAGGACAGCCATTGCAAGCTGGTCCGCCTGGCGTGCCAACGCCAGCTCGACGACCTCAAGCGCGCGCGGGGGAAGGACTTCCCCTACCGCTACTCGCCGGAGCACGCCGCCGATGTCTGCCGGTTCATCGAACTGCTGCCGCACATCGAGGGCGTTTGGGAAACGCCGACGATCCGCCTGGAGCCCGCGCAGATCTTTATCCTGACCACCGTGTTCGGATGGCGCCGCAAGGATAACGGGCTGCGCCGGTTCACGATGGCCTATGAAGAGGTGGCCCGCAAAAACGCGAAGTCGACCAAGACGGCAGGCGTGTCGCTCTATTGCCTCACCTGCGAGGATGAGGTCGGCCCGCAGGTGCTCACAGTCGCGACGACGTTCGACCAGGCCAAGAAGGTGTTCTACCCGGCCAAGCGCATGGTCGAGAAGACGCCGGACCTGCAGGAGGCTTTCGGCGTCACGCCTTGGGCGAAGTCGATTACCTGCGGCGAGAACGGCGGCTATATGCAGCCGCTGCACGCGAAGTCGAAATCGCAGGACGGCCATAACCCGCACCTGGTCACGCTCGACGAGTTCCACGCGCACAAGGATCGTGGCCTGTTCGACGTGATGCGCTCGGCGTTCGGCTCGCGGAAGCAACCGCTGATGTGGGCGATCACGACGGCCGGGCCCAACATCCATGGCCCGTGCTTCGAAGAGCGCAGCTTCGCGGTGAAGGTGCTGGAGCGGTCGGTGATCGCCGAGCACTATTTCGCAATCATCTTCACGCTCGATCGTGCCGAGGACTATGACGACGGGCGGAAAGAGGGTGACGACCCGTTCGACGAAACGAAGTGGATCAAGGCCAACCCGCTGCTCGGTGTGGCTGTGCAGACCGAAGAGCTTCGCCAGTATGCGATCGAAGCGCAGGCGAACCCCGCGGCGCTCGGCGAGTTCAAGACGAAGCGGCTTAACATCTGGTCGGGCTCGCTCTCCGCATGGCTCAACGTGGCGCAATGGGAGCGCTGCGGCGCCGAGCTGACGCTCGACGATTTCGAAGGGCTGGACTGCTGGATCGGCGGCGACCTGTCATCGGTCGATGACCTTTCCGCGATCGTGCTCGCTGCGCTCGACGCAGACGATCGGCTGCTGGTCAAGACGTGGCTGTTCCTGCCCGAGGTGCGGCTGGCGAGCAAAGACAACGCGGTCAAGCAGGTCACCGACCTCTACAAGCGGTGGGTCGCGGACGGGCACCTGATCGCCACGCCCGGCAACTTCATCGACCACCGCGCGATCGAGGACAAGATCCGCGAGTTGAAGGCGCGCCTGGCAGTTCGCAAGGCCACGTTCGACCAATGGAACAGCGGCCTCGCGATGGCGGCGCGGCTGAACGAGGACTTCGATGATGGCGGCGAGGCCTTCGCTGTCCAACTCGCGAAGAACGCGAACAATCACACCGATCCGGCGCGCGCGATCGAGGCGCGGGTGAAGGCTGGCCCGAACAAGCTGTGCCACGACGGCAACCCGGTGATGACGTGGATGATCGGCAACGCGTTCGTCGACCGCAAGGTCAATGGCAGCATCCTTCCGAAGAAGGAGACGCCGAACAGTCCGAACAAGATCGACGGGGTGGATGGCATGATCAACGCGACCGCCCCGATGCTGCTGCCGGCAGAGGATGATGACGCTGCAGCGCTGATCGCGAGCCTCGCCGCGTGAACCTGCTGCAGAAGGCGGTCTCCGTCCTGGCACGCTCGGTAGGCCTCGCCGATCCGCGGCTGAACGAGATACTCGGCTCGATCGACTCGTCTTCCGGTGAGCGCGTCACGCCCACGACAGCGCTCGGGATCTCGGCGGTGTGGGGGTGCGTCAGCCTTCTCGCCGGCACGATCGCGTCATTGCCGCTGATGGTTTACCGGCGCCAAGGCGGCATCCAGACGGTTGCATACGATCATCCGCTCTATCGCCTGCTGCACGAAAGCCCGAATTACGATCAGACCGCGATGGATTTCTGGGAGTTCATCGGCGCATCGCTTGAGCTGCAGGGCGACGGAATCGCGCGCATTGAGCGTTCGGGCGATCGTGTCATCGCGCTTCACCCACCGGTGCCGCCGGAGATCGTCGACCGCCGGCGCCTGAGTTCCGGCGATATTGGCTATCGCTGGTCGCTTGACGGCAAGTCGTGGGATCTGCGGCAGCGCGACGTGTTGCATGTGCGCGGTTTCGGCGGGAACCCGCTCGGCGGGCTGTCCACCCTCGCTTTCGCACGCCAGTCCCTTGGCCTTGCGATGGCGATCGAACGCGCGGCCGGGGAGACCTTCCGCAACGGCATTCGCCCGAGCGGCGTCTACCAGACCGCGACCAAGATGACGCCAGACCAGCGCGTTGAGATCGAGGAGCATCTCGCGAAGCGCCACGCCGGCGCGATCAATGCCGGCCGGCCGATGGTGCTGGGCTTCGATCTGAAGTGGGAGCAACTGACCATCAATCCGAACGACGCGCAGATGATCGAATCGCGCTCGTTCTCGGTGGAGGAAATCTGCCGATTCTTCGGCGTCCCGCCCTTCATGGTCGGCAGCACGGAGAAGGTGACGAGCTGGGGCACAGGGCTGGAGCAACAGACGCTCGGCTTCGTGAAGTTTACGCTCCGCCGCCGGTTGCGCCGCATCGAGCAGGCGCTGGCGAAGCAGTTGCTGACCCCGCGCGATCGGCTCGACGGTGTCAGCATCGAGTTCAACCTTGAAGGCCTGTTGCGCGGCGACAGTCAGTCGCGCGGCTCCTTCTACCAAACCGGCCTGCAAAATGGCTGGCGCACCATCAACGAGGTCCGCGCGCTGGAGAACCTGCCGCCGGTACCGGGCGGCGATGTGCCGCGCATGCAGTCGCAGAACGTGCCGATCACGGACGCGCCGAGCATTGGCGACATCGATCAGCCGCAGCTTGGGGATGAGGAATGATCCAGACCAAGAACAGCCCGGAGCCGATCGACCTCAAGGAGGTCGGCGAGACCGGCACGATCAAGGGCTATATCTCCGTCTTCGGCAACGTCGACAGCTATGGCGAGATCGTCGAGCCCGGCGCGTTTGCCGATAGCCTGGCGAAGTCGGCGCGTGCCGGCCGCAAGGCCAAGCTGCTGTGGCAGCACGATCCGCATCAGCCGATCGGCATCTGGGATGAGCTGACCGAGGACAAAAAGGGCCTCTGGGGCGAGGGCCGCCTGCTGATCGATGAGTCGCCGCGGGCGCGCGAGGCGCACGGCCTCCTGCGCGCCGGCGCACTCGACGGCTTGTCCATCGGCTATCGCACCCTGAAGGCCGCGCCGAAGCAGGGGCGCGAGGGCATCCTTTCGCTGGTGAAGCTGGACCTGCTGGAAGGCAGCGTCGTCACCTTCGCCGCCAACGATCGCGCGCGCGTCGAGGTCGTCAAATCCATGCTGGACGCCGGCACGCTGCCGACCGTCCGCGAGTTCGAGGGGCTCCTGCGGGATGCAGGATTCTCGAAAACCAAGGCCACCGCGATTGCCGCTGTGGCCGCGCCGCATCTTCGGGGGGAGCCCGAGGTCGAGGCGGATCCACTGGCGTCGCTTTTCGCAGCAATGCGCGGCGCGCCGATCATCGACCTGACCGGCGCGCCTGACTGAGCCGCCGAGGGAGAACCCACATGAGTGAGCATAAGACGCTGGAGCAGATTGCCGGCGAGGTGAAGGCTGACTTCGAAAAGAAGTTCGACGAGGTAAAGAAGATCGCGCAGGACGCGATCGGCAAGGCCGAAAAGGGCGAGCCGCTCAGCAAGGAGGCCAAGGAAAAGGCCGACGAAGCGCTGCTTGGCATGAACGAGACCAAGGGCCGGCTCGATGAGTTGGAACAGCGTCTGGCGCGCGAAGGCGGCAAAGACGACGAGAAGGTCAAGTCGCTCGGCGAGCAGTTCGTCGAGAGCGAGTCCGCGAAGCAGTTGCTGAAGGATGGCAGCGGCTTCCGCGGCAAGGCGTCGTTCGAGGCAAAGGCGACCCTGACGCTCGCCACCACCGACGCGGCCGGTTCGGTCGGCGATGGCGTGCAGGCCACCCGCCTGCCCGGCATCCTGCCGCTCGCCCAGCGCCGCATGACGGTGCGCGATCTCATCACGCCCGGCCGGATGGACGGCAACACGCTGGAGTACGTCAAGGAGACCGGCTTCGTGAACAATGCCGGCATGGTGGCGGAAGGCGTGGCGAAGCCGCAGTCCGACATCAAGCTCGATCTGGTCACGACCAGCGCCAAGGTGATCGCGCACTATATGAAGGCGTCGCGCCAGGCGATGGACGACGTCGCGCAGCTCCGTTCGCTGATCGACAACCGGCTGCGGTACGGCCTCGCTTTCAAGGAAGAGCAGCAGCTCCTCAGCGGCGACGGCACCGGCCAGAACCTGCTTGGCATCATCCCGCAGGCGACGCCCTATGTGGCGCCGACGGCGCTCGCCGACATCAACATCATCGACGTCCTGCGCATGTCGATGCTGCAGGCGGTGCTCGCGGAATATCCGGCGACCGGCCACGTGCTCAACCCGATCGACTGGGCGATCATCGAGACGCTGAAGGACAGCCAGGGCCGCTATATCATCGGCAATCCGCAGGGCACGGCGTCGCCGACCCTCTGGGGGCTGCCGGTCGTGGCGACCCAGGCGATGACCTACCGGAAGTTCCTGACCGGGGCCTTCATGCTCGGCGCCCAGCTGTTCGACCGTTGGCTCGCCCGCATCGAGATCGCGACCGAGAACGAGGACGACTTCATCAAGAACCTCGTCACCGTCCTCGGCGAAGAGCGTCTCGCCCTGGCGGTCTATCGCCCCGAAGCGTTCGTCTACGGCGACTTCGACACGGCGCTCGCCGCCTGATCCGACACGCCGGCGGGGCCGCGCTCCGCCGGCGACGGGAGACCTTCCATGCCCCAGCGCACCTATCGCGTCGTCCGCGAGCATGACGGCGACCGCTACTATCTCGAGGGCGACACGCGGATCGCCGATTCCAACGATGTCGCGCACCTCATCCCTCACGTCCTCATGCTGGATGAAGAGGGCGAGAAGTCCGACGCCCCCGAGGAAAACAAGGCGCTCGGCGCCGCTCCGCAGAACAAGGCCGCTGCCGGCCGCAAGCCCAAGGGCGCCTGAAGCGTCCGAATCCGAGGAGAATGACCATGCGTCGCTACAAGGTGACCGTGACCACGGCGGCCGACGGTACCGCCACCGCTTACACGCCGCGCGTCAGCGGCAAGCTGCACAGCGTCCATTACGTGCCCGACGGGGCGAACGCCTATCCGAACACCGTCGACGTAACGATCACGTCGGAGGTGACCGGCGAGGCGCTGGTGACCCGCACCAACGTCGCCGCGGCGTTCGTGACCTATCCGCGCAAGGATACCGCCGGCGCCGATGGCACGGCGGCGCTGTTCGCCGCCGGCGGCACCGCGGTGCAGGACAAGCCTGCGCTGGGCAACGATCGCATCAAGATCGTCCTCGCCCAGGGCGGCAACGCCAAGGTTGGCGCATTCCACTTCCTGGTGGACTGAGCGCCGACGTGCGCACGATCGTCGTCACTGCTCCCGCGCCCGTCGTGACGTGGGAGGAGGCCGCCCGGCACCTTCGGCTTGAGGACGACGACGAACAGCGTCCGATTGTCGAAGGCATGATCGCCGCGGCGACGGCGCATATCGACGGGCCGGACGGCTGGCTGGGTCGCTCCCTCGGGGTGCAGACGCTGGAAGCGCGGGCGGACGTGTTCCGCGATTGCATGTCGCTGCGCTATCCCCCGATCATCGACATCGTCAGCGTGAAGTATCTCGACGCCGAAGCGGCTGAAATCACGGTCCTGCCGACCGAATATGAACTGCGCGGCAGCCTGATCGGGTCCGCTTTCGGGAGGCGCTGGCCGTCCGTGCTCGCGCAGCCGGAGTCGGTGCGGATCCGGTACCGCGCCGGCTTCGTTGCCGACGCCACCGCCGACCCCCTTGCGCCCGCGCTGCCGGCGCCGATTCGCGCCGCCATCCTGCTGATGGTCGGCGACCTATTCGAGAACCGCAGCAGCACGGCGTCATTCTCCGGCGCCGGCGCGGCCGTGCAGATGTCGACCACGGTCGAGAACCTGCTCGCGCCCTTTCGGCGCTTCTATTGAGATGATCGGCGCAGGCGCACGCGATCGCCGGGTCCGCTTCGAGAGATCGGTCATCACCGAAGACGATTTCGGCGGAGCGGTACGAACGTGGGAGTTGCTGTGCATGGCCTGGGCGCATGTGCGCTTCAGCGCCGGCGCCGAACGACGCGACGCCGCGCAGGAAGGCGCGAGCGCCGCCGCGACGTTCGTGGTGCCGCACAACCCGCGCACGCGCGATATCTCGGTAAACGACCGTATCCAGTTCGACGGCAGCGCATGGGACATCGTCTCCAACATCCCCAGCCGGGAACTGAATGCGCTCCGCGAGATCGAAGCCGTAAGGAGCGTGCAGTGATGAACATCATGAAGGTGAAGGCATCAGACGCGATGCGCGGCTTGACGCTGAGGGCCGAGGTGACCGGTTTGAAGAGGCTGGCGGTCCGCGCCTGGATCGGCACCCGCATCCTCATGCTCGCCGCGATCATGTTCGGATGCCGTGTCGAGGTCGTTATCGCGGATCGACGCGAAGCGTGAAGCGCCTGACGGCGGAGGTCGAGGGCCTCGATAGCCTGATGAGGAAGCTCGATCAGCTTCCCGAGGCGATCGGCGAGAAAGTCCAGCGGCAGATTCTCATGGATGCGGGCGAGATTATTGCCGAGCTCGCGCGCGACCTCGTACCCGTCGATACCGGCGATCTGCGCGGCAGCATTACGGTCAGCGACACGATCGTCGGCTATGATGGGCAGGGCCTTACCCTGGGGCTTGGCGGCACCGTCACTGTTTACATCGGCCCGCAGCGAAACAGCAAACCGGACGGCTGGTACGGTCACCTGGTCGAATACGGGACCATCAAGATGGCTGCGCAGCCGTTCATGCGCCCCGCCTTCGATTCGACCAAAGGCCAGGTGCAATCGCGCATCCGCAACGATCTCGCCGCGGCCATCGCCAAGGCGGCGAAGGGGTGATCGATGGAAGAAAGCCTGCGAAACCGACTGCTCGCGTACGCTGACCTGTCGGCACTGGTTGCGCGTCGCATCTGGTGGATCGATCGGCCGCAGGGATCAAGCCTACCGGCGCTGACGCTGCAACTCATCTCGCCGAACCGGACATACACGCTGGACGGCCCGTCGGGCTTCTACGGGCCCCGGGTCCAGTTCGACAGTTGGGGAGCCAGCTACGCAGACGCGAAGCTGGTCTCTCGGATCGTGACTGCCGCGGTGGAACTGCCGGCCACGGCAGACGGCATCCGGTTCGATGCCGGGTTCATCGATTCTGAACGGGACATGCCGATCACCGACATTCCCGGCGGGGGCAAGGCCTACCGCGTCAGCCAGGATTTTTTCGTGTGGTGGAAACCTCAAAGCTGAGAGGACGTGAATTATGACTGGTGTTCTGGGGTTGGGTACCGCGCTGTACCTGACCAATGGGGCCGGCGTGCTGACCAAGGTCAACGGCCTGCTCAACGTCAACCGCCCGAACCTGACCGTGGAGACGGTGGATACCACGACGCATGACAGCGCCGATGGCATCCGCGAGTTCATCGCCGCGCTCGCCGACCCCGGCGAACTTTCGGCGACGATCCATTACGAGCCGGGCTCCGCGACCGACGACCTGCTGCTCGAGCATCTCGTCTCGCGCGAGAAGCGGGCGTTCAACATCGTGACGAAGGGCCCCGCCGGCGCGCTCGAGGATAACGAGGGCATGGTGATCCTCACATCCTATGAGCCCGACGACGCGCCGATCGACGGCGTTCGCCAGGCGACCATCACTGGCAAGGTGAGCGGCGCCGTTGAACAGGCGGCGCAGCCCGAGGAGCCCTGATCATGGCGAACAAGATGCGCGGTGAGGCGACGATCAAGGTTGAAGACCGGGAGCTCACCCTCCGGCTCGACTTCAACACGTTCTGCGATATCGAGACCAGCACCGGCCTGGGCATCCAGCAGCTTGGGCCGGCGCTGTCGAAGAACCCCTCCGCGACCCTCCTCCGCGCGCTCGTCTGCGCGTGCCTGCAGCACCATCATCCCGGCACGACCGAGCGGCAGGCTGGCGAGTTGCTGTCGGTCGTCGATCAGGATGAGATCGGGGAGGTGCTCGGCAAGCTGTTCGAAGCAGCGATGCCCGCGCCGGACCCTCAGAACGGCGCGCCGCGGGCGGAGACGCGGCGTGGAGCTGGGAAGCGCTGATCGCGGAATGGTCGGCGGAGGGTTTCGCACCCGATACCTTCTGGAAGCAGACGCCGCGATCCTTCGCCGCGGTGATGAAGGGGCGCCGTTCAGCGAACGAGCGCCTCTACGAAATCGCGGGCTGGATCGTCTGGCATGCTGGCTTGCTCACCGGCATCGGGACCAACGCCCCGAACAAATATCCGAAGCTCGAACGCCTGATGGGGCTGAAACCCAAGCCGGTCGCGAAGCCGCAGAGCGAGGTCGAGTTGAATGCCAACCTGCGCGCATGGGGGGCGCTGTTGAAGCGGGCGGCTAAAACTTCGTCTTGAAGTCGGGAAAGCCGGTGAAGGGGGCTGGGGTGCAGGTGCCCTCGTACTTCATGACAATCAGGCTCCGTCGATAGCCGCTACTGACTAGAACGTGATGCTGGCCAGTTTCTCGATTGATGAAGTTCGATACAGACGCTTCTGTCGTGCCGCTGCCCTTCTTATCTTCCAGCGTAATTTGCGCAGGTTGAACAGACACGATTGGGTGATGCGCTTTGCATTCGCCCTCACACCACTGATTTGTGTTCAGATCTACCCGATACTCATCGCGATAACTCTCAGACTTGGTGCCTTCAAACGACGTGACGGCTAGCGCGCCAGTGCAGATTAGATTGAACGTCATCGCTGCCGCTGCCGCACTCGTGAGCATCTTCGTCCTCCGCAACTGATTCTGCGCGGTTCTACGACCGGCCTCGGCCGACTTCAACGCGCCCGACGGGCGCCGTCAGCGGTCCCCACACAATCGAAGGAACCGAGCCGGTGGCAACAACCGAGATCGGCGGGCTGCGCATCAGCCTCAGCCTGGACAGCTCCAGTTTCCTCGGCGGCCTCGCGCAGGCCCAGCGCTCGCTCGCGGCGTTCGCCGGCCGCGTCGAAGCGCAGTTCGCCCGGTTGAACGATTCGATCAACCGGATCAGCGCCCGGATGACGGTGGCGATCACGCTTCCCGCGGTGCTTTCGGCCCGGATGGCGGTCAACGCGGCGTCCAGCGTCGCGGAGATGCAGAGTGCGTTCGAATATACCTTCGGCAAGATGGCGGACGACGTCGAAGCCTGGGCGGAGCGCACGGGCGATGCGATCGGCCGATCGACCTACGAGCTGCAGCAGGGCGCGCTGGCTTTCCAGCAGATGTTCCGCGTGGCGGCGCCGACGGGAGAGGCGGCAGCGGGCCTGTCGAAGCAGTTCGCGCTGCTGACGCAGGATCTGTCCAGCTTCTACAACGTCACCGGTGACGTGGCGCTGATGAAGCTGCGCTCCGCGCTGCAGGGAGAGAGCGAGCCGATCCGCGATTTCGGCGTGTTCCTCACCGAAGCGGCCGTCGCGCAGGAAGCTGTCAGCATGGGCGCGGCGAAGACGACGAAAAACGTCTCCGAACAGGCGAAGATCCTCGCGCGCGCGAACATCATCCTGCGCGAGACGATCACCGCGCAGGGGGACGCGACCCGCACCGCTGGCAGCTATGAAAACCAGGTGCGCGCGCTGCGCTCGCAATTCGAGGAGTTGTCGGTCAAGATCGGCAAGATCCTGCTGCCCTTCGCCGAGAAGCTGGTCACTGTGCTCACGCGGATGGTGACGTGGGTTTCCAACCTGTCGGAGACGACGCACCGTGTGATCGCGGCCGTGGTTGCATTCGCCGCGGCGCTTGGCCCGCTGCTGGTGGTGATCAAGGGGCTGGTGGTGTTCTTCACCGCGCGGTGGATCATGTCGACATTCGGCGTGTTCGGCTCGATCCTGTCGTATCTGATCGCGCCGCTTCAGACGCTCGCCACCACACTCGGCGGGCTCGCGGTCCGCCTCGTCTCTATCCAGGGCCTGACCCGCATTGCCGCCGTTCTCTTGAAGCGCCTGGCCGGGCCGATCGCTGTCGTGGTATCGACCTTCCTGCTGTTCCGCGACTACATCATCCCTGTTCTCGATCAGCTGTGGCAGACGATGCAGGCGACGCTGGGCCCCCGGCTGCATCAGATCTTCGCGGCGCTGGCGGAGTTGTTCGGGAAGCTGGCGAACGGCCCCGTCGGCACCGCGATCACGTGGCTGATCGGCGCGATCGAGGTGCTTTTCGACGTCGTCGGCACGGTCATGGCACTGTTCGTCAGCGAGACCGGTCAGCAGCTCGTCAAGGCGTTCGAGCTGGTGCTGATCACCATCCGCTATGTGGTGGAGGCGATCAGCGGCCTTGTCGACGTCGTCACGGGCCTGATGACCGGTGATTGGGCGAAGGCGTGGAACGGGGCCGGCGCCGTCGTCGATGCCGTCGCCGGCGGCTGGATCGATTCGCTCGGCGTGTTCTCGAAGGAGGCGGAGGCGTCGCTGCGTTCGGTCTATGGCAGCGCGAAAAAGTGGCTGGTGGACGAGTTCGGCAAGCTGGCCAGCGGCTTCTCGCGGATCGTCGATGCCATCGTCTCCGCCTTCAACAACCAGTTCCCCGAGATCGCGAGCACCGCGCAATGGGTATATGGCGAGGTCGAGAAGTGGCTCGTGAAGGCGTTCGGGCCGCTGGTCGAGTTCGCGAAGTGGGCGGCGAAGGAAATCGGCGACGCCTATGTCGCGCTGAAGAAGCGGATGGGGCTCGGCGGCGATGGCGGCACCGGCCAGTCCGGTGACGCGGCCGGCGCAGCGGCAGGTTCGGCGATCGGCGGATTCCTGGCCGCGAATGCCAAGCCGCGCCCGGCCATCGGTGACGACAAGAAAAAGAAGAAAGGGCGGAGCGGACCTACCGATGAGGACCGCCGCCGCAACTATGACGACGAGTTGAGCCGCATCGAGGATCGGATCCTCGATATGCAGCAGGAGTTGGCGACCAACCTCGAAGACCGCCTGCTCATCGCGCAGAAGCGCGCCGTCAACGATCTGGAGGCCTATGACGCGGAGATCGACGAGAAGGTCAAGCGCAAGGAACTGACACCGAAGGCCGGCGAAGAGCTGAAGCTGCGCAACGCGCTTTTGCGGGAGTTGCAGGCGCAACTGCACGCGCGCGAGTGGGATCGCGAGCTCGACGAAGAGGCGCTGCGCATCAAGCGGGCGATGGTTGACGCTGAGGCCGACCTGCTGCGCTCGCGCCTAGATCTCGCCCGTACGGCCGCCGAGCGACGTGAAATCGAGATGCGGCTGCTGGACGCTCAGCAAAAGCTGCAGCGCGAAGAGCTCGAGCGCCTCAGAGATTCGACCAGCGCGAGCCCGCGAGATCGCCGACTTGCTCAAGAGCGCCTCGATCAACTCGACGAGATCCAGCGCAATCAGCGCGAGCGCACCAGGCGGGACACGGCCGGCCCGCTGGAAAGCTATCTCGACAACATTCCGAGCACGATCGGGGAGATCAACGAACAGCTCGAGGAAATGGCGGTCAACCGGCTGAAGGCGATCGAGGACAGCTTTGCCGGCATCGCGCAGAAGGTGCTCGGCGTGAACGGCGCGCTGGGCGAGACGCTCGGCATGCTTCTGCGGATCGTAGCGCAGCAGGCCATCCTCGCCGCATCGAACGGCAGCGGGGTCGGCGGCTTCCTGAGCGGCGTCGGCAGTGCTCTTGGCGCCGCGTTCGGCGGCGGCGCATCGCCCAGTCCTACCGCTATCGCGCAGTCAAGCGCGGCAACCGCAGGCAATTGGTCTCTTTCGGGCTGGGCGAGCGGCGGTGGCGGCTTGATCAAGGGGTTGTCGGGTCTCGACCGGAATACGCTGTCGATGAATGGTATTCCGCTGGCGCGGGTGAGCCGCGGCGAGATGTTGAGCGTGACCCCGACGAATGACATGGGCCGGCGGCCATCCGTCATGATCAATGCCGACTTCCGCGGCGCCAGCCCCGAGGCGGTGACCGCGATGAGCGCCCGGCTCGACCAGTTCGAGCAGAACCTGCCGGGCATGGTGATCCAGGTCGCCAGCAAGGGCAAGGAAAGGCGCTTCTGGTAATGGCGATCACCTATCCCCGGCCGATGCCCGAGCTTACCGGGATGGCCGGTCGCCTGACGCTGGAACGGGTGGACTATCTCTCGCCCGAGCGCACCGGCGTCATCGGCGGGGTGACGGCGGGCTGGCCGCTGTGGATGATGCGGCTGTCGTTCAACAACATGGCGTTCCGCGACGACGACGAACTGACCGCCTGGCTGGACAGCCTGCGCGGATCGCAGAAGCGGTTCTTCGGCTATGACCAGACGCGGCCCGAGCCGCGCTTCCATGCGGACGGGCGCCCCTACACGAAAACGACGACGACATGGTCGGAGTCGATCGACAGCGGGGGCACCTGCAACCTGACGCTCGGCGGGCTGCTGAGGGGGCAGGTGTTCTCGCCACGGGACTATGTCGGCTTCGAGTGGGGCGACAATCGCCGCGCGCTGGTGCGAAGCATGGAGCCTGGTGTGGTCAACGCCGGCGGGACGGTGACGATCGCTGTGGAGCCTGCGGTGCATGCGGTCGTGCCGCCCACCGCGACGGTGCAGCTCTATCGGCCATCGTGCCTGATGCGGATCCTGACCGACGACACCGAACTGATGGATCAGGGGTTGGCCTTCGTCGGCGCCGGCAGCCGCATCGCGGCCGTGCAGGACATCATCGCATGAAGACGATCGGCGTTTCGGCCGTCGCGGCGATGGCGCGCGGCGAGGCGATCGTCACCGCGGCGGTGTCGTTCTTCAGCGTCGAGCCGATCCATGTGTTCGGCGGCTATGGCGTGTTCGAGATGGGCGGCGACGCCTTCCATGGTCTCGGCGACCGCGCGCTCGCCGAGGTGACGGGCGGCGCGATCGGCGGTTCGGAACAGAATGTCACGCTGACGCTCTCCGGCGTCGATCCGGAAGCGGCCGCGCTGATGGACGCCGAAGAGGTCATGGGCGTGGGCGTCGTGATCTACCGCATGATCTTCGACGGATCGGGCCGCAACCTGCTCGATGTCCGGCCCTACAAGCGTGGCCGCGTCGACGAGATCGTCGCGGAAGAGACGATCGGCGGCACGTCGACCATCACCGTGCAGGTGGAGAGCGCGGCGCGCGGGCTCGGCCGGAACAATGGCCGGATGCGCAGCGATGCGGATCAGCGGCTGATCGACCCGAACGACGGGTTCTTCAAGCACACCGCCTATGCGGGCGAGAAGCAAATCTACTTCGGAGGCAAAATCAGTTCCGCCGTCAGATCGTCTTTCTAAGGGGGCAGGAATGCGCGACCTGGTGGCACTTCGCCATTATCTGGCAGAACGTGAGGCGATGCCCTTCGATTGGGGGCGCCGGCGGAACGACTGCGGAAGCTTCGTGCTGCTCGGCATTGAGGCGCAGACTGGTCGCGACGTGCTGCCGGGCATCAGCTGGGCGACGGCACGCGGGGCGCTGCGTGTGATCCGCAGCCATGGCGGTCTCGACGGGGTCGTCAACAGCGTGCTGACGCCAGTCGCCTCCGCGCGCGCTTTGCGCGGTGACGTGGCGGCAATCCGTGTCGATGGCGAGATCAGCCTGGTGCTGGTGGAGGGCGAGACGCTTGCAGGCCCGGGCGAGAGTGGCATCGTCCGCCTGCCGAGATCGGCGATGGTTCTCGCCTGGAGCATTTGCTGATGGGAAAGGTGGTTCGCGCCATCGCCGGCGCTGCGATCGCCGGCATCGGCGTTATCATTGGCAACCCGCAACTTGCGCTTGCGGGTGGCAACCTGTTCTGGACCAGCGTAGCGGCGATTGCTTTGTCGCCGGGCCAAAAGGCGCCACGCGCACAACCTACCACGGCACAAATTGGTGAGGTTGCGAGATCAGGGATTTTCGGCAAGGCCGCCGTAGCGGGATCGCTGGTCGACGCTTACAATCATGGCGGAAAGTACGGCACTGACTGGACGGTGCTCATTATCGCGCTTGCTGACCATCGGTGCGAGGCGCTCGAGGGATTTTACGTCAACGATCAGTATGTCGCCTTCGCCGGCGATGGTATGGTCGCTGGCTATAAGGAGCAACTGCAGGTCTTTTGGCGACCGGGCACATGGGACCAGGCGGTTCCTTCCTACGTGCTGACGACCGCGCCGGTATTCCCGGCCGGGCACGCGCTGGCGGGACAGCCGACATGGACCGCGAACGACCGCGGGCGCGGCGTTTCCTATGTCGTGGTCGGCTACAAGGCCGACAAGTCCGACGCCAAGGATCCGGTGTGGACGTCGGGCCGCCCGCAGTTCCTGTGGGTGGTGAAGGGCCTGCAGGTCTATTCGGCGCGCGACGATTCGACGGTGGCGGGCGGCAGCGGCGCGCACCGCTGGGATGATCCGGAGACGCGGGAATGGTCCGACAACCTGATCGACTGTCGCTACACCTGGGCCCGCGGCATCTATGCCGGCGACCGGGTGGACGAACCCGACATGCTGCTGCTCGGCCGCGGGCTCACGGCGGTGGAGGCGCCGCCCGAGCATGTCGCCTTCTATGCGAACATCTGCGATGAGCCTGTCGCCCTGAAAGCTGGCGGAACCGAGCCGCGCTATCGTGCCAACGGCCAGTGGTCCGCGGATCAGGAGTTCGTCGACGTCGAGCTGATGTTCGCGTCGGCGTGCGGCGGTGTGCTGATCGAGCGCGAGGGCAGCGTGGAGGTTGAGCCCGGCCACGCCAAGTCGCCGGTATGGTCGATCACCGATGACGATCTCGTCGTCGGCACGCAGGTGACGCGGCGCGACGTGCCGACCCGCACGGACAATGACTGGGTCAACACCGTGGCGGCCCGCTACATCGAGCCTTCGCAGAAATACAAGCTGCACGGGGCGCCGGTGCGCCGCTCCACCGCTGACGTGATCGCCGACAAGGGGCCGCGCGAGGCGACGCCCGCGCTGGATCTGGTGACGTCGGGCACGCAGGCGCAGCGGGTCGCCGAGATGGCGCGCCGGTTGGGCAGGCTGTGGAAGCGCCGGTCGATCGTTCTGCCGCCGCGCTTCGCGGGCGTAGAACATGGCGACTGGCTGCTGTGGAACTCCGCCCGCTACGGCGGCACCATGCTGATGCGGGTGGAGAGCGATCAGCTCGGCCGCGAATGGAGGAACACCCTGTCGCTCCGGCAGGTCTCCGCGGACTTCGCGGACTGGAACGCTGCGCTCGACGAGCTGGACGACAAGAGCGTGGCCGTGAATCCCGATGTGCCGGGCGGCATCGGGGCGCCCGGCGCCGGTGCCTGGTCAGTCGCGCTCGTTGGCAACACCCTGGTGATCACCGGCGCCGCCGATGACGACTATGCCTCATCGATCACATTCGAATTTGCCAGCGGATCGGCGCCGGACCCCGATGTCGATGACGACTGGACGCTGATTTCCACGGGCGGGCAGACCGCGACGCGCGCGGAGCTGGCCGGCGTGGCGGTCGATACCGACTATTATGCCGCGGTCTCCTATGTGGTTGACGGCGAGCGCGGTGACCGGCTCGTGCTGGGGCCGGTGAGCTATGCCTCGGAGGATGTGCCGCCGGGCCCGGTGACCTTCCTGAGCGCCACGCCCGGCGTCGGCGAGGCGGACATCGCGTGGCGCAACCCGACCACCAGCAATTTCGACTATGTGGTCGTCTACTCCGCCACGACGACCGATTTCGAGGACGCCGTCGCCGTCTCCGGCGAACTCCGCGGCGGTCTCGGTGCCGACGGGGCCTTCAATCATGTCGTGGCGGCGGGTGTGCGCTCGTGGTGGGTGCAGCCCTTCTCCGATGACGATGTGCCCGGCGCCATCGCCGGGCCCGTGACGGCCACCGTCACCTGACATCCTCCGCGCCGCCGGGCGCGGCGCTTCACGAACGGAGATTCTATGACCGAGCGCGTCGATCTGGCGGCGTCGAGGAACGTCGACCCGTGGGGTGATACCATCGATTTCATCTACAGCGGCGCGCCGCTGCCGCCGATCACCTCGATCGACATGGAGGTGCGCCTCTATCCCGGCGCGCCCGGCGCCGCGCTGCTGACGCCGACGGTGACCTTCGAGGATCTGGCCGACCCGACCGAGGAAGATCCGCTGCAACGCATCCTGCGCGTCATGCCGTCGGCGCCGCAATCCGCGCTGGAGGGCATGCCGACCGGGCTCAACAAGCCCGATCCGGGCGATGCCGACCTGTTCTCGCACGACATCATCATCACCTATGCCGACACGGTCGAAGAGAAGATCGGCTTCGGTGATTTCCTTCTGCAGCCGGGGGTTACCATCTGATGGCCGACATTCGCAAAGTGCAGTTTCGTGGCCTGCGTGGGCCGGGGCTCACCGACGAAGATCAAATCAATCTCGACGCCAAGGTCGAGGAGGCTGCCGGTTATGCCGATACGGCAGCCGAGCAGCTCGGCCTCGTAAACGCGGCGCGAGCGGATGCCCTCACGGACATCAACACCGCGATCACCGACGCCAACGCCGAGCTGGATGGCAAGGTCACTTCGGCCGACGCGTCTGTCATCGCCGCGGCCGCGCAAGCCGAGGCCGCGCGGCAGGCGGCGGCAGCGATCAAGCCGATCGGTGGAAGTCTGCGCCTCCCCTACGACAACAACAGCCAGTTCCCGCTTCAGGAGAACATCCCCGGGATCTCCAATACGGGGCAGAAGGGCTGGGTCACGCAGGCCTTCGCGTCGCGCACGGCACACCCGCTGCGCTTCAATGTCGACTCCTGTTTCTGCGGCGTGGTCGAGCTCGACGATCGCCTCTATCCCGACGTTGCGATGCGGCTGGGCGGCATGGCGAGCTTGTCGCCCGGCAGCGGGCTTGGCTGGGCGTGGACCTATTACAGCGCCACCTCCGGCAGCAACGATGCGCTTCGCCTGCAGCAGCGCCGCTTTTCCTTCTATCTCAACTCCGGGTCGGGCGCGAACATCACGGTGTGGAGCCGGCAGAAGCCGCGCCACTGGCGCCGCGTCGCTGCCGTCCTGCATCGCAATTCGAACGTGTTCCGCGTGGACCTGTGGAACCTGCAGACCGGCGAGATCCTGACCGGCACCGGCACCGATAACGCGGCGTTCCTCGCCGAGCTCAGCGTGACCAACGCCAATATCAACATCACGCAGGGGGCGACGAGCGGCACATTGCCGACGGCGTTCGGCCTGGGCGCGATACTGATCAACAACGCACTGCAGCCGGCCGCCCAGCCGCTCACCGAATCCGCGTCGATGATGTCGCATGGCTTGACCTTCTATGCGGAGGAGGCGGTCACGAACGCCGACCTGCAGGCGATCTTCGCCGGCGCGCATCCGACCACGGTGATCACCGCCAGCGCGATCAAATGGCTGCGCAAGTTCAGCCTCGATCCCAATTCGGTGAAGAAGGATGCGCTGGTTACCGGCGACACCACGGTCGATAGCGTGCTCAACGGCCGCTATTCGGCGGGCAGCGATCTCATCCCGAAGGGCGCGGGCACGGCGACGATCGATCCAGCGCCGCGGCATCGCTACATCTACGGGGTCAAGCCGGGGCGGAAGTCCTACCCCGTGCCCGTGTCCGGCAAGTGCTGGCCGACGGAAGACAGCACCGTCGAGGTGCGGTGGGTGGATGCGACCGGCAACGTGGTGCGCGACTGGACGCCGGTCGCCACCGTCATGGCGCCCGGCGCATGGCAGGGCGCGACCAACAAGGTGGGCGGCACCGGCGGCGCCACCGGCACGTACGCGCTGGGCATTACGGGTGACGGCACGGGTGCTGCCGGCCGCTTCACCGTCACGAGTGGCTCGCTGAACACGATCCTGGTCGACTCCCCCGGGTCCGGTTACACGACCATGGCGTTCGACTTCTCCGCGGCGTCCGGCCTCACCGGCGCATCGGCGACGCCGGCGCTTTCCCCGGCGGATACCAGCAATTGGGCCGGCATCATCGACACGCCGCTCCACCGGGAGTTCTGTTTCAAGGAAGTCAGGCTGCGCGGGAAGTCGGGCGCGATCGGCGCGTCCTTCATAGACGGCTCACAGAGCGTCGTCGGATACAAATGGCTGCTGGTCGGGCAATCTCAGCTGGCGAACGGCCTGGCCTCGACCGGCCAGAACACCCAATATTCCGGCATCCCCGCCAACCTCACGCGGCTGGCGACGAACTATTACACCGCCAACCTGCCGCAATATACCACGGTCGAGCCGCTCGGCCTGCGGATCGGCGCCGATCAATACAAGGCGTTGGCGATCGAAATGAACCGCTGGGCCGACGCGCCCTTCGAGATCGTGGTCGCGGCACAGGGCGGCACGGGACCGGGCGATCTGCTCGAAAACCATTATGTCGCCCAGACGGCGAGCGGGATGTACGATCAGCTGCTCGACCTGGTGGCGGCTGGCGGATCGGATTATTCCGGCGTGCTCATGGGCTGGCACACCGATCTCACCGATGAAGGTGGGCGGTTCGCTCAAGCGATGCTCGAGGGCTTCTGGCTGGGGCGCGGGCCGATGGCCTATGCCATTCCCGATCACTTCTTCGGGCGCGCTACCTTCTCCGGCACGACCATGACGGTGAACAGCGTGATGCGCGGAACGCTGACCGTCGGCACCACGATCCGCATTCTCTATGAGAATGGCGGCCGGCAGACGCCTCTCGACACGACGATCACGGCGCTCGGCACCGGAAGCGGCGGCACGGGCACCTATACCTTGTCGGCGGCGGTCACGCCCAGCGATCCGACGAATGAGGTTTCGATCATCGGCCTGCATGAACAGCCGGGCGTGGACCCGGTGTTCTCGGGCTATATCACCGGCGGCAGCGCCGCGACGCTGGTGGTGACGTCGATGACGTCCGGCACCCTGCAGGTTGGCGACCGCATCATCGCGACCAGCGGCGGGGCGCAGTCGTCGCCGCTGAGCTTCATCAAGATCTTCGCGACGGGCACCGGCGGCGTGGGAAACTATACCCTCTCTGCCGGTGCAGCGCTTGGATCGTCGGGTTCGCCGGTCACCTTCAAGGCAATCCGAGGCACGTCGAAGCGTATCGCGGCTGTCATGGATGTGGTCGCCAAGGGCACGCCGATTTTCTACATGCCGCCCACCCGCCACAACTCTCCGACCGTGGTAGGCTCCGCGTCCGATTTCGATCTCACCTCCGCACAGCCCTACGTCGAAGGGGTGAAGCAGGGCGGTGTCGGCGCGGCGCGGGACAGCGGCGTGGCCTGGGCAAAGAACCGCGGCTATCCGGTCGGCGTCCACGCGATCGATTACACGCAGCCTGACGCCTACCACCCCGACAACACCGCGAACGGCAAGATCATCGTCGGCCGGGAGCTCGCGATCACCCTCGCGAAGTGTCAGGAGCTTGTGAAAATCGGCCAGCCTGCGGTGCTCGCCGGCACCGGCAAGTTCACGGACGGCACACGCAACAAGTTCCGCTTCCAGGTCGACTGCCCGAACTATGGCCGCCTCCGCTCCGGCGATGGGCTGGGTGTGGTGACGCCATGCGTCGAGCTTTCCCGCGATGCAGGCGTTACGTGGTCGCGCAGCAAGCACACCGCCGCGGTGAACCCGACGTCCGGCGGCACCCTGCCGGGCGATATCGTCGAGGTGACGGTCACCGATGCGCTCTACCGCGTGGCTGGCCTCCGGTACCGCGTGCTTTCGGGTGGGCCGTTCGCATGGGGCGTGGACAACTCGCCCAACACGATCTCCGCGCCGGAGGCGGAAGCCAACGACGCCGCAATCAACAAGATGCTTTATGAGGAGATCGACATCATCACCGGGCGGCCCGGCCTGTGCGTCGCCCCTTCGCAGAGCATCTACACGGTGGCCGACGCATGACCGCCGCCACCACCACCCACACAGAACAGGGGGTCGCAATGGCTTGGGTCGAAGCGGCCTTCGCAAAATACGGATGGATTCTGATCGGCCTCTCGTTCGGCTTCGCGGCGAAATACGCGTTGCTGCTCAAGCGCGGCGTGGTGATCAAGCCGCAGCTGGTGCTCGCCGACGTGCTGCTGCTGCCGCTGGTCGCGCTGATCGCCTACCACATCGCCAACCAGTTCGGCGCGAGCGGCGAGGCGGCGGCGCTGCTGGCGGCCTTCTCCGCTGTCGGCGCCGATCGGCTCGTCAAGCTGCTGACCGAGCAGTTCTTCCGCCGGGTGGAGAACGACATCACCGCCGTCTCGCAGCGCGTGCGCGGCCAGGTGCGGCAGGAGGTGCAGGCCGAGCTCAGCGGGCAGGCCATCATCGATGACACGCTGAGCGGCCGGGCGCCGACCGAATATGCCGCGCTGCGCCCGCGGCCGGATCCCGACGAAACAATGTGAGCACGCCATGCCGAAAGAGGAATCTTTGATGACCCACCTTACAGCGAGCGAGTCGCGTCAAATGAAACGCCGACTGGCGATTGGCTGCGCCTGCGCGATCAGCCTGGTCTGCCTTGGCGGATGGCTCGCCATCGTGCCGACATTGGTCCTCACCGCGTTGGCGACCGGCTTCGGCGAGACCGTCGCGGTTGTCGGGCGGCGCAAGGCTGACGAGGATGAGCTGCGGCGCTGGAAGCTCCGCGCCTGACATGACCCCGGAGCCCGAGCCCGACGAGCGGCCGGCTGATGCCGACGCCGCCGATGAGCCGCGCCCGCCGCTGACCGATCGCGAGCGAATCCTGTGCGGCCTCGCGCCGCTGATGCCCCCTGACGAATGGAGCGTATGACCATGACGACCCCGGCCTATATGGACCCGAAGAAGATCCACTCCCTGACCCTTCACTGCGCCGCAACGCCCGAGGGCCGCGACGTGAAGGCCGCGACCATTTCCCAATGGGATATCGCGAAGTTCGGCCAGGTCAGCTATCACATCGTCGTCGAGCTCGATGGGAGCGCGGTGCGCACGCTGGCCGACGATCGCCGCGGCGCGCACGTCGGCGGCAAGAACACCGGCAACATCGGTATCTGCTACGTCGGCGGTGTCGATGCCCAGAACAAGAAGCCGAAGGACACGCGCACCGAAGCGCAGAAAGCGACGTTGCGCCGCCTCGTCGCCGAATATCGCCAGCGCTACCCCGGCATCGTTGTTCGGGGTCATCGCGACTGGCCGGGCGTTGCCAAGGCCTGCCCCAGCTTCGACGTGGCGAGCGCGCTATGATCGTCGCCTTCCTCATGCGGCTGGGGCTCTCCCAGCGCCTCGCCGGCGTCGCGGTGTGGATCATCGCCGCGGCGCTGCTGCTGCTCGCCGTCTGGTGGCTGCGCACCAGCGCCTACAGCGCGGGCGTCAGCGACACGGACGCCAAATGGAAGGCGGCCAGCGAAGAGGTCGAGAAGCAAGCCGAGGTCGCGACCGCGGTTGCGGACAGCGCCGCCGAGGTCCGCGCCGTCGAACACGTCCAGCAGGTCGAGAAAGAAAAGGAGAAGATCGATGAAGCGGTTCGCGAAGGCAGCAGCCCTCTTGACGTTTTGTTCGGCGGCAACGGCATGTAACGGCCGGCCGGCGTTCCAGCCGATCAAGCCGTCGGCGGAGCGCCTGGTCTGCGAGACGCGCGGCCTGCGGCCGACGATTCCCCCTGAGTACGTCATTGACTGGTCGACGGTGACGACGGTCGAGCAGGCGCGGGCAGAGCACCAGCGCTACGTCGCGTCGATCCGCACGCGCGAGGGCGTGGTCGCTGGCTACGTGCTGAAGGTGGAGGACAAGCTGTTCGTGTGCTCCAACAACACGCAGTGGTTGCGGGAGTTTTTCGGCGCGCTGCCTAATTAGCGAGCGTAGACCGTTTTTTTTTCAAATTCCCGCGTCACGCAGCTTACTCAGAAGCTCGTTGGGGTCCTCGGAAAATACGACAAGGGGAATCATGTCTTCCGCAAGCTTATTTCGACGCTTGCTTTGAGCCTTTTTTATGGCACTTCGCGTTCCCGCTGGTATTGTGCCTAGCATATCTATGTGATGTAATTTGCCGCGGTCGTCCGTGGCATAAACCCCGAACCACTTTTGATCATCTTCTATGTACGCTCGGAGGGTTTCGACGCTCACAACGATGGCTCCAACTAGAACCCTAGTCTCGACTTCCGTTGACGTGAGATCGTCAATTGTCTGCAGGATTTCGGCGTCTGAAGCGCCTTGCCGTATCATGCTAAGGCCCATCGAATAAATATGCGTCAGCTTACCGGCAAGGATCGTGGAGGTTTCTTCATTGTAGCTGTCAGGAGACGTTAAGATGCGGGCCATGAGTTCGCCTGACTGAACTCCGGGGCCTCCGACTTCAGTTAAGGAATAAGGCTCACACGCACATTGAGGGAAGGCGGCGTCAAGTGCGACCGCCCTCTCATAGTCGGCTGCGTGGTTGAACGTATCCCTGCAGGCCTCGGCCGACATTAAGCACCATAGGTGCTAATATAGTCGACCAATGCCGGCGGAAGCTCCAGACCGTCAAACGCGACATCCTCATCACTTGGAGCATCATCGTCCGAAAAGAAATAGTCAAACTTTCCGGATTCAGTCATGATAACTTCGCCGCTACATGGCTTGGCGTAGACAAACATCGGGTGGCCCTCCGCCGTCAGTGTCACCTGAGGGGCGCGATAGACGGAAAGAAGGCTAAACAAACGAACGGCACCATCAACGGTCGCCGGATCCGGTGCTCTCGATCCCTCGGAGTCCCAATTGTCCGGCCAGTCCCGAAAGGCGCGCAGGCGCTCTATCCCAGCAAGCGCAGGCGAATCCACCAATGTATAATCTGTAGGAACGCGATTGCTCGTCGACGCGCCGCGAACTCTTTCACGCCTGGAGTCGCTGAGAAGAATCCTGTTGCTTCTCGTTTGAACCTCGGGCTGCCACGGCAGATCCGTGTACCAGACGTATGCAGAGGGGATATAGCTCTGGGTGATGGGTGCGTATGCGTCCATTTTTTTTAACTCCCCAGCGATATCATGTCGGTCGCCTCGCGTGTCAAGACCTCTGCCAAGCGCTTCTTAAGTGTCAGGTGCGTCTGATCTAGGCTCGAAAGTATGGATTCGGCCTGAGAAAGCTCAGCGGCGCGATCTGAATTGAAGTCGGTCACTTGCTCGGCTTCGAAAGTTCTAATCGTGATAGTTCGCCGTATACCCACCGGACCGTTTGCATCTGCTACACCGATGTCCAGGTTAACGAGATTGCGCGTGACGGCCGATATTTTCTCGAACCATCCGGAATGCGAATGCCAAGGCTCCCGTCGATGAAATGCTTTTGAGCCGAAGCAGTTGGATTTTCTATCGATTATCAAGCCGCAGTCTTGAGGCTCGGGCAAAGTGGCATAGAAAAAATCTGTATATTCAAGACCAATTTGACTGGTCTGAACAGCGGACGAAATGATCGGCATAGATGTCGAGAGAAATTGCGAAAATTGCTCCCTGAATGCTACCCAGCGAGTGTATGACGTCGTTTCGAGCCTCAGCGCGTCGTTGGCGACCGCCAGTGCTTGCACCACCGTAGTGCCTTGTAGGTCCTGAAAGACGACGCCTGATTCTGCCTCAGCGGTTTTCCGCGGCGCTAGGCCAGGCTGCACCTCAACTGCGATGTGGTGCATCGGCTCCTCGCGCACGAGCCCAACCCTGCGCGCCGGTCCTCGCAATGCGTCGATCGTTTTGCGAAGGGTAAGCGACGTCATCGGTTCGGAGAAGGTTACGAACGCAACAGCTTTCTGAATCGCGTGCGCGGGGTGAATAGGTGCCCAAAACGTGCGCGCTGCTCCACCCGGCGGCAGCTGGCCACCGGCGTGATAGTTTCCAAATCGATTCGCCATCACAGAACAGCGCTGCTCTGGCGAAAAGGTTGCGCCTTCATTCGTTCGTTCCTTGACCTCACGGGGAAATGGCACTTCTGTCGCAAGCTTGCAAGCAAGGCCGGTGGTGCAGCCGCATCTCTCCGAGGCTAGCGGCTACCGAACCCGTTTTCACTGAGCGACCAAACTGCGCAGGTTTTGCGCTTACACACGCAATTCGTGCGCTTCAGACCTCGGGCGCATCCCTGATCGCCCGCACCTTCATCGCGATGGCGCGCCACGTCGCAACGCCGTCCGCGTCGTCGAGCAAGGCCAGCAGCCCCATCCTCTCAGCGATGAACTGGTCGCAGTCGCAGCGCTGAACCATCCGGCTCGCTACCGCCAGGATCTCCCATTCGGTGAGAGGCGTCGGGGGTAGCGGGTCACACGGATCGAGCATCCAGTTCCTTGCGCTTTTCTGCTCGATTGGCATCGTGATCGGCAATTTCGCGATCCGTGGGCAGTCGCCATCCGTCCGTGTCTCGGATCAGACGGGCGCCACAGCGAACGCAGCCAGTCCAATAATCTTGGCCATCATGGCGAGCGCCGCCTCGGTCGACCTTGTGCCCAAAAAGCTTACATCTCAATGCCATGCCGTGATCCCCAGCTCGACCGAACCGCCTTCGTAGAGGAAAGGGGGATGGTGTCACGTTCAAGTTGCGCAATCAGGAGTGCGGGTAGGCGGCGCCTCTCATACGCCGCCATCCCCTAACCTTCGCCGTCGTCGACCCGGCGGGGCTTCAAGAAATTTACATTCTTTGCGCTGAGGCGCCAGATGATTCGAGCGCCTCAGCCAAGGGCCGCCCAAAATAGCGCTGCAGCGCGGCCAGCTCGTCGGCCGGCAGCCGATGCAGCGTGCCGCGGCGCGCCCGATCGGCGAGGTATCCGGCGGACCGCCTCAGCATGCGCGAGAGGTCAGCATAGGTTTCGCCTTCCGCCTCGATCAGATCGGCGAGCGGAACCCGCGCGATCAGTGCAGGCCTGCGGGCTCGTCCCCCAATTTCTCGAGATGCATCAGGCAGTCGGCGATCGATATCCATAGCGCGACGTTCTCGTGCTGCCCGGCCTCCGAAGCCGCCTTGGCCATCGCAACGACGTGACTCGCTGTCTGTTCGCCGTTCAGTTCGAGAAGCCCGGCGGCCATCTGCCAGATTTCCTCGCGGGAATAGCCGCTCCGCGCGACCATGTAGGGGTGCAACCCGTCCATCCAGATCCTCGTACATCATCAGTAGCAGAGCCATTCGATCTCGGCCGCGTCGAGCGCCTCGAACATGTCGGCCTCTGCGCCGACCTCGGATAGCCGATGGCGCACCGCCTCGGGGTCCCCTGCCTTCGGGAACGACCGGTCTGCCTTCGCCGCCTTGCCCAGCCCGCCGATCCAATCGTCACGCTTTTCCTGCCGCAGCAGCCAGGTACCGAATGGGGTTGAGGGCATTGGCTTGGCCGGCGTGTTCGCTGGCGGCGCTGCCGCGGTGTCGGGCGACAGGATTTCTCCGGTCTCCGGATCGAAGGGCACGGCTTCAACAAGGCCTGACGGGATGCCGTAGACCAGCATCTGTAACTGTTCGCGGCGGACTGCCGCTTGGGCGTTGCTCACGATGTTTTCCTTGACCGACTCGGGAACGATGAAGGCATTATGTTCCTAATATGTTCCACAGTCGAGTCCGGCCGAACGTGGCCTCCAGCTTCCTGCTTCCCGTGGTCGGGGAGCGCTTCGATAATGCCGACGGCAGCAGCCGGCAGGAGGAGATCCGCCGCTGCCGACCGGGCGAGGCGGTGTGGCTTGAGCGTGAGCCATCGAACCGCTTCGACCCATCCGCCGTGGCGGTGTTCTCCGATCGCGGTTTCCAGCTCGGCTATATCGGGGCCGACCGCTGCGGCTGGATCGGGTCGAAAATCGACCGGGGCTTCAACGTCGATGCGGTGGTTGAGGGCATTTCTGGCGATGTCAGCGGCGCCCTGCCCTGCCGCTTGACCATAAGGCTTCGGCTGACGATCACGGACACAACCGATGCCCCGATGGGGTAAATATTTAATCCATGGTATTATCCATGGTACGTTTGAACACGCTTGATAATTTATCGTGTTTTTTCAATGCATTTAATGCGTCAGTTCAACGGGCTCCGTCTCCGCCAACTGCGCCTTAGAGGCCGCGGAAATCCTGAATTTTCAGAGACTTTTATTTCTTTCCCCACCGGCGCCCCAACTTCGCGCCGTCGCTGGGTGCAAGCCGATCTTTGCTACTGCCCTTCGGCGAGATCACGCTGATAGTATGCGATCTGCGTCTGCAGCAGGAGTTGCCCTTGTTGGCTCAGATGCCCCATGATTGGGGAAGGCTTGCCACGGAGCGGGGTGAAATATTCCGCCGCTCAAGGCAGCGTCATGCAACGATCCAGGCAGAAACGCGTCGCGCACTTCAGATGGCACATGTCCATCTCGGATAGCTTGGAAACAGTGAAGTACTGGTTGCCGCGCCTGTTCGGATCGACAGAGGTGCCAAACACCACCTCAACCCATGGATTGCCATCCTGATCAGCTGCGACGCTTTTTACCAGCCCTGGGTGAGGATCAGGCCCAGGCATGTCCGGGTTCTCCACATACGGAAACCGGCACCATACAGTATCGTATGGCGCCGGTGCACTGCCTAGGGGGTAGAAGGTGGGCAATTACCAGCCCGGTTCGCCGATCGGTGTGAGCTTGAAATTTGCCGGCTTTTCAGCGTCGACATGACGCTGCAGCGCATCCAAGTACTCCGTCGTGATCTCGGTATGGTAATTCGGCTGTGCCCGAATCGCGCGCGACCCGTAAGCGGCGCTGATTCCCAGCCGCTCCTTAAGTTGCCGCATTTTAGCTCCTTCTCTGAGCGCCAGTGGATCTGGTACGCTCCATCAACGTGTGACGTGGGGGGGAGGCTGCGCCGTTTCAACAAAAAGTTGATCAACCATTGTTTCGGCGCGACGAGCGACCTCCCCTGCTCGGCACAGCTTTCCTGTGGACAACTTTTTCACTCAACGCAAGCTAGACTCGTTTCGTCGCACCCAATCTGCGATTTAGCGCACTACGAATGAAACTGAATCGCAAGGGCGGCGGTTAGCCGTCGTCCGAGGCTCCCCAATAGCGCCGGCCATGCACCCAGATCGGTGCGAGGCCGTCGTCGGCCGCGGTGCAGCGGTCATCTTCCGGTTCATCATCCGCATCCCCGTCGAGCATGCCGAGCGCCTCGATCAGCCGCTCAATCACCTGCTCGACACCGGAGCGGCCATAGCGTCCAGATTGCGCCGATCGTCAGCACGAAGAACGCCCAGACTACCGTATGAACCGCCTTGATGGCGCGAAGCGTCGTGCGGGCGGTCATTTCAATCGTGCCGTCATATCACGATAACGGCATCGACCGGTCGGCGTGGCGACCAGGGCAGCGTCGGACCATAGCCGAACCGCATCACGATATCGGGCCGCCTTCCGCGCAGGCCGATCAACGCTGCCAGTTCGGGGCGGAGTTGGGCAACCTCCACAGGCTGGTTGATGAAGGCGTGCTTCAATCCCAACGCCGTCGCTTGAAGCGCGAAACGCTGGCAGGCCTGCCCGACCGCCACCCAATCGGCAGGGGTTTCTCCGGCCCCGACGAACACCGCGATGCCGGCCGAAGACCTGATCTGGCGGGCATAGGCGTCATTCTGCGCCTTTGCCGTCGAGAACCAGTCGAATGCAATTGGCCCAAGCCAGTCGGGCAGCGCGGGGTTGCCGCTGGCCACGCTGTAGAGGCCGTCGCCGGTTCGCAGCGCCTGTCGCGGGTTGAACCGAAGCCAGGATTTCAGTTCGCGGACGAATGCGGCGTCGGCCATCTGCGTGCTGTTCCCCGCCACGACGAGGTCGCGCAGTTGATCGACCTGATTGCGATCCGTGAGCAGGATGAGATCGACGCCGGGCACCGACACAGCCTTAGCAAGCGCGTTGAGATCGGCCGGGATGACCATGCGGCCATCGAAATCGGCACGGGTCGATTGCCTCTTGGCGATGGCATCGAACATGATGGACGGGATCGCCCGCCCCGGCTCGAAGTCGAAGACGACTGCGGCTTCGTTGCCCTGTTCGAACTGAATGGCGCCGGGTGCGCCACGTGCCGCTGACGCCAGCGACAGATTCTCGGCCGCCGCGCCGAGGCTGATGAAAACATGATGATCGTCAGGATCGACGACCGGTGTCCGCCGTGAAAGATCGGGCAGGATATCGATCTTCTTGTCGCCGATGCGAAAGAGCCATGGCTGCGCGTTGTGGCCATTGGGCGCCAAGGTCGCATAGCGGATCAGATCGCGCGCAGATGGCATCTCCGCCAGTTGCCTTCGTAGAGGGGCGATCCCGGCGGCATAGTCCGGTGACGACCCCATGCCAGATAGCGTGAGATAGGCCGCTCCGCCGCCAAGCGCGGCGGCAGCCCCCGTGCCGATGAGCATTTGTCGTCGGTTCACGGTTATTTCCTTTGTTCACAAACTATTTTCTATAATATCCATGCAAGATTCATGTGAGCGTTACGCGCTGCAATTGTTAGCGTCGGAAACTACTTAAGTTCCGATAAAAATGAGGGATGCACATGCATCACTATGCCCGGCTGGCCAGGCGGCGCCAGCTGGCCCCGAAACGCCCGCAATGCGGCTTAAGAGTGCTATAGCGAGACGTAGCGATCATCTTCGCCGGGCACGGCCCGCCAGCATCACATTGCTTTTGCCGCGTTTTTCCCGAGTTTGGCCGCTTAGCCGCAACGGTGCGCAGAGTGCCGGGGCGCCGCAGGCAGATTTCTTGTTGTCGTGCGTTCCCCGGCGCTGCCACATCGGCAATGTTCAAATCGCGACGGATGGAAGCGGGTCGAAGGGCTACTTCTGCCGCGCGATGGCAATGCCCGACAGGTCCGTCATCGCGTCGACCGGCACGCCGGCTTGCTTTCGTTCCGAATAGCGATCGACAAGCTGGTCGGCGTGCGGGCGCAGGAGGACGGTGAAACGCACCAGTTCCTCCATGACGTCGACGATACGGTCATAATAGCTTGAGGGCTTCATGCGACCGGAGTCGTCGAACTCCTTATAGGCCATGGCGACGGAGGATTGATTCGGGATCGTGAACATCCGCATCCAGCGGCCAAGCAGGCGCAGCGTGTTGACGGCGTTGAAGGACTGCGATCCGCCGGACACCTGCATCACGGCGAGGGTGCGCCCCTGCGTCGGTCGCATCCCTTTCATCTCAAGCGGCAGATGATCGATCTGCGCCTTCATGATGCCGGTGATCTGACCGTGTCGTTCAGGACTGCACCACACCTGCCCCTCCGACCACATTGCCAGCTCGCGCAGTTCGTGGACGGCGGGATGATCGTCGCCGGGCACCTGATCGGGCAGCGGCAGCGTCGATGGATCGAATATCCGCGTGTCGGCACCAAACAGGCGGAGCAGGCGGGCGGCCTCTTCAACGGCGAAACGCGAGAATGATCGCTCGCGCAAACTTCCGTAGAGCAACAGAATGCGCGGGGCTGGATCGGTCGCGCCGAGGCCAAGCGCGGGCCGATGGTGCACGAAGGAAGGACAGAGCGCCGGCACGTGATCCGGTTCAGGCAGGTCACGGAGGGGCATCAGGCAATTCCAATGCGCAGCGCGAGCGCCGCAAGCGTGACGAGCAAGACGGGCACCGTCAGGGTGACGCCGACGCGGAAATAATAGCCCCAGCCGATCCGCACGCCTTTTTGGCCGAGGACGTGCAGCCAGAGCAGCGTGGCGAGCGATCCGATCGGCGTGAGCTTTGGGCCCAGGTCGCAGCCGATCACATTGGCGTAGATCATTGCCTCCTTGACCGCGCCGGTGGCGTGGGTCGCATCGATCGACAGCGCGCCGACCAGCACGGTCGGCATATTGTTCATCACTGAGGATAGCACCGCGGCGATGATGCCGGTTCCCAGCGCCGCACCCCACACACCGCCCTGTGCCGTGCGATCGAGCAGCGCGGCCAGGTGGTCGGTCAGGCCGGCGTTCCGCAGGCCGTAGACGACCAGATACATGCCGAGGGAGAAGATGACGACCTGCCATGGCGCACCGCGCAGGACCTTGCCGGTCTGGATCACATGTCCCCGCGCCGCGATTGCCAGCAGCAGGATGGCCCCGGCCGCCGCCACCGCGCTGACGGGCACGCCACGTGGCTCGAGCAGGAAGAAACCGGCGAGCAGGAGCGCCAGGACGACCCATCCGACGCGGAACGTCGCGACGTCGCGAATGGCTTCCTCGGGTCGTCGCAGCTGACCCATATCATAATTGGCGGGTATGTCGCGGCGGAAGAACAGGAGCAGCGCCCCCAGGGTCGCGGCGATCGCCACCAGATCAACCGGTACCATGACGGCCGCATATTCGCCGAAGCCGATGCCGAAGAAATCGGCCGACACGATGTTGACGAGGTTCGAGACCACCAGAGGCAGGCTGGCAGTGTCGGCGATGAACCCAGCGGCCATGACGAAGGCGAGCATGGCCTTCGCGCCGTAGCCAAGCGCGCGCAGCATGGCGATCACGATCGGTGTCAGGATCAGCGCTGCACCGTCATTGGCGAACAAGGCCGAGACCGCTGCCCCGAGCAGCACCACCAGCGCGAAAAGCAGCCTGCCATCGCCCCTGCCCCAGCGGGCGACGTGAAGCGCTGCCCACTCGAAGAATCCGGCTTCGTCGAGTAGCAGACTGATGACGATGATCGCGACGAATGCGCCGGTCGCATTCCAGACGATATCCCACACCACGGGCACGTCGGACAGCGTGACGACGCCCGCCAGCAGCGCAACGGCAGCGCCGCCCATCGCGCTCCAGCCGATGCCGAGCCCCCTGGGCTGCCAGATGACGAGCGTGATCGTGGCGACGAAGATCAGTACGGCAATGAGCATCAGGCGAGGCGCTGACCGGACGCGTCGACCACCTGCTGACCATCCTCTTTCGCGAAGGCCCCGAGCTGGCCTGTCGGCAAAAGGTCAAGCACCGCTTCCGATGGGCGGCAAAGCTTCACCCCCAGCGGCGACACGACGAGCGGACGATTGATGAGGATCGGGTGAGCCATCATCGCGTCGATCAGCGCGTCGTCAGAGAGCGACATATCGTCGAGACCGAGTTCCCCATAAGGTGTCCCCTTCTCCCGCAGCAGATCGCGCGGGGTCATTCCGGCGCGGCCGATCAACTGGACCAGCATCGCGCGGCTGGGCGGCGTCTTCAAATATTCGATGACATGCGGCTCGGTTCCGGCGTTGCGGATCAGGCCAAGAACATTGCGCGACGTACCGCATTCGGGATTGTGATAGATGACGATATCGGTCACGCTCGGTTCCCCTAGAGACTATGCTCATTCTCGACGAGATCGTCGTGAATGGCCTGGAGCCGTTGCCGGATGGCCATGGCGGGCACGTCACGGGTCTGGATCGGCAGTTCGACGAGCTTGGCGATGCGCTTCGACAGGGCATCGTGAGCGGCCTCGAATGCTGCGTCGACCGCCGCGTCGTCACCGGATACGGCCGCAGGGTCGGGCAACCCCCAATGTGCCTTGATCGGTGCGCCCGGCCAGATCGGGCAGACTTCACCGGCGGCATTGTCGCAGACCGTGATGACGACATCGATGTCAGGACCGCTGGCATCGGCGAACTCGTCCCAGCTTTTGGAGCGTAGGCCAGAGGTCGGGTAGCCATGTCGCTCGAGCAGCCGCAGGGCGCCAGGATGCACTTGCCCCTTCGGAAAGGAGCCTGCCGAGAAACCGCGGAAGCGCCCCTTCCCCAATCGATTCACGATCGCCTCGCCAAGGATCGACCGGGCGCTGTTGCCGGTGCAAAGCACCAGGACATTGGTGGTGTCGGCCCTCACGCCAAAGCCTGCGCGTCGCAGCGGCTGCGCAGGACGACCTCGGCGAGTGACGCGCAGATTTCGGGCGACCCGCCGCAGCAATCCTTCATCAGAAACTCGAGCAGTCCGGTCATGTTCTCATACCTCGCCGTATAGATCACCGAGCGCCCCTCGCGCCGGCTTTCGACCAGACCGGCGTGCGACAGGATGGTGAGGTTGGCTGAAAGCGTATTGGGCGGGACATTCATGCGCCGGGCGATTTCTCCGGCCGCGATGCCCGTCGGCCCCGCCTGCACGAGCATACGGAAAACCGAGAGGCGCCCTTCGTGAGCGAGCGCCGAAAGCCCGGCGACGGCATTCTTCATGTCCATATTTCGTCTTTAGAGGAAATGTCGCGACGGGCAACATGCCCTCCCGTCACGGCGTCATCCCAACCAGCGGATCTCGAACCGCCCCGAGCCTCCCGCTTCGATGACCTGTTCGCAGCCCTTGCGGGTCTCTGTCGGCAAGGGGCAGGAATACAGGCCACGGCGCATCGTGAGTGTAAGCTGTTGGTCGGAAGCGGCCTGGTAAGAACACTGACCGCCACGCGCTTCGAGCATCGACAATCGCTGCGATCTCTTGCCCGAACCCCGCAGTGCGCGGGTCACGGTCTCACCCTTCTTGTTCTGCAACGCGCACGTCAGGACCCAAGCGCCCGCTCCCCTGGCGTCGATCAGCAGGACCTCGGAGGGAGGCTCCCACTGGGCGGCAGCAGGTACGCCGGGCAGCGCAAGCGCAACCGCGACTACTGTAAATAGCTTCATCAGACTGTCCCCTCTGCATGATCCGCGATCGACGGCCACCCCATCGATTCGTTATTTCCACGATACTGGAATATTGGATCATTTCAAGCCAGCCGCTTCGGGGTGGGTCGTCGGGCGTCAGACAGAGATCACCGTGGGATGGGCAGCGCCGCGGGATCCGCTCCGATCCGCAGTGACGCCAGGCGGATTTGACGGCTTAGGGGGGTGATGCGACCAACCGCCGCGGCGATCGGCTTCAGCGCGCGGGCCAGCGTATGATTCGAGCATCATTCTGCGATGCCCCCGGTTCCGGCCGAAGCGGGATCGATCGATGCTGGCGGACGATCTGCTCTCCAGCTTACCGCCGAGGCCGCCTCCGGTTGAGAAGCGTTATCCCGGACAGCGCAGAAGGGCCGGCGGCGATCGGCGTTTTCGACACGCCGCCGCATCGCTAACGGAATGGGTCCAGCATCAGTTGCTGGATGCGACCGGCCGTTCGTCGAGCTGGCGGCGGGCCGCTTCGGCCGCGGTTATGAGGCTGTGACCGGTCTGCGCAGCGGCGTCCGATGTCATGGTGACGGCAACGCCATTGGGCCCATCGAGAATGACGAACCCATCTTCCGCCGAGGCTGTGCCCGGTTTGGTCTGCGGCTGCGGCATGGCATTGGGATCGGTCATCGGATTGGCCTCGTTTGCGATGATGGAATGCCGGGCAACGGCTTGGCGATGTAAAGATAATCGGGATCGAACTGGGCGCGGGCGGCGAGCCGCTCTGGGTCCATGATCTCGACCAGCGACGAGCGGAACACGCACATTCCGTCTTCCCGCAACTGCCGCATGACCCGGTTGATGTGCACCGGCGTCAACCCGCAGATCTCGCCGAGATCGGCCTGCGTGAGCCCGAGCGCGAAGCGCCGTCCGTCGCTCAGCCCCGCCGCGGCGAGCCGGACGTTCATCTCGCAGAAGAAGTGCGCCACCCGCCCGACCGCGTCGAGCCGCCCGAGGCGGAACAGCCATGCGCGGTGGATCGCGGCGTCCAGCAGCGTCGAAAACCACAGCTTGCGCGCAAGCTCCGGGTACTCGCGGGTGATCGCATCCAACCGCGTGTGCGGCACCAGCGCGACCGTGACCGCCGTCATCGTCCCGACTTCGTGGTCGAGGATCTTGAGCGGATAGGCGTGAAGATCGACGAAATCGCCCGGCACGTGAAGTGCGACCAACTGCCGCAACCCGTTGCGATCGTCGATATGCCGGGACATGATGCCCTCGATCAGGAGCGTGCTGTGATTCAGCGGTTCGCCGGTGAAGGCGAGCGTGGTCCGCGGGCCGAACGTCTTGACCTCGCTGATCGCATTTTCGAGAATTTCGCGCTCCTCGGACGTCAGGGCGGCGCCCCGCTTGTCCCGCAGAAAGCGTTCGGTAAACATGATCGATACATCTCCAGTATCGGCTTCGACGGCCGGTCAGCGGTGTGCGCTATAAACTGCCGATCCAGCAGGGTGTTGCGGACGCCGCAACACAATCGTCATGATGCATGTTAGTTTGTTCGCGGCCGAGCAACTTTCGCGACCTGCGGGGGGTTTGTTTTTCGCATCCCGCCACCGGCGTCGCGGCCCCTCGTCCGGAGCGATCCTGACGGCCCCTCGCCATGACCTCGATCCAGCCAACCGACGAGAACCAGCATGGCAAAGAAAACCACTTCTCCCAAATCATCGCGCAAGCCCGCTCCGGCAGCGTCCGCGAGCCCGGCGGATCCCGATATGAAGGTCGCAGCACCGCCGGGCGCAGCCCCGCTGCCTGCCGACGTCGCGCTCTCTCACAGCTTCGCCGAGGAACAGGGCGGTGGCGGCGAAACGCACCAGTCCGCCGGCGGCGACGTCGCCACGCTGACCACGCAGAACGGCGTGCCGGTTTCCGACGACCAGAACAGCCTCAAACAGGGTGCGCGCGGCCCGACGCTGATCGAGGACTTCCATTTTCGCGAGAAGATCTTCCATTTCGATCATGAGCGCATTCCGGAGCGCGTGGTCCACGCCCGCGGTTATGGCGCGCACGGCTTCTTCGAGCTCACCGACAGCCTGGCGGACATCACCCGCGCGGACCTTTTCCAGCGCGTGGGGGAGCATACGCCGGCGTTCGTGCGCTTTTCCACCGTCGCCGGCTCGAAGGGGTCGGCCGATCTCGCGCGCGACGTGCGCGGCTTCGCGGTCAAGATCTACACGCAGGAGGGCAATTGGGATCTGGTCGGCAACAACATCCCGGTCTTCTTCATCCAGGATGCGATCAAGTTTCCCGACCTGATCCACGCGGCCAAGCCGGAACCGGATCGCGGCTTCCCGCAGGCCCAGACCGCGCACGACAATTTCTGGGACTTCATCAGCCTCACGCCGGAATCGATGCACATGATCATGTGGATCATGTCCGACCGCACGATCCCGCGTTCGTTCCGGTTCATGGAGGGGTTCGGCGTCCACACCTTCCGGCTGCTCGACGCCGAGGGCAAATCCACCTTCGTCAAGTTTCACTGGAAGCCCAAGCTGGGTCTCCAGTCGGTCGTCTGGAACGAGGCGGTCAAGATCAACGGTGCCGATCCCGATTTCCATCGCCGCGACCTGTGGAATGCGATCACCGCGGGCGATTTCCCCGAGTGGGAGCTCGGCGTGCAGCTGTTCGACGAGGCCTTCGCCGAGACGTTCGATTTCGACGTGCTCGATCCCACCAAGATCATCCCGGAAGAGGTTCTGCCCGTCCGGCCGATCGGCCGGCTGGTGCTGGATCGCGTCGTCGACAACTTCTTTGCCGAGACCGAGCAGGTCGCCTTCTGCACGCAGAACGTGCCGCCGGGCATCGATTTCTCGAACGACCCGCTGCTCCAGGGGCGCAACTTCTCCTATCTCGATACCCAGCTCAAGCGGCTGGGCTCGACCAACTTCACCCACATTCCGATCAACGCGCCCAAGAGCCCGGTCGCCAACTTCCAGCAGGACGGGCACATGGCGATGCGCAACCCGGTGGGGCGCGCGAACTACGAACCGAACAGCTGGGGTGCGACGACCGGCGGACCGCGCGAGGATCCGGTTCGCGGGTTCCGCAGCTATGCCGAGGTGGCCGAGGGTCCCAAGCTGAGGATCCGCCCGGAAAGCTTCGCCGATCATTACAGCCAGGCCCGGCAATTCTATGTCAGCCAGACGGCGATCGAGCAGAAGCACATCGGCGACGCGCTGGTGTTCGAACTGTCGAAGGTCGAACGTGCCGACATCCGCGCGCGGATCGTCTCGCATCTGCTGAACATCGACGGTGACCTCGCCGCGACCGTCGCCGACGGGCTCGCCTTGCCGCTGCCGCAGCCGGCGCAGGCGGCACGGCCCACGATCATGGACCTGCCGCCGTCGGCGGCGCTGAGCATCGTCGGCAACGGGCCGGAGAGCTTCGAAGGCCGCAAGCTCGGCATCCTCCTCACCGACGGCAGCGACGCCGCGCTGCTGGCCGCGCTGGCCGGCGCGGTCGAGAAGGAGGGGGGCGTCTACGAACTGATCGCGCCCAAGGTGGGGGCGGTGACCCTGTCGGACGGCAGCGCGATGGCCGCCAATCACAAGGTCGACGGTGGTCCGTCGGTGCTGTTCGACGCGGTCGCGGTGCTGCCCTCCGCCCGGGGCGCGGCGCTGCTGGCGATCGACAAGTCCGCCAAGGATTTCGTTTCCGATGCCTTTGCCCACTGCAAGTTCATCGGCATCGGCGCCGACGCCGCCCCGCTGTTCGACAAGGCAGGGCTGAGCGACGATCTCGACGAAGGCTGCCTGCCGTTGGGCTCGCCCAAGGATGTCGGCGCCTTCCTGGCAGCATGCAAGCGGGTCCGCCACTGGCCGCGCGAGCAGGCGGTCGACCTCGATGCCCAGCCCGATGCCTGAGCACGCGAGCCAGGGCGAGCCGGCCCCGCTGCCCCCGCGGGAACGGCTGCAGGACCTTCTCTTCGATGCCGCGCGGCTTGGCCGCGCGGACATGATCCCGGCGCTTCACCGCGCCGGGATCGATCTCGAAGCGACCGACCTGCGCGGCTATACCGCGCTGATCCTGGCCAGTTACAACGGGTCGCTCGAGACGACGCGCGCCTTGCTGGACCTTGGCGCCGCGGTCGACACGCCGGATACGGGACGCGGCAATACCGCGCTGATGGGCGTCGCCTTCAAAGGCTATCGGCAGATCCTGCTGTGCCTGCTCGAGGCGGGCGCGGCCGTCGACCGCCGCAACCTTGCGGGCCAGACCGCGCTGATGACGGCGACCCTGTTCGGACATGCGGCAATCGTCGAGGACCTTCTTGCCGCCGGCGCCAATCCCCTCCTTGTCGATATCGCAGGCAACTCCGCCCGATCGCTGGCGGGTACGCAGGGCAATGTCGCCTTGCTCGAGGTTCTGGACAGTGCGTGCCCGCCGACCGGCACGCTCGACGGCTGACGGCGCGAGCATCAGCGCGCGCTGCCGGTCTTCGTACCTGTCGTCGCAGGTTATATCGTTCGTGTTTCCGCGAGCTCTTCCGCGGTCGGCGATCTGAGAAACACGAGCGCATCCCGGCGCCACGCCACGAGGCCGAGATCGTCCAGCGCTTCGAGCCAGCCTTCCATCGGCCAGCGCCCCCATCGGGCGTGGAAGCGCGTAGCATTGCGGACGATGTCGCGCACATGCTGGACCGGCGGTTCGTGCGACGCGTGATGCTGGTGGCACGCGGTCGCCCCGCCGACGAAGATCAGCGGCGTGCCCTGCGCCGCCGCGCGATAGCCGAAATCGGTATCTTCGCCGCCATAGCCGACAAAGTCGGCATCGAACCCGCCGAGGGCTGCGTAGCGATCCCGCCGGATGGCGAACGCCAGCGACCAGAACAAGCCCGCATTCTGCTCGACCCGATAGCCGTGGGACGGAAATCGCCGCACCGGATGCGGCTTGCCGCGCAGGCGCAGTTCGGCTTCGGTCCACGCGCCGCGGGCGTCGTCCGGCCCGAGATAAAGCACGTCCGCGCACAGCAGCCCGTCGATCGTTTCCAGCAGCGAACCCAGGCCGCCGAGGCAATCGGACATCGGAATGCAATCGACATCGAGGAAGACCAGCTGATCCTGCCGCGCACGTGCGGCGGCGCGATTGCGTGCCGCCGCCAGCGGCAGCCCCTGGGTCTCGAACCGATCGACGACAACCGGAAACGGGCAGGATGGAATGGCGGCGGGCGTATCGCTCATGTCGACGATGACGAGTTCGTCGGGCTGGCGCGCGCTCCGGCGAAGACCTTCGATCAGTTGATGGAGATGCGCCTCGCGATTTCGCACGAGCGTAAGGACGGAGATGCCGCTCACCGCCGGGCCCACAGATCCAGCCGATAGCGGTCGTGCCGTTCCGCCCGCACCACCCCGAAATCGCGCCCGATCGCGTTCCAAAGCCGCTCGACCGCCGCGTCGCCGCCTTGCGGATAGTCGGTCGCGCCGGTGTAGTGGACGAGGATGACGCGCCCGCCCGGGGCGATGTTCTCCCGCAGCCAGTCGGCGGCGCGGGCAAGGTCGCCAGTGTCCCAATAATAGATGACCTCCGACAGGATCACGAGGTCGAACGTCTCGCCCACCGGAGCCTCGCGGGGGAATGCCATCGTCCTGAAGACCGCTTGCGCGCGGTCACCCAGTCGCTGCTGCGCCAGCGCCAATGCGCGATGGCTGATGTCGACCGCGAGCAGCGTGTCGCACAGATCGACGATCTGCGCCGTCAGCACGCCATGCGCGCACCCCACCTCGAACGCGCTGGCATAGCGGCGGTCGGCGAGCACGGCGCGCGTCTGCGCGAACTTCGCGGCTTCATAATCGCTGGATGCGAGACCCCAGGGATCGTCATCCTTCGCGAAGATGCCATCGAAATAGGCGGCATCGAGGCTGCCACCGCCGGTCATGCCCGAACCCGGCAAAGATCGAGGATATCGAACGGCGTCATCCGGCATTGCTCCGCTGACAATCTGAACCCGTCGCCCATGACCGGGGAAAGCTGGCTGCGATGGGCGCGCAACGCATGGCGGCGATGCCCCGGCCGCAAGGCTGCCGTCCGGATCCGCCGGCGTGCGTTCGGCGGCGCCGCGCTCCACACATGATAGGCGAACAGCGCGACGCGCCGACGCGCCTGCCGAACCGCGGCCGCCGCGAAGCCGAAGGCGGCGACATGATCGCAATGGCTTTCGGCCCGGTCGGTCACCGCGATCGCATCGATCCGGCGGCGGCGCAGCATGGCGGCAAGCCATGCGACATCGCGATCGAAGCGCGGGCTGCCGGGTGCATGCGGATGCGCATCCTGCCAGCCGACCCAGTCGATCGCCGTGCCGCGGGGCGAGAGCCGGCGGATCGCAGCCCTCGCCTCGGCCCTGCGCGCTGCGGCGAGCCGCGGCGTTCCGTCGGGATGCGAGCCTGACCCGTCCGTGAGATAGAGGATGCCGCCCAGGCGCCCACCCCGCGCCGCCTGCCCGATCAAAGCCCCCGCACCCAGCGTTTCGTCGTCGGGATGCGGCGCGATCACCAGCCAGCGGGAACGCGCCCAGACGCTGCGATCGAGCGGTTCGGGGTTCACCACAGCCTGTCGTCCAGCGGCCAGCAATCATGATCGAGAAAGGCCTGCGCCGCCATGTCGTGCATCTGGTCGCCGCCCGCCTGGCGGAGGTAGAGCGAGAGGTCGCGGGCGATCTTGTCGGCAAGTTCGCCGTCGAAGGCACTGCGCGTGCCCAGGATCCGGGCAGCCGCTTCCATCACGAAGAAGCCGGAGCGCTCGACGACGCCACGCGCCAGCCGTGCGATCGCAGGCGCATCCGCATCCTCGTTCGCAGCGCGCTCCGCCGCTTCGCGGACCCAGAATCCCGCGGTGCGCGCGGCGATCACGGCATCGGCGAACCGTGCCCGCGCTTGCCCGTCAGCCTCGCGCCGCGACTGCAGCGCCTGGCGGATCTGGCCGAGCAGCGCCTCGATTCCGCCCAGCTGCACCGCGCAGAAGCGCCACGCGCCGGCGGTGAAGCGCGGATCGCGGTCATAGTCGCCCGCCGCCCCCAGCAGCATTGCGGCGTCGGCCGGAAGCCCCGTCACATCGTATCGGCCACTTTGGCTGGCCCGCATGCCGCGAACCCGCCATTCACTCAGGTCCGCACGGCCGGCATCGTTTGCCGGAACGATCGCGAGGCGCCGATCGGTGCCCTCCACCGCGGCGGTGACGATCGCATAGTCCAGTCCGCCGGCCCCGCTCGCGAACGTCTTCGCACCGCTCAGGACCGGAGAAGCATCACCCTCCAACCGCACCCCGGGCGTCGGCTCCGTCGCCCAGACCCCGAACCACGCCCCGCGCCGGAGCGCCGACGCGAGCCACGCCCGCTGTTCCGCCGTTCCATACCAGTCGAACAGCAGCAGCGCGTTGACATGTCCCTCGAAGAGCCTGCCGACACTGAGATCGCCGCGCCCCACCTGCCGCAACGCACCGAGCATCGCCGCGTATCGGGACCGGCTGCCGGCGAACGGCTCCCCACCGGCGTCGGGCGGCGCAAACCGGTGATGATAGCCCGCCGCCCGCAGGCGGTGCAGGCTGTCGATCGGAAACAGGGGCGCGGCATCGTAGCGCGCGCCGAGGCGCTGCAGGACGGTCACGATGTCGGCGGCATCGTTGGCCTCGGACGCGGATGCGATGGTCATGCCGATGGCTGCCGGATCGGGGTTGCCGCCATCGCCACCAGCCATTGCGCGGCCTTCGCGGCGCCGTCGCGATCGTGGAGGCCGGCGAGCGCGGCCGGATCGAGCGCCTCGACGCGCTCGATCATCGCCGGCCATTGCGGCGACGCCGGCCAGTCGGGCGAGACGATCGCGGCGCCCAGGTGCGACAGCCGCCGCGCCTTGCAATGCTGCTCGTCGAACGGACGTCGCTCCGGGATGCAGATGAAGGGACGCCGATTGGCGATCACCGACGCGACCAGACCGTCGCCCCCGGCGCCGACGACCACGCCCGCGCTGGCGATATGCCGGTCGGCGTCGTTGACCCAGCCCCGCAGTTCGAGATTGGGCGGCGTGTCGCGCGGCGCCGTGCAGGGCCCGATCACGCGCCAGCGGCGGTTCGGGACCGCGCGCGCGGCCTCCGCCCAGAGCGCGCCATCCGATGGCTGGCCGCCCCGGCCGACGACGCCAACGACGAGATCGGTCTGGACATGTTCGGGGGCGGCCGCCGCGCCGATCCCGGAGGCATAGAAGCTCTTGCCGCGGATCACCGCGTCCACCGCCTCGTCGTCGAGGTCCGGATGGAAGGGTGCCAGGAGCGCCGAGGCGCCCTGATAGGCATCGAGGTGCGGGCGATCGGTACGGTGGCCGCTCAGGCGGACATAGACCGTGGGTACGGAGGCGAGCCGCGCGAGCATCGCGACCTCCACCGACACGTCGACCACGAACAGCCGGGGGCGCGCCGACGCGATCCAGTCGGCGATTTTCGCCACCCGCCAGCGTATGCCCTCATGGTCGAGCGGCGCATAATGGAGCGAGCCCGGGCGGCCGACATGATCGGCGCCATCGAACGATCCGGCCGTCAAGCGGTCGTCGGGAAGATCGACGCAGGGAATGCGGCCGGTACGGCCGGTGAGACCGGTGCCCAGCAAGGTGATTCCACCGCCGGCGGCCTGGGCGATCGCCAGCGCGCGCTGGCGGTGGCCGTCGCCATGATGGTGGACATAATAGCCGATCATCCGCGCTTTTCTCCCGTCATTCGGGCAGCGCCATGTCGCAAATCATCGGCGCCAGCCTGCGTTCGGCCAAGATGAGCTCGCGACCCAGGCCCCGCACGCGGCGATCGCGCCGCCAAGCGGCACGGCTGCGCCATTGATCGAAATGGGGAACGTGAACCGCCGCCCCTTCGTCGGCCGCATCCGCCCATGCCCGCATGACGTCGGCCATTCCCCCGGCCGCGCGGCCATCGGTGCGGGGCGAAACCCAGATCCAGACCCCGGGCGGATGCAAGAGCCGGCCACCCACGGCCACCGCCGCGTCGACCAGCGCCCGGTCCTCGCCCGTCGCGATCAGCGGCACGCCGCCGGCGCGCCGATACAGCGCCGCAGTCAGCGCAAGGCTGGCACCGGTATGATCGCCATGCCGCGGCGGCGGATCCCAGGGCCTGGGATCCAGCCCGTCCTCGATCTCGCGCACCTGCTGCCAGTACCGATCGAACCGCGCCCGCAGTCGAAGGATGCCGATGGGGGCATCGGCCTGCGGATCGAGGTCGATCCGGCCGCCGAGGATATGGTCGTCCGCTGCGGCGGCGAGATTGGCGGCGATCCAGCCCGGCGGCGGCCGGCAATCGGCGTCCGTCGAAATGAGCAGCCCCCGGTCGTCCTGAAGCATCTCCACGCCCAGGTCCATCGCGCCGCGCCTTGCCGAGCCGGCATGCGCGGCGGGCGCATCGAAGCTGCGCTCGTCGACGGCGAGCGCGATGTTGCCGAAGCGGCGTGCCACCGCTCTGGCGACGTCCGCGGTGGCATCGCTGCAATTGTTGGCGCACAGCGCAACGCGGATCGTCGATGCGATCGTCTGCGCGGCAAGCGCCTCGATCAGCGTTCCGATATGATCCACCTCGTTGCGCGCGGGCACGCAGACGCAGAACGGGCGCGTCATGCGGCGCTCATCGCCACGGAAGCCGCCGGTGCGCGGGCGTTGCCGGGGATGATCGCCTGCGGCTTCGCCGCCGCGACCATTTCGCGATAGATCGTCTCATAGCGATCGACCATTCGTTCGGCGTCGCAATGGCTCTCGGCACGCCGCCGGCACGCTGCGCGATCCAGCGTCAACGCCTTGCCGATGGCACCCGCAAGAGACGCGACATCGTCCGGATCGGCCAGGGCGCCGCAATGGGGATCGAGGATGCCCGGCACGCCGCCGCGGCGGAAGGCCGCGACCGGGGTACCGCAGGCCAGCGCTTCGGCAACCACCAGCCCATAGGGCTCTTCCCAGCGCGGCGTACACAACGCGGCGCGGGCGCCACCGACGAGGCGTGCCAGCGCCGAATGCGCCAGGTGCCCGACATGAACGACATCATCCCCCAGGCGCGGACGGATGACGTTCTCGAAGAAATCCGGATCCGAAATCGGGCCGGCGATCCGCAGCGGCAGTCCAACCGCACGTGCAGCGTCGATCGCCATATCCAGGCCCTTCTCGGGCACGATGCGGCCATACCACACGAGATAGCAGGAAGCATCCGGCGCGGCCTGATAGGGAAACTGGGCGAGATCGATGCCATTGGCCACGACATCGCCGACATGCGCAACATGCGCCCACATCTGCGCGGTCGCATCCGAGACGGCCACGTAGCGGACCGGCCCGCGGCTCACGCGCATGCCGCTCTCCAGCCAGCAGAAGGGCGGCGTATGAAGCGTCGTCAGCAACGGCGTCGCGATCGTTTCGGCCATGCTGACCGGGAGATAATGCAGCGAGTTGTTGTGGATCACGTCGAACGTCCGGCGGCGCAGATCGGTCATCAGGCGGAGATAGGCGTGATGTTCGCGGAAGAAGGCGACGTCGTTCGCTTCGGCAACGCCGGTGCCCAACAGCGACGTTTCGTCGCAGATCGCCTCGACGCCGAGAGCGGGATCGGACCGTGTCGAGGCGAACAGCGTCACGTCATGACCGCGCCGTCGCAACGACGCCGTCAGCAGATGGGTGTGCATTTCGAGGCCACCGGCAAATGCCTCTGTAATCGCATGTTTGAGGTGCGCAATGACGGCGATACGCAAGACGGCCTCCCGTTGGAACTGGAGCGACCAAGACCCGCCAGCCCTTATCAAACGACCGACCGCGCTATAGTTTCCGTTGATAAATGTTACGTTCGACTGATAAATGTTAGCCTTATCCAACACGGCTCCCGAATAAATCTTTTAGAAATGTACCAATAATTTTGGCACAATTATCCCGTTGTCGCGTTAAGGCCATCTCACTTTCACGACATGAAGGAATCCCCATGTCCGATTATGACATCAAGACATTGAACACGCTCATCGAGACGACGCTCGACAGCGCCGATGGCTATCGCGAAGCCGCAGAGGACAGTTCACGCTTCACGGCGCTTTTCCAGAGCCGCGCCACGGAGCGTAGCGCCGCCGCTGCCCGGCTTCAGCGGGAAGTCGTGACGCTGGGGGGAACCCCGGAAGAGGACGGCACGGTCCTGGCGAAAGCGCACCGTCTCTTCGTCAACCTGCGCAACAGCATCTCCAGCGGCGATACCGCGGTGGTCGACGAGGTCGAGCGCGGTGAGGATCATATCAAGGCGAAGTTCGAGGCGGCGCTTGCCGACAACGAGCTCGGCGTATCGACCCGTGCCGCGATCCAGGATGTCTATAGGTCGGTGAAATCCGGGCATGACCAGATGCGGGATCTCAAGCACAGCCTCCACGGCGCCGCCTGACCGCTGCGCGGCCCCGGCAACGGGGCCGCGTCCCGTTCGCGCCATCGTTGCTCCCCTGTCGGAACCTCGATCGATCCCGCGCGATCAGCTTGTGCGAGCCGTCCTCGTCGCATGCTGTCGCGCGTTCCAGGTGGGTAAGAATGATGGATATGTTCAAGACGTTTCGTAAGGCGACGCGTCTGGCGAGAAATCGGCGCCCGCTTTCGGCAGCGCTCGAGTTGAACAAATTGCTTTTGGCGCCTGCGGCAAAGCCCGCACGCAAACGCAAACCGCAGACAAAGAAAGCCACGCGCATCAAAACGGCGCTCAACCCGCTGCCGCGGCCGGCGGCGGGCTCATTCGTTTCGGCGGATTTCACCTGTTCGCACGGCTCGCTCGCCTACATGCTGTATACGCCGGTCGGATCGATCCGACGGCGCATGCCGATGGTCGTCATGCTGCATGGCTGTTCCCAGACCGCCGGCGATTTCGCGGTCGGCACCGCGATGAACAGGCTGGCGGACGAATTGGGCTTCATCGTCCTCTATCCGGAGCAGGCGCGCTCGGCAAACCTTGCGCGCTGCTGGAACTGGCACCGCACGAACCATCAGCGCCGCGGCAGCGGCGAGCCCGCGGTGATTGCCGCGCTCACCCGACACGCGATGCTGGCGACCCGCGCCAACCCCGCCCGGGTCTATATCGCCGGCATCTCCGCCGGCGGGGCTGCGGCCGCGATCGTCGCCGCCGCCTATCCGGAATTGTTTGCCGCGGTGGGCGTGCATTCCGGCGTCGCCGTCGGCGACATCAGCACCCTGAGCGAGGCGATGGCGGCGATGGGCGGGAAGCGCGAGGCGCGCTCGAACCGCAGATTGCCGACCCAGCGCCCGACCATCGTCTTTCACGGCGACCATGATCGTACGGTGCATCCGTCGAACGCGGCCGGCTTCCTGACCAATCTCGAGCAGGCGGCCCCCGGACCCCTGACCTCGCGTACGCAATCCGGCGTCGCATCCGGCGGACGCGCGTTCACGCGGCGCACCTTCCGGGACCAGAGCGGACGGCTGATGCTCGAGGACTGGACGATTCACGGCAGCGGCCACAGCTGGTCCGGCGGCAGCCGGCTCGGATCCCATACCGATCCCGCAGGGCCGGATGCCTCACGGGAAATGCTTCGCTTTTTCCTGGCACAGAGACGCGCGGCATCGAAGGCAGCAGCCGGCGGGACGTGACGGCAACCCTGCGCGCACCGCGCCGTATCGACGTTTGACGCGGCCATGCATGCCGGTCGTCATCGTCCGGGCGGCGATGGCCGCTTTCTGGTGCTGCGGCGCGGTCAGAGGACCGGTGCGGGCGCCTCGACCGCGTCGAGCGGCACCGCCGCGTCGAGTTCCAGGAGCGGCTTGATCACGCCGTCGCGCAGGTCATAGACCCATCCATGCAGCGCCAGCGGGTGGCCGGACGCCCAACGGGCCTGCACGACCGCCGTGCGGGCCAGGCGGATAAGCTGCTCGCGAACGTTGAACTCGACGAACCGGTTGACGCACGCGTCTTCATCGCCGGCGGTCTCGATCTCTTCGGCGTGCGCCGCATGAACCGAGCGGGCGTTGGCAAGCCATCGATCGACCGCGCCCTCGGTCCCGCCGGACCGCGCGGCCTTGATCCCCCCGCAGCCATGATGCCCGCACAGAATGATATGCTTCACCCCCAGCACATCGACCGCATATTGCAGCACCGCCATGCAATTCAGATCGTCGGCGTCGATCAGGTTCGCAATATTGCGGTGGATGAACATCCCGCCCGGAGGCGTCATCGTGATCTGCTCGGGACCGACCCTGCTGTCCGAACAGCCGATCCACAGGAAATCGGGCTTCTGGCCGGCCACCTGACGGCTGAAGAAATCCGTGTTCTCGTCGAGCAGCTCGAACGACCAGGCCCGGTTCGCCAGGAGCAGCTGTTTGTACGTTCTCATGCGAAGCTGACCTCGAGCCCGGGGGCATTGATGAGCGGGGCGCTGCGCCGGGCGATGTCGCCCCGGACCACCACGCTGATACCGCGGTATTTCGCCCCGGTGATGAATGCGTTGATCACGTCGATATTGTCGAGATCGACGTAGCTCGTCGACGAGAGGTCGATCAGGAGATTGCGACCGTCGGGAACCCGCGCCAGCTCGCGCTGCAGTTCATATTTGTGGATGAAGTACAGATTGCGGCGGGCGCGGATCAGGCAATCCTCGTCGTCGCAGACGAACGTTATCGCCGAGCGGAAATTCCTGCCGACGACGAAGATGAAGCCGATCGCCAGGCCGACCAGGATGCCGGTCAGCAGTTCCGTGAGAAGGATGGCCGCCACGGTGGCAACGAACGGGATGAACTGCGTCCAGCCCTGCCGATAGCGCTGGAGAAACAGTTTGGGTTTGGCGAGCTTGTAGCCCGTCGCGATCAGGATCGCGGCCAGGGCGGATAGCGGGATAAGGTTCAACAGCGTCGGAATCAGCATCACGCTCAGCAGCAGCCACGCCCCGTGAAGGATCGTCGACAGCTTGCTTTCCGCGCCCGCCTCGACGTTCGCCGACGAGCGGACGATCACCGACGTGATGGGAATACCCCCGATCAGGCCCGAGACGATGTTGCCGCTGCCTTGCGCGAACAGCTCGCGATTCTTGTCCGTCAAAGCGCGCCGCGGGTCGATCTCGTCGACCGCCTTGACGCTCAGAAGCGATTCCAGCGTCGCGACGATCGCCACCGTCACCGCGGTGATCCAGACCATGCGGTTGCCGATCGCCGAGAAATCCGGAAGGTCGAACAGCGAAAAAAAGCCGCCGATGCCGTTCGCGACGGGCACCTGGACGAGGTGCGAAGGCTGGATGTGCAGCGCGGGCGCGACATAGCCCAGCAGCAGATTGCCGAGCACGCCGATCAGCACGACGACGAGCGGGCCGGGAAGAAACCTGAACGGTCCCGTCGAGGGGCGGGCATGATCCCACCAGAAGAGAAAGGCGAGGCTGGCCGCGCTGATCAGGAGCGCGCCCCACAGAACGCTTTCCCGCAGCGCATGCGAGATCGCCGAGAAGGTGTTGTAGCCATTGCCCTGGAAGAAGGCGAAGCTGCCGGAATAGTCGCCGTCATACCCGACCGCGTGCGGCACCTGCTTCAGGATCAGTATGAGGCCGATCGCTGCGAGCATGCCCGTCACCACCGAGGAGGGCACGAACTCGCTGAGGACGCCCGACCGGGTCAGACCGAACAGGATCTGCATGATGCCGGCAAGCACCACGGCGAGCAGGAACGCCTGGAAGCTCGGGAGCGTCTGAATGGCGTCGAAGACGATGACGGTGAGCCCCGCCGCCGGTCCGCTCACCGACAGGCGCGCCCCGGACAAGGCCCCGACGACCACACCGCCGACGACGCCCGCGATGATGCCGGAAAAAAGCGGCGCGCCCGAAGCCAGTGCGACACCGAGGCAAAGCGGCAATGCGACAAGGAAGACGACAAGCGAAGCGGGGGCATCCGATTTGATTGATTTCAGCAAATTGCCTGTCGGCACCTGATTCTCCTAAGCCCGTTCAAAAATCCCCGTAGCCGGCCCTTCTCATGAAATGTAATATTTCTAAACTATATTTGCATGCAGACACGATTTGATTTATTCTGGTGCACGCCGATCGATCGGCCGATTTCATGTAGAAAGCGATGATCGAGCAGTGCACGTCAGGCGGAATATTTGTCCGCTCACGAGGAGACATCCGGGCCCGCTGCATCATTTGGGCATCTACCGCCCTCCCCCGCCCGCGGAACGTCGCACGCTCTCCCATCTGCAGCGTCGGGCAGGCGAAACCCTGCACGACCGCCGCCCGGATCCGGTTCCGGACGGGTTCAAGCTCAATCCCATTGAAGACAGGGTCTCGATCTCGATGTTTTTCAAACGCTGGCTCAACGCGCTCTCGCAGGACATGGCGATCGATCTCGGCACGGCGAACACGCTGGTTCACGTCCGCGGCCGGGGCATCGTCCTGAACGAGCCCTCGGTCGTTGCCATCGAGACGATCGACGGCGTGAGCCGGGTCAAGGCCGTGGGCGACGACGCGAAGCTGATGATGGGCAAGGCGCCCAGGCAGATCCGGGTCATCCGGCCCATCCGCGATGGCGTCATCGCCGACATCGACATTGCCGAACAGATGATCAAGCACTTCATCCAGAAGGTGCATGGCGCCCGGCGCCTGCGGCGCTGGCCGGAGATCGTCGTCTGCGTCCCCTCCAGCTCGACGTCGGTCGAGCGCCGCGCCATCCGCGACGCGACCTCGAATGCGGGCGCATCGAGCGTCTGGTTGATCGAGGAGCCGATGGCAGCCGCGATCGGCGCCGGCTTGCCCGTCACCGAGCCCGTCGGCTCGATGGTGGTCGACATCGGCGGCGGCACCACCGAGGTTGCCGTGCTGGCGCTTCGCGGACTGGCCTATTCCACGTCTGTCCGCGTCGGCGGAGACAAGATGGACGACGCCATTTCGTCCTACGTTCGTCGCAACCACAACCTCCTGATCGGCGAAGGCACCGCCGAGCGCATCAAGAACGCGGTCGGCACCGCGCGTATGCCGATCGACGGCCAAGGTGCCGAACTTCGGATAAAGGGTCGCGATCTCGTCAACGGCGTTCCCAAGGAGGTCGCCATAAACCAGGCGCAGATTGCGGAGGCGCTCGCGGAGGCCCTTTCGGCGATCGTGGACGTGGTCCGCACGGCCTTGGAAAACACCGCCCCCGAACTCGCCGCCGATATCGTCGATGGCGGTATCGTCCTTACCGGTGGGGTCGCCCTTCTCCACGGCATCGACGAACTGCTGCGCGACGCGACCGGCCTTCCGGTCACGGTGGCCGAAGATCCGCTCACCTGTGTGGCGCGCGGCACCGGCCAGGCGCTGGAGGATCCGATCTACCGGGGCGTCCTGCAGGCGACCTGACCCGAAATCGTGCGTGCCATCGACGGGCCGCTACGGCGCCACATCCCGTTCGAGCGCGGCCTGCAGGTCGGCAGGATCGACCGTTACGGTACGGATCGTGCCGCCGGCCTCGATGTAGAGCAGCGTGGCCACGCGCACATAGGTCGTGCGGTCATTGCCCTCGATAACCTCTTCGTCGGTTTCGACCGCGTAGACGCCCGGCGGCTCGGGCGCCTTGAAGCCCTTCAGCCGGAACGGCGACCGGAAGGTAACCGACGACCCGGTGGTGCGCATGCCGGTCATCGCGGACGGGTGGTCGATCCGCGATTGACGCGGCGCATGCCGGACGCATAGGTCGCGCCGCTTTGGCCGGCCGGCTGATACGGCGCCACCGGGATGCGGCTTTCGGCCAGGCGCGCACGATACCGGGTCACGAAACCCTCATGCGCCTTGCGGACGCACGGATCGACCGCCGCTTCCATGAGGCGGATCGACGCGTCCAGCCGGCCTTCCAAATAGCTGGAGGTGGTCATGAGCATGGCTCCCGTTCGGCAAGCGAGAGCGCAATCGTCTCTCTGTCACGGCATGCTTGCGGTCAGAACCGGGTGATGTCCCATCATAGCACGGCCTGCCGCAAGCGGCACTATGCTATCCGCAGCGGCCAGGGTTTGTCGGTGACCGAAACGGCGATCGTCATGCCCTCGAACGCGTCGGGATCGCCGACATAGCTGCCGGCCACCGGCACCGCATGGACCATGTCGCGCACGACCGCGACGGGCACGAGATTATGGCCGCCGAACCCGTGATTGGTGGGATCGAAGGCGATCCAGCCGGCGCCCGGCAGATAGATTTCGGCCCAGGCATGCGTGGTGCCGCTGCCGGCCGCGCCGGCCAGATCGCCATCGCTGTTGTGGACATAGCCGGAGATCAGTCGCGCCCCGAAGCCGAGCAGACGCGCCGCCTCCACGAACAGGAGCGCGAAGTCGCGACACGATCCCATGCCGCGATCGAGCGTCTGCAAGGGCGGCTGGGTGCCTTCCTCGTCGCGCGTCTGATAGACGGTGCCCGCCGCCACGCCGGCGCTGAGATCCTTCAGCAGCGACAGCGTATCGGTGGGGTTGCCGCGCACGAACGCCCGCGCCCAGTTGCCGAGACGACCGGCGGGATCGGCATGGCATGGAACGGCGAGCACGCCCAGTTCGGCCCATTCGTCGTCGGAATAGAAAAACGGATAGGAAATGGCCGACGCCGCGATGTCGAACACGGGCCACTCGGCCGCATCGATGCGGACCTGGGCGACGCTTTCGACCACGAGGCTGTCGGTCATCTCCGAGAAGGTCGCGGCGACGACGGTGTTTCCGTAGACATCCTGACCCCAGGTCAGGCGCGCGCGCGGCGTAATGCTGATGTCGAATGCGATCAGCCTTATGTCGCGGCTTTCGCGCGGACGCAGCATCAGGCGATGCGGCCCGAGGCTCACGGGCTCCCTATAGCGATAGGCGGTGCGATGGCGGATGCCGATGACGGTCATCCGGCAGTCACGGATTCGTGAAGCCGCGATCCGGATTCTCGCTGAACGCCCGCTCATGCTGCTCGCGCTGCTCCCGCTTGGCATCGGCGAGCGCCAGCGCCGTCACGCGCGTGCGATCCTGGCGCTGCTCGCGCTTTTCGGCCTGGACGGCTTCGAGGTTCCAGGCGGCGGCCGCCTTCTCCGCGACGGAACGGATGTTCGCCAGCGGTGTGGCCGCGGCGCGGCTTCGTTGCAGCTTTTCCTGCGCGCGGCAGAGAATGGATGACGGATACATGGAGGCCGACCTTTCGTGGGAGGAGATGTGCGGTGCGGCGATCAGTTCTTCATCAGGTTTGACAGCGTTCCCTTTTGCGAAGGCTGGGATGCGTTGGGCTTGGGCGGTTGCGGTTTCTTGGGCTTGCGGGCTTCCTTGGTGCCCTTGCGCTGACTCTTGGCCATGCCGTTCGTTCCTTCTACTTATCGAATGTGGGCGGTGAGAGCGCGGCGTCGCGCTCCGCCTGGGCAACGGCGTCGGCAAGCCGCGTGTAGCGAAAACCCTTGTAGTGGAACTGATCCGCGGGAACGCGGGTGATTCCCAGCCGGGACATCCGGTCCAGCGTTTCGGTTTCAGTCCGTGACGTCGGGATGCTCATCGTTGGGCTCCTCCACGTGAGCGCGCGGAAGCGTGCGCGGGAGGCTCGATCGCCGAGATCTGTCGGGCCCGTAACAAGGCGTATGGATCGTCATCGGGCGAGGGCCCTTGCACTGGCGCTGCGACGAGATCGTCGCGTTCACAAGCGGAAGCCAGCGCTGCCAAGTGCGATCCGGTGCTGCATGCGCAGGCGCCGGTACATCTACAGATGGTGTGCCGGGCACCATCCGTCAAGGGCCTGCGGCGTCGATCGCGCCGTCGCGCCACAAGGGGTCACGCCACAAGGGGCCGCGTCCGAAAGGGGACAGCCGCTTTTGAAGGCCCTCCGCGCACCGCCGCTTCGGTCGCTTCCGCCTGGGCTATCGTCTGTCGAGAATGGCGCGGAGCCGGTCCACCACATCGCGCTCTTTCCACGGCTTCCGCAGGAACAGACCGTCATCGGGAAGGTCTGCGGCCTGCGGCCGCTGGTGGCCCGACGTCAGCAGAAGGCCGATTCCGGGCCACCGTTTGTGAACGAGCGCAGCCAGTTCGATGCCGGTCATGCCGCCCGGCAGATCGACGTCCGAAAACAGCAGACGGATATCGCCATGTTGCTCCAGGATACCAACCGCTTCGTCCGCGGACCCCGCCTCAAGCACCCCGAAGCCGGCGCCCTCGAGAACAGCGCATCCGTGCATTCGCACCAGCGCTTCATCTTCGACGATAAGGACAAGAGCCCGTTTTTCGGTTGGCATCGTGGTTCTCCTGCCCATCGTGCCATTCTTCCTGAACGCTCGGGATAGAATGAATGATCGAGCAGGCCATTAGTTACACCCAAAATGGTTCGCCCCGCGCACGGACATCTTGACCGAAAGGCGGTTGGGTGATCGTCGCCGGGGAGAATGTCTACGGGCGACATGCGTTCAGGCAAGGGTTTCGATCGCCGCGATGATCGCGTCGTTCATCGCAACGGGTTTGGCGACGCCCTGCTCACACGCTGCGCGGGCCGCTGAGCTTCAATCCGCAGGAATTTTCCCATGCGCGCTGGATCGCTTCACAGTCGCGCGCCTTGATCGCCGCCTGGGTGCGGTTGCTGACCTGGAGCTTTCGAAGCACCGCCCTGACGGCCAGCTTGACGGTCAGTTCGCTCAGGCACAGTTCGCAAGCGATCGTCTTGTTCGACATGCCCTGGACGAGCCCCGCGAGAACGGCCTGCCCGCGCATATCGAGCACGCTCGCATCCCATGCGTCCGGCGGCGCCGGCCGCGCCAGGCCCGGCAGCCGCACGAGCGTCTCCAGGAAGGCTGACGGCATCACTTTTTCACCCAGCCGCACCAAAGCCAGCTTGATCAAAAAGGATTGATGCGAGTCCTGGCCGCTGAGATAACCATGCCCACCCGCCGCAAACACGCGCAACATCGTATCGACATCGAACCCATGGGCGATGACGACCAACCGCGGCATCTCGACATCCGCTCCGGTATCGGGAATCGGGTCGAAACCGGCGGCATCGAAGGTGTCGCTATCGATGATGACGAGATCGTCTCTGGTCCACGAAAGACTGTTCAGGTCGGTCGTGTCAGCCCCGACCCGCGTGATCGCGTAGCCACCATCGGCCAGGATCCTGCGCAATCCTTCGCGCGCGAGCGCGTTGCGCATGACGAGGGTTACGGTGCCGCCGCCCCCGTCGATCCCCCACCCATTCGACAATGGCGCACCATTCATCGCAGCGCCCCTTATGGCGACGACGCCCGCTGACACAATGCCGGTCAGCGCGTCGATTCGGAGCGACGTTAGATGCAATTACAAGAATTGCGGTCGAACATGGATCAATTCCATTCAAAATTAACTGAGATTATATCTGGGGGACCAGCGATCCTTTCATATTTCTCAGGGAAGTTTGAACGTAAATCTATCATTGTGAGTTCAGAACAAGCACCATGTCCCGTTTGCCGTCAGATGTCGTGACTGAGGCTCAGCGCGATAGTCTGCAATATGGTCAATACCTCTTGATGCTTGGCTGAATCTTCGGCCTCGCCGGCAATATCAGTGCAAACGTCCATGGCCACGGTTACAATTTCGAGAGCATCGTTCGCACTGATCACCGAACGCGCGATAAGCCCGTGGATCAGGCTCTCGACCAGAAGAATGGCGCCTTCGCCATGGGGATCCGCGCCGAGGACGGTTGGTCCGTCCCCGCTATGGGTTTGTCGTTCGGCCATGACCATTGCTCCGCGAGGCGAGAGCGCGGGTCTCTCAGCCGCCGGTGCCTGGACTCCGTCCGACGATGGATCATTCCTAGCGCAATTTCGTTGTTTCCAGCATCATTTATATCAACTTTCGACAACAACATTGCTCAATGTAATTTTCTGGCTGCGCGTGGGATGAGGCGGGATGGAAAACTCCTTCATCGCCAAGCTGAAAGGCCTGGCGCCGATGGCGCCGGTCGAGATCGCTGCGCTTGAATCCGCGACAGCATCTGCCCAGAGTTTTTCCGCGCGGCACGATCTTATCCGCGAGGGCGACCGGCCGGGCCCGGTGTTCGTGGTTCTCGAAGGCTGGGTGTGCCGCTACAAGGTCCTGCCCAACGGCACGCGGCAGGTCCTCGCCTACCTGATGCCCGGCGATGCCTGCGATCTCCACGTCGGTCTGCTGGCTGAAATGGATCACAGCATTCAGACGATTACCCCGGCCGTCGTCGCGACCATCGAGCGCGAGATGATGGACGACTTGATGACGCGCCATCCGGGAATCGCCAGGGCGATGTATGTCGCGCAGTTGATCGATGAGGGGACGATGCGGGCGTGGATTACCAGCATGGGGCGGCGGGCCAGCATCGAGCGGGTGGCGCACCTGATGTGCGAACTCTATCTGCGTGCGCGCAACATCGGTCTCGCCTCCGAACCGCAGTTCACTCTGCCGCTGTCGCAACTGATGCTCGCGGATTCGCTGGGGATGACGCCGGTGCACCTCAATCGCGTGTTGAAGGAGCTGCGCTTGAGCGGGGCGATGAAGCTTGAGCGCGGGCGCTTGCTGATCTCGGATCCCAACCGACTGATCCAGATTGCGGGGTTCGACGAGAATTATCTTCACCGGCGACTGCGCCGCGCGGGCTGAGCCCGGCAGGACAAGCGCCGCCTCGGTCTGCCGCGCCTTTTCCGTCGCAAACCGGTCGCCCGCCCCGTCTCCTCGCCACGACGATCAGATGCGGGATCGGCGCGAACCAACGGCTTGCGTTTTGAACAGGGAAAGAAAAGCTGCCGGGAGCGGAACGACCTGGGTCATGTTCCGTTCTGATAGCGCGCGGACATGATGTCTGCCAGAAATCTGGCGCGGTACGCGCACTGCGGGAGAAATTACATGGGCATACTCATCTGGCTCGTCGTGGGCGGCGTGGTCGGCTGGCTTGCGAGCATCATTATGCGGACCAACGCCCAACAGGGCATTGTTCTTAATGTTGTCGTGGGTATCGTTGGCGCTTTTCTTGGCGGACTTATCTTCGCCCGGGGCGATATCAACGACACCCCGTTGAACATCATGAGCTTTCTCGTCTCGCTGGCGGGCGCAGTCATCCTGCTTGCGATCGTCAATCTCGTGCGCCGCGGACGTGTGCGCTAAAACATAAGCGGGCTGCGCCATGAGCGGCGTGGCATGAACGGCCCAAGGCTCGTGGCAACGCTCGCGGGAATCACTCGCGCAGCGACGTCACGACCCTCTGGCGGGCCGGGCGGGGCAGGCCTAGCCGCTTCAGGCGCCTAGGCACCCTACGAACCCCACCCCACGAACCCGATGTGTCAGGCCGATGCCTCCGCCGCGGACGCGCCGCGCGCCATCCATCCCACCAGCAGCACCGCCGCCAGCACACCCGTCATCCCCGCGATCATGAAGGCGGAGGCGTAGCTTCCCATCGTCTCGCGCAGCACGCCTGCGCCGAGCGCAGCCACCGCGGCGCCGATCTGGTGACCGGTCTGGATCCAGCCGAACACAATCGGCGCTTCCTGCTGGCCGAACGCCTCGTTGGCGAGCTTCACGGTCGGCGGCACCGTCGCGATCCAGTCCAGCCCATAGAAGATCGCGAAGATGGCGAGGCTGGTCGCGTCGAAGCTGATGAAGGGCAGGGCGATCAGCGACAGGCCGCGCAGGCCGTAATAGACGACCAGCAGCTTGCGCGGATCATAGCGATCGGTCAGCCAGCCCGAGGCGGTGGTGCCGACCAGATCGAACAACCCCATCATCGAGAGCAAGCCGGCGGCGGCAACCGGGGCCACGCCATTGTCGCCGCAAAAGGCGATCATGTGGGTGCCGACGAGGCCGTTGGTGGTGAGGCCGCACACGAAGAAGGTGCCGAACAGCATCCAGAAGATCGGCCGGCGGCCCGCACGCAGCAGCACCCGGATGGCGAGGCCGGCGCTGCCCGCCTGCTTCATCGCCGGCGGCGTCGCGGCATCCTCCGCCTCGCCGAAGCGCCGCGTGCCGATATCGCCCGGTCGCTCGGGCACCAGCAGCGCCACGACCGGAATCAGCGCCATGCAGGCGAGGCTGACGGCAAGGACCACCGGCCGCCACGCGCCAGCGCTCGACAGCCAGGCCAGCAAGGGCAGGAAGACGAGCGCACCGGTCGCGGTGCTCGCGCTCAGCAGCCCCATCACCAGCCCCTGGCGCGTGGCGAACCAGCGGTTGACGATCGCGGCGCCCAGCACCGAGGCGACCGCGCCGCTGCCGATGCCCGAGAGCACGCCCCAGCTCAGCACATAATGCCAGGGCTCCGTCATCCACAGGCTGGCGAAGGTGGCGCCCGCCATCAGCGCGAGGCCGGCCAGCATCGTGCGGCGGATGCCGAACGACACCATCAGCGCCGCCGCGAACGGCCCGACCAGGCCATAGAGAAAGATGCCGATCGCGGCGGCGAGCGAGATGGTGGCGCGGTCCCAGCCGAAATGCAGTTCGAGCGGCTGCATGATGACGCCCGGCGTCGCGCGCAGCCCCGCCGAGACGAGCAGCGCGACGAAGGTCGCTGCGATCACCAGCAGGATATGGAAGCGGGCGCTAACCAGCCCGGTGCGGTGGAGCAGCCGGCTCATGCCGGACCCTTCCGGCTGGCGGCGACCAGACCCTGCCATTCCGGCACGATCGTCATGCGCGAGTCACGCCGCCCGGCGCCTTTGCCGCAGAGATGCAGCGCAAGGCCAGCGGGGAACGGGAATCACGATGCATAGGCGTGATGCATAGGCATCGGCATAGCGGCGTCCAAAGTCTTTTCCGCCGTGTCGAGCGCATATTGTTCCGCGCGCTGCAACAGTGAATGCCGGATCCGCCCGATACCGCCGGGCGGCGCAACGCCCTAGATCATGGCCCGGCACGGCGTTCGATTGCCATGCGCCACGAAGGGCAGACACCATGGACATGGGCCATCAGATTTCCAGCGATGTCGCCTTCACCCCCACGGTGAAAGCGATCCAGGCGCGCAAGGGATCGCGCGCCGGCTATGCCCAGATGGAGCGGCGCGGCGGTTGGGAGACCAAGATCACCCCCGATCTCGCGCAGTTCATCGCCGCCCAGCGCAGCATCTTCCTCGCGACCGCCACCGCGGATGGGCAGCCCTATATCCAGCACCGCGGCGGCCCGCCGGGGTTCCTGCGCGTGATCGACGACGAGACCATCGCCTTCGTCGATTTCGCGGGCAACCGGCAGTTCATCAGCCAGGGCAATCTGGCGGACAACCCCAAGGCGCACCTGTTCCTGATCGATTACCGGCATCGCCGCCGCGTGAAGATCTGGGGCGAAGCGCGGATGGTCGAGGGGGACGACGCGCTGGTCGCCAGCCTGATGCCCGCGGATTATCGCGCACGGCCCGAACAGGTGCTGCTGTTCACGGTGCACGCCTGGGATGCCAATTGCCCGCAACACATTCCGGTCCGCTTCGATGCCGAGGAGGTCGCCGCGCTCGTCGGCGAGCGCGACGCGCGCATCCGCGTGCTGGAGACCGAGGTTGCCCGCCTGTCGGGGCTGGTGCCCCGCACCCCCGATGCCTGACGTCCGAGAAGGAGATCGACCATGTCCCGTCCGCCCCTGCCCCCGTTCACGCATGACAGCGCCGTCCAGAAGGTCCGCCTCGCGGAGGATGGCTGGAACAGCCGCAACCCGCAGCAGGTCGCGCAGGCCTATACGGTCGACAGCCGGTGGCGGAACCGCGCGGAGTTCGTGACCGGCCGCGAGGCGATCGAGGCTTTCCTCGCGCGCAAATGGGCGAAGGAACTCGACTATCGCCTGATCAAGGAACTGTGGGCGCATGACGGCAACCGCATCGCGGTGCGCTTCGCCTATGAATATCGCGACGACAGCGGCACCTGGTTCCGCGCTTATGGCAATGAGAATTGGGAATTCGGCGAGGACGGGCTGATGCGCCACCGCCACGCCAGCATCAACGAGCATCCGATCGCTGAGGCAGACCGCAGGTTCCACTGGCCACTCGGCCGCCGTCCCGACGATCATCCGGGGCTCAGCGATTTCGGTTTCTGACGCCATGGACGATGACGCCCCGCCCCGCCGGCGGTTGATGGCCGAGGTCGACCTGGCGCTCGATGCGGGCGATGCCGACCCCGGGCGCCGCCGCCGGCAGGACGTGGAGGCGGCGCGGCTCGGCCTGACCGGTGCGGAGATCGACGCGGCGCGCGCCGGGCGCAGCTTCGATGCCCGCGCAGCGGCGGCGATCGCGCTTGCGCTCGCCTGCCGTTCGGGTGACCGCGCCGCGATCAAGGTTGCCGCCATCCGCGCGGACCATGCCGGGCTCGGCGCCGCCGCACGGCGCGCGATCCGCGATGCGGCGGCGCGCCGCGCCATCCCCACGGCTTGCGCCGCGCCCGCCGAAGCGGCAACCCGGACCGGTACCACCCGGCACTGACCGCCGGGCGCGGATCTGGGAGGCGGAATGGATCGCTGGCAAGCCATGCGGGTCTATGTGAAGGTGGCCGAAACCGGCAGTTTCGCCCAGGCGGGGCGCCAGCTGCACATGAGCCCGCCCGCCGTGACCCGCGCGATTGCGACGCTCGAGGACCTGATCGGCGTCCGTCTCCTCACCCGCACCACGCGATCGGTGAAGATGACCGAGGCGGGCGCCCGCTATTTCGAGGATTGCCGCCGCATCCTGGCCGACATCGCCGATGCGGAAGCGTCGGCGGCGGGATCGCACGCCAACCCTACCGGCACATTGACGGTTACCGCCTCGACCATGTTCGGGCGCATCTATGTGCTGCCGGTGCTGCTCGACTATCTCGATCGCCATCCGGCGGTGACGGGGCGCAGCCTGTTCGTCGATCGCATCGTCAACATCGTCGAGGAGGGCATCGATGTCGCGGTGCGCATCGGCCATCTCCCCGCCTCCGGGCTCAGCGCGATCAAGGTCGGCACGATCCGGCGCGTGATTTGCGCCGCGCCCGCCTATTTCGAGCGGCACGGCATCCCGCAGACGCCCGCCGACCTCGCGCAGCATCGTATCGTCGTCCCCACCGGCGCCTGGACCTCCCCCGAATGGCAGTTCGGCACCACGAGGAAGACCAGCGTCACGGTGCGGCCGCGCCTGCAATGCAACACCATCGACGCCGCGATTGCCGCCGCCGAGCAAGGCTGGGGGCTGACCCGCGTGCTGTCCTACCAGATCGGCCCGGCCTTGCTGGAGGGCCGGCTGCAGACCGTGCTGACCGAGCATGAGGAGGCGCCGATGCCGATCCATGTCGTCCACGCCGAGGGACGGCACGCGACCGCGAAGGTGCGCGCGTTCGTGGATATCGCGGTGGCCCAACTCCGCGCCAATCGGCTGTTCAACTGAGGGCGGGCGTCTACTGTTTCCTATTCTGGAATAATGAGTTCACAACTACCACAATTAACCATTGTTCACGGACAAATTACTTCCGATCTCACGGCCGAAGCGCGACGCTGAGTGGCCTTAAGGGAGGAAATCATGAAGCTTCTGGTTCTGTCTGCGCTGCTCGCAACCGCCGCGCTCGCCCCGCTTGCCCCCGCCGCCGCCCAGGCCCCGGCGGCTTCGGCACCCGCGCCCGTCACCGTCCATTATCGGCAGAAGATGATCGACGGCGTGCCGATGTTCTATCGCGAGGCCGGCCCCGCCGACGCGCCCGTCGTGCTGCTGCTGCACGGCTTCCCGACATCGTCGCACATGTTCCGCAACCTGATCCCGCAGCTTGCCGACAAATATCATGTCATCGCGCCCGACTATCCCGGCTATGGCCAGAGCGGCGCCCCCGATAACACCAAATTCAACTACAGCTTCGCCCATGTCACCGACATGGTCGATACCTTGCTCGGCCAGCTCGGCGCGCAGCGCTATACGATGTACGTCATGGATTATGGCGCCCCCGTCGGCTACCGGCTGGCGCTGAAGCATCCGGAACGCGTCAGCGGGCTGATCGTCCAGAACGGCAACGCCTATGAAGAGGGGCTCGCCGCGTTCTGGGACCCGATCAAGACCTATTGGAAGAGCGGTGCGGCGAAGGATCGCGCGGCGCTGTCGAACCTCGTCACGCTGGAGATCACCAAGTTCCAGTACACCGATGGCGTCAAGGATGTGTCGCGGATCAGCCCCGACAATTGGGTGCATGATCAGGCGCTGCTCGATCGGCCGGGAAACAAGGATATCCAGCTCGACATGCTCTACGACTATCGCACCAACGTGCCGCTCTACCCGCAATTCCAGAACTTCTTCCGCGAGCGCAAGCCGCCGACGCTGATCGTGTGGGGCAAGAACGACAAGATCTTCCCCGAACCCGGCGCCCACCCCTATCTGCGCGACCTGCCCGACGCGGAGATCCACATCCTCGACACCGGCCATTTCGCGCTGGAAGACAAGCTGGACGAGATGGCGCCGCTGATCCGGGATTTCCTGGATCGCAAGGTGCGCTGATTATTCCTCTTCTTGTCCTCCCCGAGCTTTGCTCGGGGAGGACAATGCACCGGCGCCTACATCGCGCCGTAGCTCGTGTACCCGGTCTGGAAATCGTTGAAGAGGCGGAAGTTGGTGAAGGACATGCCGATCGTCATGTCCAGCCCTTCGACATGGTGCCACCAGCCGATCGGCAGGAACAGCGCCTCGCCCGGCCCGATCGTGCAGTCCAGCACGCGCGGGCGGCCGGGCGCGGCTTCGCCGGCTTCGAGCTCCGCGCCGTCCCACTCCGAGAAGCAGTGCACTATATTGCGCATCAGCGGACCGTCATGCGCGGCGACCATCCTGATCCGCTTCCGGCCGACGATCTGCAGCAGCAGATTGTTGGTCAGATCATGATGATAGGGCGTGATCGTGCCCTTGGGCCCCATCCAGAAGAAGCCGTCGCGCGCCTCGCGCTGGGCGAGGATGGAGATCGGCGCGACGTCCGCCCACAGCGGTGCCAGCGCCTGCTTGTTGATGCCGCTGTTATAAGCGGTCAGGTAGAAATCATTGCCGGTTTCGGTGCGCAGCCGCCGGGTGACGTCGCGCAGCGGCGCGCGCATCTGGTGCGGATCCTTGGCGATCTCGAAATCGGGGTCGGCCTCGCGATCGCCCTGCAGTTCGACGATGCTGTCGCCCAGGGTCGCGTCGAAATGGTCGAGCGACCAGCGCTCCAGCGCGGGCCAATGGTCGACCAGCCCGGTCAGCTTCACCGGCCGGTTGCTCAGGTAGAAATCGCGGTAGAAGCGGTCCGGATCGATATCGTGGATCGTCGGAATGCGCGCGCGGTCGGGATCGAGCTGGGCGAGGCGGGAAAAGACCCCCAAGGTCCAGTCGCGCTTGGCGAGGCGCGCGTTCAGCCGGGTCGCGGCCTTCAGATAGGGGCTCTTGACCGCGCGTTCGACTTCGTAGCGCGCGGCGGAGGCCGGATGTCCCTCGGCGATCAGCCGGTCGGCGAGCGACGCGGGGCCCTCGCCGTCCAGCAAGGCGGTTGCGATCGCGACGCGAAGGGAATCGTCACCGGCCGGCGCGGCGGTCGCAGGCTGCTTCTTGCGTTGCACCTTGCTTTTCGCCACCGCGCCGGTTCCGGATCAGAGCTTGGAGGTCAGTTCGGGGACGACCTTGAAGAGGTCGCCGACGAGGCCGAGGTCTGCGACCTGGAAGATCGGCGCGTCCTCATCCTTGTTGATGGCGATGATGGTCTTGCTGTCCTTCATGCCGGCGAGGTGCTGGATCGCGCCGGAGATGCCGATGGCGATATAGACCTCCGGGGCGACGATCTTGCCGGTCTGGCCGACCTGATAGTCGTTGGGGACATAGCCCGCATCGACCGCGGCGCGGCTGGCGCCGACCGCCGCACCGAGCTTGTCGGCGAGCGGCTCGATGATCTCGTGGAAGTTCTCGCTGTTCTGCAGCGCGCGCCCGCCCGAGACGATGATCTTCGCCGAGGTCAGTTCGGGACGCTCCGACTTCGAGATCTCGGCACCGACGAAGCTGGAGAGGCCGGCATCGCCCGCCCCCGAAACCGCCTCGACGACACCGCTGCCACCCTCGCGCGACGCCTTCTCGAAGGCGGTGCCGCGCACCGTGATCACCTTCTTGGTATCCGACGACTGCACCCTGGCGATCGCGTTGCCGGCATAGATCGGCCGGGTGAAAATATCCTCGCTCTCGACCGAGAGGATGTCGGAGATCTGCATCACGTCGAGCAACGCGGCCACGCGCGGCGCGACATTCTTGCCGATCGAGGTGGCGGGCACCACGAACGCGTCATGATCGGCCATCAGCTGGACGATCAGCGGCGCGACATTCTCGGCCAGCGCGTGCGCATAGGCCGCGTCGTCGGCGACATGCACCTTGCCGACGCCGGCGATCGCCGCGGCGGCCTCGGCAACGCCGCCGACGCCCTCGCCCGCGACCAGCAGATGGACCTCGCCCAGCTGCGCTGCGGCGGTGACGGCGGACAGCGTCGCGTCCTTGACCGCGCCGCCCTCATGCTCGACCCAAACCAGCGTCTTCATGCCGCAACTCCCATCGCCTTGAGCTTGCCGACCAGTTCGTCGACATCGGCCACCTTCACCCCCGCGCTCCGCTTCGGCGGCTCGGCGACGTGCAGCGTCTTGAGGCGCGGCGTCGTGTCGACGCCGTAATCCTCGGGCGTCTTCTGCGCGAGCGGCTTGGACTTCGCCTTCATGATGTTGGGCAGCGAGGCATAGCGCGGCTCGTTGAGGCGCAGGTCGGTGGTGACGATCGCCGGGGTCTTGAGGCTCACCGTCTCCAGGCCGCCATCGACCTCGCGCGTGACCGTCACGCTGTCGCCCGCGACCTCGACCTTCGACGCGAACGTGCCCTGCGGCCGGCCGGTAAGCGCCGCCAGCATCTGGCCGGTCTGGTTGCTGTCGTCGTCGATCGCCTGCTTGCCCAGGATCACCAGACCCGGCTGCTCGTCCTCGACGATCTTCGCCAGGATCTTGGCGACCGCAAGCGGCTCGACCTCACCGGTGGCAGTCACCAGGATCGCGCGGTCCGCGCCCATCGCCAGCGCGGTGCGCAGCGTGTCCTGCGCCTTCGCCTCGCCGATCGAGACCGCGACGATCTCCGTCGCCACGCCCTTCTCCTTCAGGCGGATCGCCTCTTCCACCGCGATCTCGTCGAACGGGTTCATCGACATCTTGACGTTGGCCAGGTCGACACCCGACCCGTCCATCTTCACCCGCGGCTTCACGTTGTAATCGATAACCCGCTTCACGGGCACAAGGATCTTCATCTGCTCCCTCCTCGTTACGGGCGAGGGGCAAGCCTTGTGCCTGCGCGGCTGTTTCGCCGTTCACCCTCTCCCTTTCGGACCCGGATGCGCGACCGAAGGCACGCACCCGGTTCCTGAATCCCGCCCTCCCTTGGGGCAGGCGCTTGGTCGTCAGGCGGCCGAACGAACCTCGGCGACGATCTTCTTGGCGGCGTCGCCAAGGTCGTTCGCCGGGACGATCGGCAGGCCGGAATTGGCCAGGATGTCCTTGCCCTGCTGGACGTTGGTGCCCTCGAGGCGCACCACCAGCGGCACCGACAGGCTGACTTCCTTCGCCGCGGCGACGATGCCCTCGGCGATGATGTCGCAGCGCATGATGCCGCCGAAGATGTTGACGAGGATGCCCTTCACCGCGGGATCGGACAGGATGATCTTGAACGCCGCGGTCACCTTCTCCTTGTTGGCGCCACCGCCGACGTCGAGGAAGTTGGCCGGGAACTCGCCGTTCAGCTTGATGATGTCCATCGTCGCCATCGCCAGGCCGGCGCCGTTGACCATGCAGCCGATGTTGCCGTCCAGCTTGATATAGGCGAGGTCGTACTTCGACGCCTCGATCTCGGCCGGATCCTCCTCGGTCTCGTCGCGAAGCTGGACGAGGTCCTTGTGGCGATACAGCGAGTTGCTGTCGAAGCCGACCTTGGCGTCGAGCACCATCAGCTTGTTGTCGCCGGTGATCGCGAGCGGATTGATCTCGATCTGCGCGGCGTCGGTGCCGATGAACGCGTCATACAGCTTGGACGCGACGTTCTGTGCCTGCTTGGCGAGATCGCCGGTCAGGCCGAGCGCCTTGGCGACGGCGCGGCCGTGATGCGGCTGGAAGCCGGTCGCGGGATCGACGTCGAAGGTATGGATGCGCTCGGGCGTGTCGTGCGCCACGGTCTCGATGTCCATGCCGCCTTCGGTCGAGACGACGAACGCCACCCGGCCGGTCGCACGGTCGACGAGCAGCGCGAGGTAGAATTCCTTCTCGATATCGACGCCGTCGGTCACGTACAGGCGGTTGACCTGCTTGCCGGCCTCACCCGTCTGGATGGTGACGAGCGTGTTGCCGAGCATGTCGGTGGCGTGCGCGCGGACTTCGTCCAGCGTCCTGGCGAGGCGGACGCCGCCCTTGGCTTCGGGGGCCAGTTCCTTGAACTTGCCCTTGCCGCGGCCACCCGCGTGGATCTGCGCCTTCACCACGTAAAGCGGCCCGGGGAGTTTGCCGGCGGCCTCGACCGCTTCGTCAACCGTGAGGGCGGCGAAACCGGCGGGAACCGGAACGCCGAACTTCGCCAACACTTCCTTGGCCTGATATTCGTGGATGTTCATGGGCGCGTCTAATCCTTTCGGACGGAGAGTCGCCGCGGGCTTAAGCACAGCCGACAGGGGATTGAAAGCCCCGCTTCCCGCCGGACCGCGCCGATCAGCCGGAGATCGCGCACCCCAGCGCGGCGCGCGTCGTCACCTCGATCAGTTCGACGTCGCGGAATCCTCGCACCCTGAACAGGAACTCCTCGACGGTCATCTGGCCGACGTCGCGATCCTTGAGGCTGGCGATCGACTGGAGCCGGCGCAGCTGATCGATCGACAGCCGGTCTGCCATGCGTTCCGCCATGCAACCGGCGACTCGCGGCGGCAGCCCCGCGTCGACCAGCCCGGAACGCAGCCGCGCCTCGGGCGAGACGGTGGCGCAGCCGGCTAAGGCGAGCAGCGGCAAGGCGAACAGGGCGAATGGCTTCATCATCTCTGGCGGACTCCGGCGTGCGGGACGCTCCACGCATTGCCATCGCACGCTGAACTGCCGATGACCAGCGCCGCCGCGCCGGCGCGATCCATTGCACGGCAAGGGATCGTTACGCCGCCGCAAGCCGGGACTTGCGCGCGCCGCTCGCAAGCTGCCGCGTTCGCGCCTATACGGGCGCCATGCCCCTCTGGATCGGCCTTGCCCTGTTCGCCCTCACCGTCACGCTGATGGAAGGCTTCGCCTATGTCGCGCATCGCTGGCTGATGCACGGCCCGGGCTGGTTCCTGCACGAGAGCCATCACCGCCCGCGCACCGGCCCGTTCGAGCTCAACGATCTCTACGCGGTCATCTTCGCCGTCCCCTCGATCCTGCTGATCTTCGGCGGGGTGCAGGGCGGCTGGGGCGACTGGGCGACCTGGGTGGGCGCCGGCATCGCCGCCTATGGCGCGATCTATTTCGGGTTTCACGACGTGATCGTCCACCGCCGCCTGTCGCACCGCTACGTGCCGCGCTCCGCCTATATGAAGCGCATCGTCCAGGCGCACCGGCTGCACCATGTCGTCGAGACCAAGGAAGGCACGGTCAGCTTCGGCTTCCTCTGGGCGCCAAAGCCCGAGGCGCTGAAGGCCGAACTCAAGCGCCGCGCCCGCGCCGGCGTGCGCGCGCCCGAGGGCCGCGAAAAGGCCGGCGCATCCTGATCGGGCGCGGCCGGCGATGACCGAAGCCACCTTCATCGACGGGCTCCGCGCCCTCGCCCCCCACCCCGCCGCGCGCGGCCTGGCCGACGATGCCGCGGTGCTCGGCGATCTCGTGCTGACGCACGACATGATCGTCGAGGGCGTCCATTTCCTCGCCACCGACCCGCCCGGCGACGTCGCGTGGAAGCTGCTGGCGGTCAATCTCTCGGATCTCGCCGCCAAGGGCGCCGAGCCGGTCGGCTGCCTGATGGGCTATAGCCTGGCCGGCGACGATGCATGGGACGCGGCCTTCCTTGCCGGCCTGGCCGAAGCGCTGACCGCGTTCGACATCCCGCTGCTGGGCGGCGACACCGTGTCGGTCCCCACCGGCACGCCGCGCGCGCTGGGGCTGACAGCGATCGGGCGCGGCGCCGATGCTCCCGCCCGCGGCGGCGCGCGCGCCGGCGACACGCTTTGGGTCACGGGCGTGATCGGCGCAGCGGGGATCGGGCTTGCCCGCGCGATGGGCGGCGGCGATGCCAGCGATCCTTGCGTCATCGCCTATCGCCGGCCGGTGCCGCGGCTGGCCGAGGGCGCCGCGGTCGCGCCGCTGGCGACAGCGATGATGGACGTCTCGGACGGGCTGTTGATCGACGCCGGCCGGCTGGCGGAGGCGAGCGGCACCGGCATCACGATCATGCTGGACGCGGTACCGGTCACCGCCGCCGCGCCGCCGGGGCTCGACGGCGCGCTTGCCGCCGTGACCGCCGGCGACGACTACGAACTGCTGTTCGCCCTCCCCCCCGGCGTCGTTCCGCCCGGCATCGCCGGGGCGACGCGCATCGGTTCGATCGGCGCGGGCAGCGGCCTGGCGTTGACCTATGCGAAGCGACCGGTGCCGCTCCCGACGCGTCTCGGCTATCTCCACGGTGCCTGAGCGCCGAACGCGTGCTTGCGCGCGCGATACCGCCCATATACCCCTGTGATTCCAACGATGAGCGCACCCGGATAACCAGGGGCGCCGCCCAACCGGCCCGGCGTCGGGCATAGGGAAGGAAGCGAGAGGAATGACGATCGTCACGATTTCGATCGCGTGCGGATTGCTCGCCGTGATCTACGGCTTCATCACGTCACGACAGGTGCTGGCGGCAAGCCCCGGCACCGAGGCGATGCAGGATATCGCCGCTGCCATCCAGGAAGGCGCGAAGGCCTATCTCGGGCGGCAATATCGTACCATCGCGGTCGTCGGCGTCATCGTCGCCATCCTTATCGCGATCCTCCTCGGGCCGATCTCGGCGATCGGCTTCGCGATCGGCGCGCTGCTTTCGGGCGCGACCGGCTTCATCGGCATGAACATCTCGGTGCGCGCCAACGTCCGCACCGCAGAGGCGGCGCGCCAGTCGCTGCAATCGGGGCTGACCGTCGCGTTCCGCGCGGGCGCGATCACCGGCATGCTGGTGGCCGGCCTCGCGCTGCTCGCGATCTCGGTCTTCTTCTGGTACCTGACCGGTCCCGCGGCGCACGCCCCCGACGAGCGCATCGTCATCGACGCGCTGGTGGCGCTGGCGTTCGGCGCATCCCTGATCTCGATCTTCGCGCGGCTCGGCGGCGGCATCTTCACCAAGGCCGCCGACGTCGGCGCCGACCTCGTCGGCAAAGTCGAGGCGGGCATCCCCGAGGACGACCCCCGCAACCCGGCGGTGATCGCCGACAATGTCGGCGACAATGTCGGCGACTGCGCGGGCATGGCCGCCGACCTGTTCGAGACCTATGTCGTGACGATCGGCGCGACGATGGTGCTGACCGCCCTGCTGGTGCAGACCGGCGGCGAGCAGCTGATGGCGTTGATGTCGTTGCCGCTCGCGGTCGGCGGCATCTGCGTGATCACCTCGATCATCGGCACCTATTTCGTGCGGCTCGGATCGAGCAATTCGATCATGGGCGCGCTCTACAAGGGCTTCATCGCCACCGCTTTGCTGTCGATCCCGGCGATCTGGTACGTCACCCGGCAGACGCTGGGCGATCTCGACGCGGTGATCGGCGCCGGGCTGGACGGCGCCGGCGGCTTCACCGGCATGGACCTGTTCTGGTCGATGATGGTCGGCCTCGCCGTCACCGGCCTGATCGTGTGGATCACCGAATATTATACCGGCACCAATTATCGCCCGGTCCGCAGCATCGCCAAGGCGTCCGAAACCGGCCACGGCACCAACGTCATCCAGGGCCTCGCGATCAGCCTGGAGGCAACCGCGCTGCCGACGCTGGTGATCGTCGTCGGCATCATCGTCGCCTATCAGCTCGCGGGGCTGATCGGCATCGCCTTCGCCGCCACCGCGATGCTGGCGCTGGCCGGCATGGTCGTCGCGCTCGACGCCTATGGCCCGGTCACCGACAATGCCGGCGGCATCGCCGAGATGGCGGGACTGGACGACAGCGTCCGCGAAAAGACCGACGCGCTCGACGCGGTGGGCAACACCACCAAGGCGGTGACCAAGGGCTATGCGATCGGCTCCGCCGGTCTTGCGGCGCTGGTGCTGTTCAGCGCCTACACCACCGACCTCAAGGAGTTCTTCCCCGATCTGGAGGTGAGCTTCAGCCTCGAAAATCCCTATGTGATCGTCGGCCTGCTGCTGGGCGCGCTGCTGCCCTATCTGTTCGGCGCGATGGGGATGACCGCGGTCGGCCGCGCCGCCGGCGACGTGGTGAAGGATGTGCGCGAACAGTTCGCAAGCAATCCCGGCATCATGGATCGCACCAGTCGCCCCGATTATGCCCGCACCGTCGATCTCGTCACCAAGGCGGCGATCAAGGAGATGATCGTGCCGTCGCTGCTGCCGGTGCTGGCGCCGATCATCGTCTATTTCGCGGTGACGGCGGTGGCGGGGCAGGCCAATGGCTTCGCCGCCCTGGGCGCGCTGCTGCTGGGCGTGATCGTTTCCGGCCTGTTCGTCGCGCTCTCGATGACCTCGGGCGGCGGCGCGTGGGACAATGCCAAGAAATATATCGAGGACGGCCATCATGGCGGCAAGGGATCGGAGGCGCACAAGGCGGCGGTGACCGGCGACACGGTGGGCGATCCCTACAAGGACACCGCCGGGCCGGCGGTTAACCCGATGATCAAGATCACCAACATCGTCGCGCTGCTGCTGCTCGCGGCCCTGGCGCAGGGGGCGGTGGGGTGAGGTCTCAGTCGTTCAAGGAATAATGCGATAATGCCCCCTCTCCGTTCGCCCCGAGCGCGGTCGAGGGGCCGTCGAGCCCAGCCGAGACGGCTTGGGGCCCCGCTCCGAGCGGGTCTCGGTTCTCGGCTTCGCTCGAACTATCCCTCGACTTCGCTCGGGACGAACGGAGTTGAGAGACAGTAGACGCGAGGTGATTTGGGCCAAGCATTGGCCCCCACCCTACCCCGTTGGATAGCGCCAGTGGCATGTGTGCCGCCGGCCTTTCCTTTTTGACGATCAGGCGCTAAGGCGGCGCGATTTTCCGACAATCAGGATTTGCATGGCCAAGGAAGAACTGCTCGAAATGCGCGGACAGGTTGTGGAGCTTCTCCCCAACGCAATGTTCCGCGTACGCCTTGAGAATGATCACGAGATTCTCGGGCACACCGCCGGCAAGATGCGCAAGAACCGCATTCGCGTGCTGGTGGGCGACGAGGTGCTGGTCGAACTGACCCCGTATGACCTGACCAAGGGCCGTATCACCTATCGCTTCAAGTGACCGGCCGCGGCCGGACGCCGGCCGCGCCTCGGGAGGACAGCCGATGCGCCTGATCCTCGCTTCCGCATCGCCCCGCCGGCTGGATCTGCTCGCGCGGATCGGGCTGACGCCCGATGCCGTCGATCCTGCGGATATCGACGAGACACCGCTCAAGGCCGAACTGCCTGCGGATTATGCGCGCCGCATCGCCGCCGCCAAGGCCGCGGCGGTGGCGCCGCGCCATGCCGGCGCGCTGGTGCTTGCCGCCGATACCGTCGTCGCCGCGGGCCGCCGGATCCTTCCCAAGGCGGAGGATGAGGCCACCGCGCGCCGCTGCATCGAACTGCTGTCGGGCCGCCGCCACCGCGTGCTGAGCGCGGTGACCCTGATCGACGCCACCGGCACCGCGCGCCATCGCCTGTCCACCACCACCGTCACCTTCAAGCGGCTGACCGCGCGGGAGGTGGATGCCTATGTCGCCGCCGGCGAATGGCACGGCAAGGCCGGCGGCTATGCGATCCAGGGCAGCGCCGAGGCGTGGGTGCGGATGCTGGCCGGCAGCCATTCCGGCGTCGTCGGCCTGCCGCTCTACGAGACGCGCGCGCTGATCGAGGCGGCAAGCGGGTCGGCGCTTGGCTGAGTGGCTCTACGAGGCCGGCATCGGTGAGAACCGCGCCGTGCTGGTGGAGGACGACGCGATCGTCGAGGCGCTGATCGAGCGCGAAGGCGCCGGACTCTCCGCCGGTGCGATCCTGCCCGCGCGGCTGACCGAAATCGTCATTCCCGGCCGCCGCGGCATCGCCACCGCCGAAACCGGCGAACAGGCGCTGGTCGAGCCGCTGCCGCCCGGCGTGACGCAGGGCGCCACCTTCCTGGCCGAAGTGACGCGCGAGGCGATCGGCGAGGCGCGCCGCGCCAAGCTCGCCAAGCTGCGCGCCGCGCCCGCCGATGCGACGGCGCGCCCCGCCCCCACGATTGCCGAGCGCATCGCGGCGACCGGCGCGCGCGTCACCCGGCTGACCGGTCATGGCCCCGACCGCCTCGAAGCCGTCGGCTGGTCCGAACTGCTCGAGGAAGCCGCCACCGGCGAGATCCGCTTCGTCGGCGGCGCGCTCGATGTCGCGCTCACCCCGGCGATGACCTTGATCGACGTCGACGGCCATCTGCCGCCCGCCGCGCTGGCGGTAGCCGGCGCGCACGCCGCGGCACAGGCGATTCGCCGCCACGGCATCGCCGGCTCGATCGGCATCGACCTGCCGACCGTCCCCGACAAGGCGGCGCGCCTCGCCGCCGCCGAAGCCTTCGATTCGGCGCTGCCGCAGCCGTTCGAGCGCACTGCGGTCAACGGCTTCGGCTTCCTCCAGATCGTCCGTCGGCGCACGCGCCGTTCGCTGCCCGAACTGCTCCAGCGCGATCCGGTGCGCGCCGGCGCGCTCGCGCTGCTGCGCGCCGGGGAGCGCGCGCAGGGCGCCGGCGCGCGGACGCTGGTGGCGGCGCCGGCGGTGATCGCGCTGATCGCGGCCGAATCGGCGTGGACGGCGGCGCTTGCGCAGCGCACCGGCACCGCCATCGCCTTGCGGGCAGAGCCGGCGCTCGCCATATCGGCATTCTATGTCGAAACCGAGCACCCTTAAGCGCCGCAAAGGCTGCCCGCTGTGCGGCGCGCCGGTAAGCGCCGATCACAGCCCTTTCTGCAGCCAGGGCTGCCGCGACCGTGACTTGCTGCAGTGGCTGGGTGAGGGATATCGCGTGCCCGGCGACTCAGCCGATCCCGACGGTCGGGAAATTGATACGGATGGGCTGGACAACCGGTTGGATTGACCTCTATAGGCCCGCTTCCCGCTCGTCAGGGCAGGGCCCGGGTAGCTCAGTTGGTAGAGCATGCGACTGAAAATCGCAGTGTCGGCGGTTCGACTCCGTCCCCGGGCACCATCTTCCAGACCCTGATCGATAGCGCGTTTTGCGGCCCCTGAGCGGGTGGGCAGTCGCGCGTCCGCCGACGTCTTCCTCCCCCACGCGCCGCCTCGAACCCTTGTCGCGTCGTCGGAACATCGATTCGAACGCGAGCGTCGTGAAGCGGACGGGTCCGTCGTCGGGCGCCGCCCCTTTCCATCGGAAAGCCCGCCCCTTCGGCGCGCGCTGCGGCACCGTCTTCAACGCGGTTGCTGCCGCGAAATTCATGCGCGGGGGGCGGGTATCATCGGCGACGGGAATCGTTTGAAACGTCCCGAAACGCGGCTATGCGCGGTCGGGCCGCCGGGCGGGCGACGTTGTGCGCCGCCCGCCGATCATCGCGGTTTTCCTGAAAAATTTGGTCGGGGAGAGAGGATTCGAACCTCCGGCCCCTGCCTCCCGAAGATAGGGGTTGGCTTTGTTTTCCGCGCTTTTCGGCGCTAGCGGCGCCGGAACGCACGCGAACATGGCTGGAACGTAACGGGGATATCGGCCAGTTTCACCGGAGACGCACCGGAGCAATATTGCGCGCCTACTTCTGGAACAAACGCGGAACATGGTATAGGCTGGGGCCTGTCGATTCGAAGGAGGCGAGCATGCGCCGTTCGCGCAGCCGGGCCCAGCCGCGGCCCCCGATCATCATCCCCGGCGCCGAGCACGCGGGCAAGGCGAACCCACGCCTGGCGGCCGTGATCGATCACTATCGGGAATCCTATACCGGGCTGTCGCAGATGCTGGGCCGACCGAAGACCTACCTGGGCGAGCATGTCCGCCGCGGGCGTCCGGCGCGGCTCACGGCGGCGGAGATCGATTCGCTTGCCCGCTACCTCGGCGTGTTGCCGGAAGACATCGGCGAGGCCGCCTGATGTATCGCATTGCCCGCCGCGATCTGGAGATCCTGATCGGCGTCACGCTCACCACCCTGCCCCGGCCGGTGAAGAGCCGGATACGCGAGCGGCAGGGCTGGAACTACGAGGCGGAGTTCATCCGCCTGGTGTGCGACAAGCTCGACAACCCGAGCACGTGCGTCGTCTCATCGGACAGGGTTGCCACGGGCGGCTACGGTCGGCCGGGGCGGTTCGGGGAAGATGAGCCGGCGCCGCCCGAATATCACCCCTTCCGCAAGCCGTGGCATCTGCCCGCGGCGCCGGCGCCGGCCGGGATCGAGGGGGAGTTGCCGGCGCTGTCGGACGAGGCCCTTGTCGCGCGATGGAGCACGGTCGATTGGCCCTCGGCCGAAGCGGACATCCTGACCGCCGAGATGGAGCGGCGGCAGCTGTGACTCTCGCCATTGCCGCGCGGTAGTGATATTGATACATAGCCCCCAGCTTCGCGGTCTAGGGTTCGCCTCCGAATAATCGCGCCAGTGGATTCCCACACGTACAAATGGGAGGCTGGGGGAATCGGCTTTCGACCCGGCGAGCGTTGGAGCGCCCGCCGGGTCTGACCACAACCGTGTTGGAGCACGACCATGGCTGAACTTCTTCTACATACCTTCGCGCCGCCATCACAGATATTCGTTCCGGTGCGAGCCGATGGCACGTTGCTTCCCGATAACGTCCTATGTAGGGAAGCAGCAGCGGGCAAAGGCCAGCAGGTCTCGTTGCGCCGAGTGTAATCGGCGCTGATGATTTTTATGATCCAGATGGCTTCCATCGTCAAGGAATGCGCTCTCGGCCATAGCAAACACAGGATCCAGCAGCCGCGTGGGTCGTGGTCCTCACCGTCCTTAAAATGAGATACGGATGCCAGATGGAAGGCCCGAACATTATCTACAGGGTCGCGGTAGCGCCCTCACGGCTGCACAGAGAGGGGTCCTTCCATCTGGTGTCCGCCCGTTCGACGAACGGACGGTACTCGGTTCCCGTCTTGATGACGGCATGCGCAACGCGCGCCATTTTGGCGGTGAGCGCGGTCATCGCCTTGCGACGGCGATCGGGGTCGTTGGGATACCCGGCGACATAGCGCCCCAGCTTATCGCGGAAGCTGTTGTCGCGCTGGCGGATCGCGACCTGCGTCGCCATCCAGAATGTACGCCGCAACCGGGCATTGCCATACTTTGACAGCTTGGTCCGACCGCGGAACATACCGGACTGACAGGTAGCGAGGTCGAGGCCACAGAACTTGAGAAACTGGCGATGATGGCTGAAGCGGCGCAGATCACCGGCCTCGGCAAGGATCGTCAGGGCATTGATCGGTCCGATGCCTGGGATCATCCGCAGAAGCTGATAATCGCGGTTCGCGGCCAGCGCGTCATGGGCGATCCGCTCAATCTCATTGCGTTGTTGGATCAGGGTACGAGCCTGAGCGACGACCATGCGGAACATCGTGATCGCAGTGGAATCCTCGTCAATCGGCAGCGCGATCGATGCAGAGGCGGTCTCATAGATATCGTTGACTACCCGGGCCTTGGAGACCTTGCGACCGATCAACGGCCAGGCCTGTTCAGTGAAGGCTTCGCGGCCGATCGAGATGATGCTCCCCGGCGTCGGGAAACGTTCGATCAGCGCCAGGAACCAGTCAGACCGGCTGTTGCCGGCGAAACGCTCGATCTCCGGGAAATACAGCGGCAGGTAGTGGGTCAGGATCCTATGCCAGGCCTGGGTCTTCGCCTTTGATATGGCTTCATGCGTCTTCGACATCTCCTGCAGATCGTTGATACCGGCTGCCAGCGGATCGACATAGCGCTGGGTCGCACCGATCCTCAACATATGCAGGATCACTTGCGCGTCCTTGGAATCGTTCTTGTCCCAGCCATTGTGCAGCGCTTCGCGCGTCCGGGCCAAGGCGACCGACGAGATCAGGCGCAACTCAAACCCGGCGGACAGCAATCGATGCGCCAGCGTGCGGTGATAGTTGCCAGTCGCTTCGAAACCGACAATCACGGGCTTGCCAATGATCGTCAGATCGTCGGCCAGGCGATCATAATCCGCCTTCGTCGCCATCACTGTCATGCGGCGCCGGCGGCCGCCCTCCGGTCGTTCAAGCAGAACTTCCTGGCGGTGCTTGGACATATCGATGGCTACCAGCACGGCGTCGGCGGGAGTAGAACTGCGCTTGGTCATGATCGGTCAGTCTCCAAAGGGTTGAGTCGACAACTTCACTTTAGAGACCTGCTGACCGGTCATGGCCGCCTTGATGAAGTCTGCGGGCGCTACGCGCCCTTGCCTCCATCAAGGCAATCCGGCCTTCAACAGGCCGCTTCCCAATGTGCTACGGAGGCGACGTGATTGGCACGTTTTTCACACCGGAGATGGCTGCGCGCGTTGCTGACCTTCTCAATAGTGATGCCGGGTTGCGCCCATGACCCCGATCGAGCGGGCGGCGCGGGCAATATGCGTCAGATATGGATACGATCCTGACAGCGATGACGAGGTCGGGCTCGGCGAGGATGGGCATGTTAACTGGAACATGTTTGAGGGAGACGCCCGCGCCGTTTTCGCCGTCGTCCAATCTGAAATTGCCGACCTCGCCTCTGGTGCGGAGCAGATGGTTGAGATGGAGGGCAGTCGCGACGCGCAGATTGCTGTCGATACCTATCAGCGTGTGGACGAGTGGTTTGACGAAGCGCTGGCGGTGCGCGGCGGCTGATACGAAAAAGGCGGCAGGGCCGAAGCCCCACCGCCTTATCGGCCATCGTGTGATGGCATTGCTTGCCAGCCCGGCTCTTATGCCACGCCCGCGCGAATCAGTCTAGCTCGGCACCAGCCGCCGGCTGACCAGCACCGCCGGATCGTCGGCATGCTTGAACACCTTCGCAAGCGCCCGGCTGCGCCGCTCGATGCGCGCGCGGTGCTTGTCCACATAGTCGGTCGCCCAGCCCTCCAGCAGCGCGAGGTCGTGCTCGATCGCCTTGATCGCCCGGCCCTTGCTGTGCGAGTTGGTCGCGAGTGATCCCGCCTCGCCGAGCCGGTACGCCGCCTTGTCCCGTCGATAATATCGCCATGCCACCTCGGTCTCGATGGCACGCGATCGATATTCCACCCAGCGGGCGAGCGGCGTGATGGTGTTGGTGAAGGTCGCCGGCAGCAGCCCGATCGGGATCGCGAACATGACGCCGATCCAGCCCCAGAAATAGTAACCGGTCGCCACCGCGAGGATCAGCGCCGGCACCCATATCATCGCCCGCTTGAAGACCTCGAAATCCTCCTGCGCATCGACCGCGCCGGCGCAGGGGATCCCGTGATTGATGACGATCCAGAACAGGTTGTTGGACGCGTTGGCGCTGTGGCGGGCCTTCACCCAGGTGGGCGGGAAATAGGAAATCATTCCGACACCTTCGTGCAGATCGCCAGCGCCGCGGCCGCGCGATCGCCATAGCCCCCAGGGCCCGCCCATTCGGCCAGCCGCGCGCCGAGCAGCGCGGCCAGCGCCGCAGCATCGGCGGGAAGCGGGCGCTCGAGCGGCGCCGGGCGCACGGGTGGAGTGACGGGGCACGGCCGCTGCACCTCGCGCACGACCTCCACCGTCTCGACGCGGATGCCGGGCGAAGGCACAGTAGCGCAGCCGGTTAACAGACGGAACGTGACAACAAAGGCGGCAGCGAAAGCGGCCATTCTGATAACAGTGCGCATCACAGCCCCTCCAGTTCCTTGAGCAGCGCCTTCGACGCCTCGCACCCCGGCCGCGCCGGCTGCCGCGCGAGCGCCTTCAGCCGTTCGACCTGGTCGGCCGTCGACTGCCACCGCTCATCCGCCGCGGCGACATCGGCCGCCGCCTGCGCCTTCGCCTGTTCCAGCGCCGCCGCCCGCGCCTTGGCGTCGGCGTTCTGTCGCTCGATCGAGATCTGCAGCGTATGGACGGACGCGAGCGTCACCGCGTGCGCCGCCCGCTCGCCGGCGAGCTCTTCCTGCCGCTTGCCGGCCTTCTCCTCCCACGCCGCCGCGTCGCGTCGCGCGAGCCACAGCGCGCCGACCAGCGCCAGCACGACGGCGCCGGCGGCGAAGGCCTTCCAGTGGCGCATGGCGAAGCTGCCTGCGCCGGCGAGGATGGTCCCGGGGATCATGCCGTCACATGCTTCACGGCCCACATGACGGCTTCCTCCGTCTTCGTGCGGGCGATCGACAGTTCGCGACTGCTGCCGGTCTGTTCGATGAGGGCCAGCAGCGCGGCGCCGGCATCCTTGATCGCGACCATCTGCGCCTTCTCGCGCTCGCTCAGCACGCGATACTGGTGGCGCACGGCGTTGTTGGCAGTGCGGTCGTCACCTTCGCTCGATACGTGCGTCATTTGCCTTCTCCTTCGATCATGGCTTCACCTGCTTTTCGACGATGGTTGCGTTGCGATCGGCCAGCTCGCCACCGCCCTTGGTCGCCGCATAGGCCCACGCCAGCACGCTGCCCGTCCATCCGGTGATGACGATCGCGGTGGCGAGGATCAGGAAGGCGTCGACGCGCAGCAGCGCCGGTTGGCAGATGATCGCGATCACGATGATCAGCGTCAGGCCATATTGGCCGATGCCGATCCAGCCGCGCGCGTCGGGCCAGCCGGGGCCGGTCAACGATCCCACTCCGGCCACACCGCCTTGCCATCGCCGCCGGCCGCCACGAAGCCCTCGATATAGAAGATGATCTCGGTGCCCTTGGTCGCGCCGCAGTGCCGGCAGCGGAACTTGGTCGGCAGCTTGCCCTCGATACGATCGACGACGTGGTGTGGCGCCGGGCAGTTGCGCCACGCCTCGCCGTTCGCCTTCACCTGGTCGAAGATCGATTGGACTTCGCCTGGCGATATCCGGCCGCCCGACAGCTCGCTGAGAACCTTGCGGCCGTCATAGGTGCCGTCGGGGTTGCGGGCGCCCTTCACAGAAGCGCCTTCCACGTCTTCGGGCCGACGATGCCATCGGCACCCAGCCCGTTCGCTTTCTGGAAGGCGATCACCGCCGCCTCGGTCGCCGGGCCGAACACGCCATCGGCGCTGATGCCGAGCTCATCCTGCAGCTTGCGCACATCATCGCCGCGGTCGCCGCGCTTCAGCATCGCCAGCACCGGATCAACCGTCGCCACGGGCGCGGCCGGCGGCGTCGTGCCGGCCATCGCCGCGGACACCCGCGAGCGGAAAGCCTGCATGTCGAACGACGGATCGATCTTGCGCCCGCGCGGCGTCGCATATTCCTTGTGGCCGGCGCACATCGTCACCGGCGCACCGATGTGCTTGAGGATGGCTGCGCAGCCGCGGGCATAGGCGTCCAGCTGGATCTCGGGCCACGGCTCCGATCCGTCGCCGCGATTCTCCGCCTCGATGCCGATCAGGCTCGAGTTGCCGGCGGTCACACCCTGCCAGGCGCCGGCGCCCGCATGGTTCGCGCGGCCCGCCGCCACGACATAGAAGGTGCCGTCGCGGCCGAGCACCAACTGAGAGAGCGGACCACGCAGATCGGGCCGGCCATTCTCGACCAGCGAAAGGCTGGGCGCATTGCCCTTGAGCCCGCCGGCGGTGTGGTGGCACAGCACCCCGCGCACGGTGCCGAGCTCGCCCGTGCCGCGGGTCTTCCAGGCGGGCCGCTCTTCCACCTTCAGGCCGGCGCCGCGCAGCACGTCGGCAAGCCATGTCGCATTGGGCATCACACGCTCCATTCATCAGGGGGCATCAGCGGCGCGAGGCCGCACAGGATCCGCTCGCGATCGGTCTGCGCCGGGCGCGGCTCGTCGGCGGCGTCGGCATCGGCCGGCCGCTCGACGGGCTCGGGATCGGGGGTCATGTCAGGTCGTCGAGATCTGGCCGCGGGCGGAGCGCGGCATATTCGGTCGGCGCCCGGCCGCTCAGCGTGTCATCGATGATGGCCTGCCCGCTGAGCTCGGTCTGCACTTCCTGCCGTACAGCGCCCCGCACGCGTTCCGACACGGCCACGACGTCGTTCTCGACTTGGCGGAAGAAGTGCTCGGTCAGCAGCTTGACCAGTCGATCGGCGCCGACCGCGGAGAATGCCGCCAGCAGCGCCGCCGCCTCCCCGCTCGCGCCGAACTGGTTGGCGATGTGGTAGGCGATCAGCGCGACCATCGGCCACAGCAGCACGTCCGCGAGCACCAGCGAGGGCTTGATGACCTCCCCGCGCTTGAGCAGCAGCGCGTATTTGGCGAGGAAGCCGAACGACAGCCCGATCAGAATCCATCCATATTTTGCGAAGGCCGCTTCGACCCAAGCCATTGCGACCCCCTGTTCTTTGTGGGTGGTGGTGTGAACGGCGGCGCTCATGCGTCCGCCATTGCGGTGGTGATCACAGCGCCGTATTCTGTTGAGACTATGCAAGCTCGGTTCCCCCTTTTCTCTGCCGTTTTCCACGCGCCGCTGCGCATATTGCGCGGCGGCATCGCCGAGGTCCGGCTTGAAAGAGCGAGAGATCGCGACGGCCTTTGCATCAGGTGCGGCGATCGGCGCGAAGAAGGCATCATGTGCCACTCGTGCACCGCCCGCGAGTTCATCTAGCATCACAGCGCCACCTCCGGCGGCGACGACATGCTAATCAGACTGCTGTCGATCCACGTCGACAGATAGACTTGACCGCCCGAGCCGAGGTTGCGGCCCGAGGCCCAGTCACCCCAATAGCCTAAGTTATAGAAAAACGGCGTGATACCGCCGACCACACCTGTGGCGCCCAGGTCCTTGGGGGTGTCTGTCGTTCCGGTCGCGCAAAAGGCATCGCGGTTGGCTTGCACCGAGAAATCGATGCTATCTGCAGCCATCCACAGCGACTTGATGTCGACGTTGGTCAGAGGCAGTGCCGTCGAGCTGAACAGACTGAGGATGTTGTTGAGCGCAAGATCCGCGTCGGCAGTGGGCGTCGTGGTCGCCACGGCCTTATTATTCGCCGCAGCCTGCATCCGCTGCACGCCCGTCGTCGTGTCGATCGTGAAGAAATACATGTTGTAGCGATCGGGATAGTCGGCAACTGCCGGCGTTACAGAACCAATTGAGGCTACGCTGTCGTAGCCGATCCAGCGGAAGACGTTGCCATTGAGGACGTTCAGCCAGGTGGTGGGGCCGAGCAGGCCTCCGGATGCGGCAGGAAGGAAGCGGGCACAGACAACGATCGTGATCTTCTTGCCGTTCGACACGCCATCCCAACCCGGCGTGCCGAGCGCCTGCATGCCCCCCCCGGTGAAGCGCGCGCCGCCGTTGGCCGGATTGGTGCCGGCCATGCCGCGAACCAGCGTCCGCCGGCCGATATGATGGCCGTAATGGTGACGGGCCTCGATGAAATAGTCGCGTACCTCGAAATTGATCGCGCCGGCGCCGCGCTGCAACTCGCCGGTCGACGTCAGCCGCACCACGTCATCGGAAGGCGCTCGGAACAGCGCCACATGTTTCGGCGTGCCTGCGATCCGCGCCGGAGCGATGGTCGCCGCGACGGCGTCCGAGGATCGGATGGGAAACACGATCCGCTCAGGCTGCACATAGGGCTGGCCACGTTCCATGCACAGCACCAGCCGCGCCTTCTCGCGGGCACCCGGCTCCGCGATCGGGTCGTCGTAGTGGGTGCCGTCGGCCATGATCGAAAGCGGCATGCCGCCCAAGGCGAGGCTATCGAGGTCGGCCTTGCTACGGTTCGACACATACGGGTGAAGCGCCGCGTAATGGTCCCAGAAATTGACGCCGAATGCCGTGCGCATCAGTCGCGCCAGCTTGCTGATCGTCCCGAAATTGCGCGTACCGACGGTCCCGGTTTGACCGCCCCAGAACATCTTGCGCGAATGCGGGATCGCGTCGAACGCCTCCTGGTTGACGGTCATGATCGCGGCCGTCTGATCCGACGTGGTGACGTTCGGCTGATTGCTCGGATTGAGGTTGTTCGTATCGAGCCCGACGATCGCCGATTCCTGCTTCTGCGTCGTCGACCATGCGATGATGCGGTCGCGGATCTCCTGCGCGGTCTGGCCCGACTTGCCCTTGTTGTTCACGGCGGCTTTCAACCAGGTGATCATCAGGTCAGAGGTACGATCCCAAATGCCATCAGCATCGCCCTGGCCGCCGGAAATAGGCCCGATCTGGGTCTCTTCCGTCGTGCTGTCGCCGGTGACATTGATGCGCCCGACCGCGACCCAATAGTAATTGGCGACCGTCGGATAGGTCGGCGGCGCATTGCCGGCCGTGCTGGTCGGCGCGCGATAAAGCCACACATAGCCCTGATCGGTGCAGCACTGGTTGACCAGAGCAACGCCGACCTCGCCGCGTGAGTAGCTCGTCGCTGGATTGTAGGCGAGCGCCACCTCATAGGCTTCGCCTGGCGCGGTCAGCGTGGCGGCGGGCCATGGCGTCTGAGCAAGTGGGTAAACCTGAAGGCTCGTCGCCAGCGCGGCATCGTTGAGCCGCTGCACCTCCATCAGGGCCTGCACCTCAGCGATCTGCGCAGCCTTCAAGGACTTGGCATCGATCGACGCGATATAATCCTGCAGGTCGAGCACATCGGTGAGCGCCTTGGTGCCGGCGCGCAGCGCGATCTTCTGCGTCGCAAGGTGGTTTGACCATGTGCCGGTACCGGTGGTCTGATGGTACCAGCCGTAGAAGCGCTGACGCCCGTCGCCCGTTTTGTCGACATAGCCATAGCCATAGCGCAAACGCGCGTTGCTGGCGTCGTAGACATCGATCGCGACGGCATAGGTTTTGCCTGCGGCTGTAACCATCGGCGCCGCCAAGCTGGTCGGGAAACGCGCAGTCGCCAGCGCCGAGGCGCCGGGAGTGAGACCCGCATCGGCCGGCGTGATGCTGATCGTCTCGACCACCGTCCACGCGCCACCGCTAGCCGGAGATCCGGCTGCTGCGACGTGCGGCGGCGCCGTGTTGATGCTCGCATGGGCCGTGTTGGCCACATAGACATAGGCCTTGATGAGCGTCGCTGTCGCATCGACGATCATGTCGGCGAACCAAGCGTCGATCACCAGCCCGGCCGCGATGTCGGCACCGACATCTATCGCAGCGGCCACATATGCCCGGTTGGCACTGATCGCGAGCGTCGTCGCGGAGGGCTGTCCGGAAAGAACGGTGTAAGAGTCCGCAGTTCCCAGCAACGCATCGACGCGCGAGGTCAGCAGCGGGCCGTTAAGCTGAGAGCCGAGAACCTCAATCGCTGCGCGGTCGGCAGCAGAAAGACTTGCCCACTCCTTCGCCGATTTCGTCCCAGTACCGCCAGGCTCAGCGCCTTCGCTTTCCGCCCATTCTTCCGCCTTGTCGGCCGCCTCCCCAGCGCGGTTTGCCTCGAAGCGCGCACCCCGGTCGGTCGGCTCATCTGCTCCGGGAATCGGGTCGTCGGTGTCGCTCACAGCGTAAGAGCGGGCGAGGTCAGCGCTGCCACCTGCCTCTTCTACTTTTTCGTCGATGAGATCGAGATCGCCGGGCAGTAGCCCCGGACCGCGAAGCCCGCGCACCTGCACTTTGCGAATGTCGGCCATTATACGGTAACCCCCGGCTGCAGAAGGAAATCACCGAAGCCGATCTTCTCTTCGACCGTGTCGGTGTAAGTGATGATGATGTCGTACGAGAACAGATCTGCATCGCCCGGATCTGGCTGGTTGAGCCCAGCTGGCATGCCCTCCAGCGCGGATTGCGGCGCCGATGGCATGACGCGCAGGATGCGTTGCAGCGGATCTTCCTCGGTAGGGTCGGCCAGATCCTCGAAGGTCACCGTCGGCGTCAGCAGCGCGTCGCCGGGCGCGCCAGGATAGAGGCGCACCTCCATGTCGATCGAGGTGATCGGCGGCAGCGGCGCGCCGCTGTAGATGAAATCGATGGTGTCACCCCACGGGTCGACGTTCCTCGACGCCGCCAGATCGACGCGTTCGGTCATAGAATCTCCGTTCAGAAGCGCCGCGCCCGGCGGCGCGGAGGATGTCAGGTGACGGTGGCCGTCACGGGCCCGGCAATGGCGCCCGGCACATCGTCATCGGAGAAGGGCTGCACCCACCATGAGCGCACACCCGCCGCCACGACATGGTTGAACGCCCCATCGGCACCAAGCCCGCCGCGAAGTTCGCCCGAGACGGCGACGGCGTCCTCGAAATCGGTCGTCGTGGCGGAGTAGACGACCACATAGTCGAAATTGCTGGTGGTCGGGTTGCGCCACGCGATGTCCGCCTCGCCGACGCCGGGCGTGGCGCTCAGGAAGGTCACCGGGCCCGGCGGCACATCCTCCGAGGCATAGCTCACCGGCCCCAGCACGAGCCGGTCACCGCGCTCGCCGTCAACCACATAGGAGACCGCGGCATAATAGTCGGTATCGACCGCCACGCCGGCCAGCTCCGCGCGCGTCGCGGTCTGCCCGCCCGTGGAAATCAGCGTCCAGTCGTCATCGACATCGGGGTCCGGCGCCGATCCGCTGGCAAATTCGAATGTGATCGATGAGGCATAGTCGTCATCGGCGGCGCCGGTGATCACCAGGGTGTTGCCAACGAGCGCGACTGACCAGGCACCGGCGCCGGGCGCCCCGATGCCGCCCGGCACATCGGGATTCACGGCCACGCTCTTGTCGTCCAGCTCGTCGAGCGCAGCGTTCCAGTCCGCGAAGTCCGCGGAGACCTGCCGGAGCGACAGGGTGTTCCTCCATTCGCGGCCGAGCTGATCGCTCTCCACCCGCATCAGCATGGTGCCGCCGTAGCGGGCGGAGTTCCACAGCAGCCAGTCGCCATGTTCTACGCCCGCGAAGCGCGGCGGCAGCACGATCGAACGGCGCTTCCACAACCTGCCCAGACGGCGCGCCATCTCGGCGACCCGCTGCGCCTGCGTGCCCGACGTCACCAGATCCAGCGCGGGCGTCACCTCGCGCGGGCCCTTGTCGGCGATCACGTCAGCGGTGGAGCGGCGCACCGGCGCCCCGTGCAGCTTGTATTTCTGCGAAGGCTCGATGTAGCGGGCCGCCACGGTGTTGACCCAGTCATTGTCCGTGCGGGTCGGCACGTCGCGCCGCGTCACCTGCGTGCCGACGACGAGATCGTCATCGGTGATCGACCATACCGGCGACTTGGCGTGGCCGGGCTCAACCTCCACGCTGCCCTCGCGCTCGATCAGCACACCGCCGCACGCCGACGCGAACATCAGCTCGACGTCGACGAACTCCTGATCCGCGGACCACTGGCCGTTGGCACGATAGCGCGGCTCGGTTCCGCCAGCTTTCAGGGCGACAGGCTCATCGCAGATGTTCGCATAGAAGGCGACATGCTCGGGCGGCGCCTCCACCGCCGTGAGCCCGCGGCCGAGCAGCAGCATGTCGGGTTCGTCCACCCGGTCGCCGGCATAGATGCCGCGGGCCCAGGTGTAGCGACAGTCGATCAGGTTGTCGGACCATTCCCGCGTCTCCGGATCATCCCAGCGGTGCGCGCCGCTGCCGCCCGCCACCGTCGAATCGTCGCGCGCCGAATAGACCTGCAGGCCCTTCACCACCCACAGGAACTGCGGGCGGCCCGACGTCCACACCGGATCCTTGGCGTCGGACTTGTCGGCCTTGTAGCCGACCACGACATAGGAAACGCCGCGCCCGCGGTCGTTCGCGGTCCATGTCGGCTGTCCCGCCAGCGCGTGCCCGGCCGGGAATACCGGCGCGGTCGTCAGCACGTAGGAAGGAACCGCCTGGTCCCATGTGCCCGGTCGCCAAAAGACCTGCAGTTGCTCCTTATAGCCAGCGACCATACCATCGCCGGCGAAGGCGACATACTGATCGTTGACGTAAAATCCCTCGAGCGCCTCGCACCGATGGTCAGCAAGCGCGATAATGAGCACCGTCCAGTCAGTGCCGTACTTTCCGCCATGATTGTAAGCGTCGACCAGCGATCCCGCTACGGCGGCCTTGCCGAAAATCCCTGATCTCGCAACCTCACCAATTTGTGCCGTGGTAGGTTGTGCGCGTGGCGCCTTTTGGCCCGGCGACAAAGCAATCGCCGCTACGCTGGTCCAGAACAGGTTGCCACCCGCAAGCGCAAGTTGCGGGTTGCCAATGATAACGCCGATGCCGGCGATCGCAGCGCCGGCGATGGCGCGAACCACCTTTCCCATCAGCAAATGCTCCAGGCGAGAACCATCGCCGATCTCGGCAGGCGGACGATGCCACTCTCGCCCGGGCCTGCAAGCGTCTCGCCCTCCACCAGCACCAGGCTGATCTCGCCATCGACACGGATTGCCGCCACGTCACCGCGCAAAGCGCGCGCGGAGGCGACTGGCGTCAGCACGCTGTTGACGACCCCGTCGAGACCGCCATGGCTGCGGATCACACGCAGCGCCCCGCGTGCCGTCGCCCAGCTGATGCCCGGCAGCACGTCGCGACCAGTCTGCGCCTCAATGCCGAGCAGCACGAAGCTTCCGCAGTCGTTCCGCCGGCGCCCCCAATCGAAGGGCATCGCCTCACGTTCTGCCAGATAATGGCGAAGTGCCACCAGGTCGCGCATTCCTGCCCCCTTAGAAAGACGATCTGACGGCGGAACTGATTTTGCCTCCGAAGTAGATTTGCTTCTCGCCCGCATAGGCGGTGTGCTTGAAGAACCCGTCGTTCGGGTCGATCAGCCGCTGATCCGCATCGCTGCGCATCCGGCCATTGTTCCGGCCGAGCCCGCGCGCCGCGCTCTCCACCTGCACGGTGATGGTCGACGTGCCGCCGATCGTCTCTTCCGCGACGATCTCGTCGACGCGGCCACGCTTGTAGGGCCGGACATCGAGCAGGTTGCGGCCCGATCCGTCGAAGATCATGCGGTAGATCACGACGCCCACGCCCATGACCTCTTCGGCGTCCATCAGCGCGGCCGCTTCCGGATCGACGCCGGAGAGCGTCAGCGTGACATTCTGTTCCGAACCGCCGATCGCGCCGCCCGTCACCTCGGCGAGCGCGCGGTCGCCGAGACCATGGAAGGCGTCGCCGCCCATCTCGAACACGCCATAGCCGCCGAACACATGGATCGGCTCGACGCTGAAGAACGACACCGCCGCGGTGACGATCGCCTCGCCGCGCGCCATCGCCGCGACGGCCGAAACGCCGATCGTCTTCATGCGATGATGTCCTGCACGGCCGCGATGCGGCTGCCGGCGCCGACGAAGGCCAACCCCTGATCCATCAGTTCGGTGTCGTCGGTCAGGATCCGCATCAGGCACGATGGCCGATAGAGCTGCACCGTCGCGGTGGGCGGCACGACCGCATGCACCGCAGGCTCCACAGCGATCGTCACCGTCCCGCCGGCGTTGACCACACCAGGCTCCATGCTTCGCACCAGCGCGCGGCGATTGTCGCCCCACTCGAAGCCGACATAGTCCCGTGGCGAGAACACCTGCCCCCTCAGCAGCCCGCCGAGCGTCAGGTTGCAGGTGCCCCCGCTGTCGATCGACTCCGACCATGTCGTCGTCGTTTTCGTGTAGGGGCGCCCGTCCGCATGGAAGCGCGGCTCGGGCCGCGTCTGGTCATAGCCGAAGAACCGCTTCTGCGATCCGCGCAGGCTGTCCAGCCAGGCGGTCAGTTCGTCGTCGTCGCGGAACGCCATGTTGTTGAACGACAGCCGCATCATCCACAGCGGCCAGCCCGCCGTCACCCCGCCGATGACGCCGGTGCGCTCGGGCGAGAGATAGTCCACCCGTTCCAGCGTCAGGCGACCGGCCATCCCGGTAAGCTCGGGCATCGGCCGGGGATAGGTGATCGCCATTACCAGAAGCGCCTTTCCTTGCCCTTGCTGGCGACCTGGATCACCATGCCCGGCAGGTTCTGCTCGAACTGGTCGAGCCGGGCGCTCATCGCGGTCACCGCCTCGGGGCTGGCGCCGCGGAAGTCGGCATTGATCATGACGGATGGCCGCCGGCCCATGTCATTCGTCGGGGTCACGCTCAACATCTCGCCGCGGCTCACCCGCGCCAGCGGAATACCATTCATCGACAGCGTATTCCGGTCGAGACCCGACAACCCCTTGATCAAGCCGCCACCGCCGCTCGCCCAGCCCGAAAGAGACCAATTGCCTGCGGTTGCCGCGCTTGACTGCGCGATAGCGGTAGGACTGGGCGATGCGCCGCCGCCGAACGCGGCGCCAAGAGCACTGCCGACGCCGCTCAGGAAGCCGCCGACCCCGCTGCCGTTCGATGCGGCGAGGATGGCCTGCTGCGCTACGATCCGCAGAAGCATGCCGAGCGTCTCGCCCAGCGCGCCGTTCACGCCGAGCACCTTCTGCGCGATGCCGGCAAAGCTGTCCTCGATCGCCTTCAGCCGGTTGACCGCCATTTCCTCGAGCTGCTCGTTGATCTCCCCGATCGTGCTCGGGATGTTGTCGAGATAGCTTTCCAGCGGGCCGGCCGTGTCCCGCCTCGTGCGCTCGCGCTGGTTGCGCTGGATCTCGTCGAGTTGATCGATGCGCGTCTGCGCGATCTCTTTTTCCCAATCGTCGGCGCTCGTCGAGTTGCGGATCTTAATGAGTTCGTCGCGCTCATTCTTCTGCTGCGCCTCCAGCATGCGCATCTCGATTTCGCGACGCTCAGCCGCGGTGCGCGCCAGATCGAGCCGCGACCGCAGCAGGTCCGTCTCCGCATCTACCATCGCCCGTTTGATGCGCAGCGCCTGTTCGTCGAGCTCGCGATCCCATTCGCGCGCGTGCAGCTGCGCCTGCAACTCCCGGAGCATCGCATTGCGCAGCTTCAGTTCCTCGCCGGCCTTCGGCGTCAGTTCCTTGCGCTTGACCTTCTCGTCGATCTCCGCGTCATAGGCCTCCAGATCGTTGACGGCGCGCTTCTGCGCGATGAGCAGGCGGTCTTCGAGGTTGGTCGCCAACTCCTGCTGCATATCGAGGATCCGATCCTCGATGCGGCTCAACTCGTCGTCATAGTTGCGGCGGCGGTCCTCATCGGTAGGTCCGCTCCGCCCTTTCTTCTTTTTCTTGTCGTCACCGATGGCCGGGCGCGGCTTGGCATTCGCGGCCAGGAACCCGCCGATCGCAGAACCTGCCGCTGCGCCGGCCGCGTCACCGGACTGGCCGGTGCCGCCATCGCCGCCCAGCCCCATCCGCTTCTTCAGCGCGACATAGGCGTCGCCGATTTCCTTCGCCGCCCACTTGGCGAACTCGACCAGCGGCCCGAACGCCTTCACGAGCCACTTCTCGACCTCGCCATATACCCATTGCGCGGTGCTCGCGATCTCGGGGAACTGGTTGTTGAAGGCGGAGACGATGGCATCGACGATCGCCGAAAACCCGCTGGCCAGCTTGCCGAACTCGTCCACCAGCCACTTTTTCGCGCTGCCATAGACTGAACGCAGCGACGCCTCCGCCTCCTTCGAGAACACGCCGAGCGAATCGATCCAGCCGCCAGCGACGGCATCGACGACGGCGCCGGCCGCAGTCCACGCCTTCGCCCAATCACCGGTCAGCAGGCCGGTGACGACGTCGACAAGGCCGCTGATCGCCTCCACCACATAACGGATGGTGATCAGCACCAGCTCGAACGCCTTGACGAGCTGCTGACCGGTCTCGCTGACGAACAGCGCCATGACCGTGCTGACGACGTCGAACAGCACCTCGATCGCGCCGATCAGCCACGTGATCGCGGTGCCGACGGGGCCGTTCGCCAGCTTCCCGAACAACTCCGCCAGCGCTGCGAAGATCTGATGCAGCCGCGGACCCAGCGTTGCCTGCATCGCCTGCCACAGCTGATCGAGAACGGGTATGATGTAGTCGCGGAACAGAAGGAAGGTCGATACGACGACGGCGACCGGTCCGGCCAGCCGCTTAAGCACAACCGAGGCGATGCTTACCAGCCCCTGGATAGAGACAAGACGGACAGCGACGATGCCGAGCGTGGTGGCGAGCGTCTGCAGCGGCGCGATCAGATACGACAGGATCGAGCCGAACACGCCGAACGTCGACATGATCCACCGTGCGGTGAAGAACACCACCAGCCCCTTGATCACCACCAGCAGCGGGCCCAGCGCCGCGGCAAACGCGACGACGGCGGCGATCACGCGGTGCGTCGTCTCCGACAGGTTCGAAAACCATGTCACCAGTCGGGTGAGCAGCGTCACCAGCTTCTCGGCGAAGGGCAGCAGGATCTTGCCGATCTTGACCGACAACTCCTCGAATTGCGAGCGCAGCGCGCGCACCTGGTTCTCATAGCTGCCGGCGGTGCGGGTCGCGTCGCCCTGCGCGGTGACGGTCTCCCGCAGGATGATGTTCGCGCGCGCAAGGATCTTCGCCTGTTCGGAGACATCCTTCGTCGTCTTCGCCGCGCCCATGCTGACCGCTTCCTGCGCGACGGCCGCTTCGGTCAGGAACACGCCGAAATCGCGGATCGGCTCGCTCTCGCCCTGCAGCGCGGAGCGCAGCTTCATCAGCGCCACGTCACCGGTGACGTTGTAGAAGCTAGACAGATCCTGCGTCAGCAGCGCGAACTGCTTCGACAGGCCCGCCGCTGCCTCTCCCGTCGGCGCCGCCACGCGGAACATCTGCTGGAAGGCTAGCGCGCCCTGCTGCAGTTCGTAGGTCGATCGGCCGATCGCATCGCCCGTGCGCTCCGCCCAGGCTTCGACGTCGTCCGCCATCTTGCCGAAGGTATATTCGAACGCACTCTGCATCTCCGCGACGCTGGACGCCGCGTTGACCGCCATCCGGGCCGAAAGGGCCGCCGGCAGCGTTATCGCCACCGTCATCCGGGCGCTGATCCGGTTGATGGAATCGTTCAGCCGGGCGAACTGCGCTTCGACACGGCCGGCGAACGCCGCAAGCGAACGCTGCGCCTGTACGAGGCCGCCGAGGAAACTGGAGCTGTCGAGGCTGAGGCTGATGCGCAGCCCGCCGATCTCGGTTGTTGCCACCGGCTCGGTTCCTTCGATCTGGATGGTACAGGGCCACGCGTTGAACAAGCCGATCGCGGGGCGTAGAACCGCATTGGCTCAGGCAGGGAGGTGGCGGATGTTGGGTGGTGCAGCGACGGCGGCGGTGATGACGTTCAATTTGGTCTGCGCCGGCACTGTGACGACAACATCATTCGCGGAAACAAAATCCGCTCCCTATCGGAGCGAATATCGGGTCGATCTGAATATGAATCGGTGGTGCGAGACCGATTGTAAGGCCATTCACACTATCGCGGCCGTTCAACCCGCACAGATTACCCTGACCGAGAAGAAAGGTGAGGGGCGCTTCGACGCTTCGGTTTCGAACTTCATCAATAGGGAGACAGGAGCGCACTTCGGCTTGGTGCGTAGTGGCTACGGCCGAAGTGCTGTGGGTATGAAGTACGAGGGCACCTGCACCCCAGCCCCCTTCACCGGCTTTCCCGACTTCAAGACGAAGTTTTAGCCGCCCGCTTCAACAGCGCCCCCCATGCGCGCAGGTTGGCATTCAACTCGACCTCGCTCTGCGGTTTCGCGACCGGCTTGGGTTTCAGCCCCATCAGGCGTTCGAGCTTCGGATATTTGTTCGGGGCGTTGGTCCCGATGCCGGTGAGCAGGCCCGCATGCCAGACGATCCAGCCCGCGATCTCATAGAGGCGCTCGTTCGCCGAGCGGCGCCCCTTCATCACCGCGGAGAAGGATCGCGGCGTCTGCGTCCAGAAGGCATCGGGCGCGAAACCCTCCGCCGACCATTCCGCGATCAGCGCTTCCCAGCTCCACGCCGCGTCTCCGCCCGCGGCGCGCCGTTCTGAGGGTCCGGCGCGGGCATCGCTGCTTCGAACAGCTTGCCGAGCACCTCCCCGATCTCATCCTGATCGACGACCGACAGCAACTCGCCAGCCTGCCGCTCGGTCGTGCCGGGATGATGGTGCTGCAGGCACGCGCAGACGAGCGCGCGGAGGAGGGTCGCGGAGGGGTTCTTCGACAGCGCCGGCCCAAGCTGCTGGATGCCCAGGCCGGTGCTGGTCTCGATATCGCAGAACGTGTTGAAGTCGAGCCGGAGGGTGAGCTCCCGGTCTTCAACCTTGATCGTCGCCTCACCGCGCATCTTGTTCGCCATGATCAGGGCTCCTCGGGCTGCGCCGCCTGTTCAACGGCGCCGCTCACCTTGCCGGTGATTGTCGCCTGGCGAACGCCGTCGATCGGTGCGTCGTCGGGCTCATAGGATGTTAGGATCACCATACCCTCGTTATCCTCGAGCGCGCCGGCGGGGCCCTTCGTCACGATGTTGAACGCCCGCTTCTCGCGCGAGACGAGATGCTCGAGCAGCAGGTCGTCGGTCGCGGAGCCCGGCTCGTAATGGATCGTCGCCGAAAGTTCGCCGGGGTCGGCGAGCGCGGCGATGAACTCGCGGATGCCATCGGCGCTGTCATGCGTCGTGGTATCCACCGTCTCCACGGTCAGGTTCGGGCGGTTGACGTTGAGCAGGCCGTTGACCTTGGTCAGCACGCCGGCCCCATTGGTCAGGTACAGCGCGGTACCCAACCCCAGAACACCAGTCATAATTCACGTCCTCTCAGCTTTGAGGTTTCCACCACACGAAAAAATCCTGGCTGACGCGGTAGGCCTTGCCCCCGCCGGGAATGTCGGTGATCGGCATGTCCCGTTCAGAATCGAGGAACCCGGCATCGAACCGGATGCCACCCACGATCGCGGGAAGCTCCACCGCAGCCGTCACCTGCCGCGAGACCAGCTTCGCGTCCTCGTAGCTGGCTCCCCAACTGTCGAACTGGACCCGGGGCCCGTAGAAGCCCGACGGACCGTCCTGCGTGTATGTCCGGTTCGGCGAGATGACCTGCAGCGTCAGCGCCGGCAGCGGCGTGCCCTCCGGCCGCACCAGCGGCCACACGCGCTCGCCGACAATGTTAGCGATGCCGGCGAACGCCAGCAGCCGCGCGATCAGCGCCTCTTCCATCGATCACCCCTTCGCCGCCCTGGCGATGGCCGCAGCGAGATCGTTGCGGATGCGCGATTGCACCTGCCCCTTGGTCGAATCGAAGGCCGGGCGCATGAACGGCTGCGCAGCCGTCTTGACGGTCCCGTACTCCACCAGGTGACCGTACCAGCCGTCCGGTTTGCTGTTGCGCTGCGGGCCGATGTAAACGGTGACGGCGCCGCCAAGCCCCAGGGTAAGGCCCTGCCCATCATAACCGGCAATCGTGTCGCTGACCGTGATGCTGTCGCGCAGGTCGCCAGTATCGACGGGGACGAGATCGCGCGCCAGATCTGCGATGATCTCGCCGGCTTCCATGAGGATCTGCCACTGGATTTTCTCGCCGATCGCCTCGGGAAGCTGATCAAGCTTCCTCATCAGGCTGTCGAGGCCCTCGACCTCCGCCGTCAGGCGCTTCACGTGTCGCGTCGATCCACGATATCGACCTCGACACGGCACCCGAACACCATCGCGGCGAGCATGAGGATGCGGGTGCCGATCCAGATGCGAACCGCCAGCCTCTTCATGCCGGTCAGCTTGGTCGTCAGCGTCAATCCGCGCATCGCGTCTGCTGGATTGACTTTAATCTGGCTCATCACTGGGCGATCCTCACGGCTTCGATCTCACGTTCCGCGTTTCGCTCGCGGCTGGGGATGTTTGAGACGATGTCCCATGCACTTCCATCGAACATGATCCGGTCTCGGACTGTCACGCCATTGGTCTGCGTGTTGGCCGGAACGATGAATGTCGCGGCGGCGCTTGCGCTTTCCTGCGCGGCGTCACGCCTCTCTGAGCCTTTGGCGAAGATCACGTGGGCAAACTCACCGCCACTCGCCGCCCAGGTCTCGACGTCCTCATTGAACGCGTTCTTGGTGACCGTCGCCCGTTCGAAGACGATCTTCCGGTCGCGCTTGCCCGCCTTCATGCGAGCGCCGGATCGCGATAGCGCCACAGGATGGCCTTCACGCCCGACGGAATTTCTGCCGTCTCGCGGTCGGCGAACAGGGCGCCGAGCATCAGCAGCACAGCCGATTTCACGAGCGCCGGCGCGGTTTCCGCGGTCCAACCGTGCTCAGGGCGCTTGATGTAATCGACGATAATGTCGGACGCGCCCTCGCGCTTGAGATCGATATCGGCGTCCTCATCGTTGCTGAGGATCCGCAGATGCGCCTTCGCCTCGGCGAGCGTGACCAGCGCGACCATCAGGCCACCTTGTCCTTACCGTCACGGCCGCGCTTCACGGCCAGCCGGAAGCCGCTGTCCGCGGTGTCGGGCTTGGCGTCTGTACCGCGCTGCGCGATCCAGTAACTGCCCGCCCACGTCACGCCGTCGCCGGCCTCATAGGCGCGCTCCGCCTGCCACACGCCGCGGTCGATCACGACCGGGAACGACAACTGATAGGTGCGCTCGGTATCGCCGGCCTTCATCGCGAAGCGGATGGTGCGGCCATCCTCCATGACCTCGGCGGTGAAGTCGTCCAGCGACATCGCGTCGCGCCCGTCCTTCGGCACGGGAATCGCGGCGACCATCTCGCGCAGCTGCTGCTCGAGCGCGGCCATGTCCGCATCGCGCCCCACCACCTGCCCGAGCGTGTGGATCGTGCCGTCGGTCATGGTGGCGACGCACTCGCCGGCCCGGTTAACGAACATCGCGGCCAGGCCGATGCCGTCCTTCGGTGTCGGGATCGCCGCAACGGCCGCGCGCACCTGCTCATCGAGCAGCGGCCGGACGTCGTCCACCGTCACACTGGTGCCGTCCTGCGGCGCCGGGATCGCCGCCACCGCCGCGCGCACCTGCTCGTCGATCAGCGGGCGAACATCATCCACCGTCACGCTGGCGCCGTCCTGCGGCGCCGGGATGGCAGAGACCGCCGTGCGCACCTGCTCGTCGATCGCCGCGCGGATCGCCTCCATATCGGGCTGCACCGGTGAGGCCGGCGCCGGAAGCGCGGCGAGCACGCGGGATACGATCTGGTCGGCGGTGGGGATGCCCTCACGCAGCTGGTCGACATCGACCGCGATCAGCCCGCGACGTTCGATCTCGCGGACGACGGCAGCGTCGACCAGGCTGCCGATCTCGTCGGCGCCCGGGGCCGCTGCGCGCCGCTGCAGCTCCGCCTCGAGGCGCTTGATGGTCTCGATGAGCGGCGCGACTTCCTTCGCGAGGAACTCGCGGACGATCGCCGCGGTCGCATCGGCAAGCGCCTTGGTATCAAGCATGCAGCGCCTCCCGCAGGTCTTTCTCGAACAGCGCGATCGCCGCGCGCCGCGCATTATCGTTGGCGGCCTGCGCCTCCGGCCCATCGTCGCGCTCTGCCGGCGCGTTCGCCGCCGGCGCGGTCGCGAACGGATCTTCGCGCGCGTCACGGCGCGCCAGCGCGGCGAGGCTGTAGTTCTGCTGCTGCAGATAGACGGCAGCACCGCCCTCGGTCGGCTTCTTGTCCAGCTTCGCGCGCTGCTCGTCGATCGTCAGGATGCCGGCCGATTCCTTCAGCACCTGCATCTGCGTCACGCTGTCCATGCGCAGCAGGTTGTCGATGTCGAACTCGGTGCCCAGCCGGTCGCCCGTCGCCAGCCCCTCATCCAGACACAGCTCGATCGCCTCGATGTGCGACTGAAGACACTGAGAATAATATTCGGTGTTGAGCGCCTGCACGTTGTTGTAGCTCGGCATGGTGCCGACGCCGATCTTGTACGGCGGCACGTGATAGGTCGAACAAACGACCTCGGCCGACCACTTCAGCTGCTCGATCAGCTGCGCGTCGGTCGCCTTGACCGACATCGCCTCGAACTTGAGCCCGTCGCCCAACACGGCAACCTTGCCGGCATTCTCGCCGGTGAAGTTCGCGTCCCAATAGGCCTTCAGCCGATCCGCAGTTTCGTCCGCGATAGCTCCGGGTGCCGTGAGCACACCCCCCGGCCGCGCACCGTTCTGGAACAGCCGCGCGCTCGCGTTCTGGATCGAGATCCCCTGCGTCGCAGCCAGGCCGTTCGCGTAGATCGGCGACAGGCCGACCAGCGGATGGAAGAAACAATTGAACCGGTCGTGGATGATCTCGCTGGCCGGTACGACCAGCTCACCCTCGAGGCCGACGAGGTGGTCGGTCTTCAGCTCGTAATAGACATCGCCATTGTTGGCGACCATCGGCCGGGCCCGCCCGGGGTCCAGAACGTGCAGCTTGATGACGACACCGCGCGCGTCGCGCTGCTTGAGCACATAGGTGTTGCCGGCCTGCAACTTGCTCAGCACCCAGTTCTCGAAGAACTGGATGCGATTCTGGAAGCCGTTCGGCTTGCGCAGCACCGGCGAATATGCGGGGTTGGTCACCTCGCTCCAGATGCCGTTATTGTCCTTCGCCACCAACTTGATGCGCAGCTTGGCAATGTCGCTGGCGATCAGCGTCTGACAGGCGAAAACCGCATGGTGCGAGAGGACGGTGTCGACCTTCACCTCGATGTTGCGCTGCCAAGCACCGGTGAAGGCCTCACGAACGATCGGCCACCACCCATTGCGGCTGTCGACGTTCGCCAGCTGACCTGGCGCCGCCTTCTCGCGCGTGATGGTGAAGCCGAGGATGCGCATCACTTGGCCGCGCGGTGCTCTTCGATCTTCTTCGCCAGCGTCTCCGCATCCCAGCCATGGAAGGGCTGCTTGCCGATCACCTGCTTGTAGGTGTCGCGCAGCGCGTCGAGATCGGGCTTGCCGTCACCGGAATCGCCGGCTTCGGCGCCATCGACAGCCTCGGCGGCCATGGCGGTGGTATCATAGCCGAGCTTGCCGAGAACACGCGCATAGCGCGGGTCCCGCGCCTTGAGCGCCCGGGTGACATAGGATTGGTGCTTCATGTCGATCTCCCGCGAAAGGGCCCGGCCGCACCGGCAGCCGAGCCCCTCGATTGCCGCGCTTACTGGTAGGCGGCGCCGGTGATGTACTGGACGGCGCCCGGACGGCGCTTGCCCCAGTTGATGTACCGCTCGGCACGGATGCCGACGAGGTTCATCTGCCACAGCGACACGAACACCGTGGCAGCGGCCGGCGGATCGGTCGGCGCGCTGTCCATCTGCAGCGAGGCCTCGCGGCTGACGTCGAGCATCGTCTCGCCATCGTCCGCGAGAAGGATCTCGCTCGCCTTGGCAAGGATGATGCGCGAACCGGCCGGGATCGCCGGCGGGCCGGTAACGGCGACCTGCGCGGGGATGTTCTCCGACAGGATCACCGGCAGGCCAAGCCACGTGCCGCCGCTCGCCCCGGAGATGCTGATGTCCGGAAACTCACGCTGGCCAAGCGGGTTCATCATGAGCGCCAGGCCGAGCGCCTGGGTCTCCGTCATGATCCAGACGGCGCCCGCCAGCGAAAGGTTCGCGGCAAGGAAGTTCGCCATCAGCTGCTTGGCATCGGCCCGCACCGCGTCGGCGTCCGTTCCGGAAGCGACCACCGGCGTCACGCCATTGGTGATCGACGCCGGCGAAACGCCGGTCACCGCCGCATTGTCAGGATCGACGAACTCGGTGTCGAGGAACTGCGCGGTCTGCGCGATCAGGTCGTCACGCACGACCTGTTCCGCCGAGGGGCTGGACGCGCGCGCCAGCTCGTCGGTGATCACCACGATGCCCGCCGTCTTGGCGCGACCGAGGCTGATCTGGTCGAACGCCAGCGCGCTGACCGGCTTGGGCTTGCCCTCGCCGACCCAGCCGACGGTCGAACCGCCGGTCTGCCGCGGGATCTTGATCTCGAACGGCACCATGCGCAGGCCCGGGATGCGGCCGATGATGGTGGCGGGGCGGAGCAGCTCGGCGAACTCGCTGGTCATGTTCGTATATTCGACCAGCGGCTTAGCCCAGGTGGCATCGGTCGTGGTGCCGGCGGCGACAGCCGCCTTCAGCACGGTTTCGACCTCGGGCGTGCTGTCCTTCCAGCTCTTGGCGATCTCCGCGGCGACCATCAGGTTGCCCTTCGATCGCGCCAGCGCCATCGCATAGCGGGTGAAGGCCGTGCCCTTCGGCAGGTTGACCCCACGGACCTCGATGCGCTGGCCGCCGCGCGACGCGGCACCCTCTTCGGTGCTGCCGCCGGCGACCGGCGTCGCCGTGGTTGCCAGCGTCTTCTGCAGCGTCTTGAGGCGCTTGATGTGCGCGTCGATCGCAAGGATCTCGCCATCGAGCCCATCATATTCCTGCTGCTCGGCCTCATCGAGGGTGGTGCCCTCGCCCGCGGCCTTCTTCATGATTTCCGTCATGCGCGCCTGGTGCGAAGCACGCTTCGCCTCAAAGGCCGCAATCTGAGCGGCGATATCCATTGTCGTTTTCCTTGATCGGGCGGCGCTGCGCGCGGCCGTCTGCTTCGGTTACTGCGTCGCTCGCACCGGTTTGATCGATTTGATGACGACAGGCGGCGCCCGATCGCGGGCGGGGTCCACCAGCTTCACCACGACGACCTTCTTGCCAGGCGCGGCTTTGTCGTCGGGGTTGGCGGGGATCTCGGGCTCGGGCACGCCGGCGGCCTTGCGGGCGGCGGTGTCCATGCTCTTGATGGCGGTGATCACGGCCTCGGCGTTCGCGGGAATGGTGACGCCGGAAAGCTCGAAGATCTCGATCTCCTGAAACTCGATGCCGCCGCCATCCATGAAGGCGTATTTGATCGGGCGGAAACCGATCGACACGGCGCGCACCAGCCCGGTCTTCACCGAGTCCCACGCCAGTTGCAGCCGATCCTTCAGGGTCGCGCTCTCGACCGAGTCGGGATGAACGAATTTCGTCTCGAAGGGGATGCCGTTCGCCGTCGGCTTTCCGAACTTGGTCTCACCCACCGGCGCGTCGTGCACGTGCTGCCACAGGAAGGGGATCGTCGCCGCGAAGCTGGCCCCCATCGGGTCGATGATGTCGCCCACGCGGTCCACCGTGGGGGTCGTGGCGATGCCGGTGATGACGCGCTGAGCGTCGTCGAGCGCCTTCACCGACAGGATCGAATAGGCCCGATTGGTCACGGCCATGCTCCTCAGAAAACCATCATCTGAAACTCGGGCGGACGCGGTTGCTCGCGCTGCATCGGCGCCATCGCGTTGACCGCCGCATCGATGCCGTCGATCTTGTTCGGGCTCATCGGCTTTTCCTTCTTCGGCAGGATCGTGCCGTTGACCGCGCGCGTGACGACGACATTGCCGGCCATCCACGTCATCACCGGGTTGCCGTCGTGCCGCAGCTGGCCCGGCCCCGCCTTCACCCGCGCCTCGAGATCCTTGGCCGGGTCGGAGCAATTGTTGGCGTTCTTGGCGAGCATGACGGCGAATCCGGTGCCGTCGTCGAAATCGTCGTTGAGCCCGGCCGCCATCGTCTCCCAGCCGGCGAAGCTGTCGCCCACCGCTTTGCGGACGTTCAGCGCCTTCTTCAGCCGGGCGATGCGCCGGCGGATGACGCGGTGATCGATGAAGTCGCCCTTGGTCAGCACAAGCTTCCGCCATGCGTGCCACTGGCGATAGAGCGCCTGCTGATCCTTCTCCGACTGGCTGTCGCGTTTCAGCACCGCCTCGGGCAGGTAGAACCACGTCTTGATCAGCAGCCGCCCGTCATGGTCGATCGCCGCCAGCACCACCGCGGTGATGTCGTCCTTGTCCGAAAGGTCGGTGCCGATGAAGCATTCCAGCCCGCGGAAGTCGGACAGGCGCAGCGTCGGATCCGAACACGCTATCCACTGGCTGACGTTGAGCCAAGCGGTCGCGGCGCCGATCCACAGGTTGAGGCGCTTCGTCTTGAACTCCCCCTCCGCCAGGGGGCTGTTCTGCGCCTCGATCGCGTATTGCCGCAACTCGTCCAGCTGCACCGCCGCGCCGAGCAGCGGGTTCGCCTTGACCCAGTTGCGCTCGTCGTAGGGGTCGTCGCCCGCCTTGCGCTCGGGCTCGAAATCCTTGGGGCCATCCAGCGTGAAGATGATGCCGAAGATGTGCTCGGCGATCACCGACCGCTCCAGCACCTTCGTCGCCATCGTCCGCTGCTCGTAGCAGACGCCGTGCACGTTCGAGCCGGCGGTCGTGATCTGCCATAGAAGCGGCTGCTTGCGCGCGCCGAAGGCCGACCGCATCACGTCATAGAGGCCGCGGTCGCTGTGCGCGTGCAGCTCGTCCATCGTGACCAGGTGCGGGTTGTGGCCGTCCTGCGTTTTCGACTTCGCGTGCAGCGGCTGCATATAGCCGCCATTGTCCGCGCAGGTGATCGACTTCGCCCAGGGGATGATGCCGAACGCTTCCTGCAGCGCCGGCATCTTCTCCACCATCCGCTTTGCCGGATGGAAAACCTTCTTCGCCTGGTCGAACGTCGTCGCCGCGGTCAGCACCTGCGGCCCCACCTCATTCTCGCAGGCGAGACAATAGAGAGAGACCGCCGCCGTCTTGGTCGACTTGGCGTTCTTGCGCGCCACCTCCTCGTAGACCACCGTGAAGCGGCGCAGACCGTTTGCCTTGCGCCGCCAGCCGAACACCACGGCGAGGATGAAGATCTGCGCCGGCTCGAGGTCGATCAGTCCGCAGCGATCGAGGTGGACGCCCGCGTCCGCGCGCGGGCAGCGGCACCAGTTTCCCTCGATGTGCGGCAGCTTCTCGGCGAAATCGCAGACGTCGTTCGCGTGCCACGGGTCGAATCGATACGGCCAGTCCTTCGACCGGGACCGCTTCAGGTCGTCGAGATGCCGCTGCGCCGCCAGCCGCACCCATTTGCAATGGGATACCTGCTGCTTGTCGGCCGCGGCGCGCTTCGCATAGGCGAGCGCGATGGCGGCATAATCACGCGCGTGCCCGGTGTCCGTTGCGGGCGAACGGGTTGCCCGGCTTGCTGGCATCCGCGGCGCCTCCGCTACCTACTCGGCTCTTCGGCCCGGCGATTCTTAGAAGCTCCTCATGCTGACGGAGCACGGTCAGGTACGCGGCTGGCGGCGGTTCTCCGCCGGCGGCAAACGCCTTGCGCACGAGCGCCTCGAGCGAGCAGTAGCGCGCGAGCAGCGCGCTATCGACTTCGGTCACCCCCGCCGCCATCACGCGGCCAAGCACCTCATGCCAAACCTCGATCGCCTCGGGCGTCAGATAGTCCGGCATTATGGGGGGATCGCCGGGCACTATGACCTCGGTCTTAACCCCATCCCGATAGGGTTTGATCGTTCCGCGTTCGAATTTTGCCGAAGGCGTTTCAGGCTTTGGCCCACGCTTCATAGTACCTCGCAATTATTCGCCAAGTACATCGCGGTTTTACTTGCGCTATACTTGCGGGCGGCTTGCGCGGCCCAGAAATTTAATTCGTCCCAAAAATTTAATCCGGGCGTGCGAAAAATTGAGTTCACGCGCGGTCCTGAGGCGAGCGGCTCTAGACTTTGAGGTACCCCCCCGCCCTCTATCTGCGCCGCCTTGCTGTCGCGCTCTCGCGCGCAGTCTTTGCATCTGAGCATGCTCGGCACAGCGGCTGATAGTTGGACCGATCACCGCTGCCGCCGAGAGCGAGGGCCACGATGTGGTCGGCGATCACCGCTGCATTGACACGGCCCGCCTTGGCGCACTCCCGACAAAGCGGCTCATCGCGCAACAGCTCCGCGCGAATGCGCTCATGCTCGCGCCCATAACCGCGCGCCTGCCGCGAAGCACGACGCGACCAGTTGCACGGCTTGGCCTGCCTCGGCTTGGCGTTAAGCTTAGGCGGCCGAGACGGCATCGCTCACATGCGGCTGATCCTCATGCGGGATCGGCAGCTCACGCAGCGACAGCGAGCGCGTGCTCGTCAGGTACAGGTCGACCGACGTACCCGGCGGCACCGTGGTGGTGACGGCCGTATAGACGTGGCTCTCGCCGCTATCATAGTCGTCGGTCGTCGTGACCTCGACCGGCCAAGCGTGCGTCTTGATGGTGACGGTGGTGGTCATGGGAATCTCCGATTGGGTTGCGGTCTCTCCCGCCGTCACGTCCATGCGCCTCAGACGTTGCAGCCGGTGGCTCGACACGCCGGCAGTCCTACTCCTGGCCAGTCCCCTTACGCGACGTCGTGCTGACGCGCTCGGATCAACCCGACCAGTTTCGCTTGGATCTCGGTTCTATGCGGCAGCACTCCGCGAGAAGCACGCTTCCCGCGGGTGGTGGCGGGGGCGGTAAGGCCAATGGCCATCCGACTTCGCCCGCATCATGCCGCTCGTGCGGCGGTGCCCTGACTGGGCTGCGTTTGTTCTGCCTCATTCGGACGCAAAAGGAAAGATGAGATCTTCAACGGCACGCGAAATCCGGGGAAGCACACAAGCACGAACTCGCCCTGCGCTCGCTCGACAACACCGCTCATACCCGCGAACGGGCCCTCGGTCAGCTTCACCGCATCACCCGCGCTGAACACGCGACGCTGCTCCTTAGGCAACGCCTTGGCTTCAGCGGTCCGCAGCGGCTCCAACCCAGCGTCCGAGATCACCGGCACGCGGCCCTGATAGCGGAATACCGAGAAGGCTGGCTGGACCTTCTTAGCCGTCGCTGCCAGCCCGAGCAGGTCGTCGAGATGCCGCGCCCGCGCGAACACGAACGTGGGCAGCATCGGCACCGCCTTGTCGATCCGCACCCGAGAGCGCGGGATACGGCGCGATATCACCAGCGAGGGCGTCCATGCCTCCATGCCGATTTCGTTGAGCGAGGTCGCCAGCCGCAGCGTGCTGCCACCAGCTGCGCGCAACACGCACCATCCATTAACGTCTTTCATCATCCGAGACTCCCACTCACCTTGGCCTGTTTCTCGTCCCGGGCAGCCTTCCCGGTGCGATCGGTGAAGCTTCCATCGTCATGGTGCCAGAGCAGGCAGCGCTCGGCCGCGATGCGCTTCCATTGGTCGGGCAGCGCGTTGATCTCGGCCTGGCAAAGCCTGCCCTCTTCCAGTGCTTCGAGCGCCTCGGCGAAGCGCGCTTCCACCTCGCGGCGTACGATCGCCGTCGCCTGGCCATGCCGCGCGAAAGCGTCGTCGCCGCGGCTCCAGCGCGCGAGGATGGCGTTGCATTCGACGATCGTCGGGAACCACCTGCATTCGGCCAGCGCGTGCTCGAGCAGGAAGGAGATAGCCTCGTTCGATCGATGGCCGAGCGACTTGTAATAGGCCGTGGCGAACAGGCTGCCGCTGAGATCGTCCTCGGCCGAACGGCTGGGCAGCGTCGTCCGCATCACTCGCATGCACTGCTTGAAGTGCCGCTCATCGCAGCGCGTAAGCGCCGGCGGCGGTTCGTCCGCGATGCGGCGGACCATCGCCAGCGTCGTATCGTCCAACCTCGCCGGCAGCGTGTCGAGATCCAGATCCTGCAGGCTCGTCGGCAAGGCGAGCGATGTCTGCGTCAAGGGCTCGGATGACGGCATCCCGGCTGCCACCCGCGCCACCACGGCCTTGAGCGGTCGAACGTTGTCCATTGCGATACCTGCCTTCGTCTTCGGCCCTGCGGCACCAGTTGCGCCATGCCGCCTGCCAATCCTTCTTCCGGGCGTTCGGCCCGCTCGCGCTCGCCGCCCAGTCGCGAAAGCGCTCCAACTCGCGGTCCAGCGCGCCGGGCGGCCAGCGAGAGACCGCCTCCGCCAGTTCGCCACCGAAAGGCTCCGGCTGCCAGTCGACCGGCAAGCGGCTCGCCTCGCGCGCTCGCGTGGTGTCGCGCGTGGGGGTGGGCGGAGGGGTTAATTTTTGGGGTTCTAGGGGGCTTTTATCAGGGGAGGAGGGAGGGGGAGGATTGTCCGCATTGTCCACCCGATCCATCTGAGTCGGGTGGATGTCGGGTGGACATGAACCGGCTTTCTCCGCGGCGCGGCGTTCGCGCCGATATTCACGATCCCAAGCGCGCCGCTTCTCGGCGGCAGGGTCGATCATGGCAGATGCGCCGCCGGCAGGCTGCTGCGCCTCCATCTCGGCGATCGCCGCGACCAAAGCGTCGCCCGTCACGCCCGCGGCGAGCAGGTGCTTCACAGCTGTTGCGATGACGCTCACCTAGCGCCCTCATCGGACTGGCGCGCCGCATCGTCGGCCATGCGTGCGGCCTCATCCGTATAGCGCCAGGCGACGATGTCCCAGTCGCTCGACCCGCTCGGCCAGATGCGCCACCGGCGCGTTCTTGCAGGCAGCGGCCCCATGATCCGGCCGTTGCGATACCGGATATAGATCGACGCTTCCTCCGACCACGTCGGCCGATCGTTGTGGCCGAAGTGCAGCGTCATGCCGTCCGGATCGGGCTGGGGCGCGTGAGCGGCGCTCATGCCGCACCTTCCCGCGCTTCTGGCGCCAGCATGTCGGCGGCGTTACGCACGGAATGGAGGGCGCGGTTTAACGCAGCCTCAACCCTTTCGACCCGCGCATCGGCACTGCATTCGGCTTTCAGCTGCACGATCCTGCGACGCACGGCGAATGCCGACATATCACCGTCAATCCCGAGCCATTCGATGAGATCGCGCTTGGCTTGCTCAAATTCCGCGCACTCCGCCCGCACCTGGCCAATCAGATACTCGCGACGCGCCGCGACCTCGCGATCGACTCTCTTGAAGCCCTCGGCGCGCATCTCGGAAAGGTCAGCGATCTGCGTCTGAACACTGGTAAGATCGACTGCTGCCTTCGCCACAGCCGCCCCGAACTTCTTCCTGACCGCAGCGTTCTCTCGCCACAGATCAGCGTGACGCATCTGCGGCAAGCGCGGCCCGGTACAACGGCCGACGCCGTCGATCAGCAGCTTCATGGCCGCGTCCATCGGCAGAGCCACAGCCGACCGAGTCGCCTTCCTGACATGGCGCCACGTCTGCGCCTTGCGGACGATCAGGCCACATCCAACCGGAATATCCGCGGCGGTGCAAAGCCCGTCCGGCACAGCAAAAACGACCGCGCCGGCAAAGCTGAGATACTTCTGCCATTTGCCGGACGTCGTATCAGAACGAAGATCAGATCGGCTGATCTTGCATTCATATGCCGTGGGCATCGGCTTGCTGTAGGACTTCTCCAGCGTGTAAACGTCCGGCCGCGGGGATCCCGCCGGCCCGATCTGCATGTCGGTCCAGACCATGCGCTGGTCTGAGCGGAGATGCTGGGCAAGATCCTCTGCCAGCGCGTCGTGCTTCCAGCCGTGGTCGCTCATGCGGCAAACTCGAAAAGGCCCGCGCTGCGCGACGCCAGCGCCGCGATGTTTTTCGCTGCCTGCACGAAATAGGAGGGCTTGAGCTCGATCCCGATGCCCTTGCGCCCCATCTCCACGGCGCAATAGACCTCGCTGCCAATGCCAAGAAACGGTGTCAGGATGGTATCGCCGGGGTTGCTCCACAGATCTATGCAGCGCTCGATGACGTCGAGCTGGAGCGGCGAGATATGCTGCTCATCCTTCTCGTCGCGCCCTTCGCGATATTGAAGGGTCCGCGTCTGGCGGATGTCGGTCCAGACCGGCGAGGCGTAGCGCTGCCACACCTCGATCGAATACCAGTTCCGCCCATCGGTATCGGTCGTGTACTTGGCGAAGTCGGGACCGGCGCCATCGCCATAATAGGCATCGAAACAGCCCGACACCGGATCCGGATTGTCACCCGGCTTTCGGAACGTGACGACATAGTCGGCGAGGCCCTGCCCGCTGATGGTCGAATCCTTGACCACCTGCTTGTGCAGCAGACGGATGCTCTTGGTGCGCTGCTGTGCGACGACCGGATCTTTCCAGATGCAGACCTCGCTATGGAAGATCCACCCAGCGTCCTCATAGGCGCGGATCACCTCGCCCCTGAAATCGCGCATGCCGATGTGGCCATGCCGGATCTTCGACGTCGGAAGCTGCATCACATGCACGCTGTGCAGGCGGCCGGGCATCGTCACGCGCAGCAACTCCTGAATCAGGAACGCGTAATGCTGCCAGAAGCCGGCGCCCTCATTGTTTGAGATATCGCGATCGAAGCTGCTGAACTTGTACAGGCCCTCGAACGGGGGCGAGTGGATGCCGAAGCCGATGCTGTCTCCGGGGAGCGCCCGAATGATCTCGCAGCTGTCGCCTTGGTAGATGGCATAGTCGTCAGTCACGACCTGATCGACGGCGAGGATGCTCATGCGGCCTCCAGAAAGTTGGGAAGAATGATGGGCTGGCGCGGGTCATATGCAGGCGTGTCGCGCACGCTCCCGCGCACCGCGGCGCTCGACATGTCCGCCATGTGCATCACCATCGCCGCGGCCATGCGCTCGGCATCGGCTTCCTTGCGCCGGATATTTGCGGTGGTGGCGCCCTCGATCTCGCTGGCGATCACATGCGCCGTCACCGGCCGCGTCTGGCCGAACCGCCAGAAGCGACGCACCGCCTGATAGAACTGCTCGAAGCTGTCGTTGAGCCCGACAAAGCCGGTGTCAGCGCAGTGCTGCCAGTTCATGCCGAAGCCCGCGACGCCCGCCTTCGTCACGAGCACCCGCGTGCGGCCTTCACTGAAATCCAGCAGCTTGCGCTCCTTGATGTCGTCCGGATCGCTGCCCTTGGTCTCGACGGCACCGGGGATCATCCGCGCAAGCTGCGCGCTCTCTTCATTGAGGTTGCACCACCACACGAAAGGGCGATCGGGCGGCGTGATCGATGCGGCCAGCGCCACCCGCTGCTCGACCGTCGATCGCCGGGCCGCGATCCGCTCCTGGAGCGTCTGCGCCTGCATAGGGAAGAGCATGCCGGTGTCGATGTTGGGGGCGTAATCGGCGCCGACCGTGTGCTGCACGAACTGCAGCGGCGACAGATCATAGCCTGCGTCCGCATAGCCCAGATCGGACGGCTTGCGGAGCATGACAGACCACGATGCCATCCACTTCCAGAACTCGTTCTCGGCATGCCCTTTGAGGCGCCATTTCTGGGTGTCGCCATTGTCGTGCGTGAAGAAGGTGGCGAGCATGTCCGTGTAGGACATGATTCCGAGGAACTCGGCGTGATTGCCCAGCTCCATGAAGTCGTTCGGCGCCGGCGTTGCGGTCGCGGCAAGCCGGAACGGAACCGCCTGGCATTCCTCGATCAGACGCGTGCGATAATGGCCGTCCGTCGACTTGAGGATGCTGCTCTCGTCGAGGATGACGCCGCCGAAGCGGCCCAGATCGAAATTGCCGATCTTCTGATAGTTGGCGATGTTCACGCCTGCGACGCAGTCGTCCGCGGATGCCACCTGCCGCGCGGAAAGCCCGAACTTCTCCGCCTCGCGCACCATCTGCGCGGACACGGCGAGGGGCGTCAGCAGCAGCACCGGGCGACCCGTCTCGCGGTGCACCGCATGTCCCCACGCCAACTCCATCAGGCTCTTGCCCAGCCCGGTGCCAGCGAACAGGGCGGCGCGCCCGCGGCGCAGCGACCAGCGAACTATATCCGCCTGGAAAGCGAACAGCGCATCGGGAAGGTCGACGGGGGCATCAATGCCGGTTGGCGGATCGACGATCGCCTTGCGGGCGAGGAACGCCTCGTAGAGGCTGGGGGCGGCGCTCACCGCCCCCGCCCCATCGTCCGCAGGTTGCGCGCGCCCGGCCCGATATGCCGCCGCGGGATGAAGTACAGATACTCGACGCGCACCACCTCTCCGCGCGCGTTGCGCTCGATCATCTTGCAGGCGGTCTCGCGCGTCATGCCGCCCACCCCAGCTTGCGCGCGAGGTCGATCAGCGCTGCGGCGTTCGGCACGGTGCGGCGGCCGACGACAAAGCCCTGCTGGCGGGGCTCGAGAACGGAGCCGTCATAGACGATATAGCCCTGCCGGCGCAGATAGCTCTTCGCGCGCTCGACAGGATCGCTCTCCCGGCGAACCGTCTCGGCATTACCGTCCATGATCAGCCGCGCGACCTTCATCATATGGTTGCCGCCACCGCCGCTGCGGGCGCGCTTCCAGTTCTTCCGGCGATTGAGGGCGATCTGGACGATCATCGGGTCGTAGGTTCCCGGCAGCTGCACCAGGTCGCCGACCCGCGGCGCAGGCTTGCCGACGGCGCGCCTGGGCGCGTCTGCCACCGCCGGGCACGGCGGCTCGGGCTCAGCGATCGGCGGCGCCACAGGCCGCGACCGCGCGGCATCGACCTTCATCTGGTCCTCGATCATCGCGCGCGCCTCGGCTGCGCGGATCTTCTTGCGCGTCAGCGCGTCATAGGCGGCCCGATATTCGGGCGGGCACCACGTGTTCCTGCTCATGCCAGCCATCCCCACGATTTGATGGCAGCGAGGGCTTCATCGACGCTGGTGACGCACGCCCACGGGTGGCCCACCTCGATGAAGAAATCCCGCCACTCTTTCTGTTCCACGCTCAGCCGGCCGTCCTTCTCGCGCTTGCATTCGAGCACGCCGATCTGACCGGGCTTGCGGCCCATCACGATCAGGTCGGGGAAGCCGGGGCGCAGCCCGTCCTTTTTCATCGCCGCGATCAGCTTGGCGCGGTTGGCCGCGTCGCCAGCGAGCTTCGATGCGTTCGGCACCGCGGCCACCTTAAGGCCGAGCGTCTCGATCAGTTCGATGATGCTCCGCTGGATCGGACGCTCGAGCGCGCCGGGCGCCTTGCGACGGCGACGCTTTGCCCCCGTCGCGTGCTCGCGCGGCTTTTTGAGATACCAGGCCGTCACGCCAGCCACTCGACCTGCGCGAGGTCAGCGAGCACCGATCGGCGCGCGCTCCACAGCGCCGGCTCGGGCATGCCCTCTGATGCTGAGGCGCTGTTTGCGAATCGGTCCATGATCGAGGGCAGGTCGGTCGGCAGCCCCATCTTCGGGCCAAGCACCATCGACCGCTTGATCGCCTCGCAGCCTTCCTTGATCAGCGAAGGCGCGGCGCCATCCAGCGCTGCCGCGATCGCACCCACCGCATCGTCGGCCACCTCGAATGGTGCGAGGTACATCTTGACGATTGCATAGCGCTCGGCAGGGCCAGGCAGCCCGATCTCGATCTGCATCTGGAACCGACGCCAGATCGCGGCATCGATCTCCTTCGTCACGTTCGTCGCGGCGAACAGCAGCCCGTCGAAGCGGTCGAGCTCCTGAAGCAGCGCGATCGTGATGTTGGCCCGCTCGTTATCGGCGCCCTGAGAGCCAAGCCCCTCGCGTTTCTTGGCCAGCGCGTCGAACTCGTCGAAGAACAGCGCGACGCCATAACGATCGCGGCGCGCCTGGCGAAACATCTTGCCGATGCGCGAACCGCTCTGTCCGAGGTACATCCCGACGATCTCGTGGCTCTGGATCACCAGCATGGGCACGCCCAGCCGGGCGGTGATGTGATGCGCGAGCGTCGTCTTGCCGCAGCCGGGCGGGCCTGACAGCAGGCAGCGGCTGCGCGGCTTGAGGCCGACGGCGCGCAATTCCGTCTCGGCATTCATCTCGAACAGCCATTGATGCAGCGCCGCACGAACGGGGGGCGTCAGGATCGGCGGTTGCGCGTCCCCCGGCATCACGATCTCGCCGTGCGTGCCGAAGTCGCGCTCCAGATCGGACCGCGCGGAGGCAGGTTCGCTGTCGGCCATCAGCCGTTACCTCCCTCGCCGCCGCCGGGCGCACCCTTCTTCGGCTTCGGGGTGGGCTTCAACGCGTCGGGGATATCCATCCCGTCCGTGCCCAGCTCGCGGCACCATGCCTCGTCCCACGCGGCACGACGGGTGTCGCGCGCCGGGAAAGGGTTGGCGGTGACCGGCTTGCCTTCGCGCGCCGCCGCGGCGCCCATCGCGCGCGCCTGCTCCGGCGACGCCTCCGGCTCAGGCGGAGACTCTTCAGCTGCCGGCTCGGCGGTGCCGTCGGCCGGCCCTGCACTGGGTGATGCCTCGCCTTCCGCCGGTTTTGGTTCGGCCTTCGACAGGCGCTGCAGCGCCCAATGGCCCAGCGGCGTGCCGTCCAGCATGCCGAGCGCGGCCTTGTAGGTATCGAGCAGCGCCTCCTGCTCGCGCCGCTCCGCCTCATCGATGCTGCGCAGCTTGACGATGCCACGCATCGTCTTCGTGTCGAAGCCGTTCGATTTCGCCTCGGCATACACGCCACGGATGTCGTCGGCGATCGCCTTCTTCTCGGCCTCGAGCCGCTCGATGCGCTCGATCAACAGGCGCAGCTGCTCGGCTGCTACGGGTCCATTGGACATTGTCTATCCCCTTCAGGCGCCGATCGTCGGCGCGGGTTCGCCCGCCTCGGCCAGCACGCCTTCCAGCGCAGACCGGGCATCATCGTTGGACAGGAAGAAGAGCTTGCTGGCGTCGATGCCGAGCAGCAGGACGCCGGCGGCGGCGGGGCCCACATCGCGCTCCAGCGCGTAGCCCGCATCACCCTCGAGATGGACGGCCCAACCGGCGATGCAGTGCGCGGTGCCGCAGCCGCCGCGCTTATCATGCCAATTGTTCATCTGCAGCCGCTTCGGCTCCGCAAGCGCATGCCTGGCGACATTGATCAGTCGCTGCCTCGCCACAGCCGGGTCCGCCTGCGGATGACCCTTGATCGTGCAGCCCTTAGGCAGGGTGAGCGTGGCGCCGCTATCGAGGCTGACATCGCCGACGCTGGTCACGCCCTCAAGCAGGGTGAGCGTGGCGCCGCTATAGAGGCTGAGATTGCCGACGCTGGTCACGCCCTCAGGCAGGGTGAGCGTGGCGCCGCTATCGAGGCGGACATAGCCGACGCTGGTCACGCCCTCAGGCAGGGTGAGCGTGGCGCCGCTATCGAGGCTGACATCGCCGACGCTGGTCACGCCCTCAAGCAGGGTGAGCGTGGCGCCGCTATAGAGGCTGAGATTGCCGACGCTGGTCACGCCCTCAGGCAGGGTGAGCGTGGCGCCGCTATCGAGGCGGACATAGCCGACGCTGGTCACGCCCTCAGGCAGGGTGAGCGTGGCGCCGCTATCGAGGCTGACATAGCCGACGCTGGTCACGCCCTCAGGCAGGGTGAGCGTGGCGCCGCTATCGAGGCTGACATAGCCGACGCTGGTCACGCCCTCAGGCAGGGTGAGCGTGGCGCCGCTATCGAGGCTGACATAGCCGACGCTGGTCACGCCCTCAGGCAGGGTGAGCGTGGCGCCGCTATCGAGGCTGACATAGCCGACGCTGGTCACGCCCTCAGGCAGGGTGAGCGTGGCGCCGCTATCGAGGCTGACATAGCCGACGCTGGTCACGCCCTCAGGCAGGGTGAGCGTGGCGCCGCTATCGAGGCTGACATAGCCGACGCTGGTCACGCCCTCAGGCAGGGTGAGCGTGGCGCCGCTATCGAGGCTGACATAGCCGACGCTGGTCACGCCCTCAGGCAGGGTGAGCGTGGCGCCGCTATCGAGGCTGACATAGCCGACGCTGGTCACGCCCTCAGGCAGGGTGAGCGTGGCGCCGCTATCGAGGCTGACATAGCCGACGCTGGTCACGCCCTCAGGCAGGGTGAGCGTGGCGCCGCTATCGAGGCTGACATAGCCGACGCTGGTCACGCCCTCAGGCAGGGTGAGCGTGGCGCCGCTATCGAGGCTGACATAGCCGACGCTGGTCACGCCCTCAGGCAGGGTGAGCGTGGCGCCGCTATCGAGGCTGACATAGCCGACGCTGGTCACGCCCTCAGGCAGGGTGAGCGTGGCGCCGCTATCGAGGCTGACATAGCCGACGCTGGTCACGCCCTCAGGCAGGGTGAGCGTGGCGCCGCTATCGAGGCTGACATAGCCGACGCTGGTCACGCCCTCAGGCAGGGTGAGCGTGGCGCCGCTATCGAGGCTGACATCGCCGACGCTGGTCACGCCCTCAAGCAGGGTGAGCGTGGCGCCGCTATAGAGGCTGAGATTGCCGACGCTGGTCACGCCCTCAGGCAGGGTGAGCGTGGCGCCGCTATCGAGGCGGACATAGCCGACGCTGGTCACGCCCTCAGGCAGGGTGAGCGTGGCGCCGCTATCGAGGCTGACATCGCCGACGCTGGTCACGCCCTCAAGCAGGGTGAGCGTGGCGCCGCTATAGAGGCTGAGATTGCCGACGCTGGTCACGCCCTCAGGCAGGGTGAGCGTGGCGCCGCTATCGAGGCGGACATAGCCGACGCTGGTCACGCCCTCAGGCAGGGTGAGCGTGGCGCCGCTATCGAGGCTGACATCGCCGACGCTGGTCACGCCCTCAAGCAGGGTGAGCGTGGCGCCGCTATAGAGGCTGAGATTGCCGACGCTGGTCACGCCCTCAGGCAGGGTGAGCGTGGCGCCGCTATCGAGGCGGACATAGCCGACGCTGGTCACGCCCTCAGGCAGGGTGAGCGTGGCGCCGCTATCGAGGCTGACATAGCCGACGCTGGTCACGCCCTCAGGCAGGGTGAGCGTGGCGCCGCTATAGAGGCTGACATAGCCGACGCTGGTCACGCCCTCAGGCAGGGTGAGCGTGGCGCCGCTATCGAGGCTGACATCGCCGACGCTGGTCACGCCCTCAAGCAGGGTGAGCGTGGCGCCGCTATAGAGGCTGAGATTGCCGACGCTGGTCACGCCCTCAGGCAGGGTGAGCGTGGCGCCGCTATCGAGGCGGACATAGCCGACGCTGGTCACGCCCTCAGGCAGGGTGAGCGTGGCGCCGCTATCGAGGCTGACATAGCCGACGCTGGTCACGCCCTCAAGCAGGGTGAGCGTGGCGCCGCTATGGAGGCGGACATCGCCGACGCTGGTCACGCCCTCAGGCAGGGTGAGCGTGGCGCCGCTATGGAGGCGGACATCGCCGACGCTGGTCACGCCCCGGGCCGGCTTCCAATCCGCGGAGACCGGCCTCCCATCAATCCAAATGCTCATCTGATCTACCCTTCACTTGCACACGAAGGAGCCCGGTGCGCGTCGGGCATGCGAAAGCGCTCCCGGAATCACCGGGCGCGCGGTTCGATCTGGTTGGTCGGCGGGCCCGGCCGCCGGTTATCCGGTCTCCACGAAAGGCTGCTCGCGCTGCATCAGGCCACCGCCCGCAGCGTCGACGATCCCGCCTGCATCGCCTCGATCTCGCTCCGGGTCTCGTCGAGCAGCGCGAGCATCGACCGCAACTCGTCGCCGTCGATCTCGTCGTCATTTTCGAGAGCGGCGTTAACTGCAACCTGCAACCTGGCGAGCAGCGATGCGAACCCGCGTGCCGACCGCGAACCTGCGCCTACGCGCGACAGCTTGAGATCAAGCTTGCCTACGATCTCTGCGGCGAACCGTCCGTTCCACGCTGAGCAGGCGCGCAGGAATGCGATCATACCCATCTCGGCCAGGCCGGTGCGGTACCGCTGCGCCTGGTCGGCACCGCGATGCAGAACGGCGCCGAGCTCCGCATCGGTAAGGCCGTCCTCATCCTTGATCGCGGAGAGAGCGCAGGCGGCGGCCTCAATCAGCGAAGAAGCGGAAACAACCCTGTTGCGGCTGCTGATCTGCGGATCGGTCATCGGCTAGAGCCTGCGGAAGAAGAAAGGCGCGCACGGGCAGTCATCGGAAGGGGCGGCAACGCCGCCCGTGCGCGCCATCCGCCGGAGCGGACCTGGGGAATGGAGAGGATCACGCCGCGACCTTCACGGCGTTCGGGCAGTCGGCAGCCGTGCAGCTGTTGACGCAGGGATCATCGGTGCGGCGCTCGCAGAGGCTGCACATCTCCACCTTGGGAGCTTTGCTGACGATGCCGAAGATGTCATTGGGCGTCACCGCCCCATCCGTCGCCTCGAAGAGCTTGATCATCAGATCGCGCGACGGGATGATCTCACCCCGCGCCGCGCGCGTGATCGTTGAGACTGCCGAACCGGTCGCTTGCGCCAGTTCAGTCGCGGTGCGCCCCGGCTGGGCGAGATACTCGGCTAGCGTCATACGCAAATATTTGCGCCACATGCAAACCGCGGTCAAGGGCCATTTTGCACGTGGTGCTATGGTGGCGGTTTGCGCGTCGTGCAAAATCCCGCGAACATGATCATTCGCCTCTCACAGATCCGGGAAGCCAACGGGCTCACGCTGGAAGAGATAGCCGCCAAGCTCGACGTTGCGATAAGCACCGTGTCGCGGTGGGAGATCGGCGATACCAATATCCCCACCAAGCGGTTCGCGGAGATTGCCGCGGCGTATCAGTGCCAAGTCAGCGACTTCTTCAGCGAGGCGCGTCCCCCGGCGCCGCGCGCTCTTGCCCCCGACATCCCACCAGTGAAGGGCGCGGCCGACGAAGACGGGCCGGTCTACCTGACCAGAATCGAGATGGCCTATGCGATGGGGCCGGGCTCATCGCTTGAGGATTTCCCCGAGACCGGCCAGCTGCAGTTCGATCCGAACGTGCTGCGCACCATCACGCGCTCGCCGCCGGAACGGCTCTACGTCGCCAGCGGCGAGGGTGACAGCATGATGCCGACGCTGCTCGACAGCGACATGGTGCTTATCGACACGCTGCAGCGCCAGCTCAACCAGCAGGATCGCATCTGGGCATGCTCGATCCACGGCGCCGGCGCGATCAAGCGACTGCGGACGATCGGCCGGACGCGTGTGCTCGTGATCTCCGACAATCCGAACGTCGAGAATCAGGAGGTCGATGCCGAGGATCTCTACATCTTCGGGCGCATCATCTGGGTGGGGAGGCGCGTGTGAGCGACGATAATGATCCGGCAGACGCACCGCCGCCCGAGGACGAAATGGCCGCGAAGGTGGAGCTGCTGCAGCGGCAGTTGAAATTCTCGCTCGAAGAAAGCGCGGCGGCGTACGGCGAGATCGATCAGATGATGCGGCACCTGCTCAACGCATTGGTCGCGGTCGTTCGCGAGGATCAGGAAGACCTTCTCAAACAGATGGACGACATCCGCCTGAGAATGGAGTTGCTCGATCATCATCGATATCAGCTGATCTTCAAGGCAAGGGAGGTTGCCGGCGATGCAGCTTGATCCGAGATTCCAAGAGCTGCTCGACAAGGTCAACGCGGGGATAGATGGCGGCGATCCACCGAAATTGCCACCCGTTCGGGGCGGTGGTAGTGGTGGCGATATGGAAGGTCGCATCATCAAGCTCGAGGCTCATATGGAGCACGTCCGCGAGGATCTGAAGAGCCTTGCCGATGTTCCGAAAGACCTCGCAACCCTTACGGCGCACGTCGCGCACCTGCCCAGCAAGGGCTTCATTGTCAGCGTGCTGACCACCGGCGTTGCCGTGATCGGCGGCCTTGTCCTCATGGCCGATCGCATCAAGAACCTGTTCTAGGCCAGGCCGTGCCCCGCGAGCTGAGCCTCGCCGTCGTCGGTGCGCAATACCCCAACAAGCGCGGCCCCACCCGCGCCTTCGGCATCGCCATGTGCCGCCCCGGCGACCCGATCGAGCTGCGGCCCGAGCCGAAGAACCCCGCCGACGAGCGCGCGGTGGCCGTGTTCACTGCCGACAATATCCAGATCGGCTACATCACCGCCGAGCGCGCGCCCTACATCGGCGGCATCATCAAGGCCGGGCGCGAGGTCCGCACGATCTTCCAGGCGCCGACGCAATGGGGCGCGATCGTGCGCTGCGCGTTCGATGGCGCCTCCCCTTCCCTGCCGGCGAGGCGGCCCGCCGCTGCGCCGGCGGATTTTGACGATATCGACCAAACCCCTCCGGCTGGCTGGGACATCTGATTTGCATCTGATGCGGATAATTTGCACGTAACGCAAATTTGCGCTTGACGGGAATTTGCATGTAGCGCAAATTTCCTCTCGTGAACAACGGGAGGCGCAACATGTCCAGCAGCTACAACCGCACGGGATGGCGCGAGCCGCCCGCCCAGCGCCGGCTTATCCAGCCGTCCGATCCGATCGCAGCGCGGCATGACCGGCTGACCGCGCGCCTCTGCTACGCTCTGGCGGCGTTCGCGCTGCTTTATTTCGTGGGGCAGATGCTCCGGGCGGTGCTGTCGTGAGCGCGCCGGACAACCCGAGCGCGTTCCCGGAAGTGCCGGGCGACTGCAACGCCTATGAAGGCCGGCCGGGCATGACGCTGCGCGATTGGTTTGCCGGTCAGGCGTTGGCCGGGCGGATGAATCTTATCAGCTTCCCGGCAGACCCCGTCGATCTGCTCCGGACCTCGAAGAACCTCTATGAAGTGGCCGACGCCATGCTCGCGGCGCGCGAGGAAGCCGTGCCCGCGGCGCAATGGAAAGACTGGGGAGGCGGCGCATGTCCCCTCGGCCATGTCTACGTTGAGGTGCGCTATCGCGACGGCATCACCGCCCGCGGCGATGCCTGCGAGTTCGATCCCGCCGCTTGGCGTCATGAGACCGGCAAGTTCGATATCGTCGCGTATCGGAAGGTGCAGGTGTCATGAGCATCGCCGACATCCTAACCACCGCCGGCATCCTGATCGGCCTGTTCGTCGTCACCCTCATCCTCGCCCAGGGCGTCACCGCGCTGATCGCGGGAGGCCGCCGGTGAAGGCGACCAACACCGAGATCCGCGAGTTCGCGCGCCGGCACGGCGCCGAGCGGCTGGTCCGCCCCACCGGCTACGGCATGTTCGAGGTCGGGCACGGCGGGCGCAGTCTCTATCTGCCCTACGCCACCCGCGCCGCAGCCGAGGAAGACGCCCGCCGCTGGGTCCGCAGCATCGAGCGCGCGCTATGATGCGCGTCACCGCCCCGTCGAAGATCGGCCACTGGGACGGCGTCATACCGCCGGGCGACCGCTTCACGCGAAACCAGCGCGTCTCGGCGGTGCGGTTCGGCTACGACATCGACAGCTTCGAGACGATGACGGTGATGCGCCGCGGCACCGCGCGCGAGTTCTGGATCCCGATCGGCGGCGAATACCCGATGGTCGAGGCCAGCTGCGCGATCATCGAGCGCCGCCCCGGCAACCGCGTCTTCGTCCTCACCCCGGGCGGCTTCCGCATCGTCGTCAACGCCGACGGCTCGCTGCTCACCGATCCCTCGCGAAAGAAGAGGAAGCCATGACCGACCTGCTCCGACAGGCGCCCGCGCCGGGCGCCAGCGCGCGCGACACCTCCCGCGCCGCCGCCGCCGACATCGCGCCGCGGGCGAAGATCTTCCGCGATCGCGCGCTCGCGGCACTGGAAGCGAGCAACGGCCTGACCGCCGATGAGGTGGCCGGCAAGGTCGGGCTGCCCGTCCTGTCGATCCGGCCTCGCATCACCGAGCTCTTCGCACTCGGCCTGATCCGCGACACGCACGAACGCCGCGCCAACGCGAGCGGCCGCAAGGCCATCGTGTGGGCTGCGATCCAGCCCGCCGGCCAGAAGAGGGCGCGCGCGTGATGGGTGGGATCAGGCTCCCCCGCTGGGCGGAACGCACCATGTCGCGCCGCGTGCCCGACCTCGTCATCGGTGAGGCTGAGCGGCCTTACCTGCGGCGCTGGTGGATCATCCCGCGCAACCGCTTCTTCAACCTCTACCTGCATGACGTGCTCCGGTCGGATGACGATCGCGCGCTGCACGACCACCCCTGGTGGAACGTCTCGGTCGTGCTGGCCGGGCGCTACATCGAACACACCATCGCCGCCGGCGGTATCGAGCACCGTGCCGAGCGCGCGGCAGGCTCCTTCGTCTTCCGCCGCGCCCGCCAGGCGCACCGCCTCGAGGTGCTGCCGGGCGAGCGTGCGGTCACCCTGTTCATCACCGGCCCGCGCCTGCGCGAATGGGGCTTCCACTGCACGAAAGCCGGCTGGGTGCACTGGCAGGACTTCACCGCCGGCGACAACGGTGAGCTGGTCGGTCGCGGATGCGGGGAGGACGCCTGATGCCCGAAATGCCAGGAAAATCCATTGGCGCCCGGGCCGCGGCGCCGACCTGCGCCACCTGCCAGCACTGCGTCACGCTGCTCGCACGCAGGCTGCACGATGGCATGCCCGCACGCAACTGCCTCCGGCGCTCGCGGCGCTCTGTGGTTCATGGGGTTACGGGCGATGCCCGCACCGCAGAGTTCGAGCGGTCCCGCATCTGGCGCTGGTTCGGCGCGGACACCTGCGGGCCGGAGGGTCGGTACTGGAAGCAGGGCCAGCCCGCGCAGCCGCCTGGCACGCAGCCGAGCGCGAAAGAGGCGATGTAATGCAGCGCGCCACCCTCGCCCTGCGCGTCGCGCGCACGCTCGTCGACCGCGCCCGCAAGCCCTCGCGCGCCGAGCGCATCATCGGCGGCATGCTCACCGCCTGCTCCATCGCCGACGTGACGGCGACGGCGTTCACCGACGCATTCAAGGGAGGGCGCTGATGGCCTTCGATCCCGCATGGCTCTTCATCGACGGCTTCGCCGGCGGCGGTGGCGCATCCACCGGCATCGCCCAGGCCATCGGGCGTGAGGTCGATATCGCGATCAACCATGATCCGATCGCCATCGCGATCCACGCCGCCAACCACCCGGGCACCGAGCATCACTGCAACGACATCCGCGCAGTGTGGCCGCTCGCGGCGACGCGTCACCGGCCGGTCGGCGGCGCCTGGTTTTCCCCCGACTGCAAGGAACACAGCAAGGCGAAGGGCGGCCCGGTCAAGGATCGCCACATCCGCCACCTCGCATGGGAGGTGGTCAACTGGCTGAAGGACACCCGCCCGCTCGTCGGCTTCGTCGAGAATGTGGAGGAGTTCCAGCAGTGGGGCCCGCTCGATCCCGAGACCGGCCACATCATCAAGGAGATGCGGGGCTATGAGTTCCGCCGCTGGGTGAAGACCATCAAGCGGCTGGGCTATCGCATCGACTGGCGCGAGCTGCGTGCCTGCGACTATGGCGCGCCGACCTCGCGCAAGCGGCTCTACATCATCATGCGTCGCGATGGCGAACCGGTCACGTGGCCGGCGCGCACGCACGGCAACCCGGCGAACGACAACGACGCGCGCCAGATCGCGGCCGGGCGGATGCTGCCGTGGCGGACGGCGGCCGAATGCATCGACTGGTCGATCAGGTGCCCGTCGATCTTCGACAGGATTCGCGAGCTGAAGGACGCGACCAAGCGGCGGATCGCGCATGGCGTCATGCGCTACGTCGTCAATGCGGCGCGGCCGTTCATCGTCGGCACGGCCTTCACGAACACGCGAGCCAGCCGCGTCTTTGATCCTGATGAGCCCCTGCGCACCAGCACGACGCAACCGGAATATGGCGTGGTCGACGGCACCATCATCCCCGTCACCCATGGCGGAGACCTGCGCGCGCACGACGTGGCCGAGCCGCTCCGCACGATCACCACCGCCAACGGCGGAGAGTTCGCGCTCTCGCAGGTGCAGCTCGCCCCGCACATCACCAAGTTTCACACCGGCTCGGTCGGCTCCGACATGGGCGCGCCGCTGCCGACGGTGACCAGCAACGGCGACAGCGCGCGGGACGCCGGCGCGACGCCGTTGGGCGTGGTCGGGGCTACGTTGGTCGGTGTTGGCGGCCGTCGCGGTCAGAGCCCGCCTATGTCCGTCACCGGGCCAGCGGCGACCATCACGTCGAAAGCCGATGGCACGATCGTCGCCGCGGCGATGGCGCCGCTGCAGAACGGCGAGCGCCGGCCGGGCGAGAAGCCGCGCGAGCAGGACCTCGCCGCACCGCTCTCGACGATCGCGACCGGCGGCAAGCATTCGGTCGTCGAGACCCAGCTGGTCGCCGCACATCTCGATCGCCAGTTTGGCAACTCGGTCGGTGCTGCCGCCGACCAGCCCGCGCCGGCGACCACTGCCGGCGGCGGCGGGAAGACCGCGGCGGTGACGGCGTTCCTCTCCAGCTACAATGGCAGCGATAAGCGCGGCGCTGCAGGTGACCCGCTGCAGCCGCTGCCCACGATCCGCACCGGCGGCGGCAAAGGCGGCGGACATCGCGCCGTGGTCGCTGCGCACATCGAGCAGGCGAACACCGGCATGGTCGGGCACGACGCGCGAAAGCCGCTTAGCACGATCGTCGGCAAGGGCTGCACGCAGCGCATCGTCGAGACGACGTTGATCGAAGAGGGCGCGCTGCCGCCCGAGTTGATGACGAAGGCCGTCCGCGTCGCTGCGTTCATAATCAAATATTATGGCAGCGAGACAGGCGCGCACCGCGTCGACGAGCCCCTCGCCACCGTCACCACGCGCGAGCGCTTCGCCGTCGTCACGGTGACGATCGACGCGGTCACCTATGTGATCGTCGACATCGGCCTGCGCATGCTGACGCCGCGCGAGTTGGCCCGGGCGCAGGGCTTCCCTGACAGCTATGTGCTCGATCCCGTCGTGCCGCGCATGATCCGCGGCAAGCTCGTCCACGCCCCGCTGCCCAAGGCCGCGCAGATCCGCGCCATCGGCAACAGCGTCTGCCCGGACGTAGCCCGCGCACTGGTCGCGGCGAACCGGCCGCGCTTTCCTCAACTTCAAGGGATGGCCGCGTAATGCTCGCTCAGCCAGATATGTTCGCGCCGCGCCGCGCGCTGGACGCTGTCGCAGTCGACGACACGGTCAATGCCGCAATCGCACAGGGGGCGTGGTTCGCCTTCAGCCTCTCCGGTGGCAAGGATAGCGCCGCGCTGTCTCTGGCGGCCATGCGGCACCTCGATGCTGCCGGTCATCCGCGTGAGCGGCGCATCGCCATCCATGCAGACCTCGGTCGAGCGGAATGGCAGTCCACGCCAGGCGTGGTCGAGCGGACGGCCGCCGCCCTCGGCCTGCCCCTGACGATCGTTCGCCGCGCTGCTGGCGATCTGGTGGATCGTTGGGAGGTCCGCTTCCGCAACGGGAAAGCGCGATACGAGGATCTGTCGACCTACAATCTCATTGGTCCGTGGAGCCAGGCGAACAAGCGCTTCTGCACGTCCGAGCTCAAGGCGCAGGTGATCGGCCCGCACCTCTCGCGCACACTGCGCGGTGAGACCATCGTTCAGGTCGTCGGGATCAGGCGCGAAGAGAGCACAGGCCGCAAGGCAACCCCGATCAGCAAGGCAGACAATCGTTATGCCGAGCTCGGCAACAGGCACGGCACCCGCATGATGCTGTGGCATCCGGGCGTGGAGTGGTCGGCCGAGGAAATTTTCTCCTGCCACGCACGCCATGGGCTCGAGCTTCACGAGGCTTACACCGCCCACGGTTCGAGCCGGCTTTCGTGCGCCTTCTGCGTCCTCGCCAGCATCGGTGACCTTCGCGCTGCTGCAAGCGCTGTCGGTAACCGCGCCCTTTATCTGCACCTGGTCGAGATGGAAGCGAACAGCACATTCTCATTCCAGCCCGATCGCTGGCTTGGCGATGTCGCCCCCGATCTTCTGCCCCCCAGCCTCGCGTCAGACCTCGCCCGCGGCAAGCGTGATGCGGAGCGCCGCCGTTCGATCGAGGAAGGGATGCCGGCTGGCCTGAGGTACGTGAAGGGCTGGCCGCAGCGCATGCCGACCATGGACGAGGCGAAGCTGATCGCTGGCGCGCGGCGCTCGATCCTTCTTCGGCACAATCTCGACGATCGATTCCCCACTGGCCGGCACGTGATCGAACGGTTCGGCCAGTTGATGGCTGAAAAAGAACGAAGGTTGGCAGCATGAAACACCACATCCGCGAGCGGGCCGACGCGCGGCCGCGCATCTACATCCGCCCCTGCACGCCGGCGCCGGCGCATTGCTGGTCCCTCGCGCCGGGCGCCGTGCCGAAGCTGGCCGAGACGCCGGGCGCCGCGCTCGATGCCGCGCTGGCCGCGATCGGCGGCGGCGAGGCGGTGGTTATCGTTGGAGGGTTGAATGGCTGACGGCACGAAGATCGAATGGGCCGATGCAACGGTGAACGCCGTCAACGGCTGCACCCGGGTTTCGCCGGGCTGCGGCGGGCCGGGCCCGTTCGGCGGCTGCTACGCCGAGCGCCTAGCTGCCACCCGCCTGCGCGATCACCCCAGCCGGATCGGCCTGGCCGAGATGACCAGCAAGGGGCCGCGCTGGACGGGCGAGGTGAGCCTGCACGAGCCGGCGCTGCTGCAGCCGCTGGCGTGGAAGCGCCCGCGCCGCATCTTCTGGAACGCGCATGGCGACCTGTTCCACGAGAAGGTGCCCGACGAATGGATCGACCGCGTGTTCGCCGTCTGCGCGCTGACGCCGCAGCACACCCACATGATCCTCACGAAGCGGCCGGAACGGATGCGGGATTATTTCGCCTCGCGCTCGGGTGATCATCACCTCACAGCTTGGTCGAAGGCCAACAAGCCAGGCACGCTGCGGATCACGCAGCAAGAGGTTGAGGCTTGGCTGCTTCCCAGTGCCAACGATGATCATCGGCGCCTTTTCGGCGCGACCAACCCCGGCTTCCCTCTGCCCAACGTCTGGCTGGGCACCAGCGTCGAGGATCAGCAGCGCGCGGACGAGCGGCGCGAAGCCTTCCGCGACACGCCCGCCGCCGTTCGCTTCGTCAGCTATGAGCCGGCGCTCGGCCCCGTCGACTGGGCGGGCTGGGAGTTCGTGCAGCAGATCATCGGAGGCGGCGAGAGCGGCCCGCGCGCGCGGCCGAACCATCCCGATTGGCAGCGTGCGACGCGCGACTTCTGCGCGGCGAACGGCATCGCCTATTTCTTCAAGCAGTGGGGCAACTGGAAGCCGGTCTACGACCGCGACGCCGAGGATCCGGACTGGCGCCGGTGCGGCGAGGTCGAGCGCGCCACGCCGAATGGTCAGTGGCTCAACCTCGCGGGCGGTCAGGGCTTCCACGGGGAGCGGGTCGTTCGCGTCTCGCCGGTCGACAAGAAGGTTGCCGGCCGCCTGCTGGACGGGGTCGAGCACAACGGGGTGCCGGCATGAACATCGCCGTCCCTTGGAACGCCAGCTGGTCGTCGGAAGAGCACTACGAAATCCGGCCTTGCCGTTGGGTTGGAATGCGCCGGGCGATGTGGATGCCACACACGCCCGGGGTCGGCCGCCCGATCTTTGCCAAGCCGCATCAGGTGCGCCAGCGCCGCTCGATCGCGGAGATGCGCTGCACCGTCTGCGGTGAGAAGACGCCCGAAGGGGATCGCTGGTGGTTCCAACTCGGCGAGGTCCGCGAAGGCTGGTTCATGACGACTGAGGCGCCGGTGCACCGCCGATGCGCGGACTTCGCGCTCACGGTATGCCCGCACCTTCGCGGCCAGGAGGATCGCCTCGAGCCGATGCCGGGCGGTTTCAGGATCCTGTCGTCGTTGATCGGCGGCCCCGCCGTCGAGCGGGATTTCGGTTTCACCATTCGGCCAGGCGAACGCGTCATCGGCGCGCTCAAGATCGCATGGAAAGAGAAGTTCATGAGGAGGGCCGTTTGATGCGCAAGCCAATTCAGCTTCCTATGCAGGATCAGAACGGTCAGCCCGCAGGCTCTATGTTCATGATGCCTGCGCGCGAGGGAGCGTGCGAGACCTGCGCCACCGCGCATGAGCCGCACCTTCCGCACAACGCGCAGAGCATCTTTTACAGCATCCGCTTCCAGGCGGAACACGGCCGGGCACCGACGTGGATCGATGCCATGGCGCACTGTTCCGACGAGATGCGCGCGCTGTGGACGAAGGCCCTGACGGATCGCGGCGTTGACGTCGCCGGCGGCAAGATCGTGGCTGCGCGGGAATCGAACTGATGGATCGCCCCATCATCTTCTCCGCGCCGATGGTGCGCGCGCTGCTGGCCGGGCGCAAGACGCAGACTCGGCGGGTGATCAAGCTTCCGACCAAAACTCATAGCGGCGGCCCGATCTACGAGCGTCCCGACATGGGTGGATGGGAGGCGACCACGCACGGCGGGGCCGGCTGCTTCACCATCGGCAAGGATGGCGCACGCCAGTCCGTTCCCGAACTGGTTGGCATCTGGCACCAGACCACCGGGACCTGCGTCGCCGCCGCCTATCAGCCGGGCGATCGGCTCTACGTCCGCGAGCACTGGCGCAGCACGCCAGCCTATGACGACCTGGCGCCTGCCGAAATGGGCGGCGATGAGCCGGTGCTCTACATCGCCGACGACGCGACGCTGAACTGGGCGGAAGCCGACGGCACCCGCCGCGGCAGGCACCGGCAGGCCATGCACATGCCGCGCTGGGCGTCGCGCGTCACGCTGATCGTCGACGATGTGCGGTGCCAGCCGCTGCAGGACATCAGCCGCGAAGATGCGATCGCCGAAGGCTTGGCGCTCGCGTCGAACGCGATCGAAGAGTTCTGGCGCTGGCCGGAGCCGCATCACGAGAACCTGTGGCTATCTCCCCCGGCAGCCTACCGTCACCTCTGGAACAGCCTCCACGGCGCCGATGCCTGGGATGCCAACCCGTGGGTCGTCGCCCTCACCTTCCGCGTCGAGCGCGGCAACATCGACAATCTGGGGAGTGCCGCCTGATGGGCTGGAAAGCGATCAAGGATCATTACCGGATCCGCCACTTCGTGCAGCTCGTGCCGGGTGAGGGCGTCTGCATTGGCTCCGGCTTCACCCACGATATCATCGTGATCAATCACATGGGCGGCGTCGAAAAGCCTTACCGCCCGGAGCGCGGTTGGTCGGTGAATGAGGACTTGGCCCGTTACCAGGCGGAGTTCGACGCTGATCCTGCGAAGCTGAAGGAGCTGCTCGACCAGCCTGATACCTTCGAGCGGTCGATCACCGTCTACACCTATGACGGCGCGGCCATCATCGAATGCGCCTGCGAGAAGCTGGAATGGCCGAACGTCACCCACGACGGGCGGATGATGTACGAGAATACTTTCTCGACCGACCGCGCCGAGGTCGTCCGCTGGGCGATCCGCAACGCGCGCGCCCGCGTCGAAGCGTGGACGGACAACCTCGATGAGCGCGTGCGCCATCTGCAGGAAGCCGCCGGCCACTTGGCACGCGTTCGCTCCGACCTGTGGTGCTGGGGGAAGACGAAGGACGGCGCCCCCAAGCATCCGATGGCGCGGGGCCTGCACCGCATCCCGCGCGACCAGCAACCTATTATGTGGAGGGCAGCGGCATGATCCTCATCCCCGAAATCGAAACCATTGTCATTCTCGTCCCGCGCACCGGGACGCGCTCTCTCAAGCGCGCGATCGAGCAGCGCTATCCGCGGTCGATGATGCTTTACCGGCACATGGAAGCCGATGGCGTGCCGCATGGCTATGACCGCTGGAAGAAGGTTGGTGTCGTTCGCGATCCGATCGATCGCCTCTGGTCGCTCTACAAATATCTGGCGCGGTTCGGGCTGGATTGGTGCGAAGAGCATGACACCACTTACACCGCGCTGATGCGGGATAGCGTCTGCCGTCCGTTCGAAGAATGGCTCATGTGCAACGAACGCGTCTTCACCAGCCCGTACGATTCGGCGGGCTTTGGGCGGTTCTTTCCTGCCTATGCGTGTCGCCACCCACTTCCGGAAAACCGGAAGAGCCAGTTCATGTACCTTCGCCCGGATCTCGGAACGAAGATCTATCCCTATGATCTCATCCAACAGCTGCATCACGCTCTCGACGTCGACCCGCCGCGAATTAACGGCACATCGAATGAGCCTGTCCCTACCCTAACCGGCGAAGCGCTCACCTATGTCGCGCGCTGGTTCACTTGGGACACGGCTGCCAGCCGGGCGCTGTTTCCCCTGTCCGAGGCGGCAGCATGACGACCACCGACGAAACCCAACTCGACGACGCCATCGCCATGGCGGCGCGCGCCGACATCGAGATCGCCAGCATCGGCGGCTACTGCCCCGTCCAGGCGGAGGGGTCGGTCGACGGCCAGCCATTCTATTTCCGCGCGCGCGGCGAGGAGTGGCAGCTGCACATCGGCCCGAGGGAGGATTGGTTCTCCGGCCGCGAGTGGTGGATCGAGGTCCCCTGGACGGGCGAGACCTACGGCGCCGGCTACATGCCGCACGACCAGGCGGCACGGCTGATCGTCGCCGGCATCGCCGCATGGCGGAAACCGCGCAATGCTTGAGTCCTTGGCGACCTTCATCGTCGAGATCCTCGCCGGACTGGCGATCTTCGTCGCGATGCTGGCGGCGCTCGCCGGCGCGATGGCCGTGGTGATCGCGCCGTTCGCCTGGCTCGACAAGTTCCTGCGCCGCCACCCGCGGCTGCAGAGCGCCATCTACGAGGCGAAGCTGCGGCTGGGGCCTGCGCTGGTCGGGGTGGCCATGGTCGTCATCTGCTGGGCCATCGGCCGGGCGGTGGTGTGATTTTCATCGGAGGACATGAGAGATGAGACTGTTTGGATGGTTCCGCCGCCGGCGCCCCGAGCCGCCGATCACCCCGTCGGCACGGCCGACGTCCCCGGCGGCCGGAGGCGCTGGCGCGGGGCGCCGCAGCGTCCAGGCGAGCAGCGACGACAGCGTCGCCACGCGCGCGGCCATTATCGCGCTGTCGGACATACCGGCCTCGCACAGCGCCGATCATGCCGCGTCGTCGTCCAGCTACGGCGGCGGCAGCTGCAACAGCTGCTCGGCATCGTCGAGCAATAGCTGTTCGTCGGCATCGAGTTGTGGCGGGGGTGGCGGCTGTGATTGACGCGAACACGCCAACGCGGTGCCGCTCTTTCCGCAGCCGCGAGGTTGTATGCGCCGACGGCTTTCCGCAGCGTCCGTACTGCTCCGGCAATTGCGGGTGCGTGAGCTGCGGGGCTCTCTCCGCCGACGCGCTGCCGCATTGTCTCAACGACGATTTCGCCCCGCCTCACCTGATCGATGAATCGGGATTGCCCAGGCTTGCGCAGCACCGCGCGGCCTTCGACAAGGACACCACCCATGAACAGTGAGATCGATCTGCGCGCGGCGCTGGAGCGTGAACTGCAGGAACTGGCATCCAGTGGTGACGGAGGAATGACGGTCAACGAGTGGGTGCGTACTCGGATGCGTGATGCTGCTCGGCGCTCCTACACCCGCCCCGCGGATCGTGTCGGCTGCTACGATTGCGGGTGCCCTTACAGCAGCCCTGAATGGGTGGAGGCGGCCGTCCCCCACGAGACATGGGCGAAGATCAGTCCGACCGGTCACGAAGGCGGCTTGCTGTGCGTGACGTGCATGGCCAAGCGCGCCGCGAAGCTCGGCCTGACGGGTATCCCGGCGAAGGTTTGGTCGGGGCCCTTCGTCTTCGAGATGGGCGACCCGAGGCCGGATCGATCGGCGGAGGAAAAGGCGGTCGACCTAGTCCGCGAATGGCTGGCGTCGAGCGACCACCCGGTCAGCGATTGGGAGCGTTCGTTCGCCGCAGCGATCATCACGTTCGCCACCACAATCGGGAGCATCGCCGCGCAGCCCTGCGTCCACTGCAACGACACCGGCTGGGTCGACGATGAGAACTGGTGGCCGGACTATCCCGGCAGCTCGCAGGAGCGCGTGCCGGGCAACGGCAAGATCAGGTGCGGCATGCTCTGCACCGCCGACACGAAAGGAGAGAGCCCCCATGGCGACACTGATTGACCTGGCCCGCCACTGGGCGAGGCAGACCCAGAAGGGCAAGGGCATCCGGATCGAGGGCGCCGACCTCGATCTGCTGAATGCGATCGGCGTGGGCGAGATGATCCAGGTGAAGGCGGCGGAAGAGCAGAGAGAGCTATGCGGACAGAGGTTGATGAACTCTACAGCCGGGGGAAATACCGGCTCGCCTACGATCGACGGAGGGACGGATCCCTCCGCTCGCCGTTCCTCCAGATCGTCTGGTACGACGAAGCCGCTGGGCGTAACCGCCAGCGCTCGACGGGCACAGAGGACGTCGAACAGGCGGAAAACGAGCTAGACGCGCTCTACCTGCAGCGCGAGCGGGGCCAGTCGGTGTGCCCGACCTGCGGCCAGCTCATGCGCGCCGGCGCGCGTCACCTCGTGACCGCCGCGATCGCCGACTATCTGGTCGCGCGGGACAGCCGTCCGAGCATCGATTCGATGCGCCACCGCCTCGCGCACGTCACGAACTACCTGACCGAGACCGACCAGCTCACCACCGCCTGCGAGGATGTGGATGAAGACTGGATCGAGGGGTTCCGCGAATGGGCGATGGAGGTGCCGATCGTCTCGACCGGCGGCAAGGCGCGCACCCGCACGGCCGGCACCGTCGAGGGCAGCGTGACGATGCTCGCCGCCGCGATCAACTTCGCGCACGGGCGGAAGGACACGCTGTTCCCGGCCGGCTTCGCGGCGAAGAAGCCGGGCGAGGTCAGCCGCACCCCCGCCTACCGCGCCGACATCGCCACGCTCGCCGCCATGTTCCGCTATTGCACCGATCCGGAGACGGACGAGACCGACCACAACCGATCCTACAAGCGCCGGCGCGCCGACCGGGCGAACCTCCATCGCTTCCTGCAGGTCAGCGTCGCGACCTGGGCGCGGCCGGACGCGGCGCACGACGTCTCGACCGACCGCAAGCATGATCAGTGGCATTCGAACGCTCGCGCGCTCAACCTCAACCCGAAGGGGCGCCAGCAGACGAAGAAGCACCGGCCGATCGTGCCGGTCGCGCGCCAGCTGGCGCCGCTGCTCGACGCCAACACGGGCTTCTATGTGACGGTCGATTCGGTGAAGACTGCTTTCGAGGGGATGCTCGATTATCTCAAGCTGCCGCGCGACGGCGAGACCGGTCTCAAGCTGATCCGCCGATCGATGGCGCACCTCGCCCGGCAGCGGCTCGGCGAGCGCGACTGGGTGGAGGGGCGGATCATGCTCGGCCACATGAAGATCACCACGTCGGACACCTACGCGCCGTTCGACACGGGCTATCTCGGTCAGGCGCTGCGGGTGACGGAAGAGATCATCGACGCCATCGAAAAGCTGGCGCCGGGCGCCTTCGCTCCGGCTTTCACCGGAGTGACACCGGAGGAAGCCGAAGGCATAAGGGCGGCGATTGCCGGAAAAGATTTGGTCGGGGAGAGAGGATTCGAACCTCCGGCCCCTGCCTCCCGAAGACAGTGCTCTACCAGGCTGAGCTACTCCCCGACCGATCCAAGGTGGCGAACCACCCGGAGGCAAGGCGCGTGCCTATAGATGCCCCTTTCATACTGCGCAAGCGCTCAATCGCAGCTTTTGTCGGGGGCGGTGCGCAGGCCCCGGAACATCATGGCTGCGGCGGTCGGCTTCAGCGCGGAACCGCGGGGTTCAGATGCTCCCACACCTGCGAGATCACGACCGAACCCTCGCCGACCGACGAGGCGACGCGCTTTACCGAATGCGCGCGGACATCGCCGACCGCGAAGATGCCGGCGCGCGAGGTGGCGAAGGAGGATCGTCCGCCGGCGGCCTCCCCGGTCAGGATGAAGCCCTTGTCGTCGAGCCGCACCAGCCCGGCGAGCCATTCGGTGTTGGGAGCGGCCCCGACCATGATGAACAGCGCGCAGGCGTCGATCCGCCGCTCCCCGCCGGTGGCGCGATCGCGGATGGTGACCTGGTCGAGCCGATCGTCGCCATGCAGCGCCACCACCTCGGCGCCATAATCGATGCTGATCGCCGGATCCGCCTCCAGCCGGCTCGACAGATAGTGCGACATCGACGCGGCGAGCGAGGTCCCGCGCACCAGCACGCGGACGCGGCGCGCCGCGCGGCTGAGATACATCGCCGCCTGACCCGCCGAATTGCCGCCGCCGATCACCACCGCCTCGCGGCCATGGCAGGTGCGCGCCTCGTTCTCGGTCGCGGCATAATAGATGCCGGCGCCTTCGAGATCGGCGAGCCGCTCGATCGGCAGGCGGCGATACTGCACCCCCGTCGCCACCACGACGGCGCGGGCGCGCACGCGCTGGCCATTGTCCAGGGTGGCGCAGAAATCGCCGTCGTCGAGCTGTTCGAGCAAGCCGACGCGGCGGGGCACCGCGAAGCGCGTGCCGAATTTCATCGCCTGCACCTCGCCGCGCCAGACGAGATCGGCGCCCGAAATGCCGGTGGGGAAGCCCATATAATTCTCGATCCGGCTGGAGGTGCCGGCCTGGCCGCCGACCGCGATATCCTCCACCACCAGCGCGCGCAGCCCCTCGGCGCCGGCATAGACGCCCGCCGCGACACCCGCCGGGCCGCCGCCGATGATGATGACGTCGAACGCCTCGTCGTTGACGAGTTCGCGGCCGAGCCCCAGCAACCGGGCGATGCGTTCGGGCGTCGGATCCGCGATCACCGTGCGCCCGAAGATCGCCATCGGCCCGGTCGCGGTGCTGGCGCAGCTGCGCGCCGCCTCTCCCGCCGCCGCGCTCCCCAACGGCAGCGAGGTGTAGGGAATCCGGTTGCGGCTGGCGAAATCGGCGACGCGGCCGATCGCGCGGTCGACATCCTCGCCGATCAGGATCAGCGCGCTGTCCCGCGCGTCGAGCTGGCGACGGCGCCGCGCGGCGAGCACGGTGATGACGATGTCCGACATCTCGGGAATGTCCGCCATCAGCCGCAGCATCGCGGCGCGCGCGACCTCGATCACCCGCGTCGGCCGCGCCGTGCGCATCGGCATCGACCAGTTGCCGCCGTCCAGAAACGATATCTCGCCCATGAACTGGGTCGGCCCCAGCGTCGACGGCAGATGGCGGTCGCCGGTCAGCGGATTGACCACCTCGATCTCGCCGTCCTCGACATAGATGAAGCGGTCCGCCGGTTCGCCGGGGCGGGCGAGGAAGGCGCCGGCCGGATAGTCGCGCTCGACACCCGCCTGCCGGAGCGCGGCGACATGCGCCGCAGCGAGCGGGATTCGCTGCATTTCACGCAGATCGCGCCCTATGGTCTCCATCGCTCCGCCTCCATCCGGTTCATGATCGGCCCCATCCTGCCACCGGCGGAGCCTCTGCCTCAACCATCCAGGATCGCCTCGATGCAGGCAATCAGCGCGGCGGGATCGAACGGCTTGCGCATGAAGCGGCGCACGCCATGCGCCATGGCCTGCCGCTCCAGCTCCAGGCTGGGAAAGGCGGTGATCAGGATCAGCGGAACGCCTGTGCCCTGCAGGATCCGGGCGAGCTCGAGCCCGCTGGTGCCCGGCATCTGGACGTCGCTGATCACCATGTCGACCGCACGCCAACGCAAAGAAGCAAGATAGTCGTCCGCCGAATGAAAGATCTCCGGCCGCGCATTCATGCTGTCGACCAGACTTCCGAGCGCGGCGGCGACGTCTTCATCGTCATCGACGATCGCGATCGACTTCATCGGAACGGGAGGCAATGAAGCTTCGACCAACAGACGGTCTCCCAATATCCTCGACCATCCCTGTCGGATCGAATCGCGCTGCCCAGCCTGCCGAGCAGCCCGGCACCGCCCTGCCATTCCTACACCGCCGCCGCTTCGAACCCACCCATACGCTGGTATCGGTTGCCCGCACCTTCGGCGCATGGAGATGTTTTGTCACTGGCCGGTCTGTCGCCCGACTTCGCTGGAACGACCGGGCCACGCCTTCTCAGCATCGCCATCGTCGATGACGATGAGGGGGATGACGATGAGGGGGTGGTGCTGAAGAAGCCGTTCGGCGCCGATCGCGCGGATCGAGGCGACGGCGACGCCCTGACGCGCCGCCGCCGCCCCTTCGTCAGAAGCCTTCGAGAACGGTCTTGCCGATCGCCACGCCGCTTTCGACCATGCGGTGCACCTCCTTGAGGTTGGCGGCGTCGATCGGCGACAGCGTGCGGGTAAGCGTGGTCTTCAGCACGCCGGCGTCGACGAGGTGCGAGACCTCTTCGAGCAGCCGGTGCTGCTCGATCATGTCGGCCGTGGCGTAGAGCGAACGGGTGAACATCAGTTCCCAGGCGACGGTGATCGACTTGCGCTTGAGCGGTACGATGTCGAAATGCGCGGGATCGTCGATCAACGCGATCCGGCCCTGCGGCGCGACGATCTTCGGGAACAGCGGCAGATAATGCTCGCTGCCGGTAAGCCCCGCGACATAGTTCACCTCGGGATGGCCGATGCGGGCGAGTTCCTCATCCAGCGGCTTGCGGTGGTCGATCACCAGATGCGCGCCCATCTCCTCGACCCACGCTTTCGTCTCGGGCCGCGAGGCGGTGGCGATCACGGTGAAGCCGGTCAGGCGCCGCGCGAGCTGGATGAGGATCGAACCGACGCCGCCGGCGCCATTGATGACCAGCAGCGTGCCGCCCGCAGTCTTGCTGCCATGAGGAATGCCGAGCCGGTCGAACAGCAGTTCCCAGGCGGTGATCGCGGTCAGCGGCAGCGCCGCCGCCTCGGCCCAGCCCAGCGAGGCAGGCTTGTGGCCGACGATCCGCTCGTCGACGAGGTGGCGTTCGGCGTTGGTGCCCTGGCGGGAAATGTCCCCGGCGTAGAATACCGCATCGCCGGCCTTGAACAGCGAGACCTCGCCGCCGACCGCCTCGACGATGCCGGCGGCGTCGAAGCCGAGGATCTTCGGGGCGCCGTCCGTCCGGGCGCTCGAGGCGCGGACCTTGACGTCGACCGGGTTCACCGAGACCGCCTTCACGCGAACGAGCAGGTCGCGCGGGCCCGGCACGGGGGCGGGAAGCTCAAGGTCGATCAGGGCGTCCGGGCGATCGATCGCGCCCGCCTGATGATAGCCGATGGCCTTCATGATATAATCTCCATGGTCGTCACATGGGGCGTAAGTCGGGTCTCGCCCGGCCGCCCGCCACCCCCAAGATCGACCGGCCGGCATGCGTTTTCGCATGGCCGTTCGAGCGCATGATCCGTGACCTGCCGGGCCGTGGCGTCGGGCGCGGCGAACCCATACGCAAGTATGGCCCCGCCCGGCTGGTCATGCGGCCCGCCCACCGATAGGAAGGTCGGGTGGCGGTCAGGATCGAGGAGCCCGGTTTTGCTGGCAGGAGCGAGAGCCGCGTCGAGCGATGAGGGCCCGCAGGCCGGCGACGTCCCGGTCGTCCTCGTGGTCGACGACGACCCCGACATTCGCGCCAGCCTGACCGACATGTTCGATTCGGTCGGCATGAAGGTGCAGGTCTATGCCTCCACCGCCGCCCTGCTCGGCGACACCTTGCCCAACGGGCCGAGCTGCCTCGTGCTCGACCTGCGGCTGCCCGGCTCCAGCGGGCTCGAACTGCAGACGCAGCTCGCGCGTGACGGCATCGACATTCCGATCATCTTCATCACCGGCCATGCGGATGTGCCGACGAGCGTGCGGGCGATGAAGGCGGGTGCGCTCGATTTCCTGCCGAAGCCGTTCCGCGAGCAGGAGCTGCTCGACGCCGTGTCGGACGCGCTGCGCCGCGACGGCGAACGGCGCCACGGGCAGCGCGAGCGCGATGTCGTGCGCGACCTCGCCCGCCACCTGACCGCGCGCGAGACCGACGTGCTGCGCGGCGTCGCCCGCGGCCTGCTCAACAAGCAGATCGCCTATGAACTGGGCATCACCGAAGTGACGGTGAAGATGCACCGGTCGAGCGCTGGCAGGAAGCTGAAGTCGGTTTCGGTGGCCGATATGGTGCGCAAGATCGAGCTGCTCGATCTCTGAGCAATACCGGCGTCGGGCTTTTCCCGTCAGACGCATACCTAGGTATATCTGGGCCGCCGCCCCGCCTTGCTCCACCTTGACGGTGCAGCGGAGGACGCGATGGTCGACATCACGATAAATGGCGAGAAGCGCAGCGCGGAGGTCGATGGAGACACGCCGCTGCTTTGGGTGTTGCGCGACAAGCTCGGCATGACGGGCACGAAGTTCGGGTGCGGTATCGCCCAGTGCGGCGCCTGCACGGTGCATGTCGATGGCGTCGCGGTGCGATCGTGCCGGCTGCCGGTCAGCGCGGTCGGCGATCGCGCGATCACCACGATCGAGGGCGTCGGCGCCACCGCCGCGGGCGCACGCGTGCAGAAGGCCTGGCTCGATCTCGACGTGATCCAGTGCGGCTATTGCCAGTCCGGCCAGATCATGGCCGCCGCCGCGCTGCTCGCCGCAAATCCCGACCCGGACGATGGCGCGATCGACGCCGCGATGTCCGGCAATATCTGCCGGTGCGGCACCTATGTGCGCATCCGCGAAGGCATCAAGCAGGCGGCGCAACGTGGCTGAGCGCGGCCTGTCGCGCCGCCAGGCACTGCGCCTCGGCGCGGTCGGCGGTGCCGCCTTCCTGCTGGGCATCAACCTGCGCACCGCCAGCATCGCCGCGCCCGACGGCACCGCCGCCTTCGCGCCGGACGCGTTCATCCGCATCGCCACGGACGGGCGCACGACGCTGATCATGCCGCAGACCGAGATGGGCCAGGGCATCTACACCGCGCTGTCGATGCTGATCGCCGAGGAGCTCGACCTGCCGCTGGCCGGGGTGACGCTGGAAGCCGCGCCGCCCAGCGACGCGCTCTACGGCAATCCGATCTTCCAGGTGCAGGCGACCGGCGGCTCCACCTCGGTGCGCGCCTATTGGCTGCCGCTGCGCAAGGTGGGCGCGAGCGCGCGTGCGATGCTCGTCGCCGCGGCGGCACGGCGCTGGCAGGTCGCCGCCGACAGCTGCCGCACCGAGGCCGGCGAAGTGATCCACGACGCAAGCGCACGCCGGGCGGCCTATGGCACGCTCGCAGCAGCGGCGATGCGCGAGACCCCGCCCGCCGATCCGCCGCTCAAGGATCCCGCCGCGTTCCGCCTGATCGGCCGTTCGCATCGCCGGCTCGACACGCTGCACAAGACCGACGGATCGCTGAAATACGGCATCGACGCGATGCCCGAGGGGGTGCGTTTCGCCAGCCTCGCCTGTTCGCCGGTGCTCGGCGGCAAGGTCGCGCGGGTCGACGATGCGCAGGCCAAGGCGCTGCCCGGCGTCCAGCAGATCATCGTGCTGGAAGACATGGTCGCGGTGGTCGGCGATACGAGCTGGGCCGCGCTGCGCGGGCTCGCGGCGCTCGACATCGCATGGACCGACGGGCCGTTCGCGGCGGCCTCCACCGAAACCATCCGCGCTGGACTGATCGAGGCCGGCCGCGCCGACGGCAATGTCGCGGTCGATACCGGCGCGAAGGCGAAGCTCACCGGCGACGGCGTGATCTCCGGCTTCTACGAACTGCCGCTCCTCGCCCATGCGCCGATGGAGCCGATGAACTGCACCGTCCACCTCACCCCCGGCCGCTGCGAGATCTGGGTGGGCACGCAGGTGATGACGATGACGCAGCGTGCCGCCGCCGAAGAGGCGGGGCTCACCCCCGATCGGGTCATCGTCCACAACCATCTGATCGGCGGCGGCTTCGGCCGGCGGCTCGAGGTGGATGGCACCCGCAAGGCGGTGCGGATCGCACGGCATGTCGACGGCCCGGTCAAGGTCGTCTGGTCGCGCGAGGAGGATATCGGCAAGACGCCCTATCGCTCGGTCTATGGCAGCTGGCTGAGCGCGCGGCTGGAGGATGGCAAGCCCGTCGCCTGGTCGCACAAGGTGGCCGGGCCCAGCGTGATCGGCCGCTGGCTGCCGCCGGGGTTCGACGGCAAGATCGACGGCGACGCGGTGGATGGCGCGGTGGAGACGCCCTACGACTTCCCCGCGACGCTGGTGACGTGGGTGCGCCATGAACCCAAGGGCGTCGACACCGCCTTCTGGCGTGGCGTCGGCCCCAACATGAACGTGTTCGCCACCGAGAGCTTCGTCGATCGCGTCGCGCGCGAGGCGGGGCGCGATCCGCTCGATTTCCGCCGCGGGCTGATCGGCAAGCAGGCGCGCGCCCGCGCGGTGCTCGATCTCGCGGCGGCCAAGGCCGGCTGGGGCGGCCCGCTCCCCCCGGGCTCGGGACGCGGCATCAGCCTGCAATATGTGTTCGGCACCTATCTCTGCACGATCGCCGAGGTCGGGGTGGACGACGAGGGAGCGGTAACGGTGGTGCGGATGACCAGCGCGGTCGATTGCGGCACCCCGGTCAATCCCGACGGGATCGTCTCCCAGATCCAGGGCGGGCTGATCTTCGGCCTCTCCGCCGCGCTGCACGGCCGCATCACCTTGAGCGGCGGCCGTGTAGAGCAGAGCAATTTCCACGATTATCGCGTCGTCCGCATGGACGAGACGCCGCGGATCGAGGTGCATGTCGTGAAAAATGCCGAAGCCCCCGGCGGCATCGGCGAACCCGGCACGGTTTCGGTGCAGGCAGCGGTGTGCAACGCGATCTACGCGGCGACCGGCGTGCACCTCAAGCGGATGCCGATCGACCCGGCCCTGCTCGCGAAGGGAGCCCGCGCATGACCCGGCGGCGTCGCAACCTGCTGATCCTCACCGGCGCGGTGCTGCTGGTCGGCGGCCTCGTCGCCTGGCGGCTGCTGTTCCTGCCCGATGCGCTGGCGTTTGCCGGCGGCCGGCAGGTGGCGCTGGCCGATTATCAGGGCCCCTCCCCCACCGGCGTACCCCTGGAGCTTGCCAAGGCCGATCCGCTGGCGCGCGGCAAATATCTGACGGAGGCGGCGGATTGCGCCGCGTGCCACACCGCCAAGGGCGGCAAGCCGTTCGCAGGCGGGCGCCCGTTCAAGCTGCCGTTCGGCACGATCTACACGCCCAACATCACCCCCGATCGCGAAACCGGGATCGGTGCGTGGAGCGATGCCGACTTCCTGCGCGCGGTGCACACGGGCATCGGGCGAGGCGGCGAACGGCTCTATCCGGCCTTCCCCTATGCATCCTACACGATGCTGGCCGATGCGGACGTGCTGGCGATCCGCCGCTACCTTGCGTCGCTGCCCGCGGTGCGGCAGGCCAACCTGCCCAACAGCTTCGCCTTTCCGTTCAACCAGCGCTGGCTGATGGCGATCTGGGGCGGCTTCTTCAACCGCGACACCCGCTTCCGCCCCGTCGCCGACCGCAGCCCGCAATGGAACCGCGGCGCCTATCTCGTCGAGGCCGCCGGCCATTGCGGCGAGTGCCACACCCCGCGCAACCTGCTGCAGGCGATGGATACGCGCCGCAAGTTCGCCGGCGGCCAGGCCGAGGGCTGGAACGCCTACAACATTTCCGGAGACCGGCTGAGCGGCATCGGCGCATGGACCGAGGCCGAGATCGCGCACTATCTGGCCAAGGGCCATGCCGCGGGCCGCGGCGTGGCCTCGGGCCCGATGGCCGAGGCGGTGGAACTCAGCACGAGCCGCATGACCCGGTCGGACATCGCCGCGATGGCCGCCTATCTCAAGACCGTGCCGGCGGTGCGCACCGCCGCCTCGCCGGCGATGGCAGGCCCCGCCCCCGCCGCCGCGAGCGCCGGCCCCGGCGACAATCCGCTTGGCAAGCGCATCTTCGAGGGCGCCTGCGCGAGCTGCCACGCCTGGACCGGGCGCGGCGCGATCACCGCCGACCAGCAACTGACCGGCAACCGCGCCGTCAACGACGCCACCGCCGCCAACGTCGCGCTGATGATCCTGAACGGCACCGGCGGCTCGCCGGAACGGACCGGCGCCTACATGCCGGGCTTCGGCGCCGCTTACACCGATGCGGAGGTCGCCGCCGCGGCGAACTATGTGACCGCGCGGTTCGGATCGAAGCCCTCGCGGATCACCGCCGCCGACGTGAAGCGCATGCGGGAAGAGTGACGGCATCGCGACCGGGGGCGCGGGCGTCGGCGCGCCCGGCCCGTCTTTACTCTCTTTACTGTAGCCGTAGATTGCGAGGCTTTGCATTCCGGCGTCCGGCCAGCTATCGGCGCGCGATGTCCACCCCGCTCGACAAGATCCGCAACTTCAGCATCATTGCACATATCGACCATGGCAAGTCGACCCTGGCCGACCGTCTGATCCAGACGACCGGCGGCCTCACCGAGCGCGAAATGTCCGCGCAGGTGCTCGACAACATGGATATCGAGAAGGAGCGCGGCATCACCATCAAGGCGCAGACCGTGCGCCTCGAGTGGAAGGGCCACGTCCTCAACCTGATGGACACGCCGGGCCATGTCGACTTCGCCTATGAGGTGAGCCGCAGCCTTGCCGCCTGCGAAGGCGCGCTGCTGGTGGTGGACGCCGCGCAGGGCGTCGAGGCGCAGACGCTCGCCAACGTCTATCAGTCGATCGAGCATGATCATGAGATCATTCCGGTCATCAACAAGATCGACCTGCCCGCCGCCGAGCCCGAGCAGGTGCGCAAGGAGATCGAGGACGTCATCGGCCTCGACGCCTCCGAGGCGGTGCTCGCCAGCGCCAAGTCCGGCATCGGCATCTCCGAGATCCTCGACCAGATCGTCGCCAAGATCCCGCCGCCCAAGGGCGATGCCGCGGCACCGCTGAAGGCGATGCTGGTCGATAGCTGGTATGATCCCTATCTCGGCGTCGTCATCCTCGTGCGGGTGATCGACGGCGTGCTGAAGAGGGGCCAGCAGATCAAGTTCATGAACGCGGGCACCACCCATCTGGTGGATCGCGTCGGCTGCTTCCGCCCCAAGATCGAGCAGCTCGCCGATCTCGGCCCCGGCGAGATCGGCTTCATCACCGCGCAGATCAAGGAAGTGTCGCAGACCGCGGTCGGCGACACCATCACCGACGCCAAGCGGCCCGCCGCCGAAGCGCTGCCGGGCTTCAAGGAAGTCCAGCCGGTGGTGTTCTGCGGCCTGTTCCCGGTCGACGCCAACGACTTCGAAAAGCTGCGCGAATCGATCAGCAAGCTGCGCCTCAACGACGCCAGCTTCTCGTTCGAGATGGAAACCAGCGCGGCTTTGGGCTTCGGCTTCCGCTGCGGCTTCCTGGGGCTCCTCCACCTGGAAATCATCCAGGAGCGGCTGACCCGCGAATATGACCTCGACCTCATCACCACCGCGCCGAGCGTGGTCTATGAGATCACGCTGACGCATGGCGGCGGCACGATGGCGCTGCACAACCCGGCGGACATGCCCGATCCCAACAAGATCGAGGAGATCGAGGAGCCGTGGATCGAGGCGACGATCTATGTGCCTGACGAATATCTCGGCAGCATCCTCAAGCTCTGCCAGGATCGCCGCGGCATCCAGAAGAACCTGACCTATGTCGGCGGCCGCGCGCAGCTCAGCTACGAACTGCCGCTCAACGAGGTGGTGTTCGACTTCTACGATCGGCTGAAGTCGATCAGCCGCGGCTATGCCAGCTTCGACTATCACCAGATCGGCCACCGCCCCGGTGATCTCGTCAAGATGAGCATCCTCGTCAACAACGAGCCGGTCGATGCGCTGAGCATGATCGTCCACCGCTCGACCGCCGAGACGCGTGGCCGCGGCATGTGCGAGCGGCTGAAGGACCTGATCCCCCGCCACATGTTCAAGATCCCGATCCAGGCGGCGATCGGCGGCAAGGTGATCGCGCGCGAGACGATCGCCGCGCTGCGCAAGGACGTGACCGCGAAATGCTATGGCGGCGACGCCACCCGCAAACGCAAGCTTCTGGAAAAGCAGAAGGAAGGCAAGAAGCGGATGCGCGAATATGGCAGCGTGAGCATCCCGCAGGAGGCCTTCATCGCCGCGCTGCGCATGGGCGACGAGAGCTGAGCCCGACGCGGGCCTGACGGCCCGGCCGCCTGCCGGTAAGCGACAGCGACAACATACGGGGCGCCGCGAACGCCAGAGGTCCGGCTGCTCGGGATGCCCCCTCATCCCCTAGGCACCTCCACCCCGACGCTGCATGATGCCCCGATGCAAAGCATCCGCATCATCCTGTTCGCGACCGCCGCCGCCATTCTCTATGGCATCCTCCACGATCAGGTGACTGCGCATCTCTGCGTGGAATATTTCACCATCGCGCACCCGCCGGTCTTCCCCACCACCTCCCCCTTCCTGCTCGCGGTCGGCTGGGGCGTGATCGCCACCTGGTGGGTGGGGCTGCCGCTGGGCGTACTGCTCGCCGCCGCCGCGCGGCTCGGGCCGCGCAACCGGCTGACGGTCGCGCAGTTGAAGCGCCCGGTCCTGCTGCTGATGGCGACCAGCGCGATCGCCGCGCTGGTTGCCGGCATCGCCTGCGCATGGATGGTCGCGGCCGGGAGCATGGCGGTCCCCGGCGGCTGGGGCGCGCTGATCCCGCCCGAAAAGCATGTCGCCTTTTCCGCCGCGGCGGGCGCGCATCTGGCAAGCTATTTGTCCGGCTTCATCGGCGGGCTGGTGCTGATCGGCCTCACGATCCGGCGGCGCTTCGTGCGCTGACGCGCAACCTCTTGCCGAATCGATCGTTATCTTTTCTAACTGACGAAACGATCAGCGAGAGGATCCGGATTCATGGCCACCGACACGCTCGTTCCCGCGCAAGAGCTGGCGCGCAGGATCGCGAAGACGCCCTTTCCCGGCGAGAGCGAGGATTATCGGATCGCGCGCGAAGCGCTGCTGGCGGAGGAGATCGCGTTTCGCCGGCACATGACCCGGCTGACCGAGCAGCGGCGCGCGCTGCCGCCGGGGCCGGTGATCGAAAAGGATTATCGCTTCCGCGACGCCAATGGCGAGGAACTGCGGCTGATCGACCTGTTCGGCGATCATGACACGCTCGTCGCCTATTTCTGGATGTATGGGCCGCAGCGCGAGCGGCCCTGCCCGATGTGCACCAACTGGCTCGGCGCGGTGAACGGCAATGCCGCCGACATCAAGCAGCGCGTCGCGCTCAAGATCTTCGGGCGCAGCCCGGTCGAGCGGCAGCTCGCCTTCGCCGCCGAGCGCGGCTGGCGCGACCTCGATTTCGTCCAGACCGTGGGCGACGATTATGCGGATGATCTGGGGCTGCTGCCGGCCGAGGGCGGCGAATATCCAGCACTTACCGTGTTCCGTCGCGACGGCGATCAGGTGCGCCTGTTCTGGGCGAGCGAGATGACCGGCGAAGCCGCCGATCCCGGCCAGGATCCGCGCGATGCGCCCGACATCGCCGCGCTCTGGTCGATCCTGGATCTGACCCCCGGCGGGCGCGGAACCGACTGGTATCCGAAACTCAGCTACTGAGACGGGGCGTTGGCCGCAACGCGCCGCAACATTTGGTCTGCCCGCGCATTCCCTGTCTGAACCCCACAGCAAGGGAGGGCACCGTGGTGAAGAAGCAGACCAGCCGCACCCACATCAAGGGTCACACGGTCGCCGCCCGCAAGGACGATCCGCAATATATCGTCGAGACCGAAAATGGTGACCGCGCGGCGCACAAGCCATCCGCGCTGAAGAAGCAGTGAACGCGCCATCCTGCGGCTGGGGTGGCGCCACGCTGCTGCCCGGCCTGTCCGGCGCGCCGCTGATGACCGCGCTCGCCCCGCCCGTGACGGTGATGACCTGGCGCGGATCGGCGACCCACGCCAACGCGCATGACCGGGTAAGCCGCCGCGTCGTCGCGCGCCATGTCGCTGCGCTGCTGGATCTGCCTTTCGGCGGCGAGGCGATCGTCGCAAGCACGAACGCCTATGTCGTGCCGTTCGATACGCTGATCGCCGACGAGGCAGCCCTGCTGGGCGTGGCCGGCGAGGATCGCTTGCTCGGTGGCGTCGTGCCGCACCGCTTCGTCGCGACCAAGGCGATCACCCATCCGCTGATCGCGCCCGATGCCGCTGCGCCGGAAGGCTGGGCACATGAACTGGGCAGCGCGCTCGCACCGGTGGTGCCGATCGGCTTCACCGCGTTCAGCACCGCGGATGTCCGGCGCGCGGGCGAGACATTGCTCGCGCTGGGCCCGTTGCGTCTGAAGGCAGTCGCCGCGACCGCCGGGCTGGGCCAGACCGTCGTCGAGGATCGCCAGGCGCTGGAGCGCGCGCTGGCGGCGGAATCGTCCGAGGCGATCGAAGCGGGCGGCATCGTGCTGGAGGAAAATCTGGCCGACGTCACCACCTACAGCGTCGGCACGACCCGGATCGGCGCGCACGCCATCGCCTATTGGGGCACGCAGCGGCTGACCCGCAGCAACGCAGGCGACACCGTTTATGGCGGCTCCGATCTGGAAGTCGTGCGCGGCGGCTGGGACGAGCTTGCGGCCCTGCCGCTGGCGGCCGAAGTCGCGCAGGCGGTTCGCCATGCCATCGCCTATGATCGTGCCGTGTTTGCCGCCTATCCGGGGTTGTGCGCCTCGCGCCGCAACTATGACATCATCGCCGGCGACGCCGCGGACGGCACGCGCCGGATCGGCGTGCTGGAACAAAGCTGGCGCGTCGGCGGCGCGACCGGCGCCGAACTCGCCGCGATCGAGGCGTTCGCGCGCGATTCGAAGCTCGGCCATGTGCGCAGTTCGACCATGGAGATCTACGGACGAGCCGGTGCCGCACCGGCCGGTGCGACGATCTATTATGACGGCGTCGATCCGGTGGCGGGCCCGTTGACCAAATATGCCGAGGTCAGTCGTGAAGCATGACGGCCGACTGAGCATCAAGGTAGACGATCAGCCGATCGAAGGCACGCTGCTCGGCCCGGAAAAGCTGATACCGGGCGTGCTGTTCGTCCATGGCTGGGGCGGCAGCCAGGAGCAGGATCTGGCGCGCGCCGAAGAGATCGCCGAGCTCGGCTGCCTGTGCTTCACCTTCGACCTGCGCGGCCACGCCCGCACCGACGGCCAGCGCCAGCTTGTGACCCGCGACGACGGCCTCGCCGACGTGCTCGCCGCCTATGATTTCCTCGCTTCCCAGGAGATGGTCGATCCGTCGGCGATCGCCGTGGTCGGCACCAGCTATGGCGGCTATCTGGCGACCCTGCTGACGGAGCTGCGCCCGGTGCACTGGCTGGCGCTGCGCGTGCCGGCGCTCTACCCCGACAGCAACTGGGACGTGCCGAAGGCGCTGCTCGACAAGAAGGCGATCTTCGATTTTCGCAGCCGCTTCCATCCGCCCGAGGTCAATCGCGCGCTGCGCGCCTGCGACGCGTTCGAGGGCGATGTGCTGATCGTCGAATCCGAGTTCGACGAGCATGTCCCCCACCCGGCCATCGCGTCCTTCATCGCGGCGTTCCGCCACGCCCGATCGCTGAGCTATCGCGTGATGCACGGCGCCGATCACGCGTTGCGCGATGAAAGCTGCCGCAAGGCGTATAATAATGTCTTGATCCGGTGGATCGAGGAAATGGTCCGCGGCGCACGCCGGACTTTGAGCTGATCATGGGATTGATCATTGTTAGTTCGCGGAACGTTTGGCCGTCTGTACCGTAATTAGGCCATGAGATCGATCAGCCGATCGATCGCCTTTCGAATCGAAACAGCGAGGAACAATCCGTGGCAACGCGCTTTCGGGAATCCGACACCGTCGAACGACGATCCCAATTTCTGACCGACAGCTTCCAGCGCGGATTGGCGCACTGGAACCGCGAGCGGCTGGAACCGCAATTTCCGACCGAGGAGTGGCGCCACACGCTTGAGCGGGACGTGCGGATGATGCGCCTTGAAGGTGGCTTCATCGAGGAATTGCGCGCCGAGGTGGCCGAGGAGGCTGCCGGCGCCCCCACCGACGTCGACGGCTTCATCGACTGGTTCGAAGACCTCAAGCAGCGCGGGCCCGGCCAGGGCGATCCGCTGTTTCCGTGGCTCGCCGCGGAGGCCGACCGTGACCAGCTGCGCTGGTTCTTCGAGCAGGAAGCGGCCGGCGAGGCCGGATTCGACGATCTCGTCGCCTATACGCAGATCAAGCTGCCGGTGCCGGCCAAGCTCGAACTGGCGCGCAATTATTGGGACGAGATGGGCCGCGGCCAGGTCCGCGGCATGCACGGCCCGATGCTCGACGCGCTGGTCGAAACGCTGGACGTGCAGCCGACGATCGAGACCACGGTCTGGGAAAGCCTGGCGCTCGCCAATGCGATGACGGCGATGGCCGTCAACCGCCGCTACGCCTGGCATTCGGTCGGCGCGCTCGGCGTGATCGAGCTGACCGCCCCGGGCCGTTCGGCGATGGTCGCGAAGGGCCTGCGCCGCATCGGGTTGAGCGATCGCGAGCGCCGCTATTTCGATCTCCACGCCGTGCTCGACATCAAGCACAGCGAGGCGTGGAACGAGGAGGCGTTGAAGCCGCTGGTCGCGGAAGATCCCGCCCGCGCGACGGCGATTGCCGAAGGCGCGCTGATGCGCCTTACCTGCGGCGCGCGCTGCTTCGAGCGTTATCGCGCCGCGCTCTGGGGCTGAAGCCCGTGGTGTCGCGGCCATCGCGACGGCGCCGAAAAAGGGCCGGCCCGAAAGGCTGGCCCTTTTCATAAGCGGCGGCGCTGCTGCCGCGTCGAGATCGGGAAGCGCCCCCGATCAATCCTTCTCATCGTCGTCGTCGGCGGAGAGAGCGTCATCCTCGTCCGCGTCGAGCAGTTGCTCGATCGCCTCGCTGATCAGGTCGAGCTGCTCGAAGCTGACGGTGAACTCGCTGGTCTCTCCGTCTTCGTCTTCGATGCTGAGCAGATAGTCGCTGCCATCGTGTGTCAGCGAGAATTGCATCAAGATTTGGCCATTCTTCCCTCCTCAGTTCGACCCGGAAACGCCCGATGCCGCGAACGGCTCCCGGCAGCTGCCGCCTCCTTGCAGTACTCCTCCGCGGGATCGCTTTCAGACCCGTGAACGCGCGGGCTGCACGATGAACCGCGTCCGCCGGATGATCGTCAGGCGCTGCCCGGCCTGCGGCCTGGGCATCCTGCGCGTCGTGCCGCGCCAGCGCAGGCCGAGGAGGAAGGCGGAAACGCCTGCCACCAGCGCCCCGGCAAGAATGGCGCGGGCGGATGCGCGGCCTGCAGAGACGGGCCGGCGACCGGCGTCGTCCGCTTGCGCGGCGCGGCGGCGCTCCCCGATCATGATCTCCGCCGCGGCGGCACCGGACTCCTCCTCGATGGTGATCTCGCGACCGCCACCGGCGGTCAGGGTTCGTGCCATCGGCGTCCGTTCGGGCGCGGCCGCGCCCTTGGGTTGCGCGTTGCCGCGGCGCGCCTCGCTTTGCGGCAGCGGATTCTTGCGACCGCCGCCGTCGACGCGACGCTCCGCTTCGGGCTGGTCGGCATCCTGCCGGCGACCGTCGCTCATCCTTCGCCTCCTTCATCCTGATCCGCAGGCTCGATCCGCCCCTCGTCGCGGCCGGGCTGCCACGCGCCGGCCGGCTTATCGTCCTTCGCGGGCCGGTCGAGCGTGTCACTGGGGCTGCGGGCACTGCCCTTTTCCCGATGTTCGGTCGATATGTTGCGCGCCTTGCTCATGGCCGCCCTCCTTGATGACGATCCGTTGACGTTGCGAAGGATCGACGCACCGGCATGGGCGATGTTCCCGTCCGTTCGTCGGGATATTCGGCGCGGCTCAACCGTTTTCCCTCGCATCAACCGCCATGACCGACAGGAGGGTATCCATGGCCGACAAAGCTGAATTCACCGATGCGATCGCCTTGCTCAAGGCGGATCACCGCAAGGTCGAGGCATTGTTCGAGTCGTTCGAAAAAGCGCGCACGGATTCGACGAAGCAGAAGCTGGTCAGCGAGATCTGCACCGAGCTGAAGATCCACACGATGATCGAGGAAGAAATCTTCTACCCGGCATTTCGCGGCAAGATCGAAGACGACACGCTCGACGAAGCCTATGTCGAGCATGACGGCGCCAAGGTCCTGATCAACGATCTCGAAAATTCGGAACCGTCGGCGGACTTCTACGATGCGAAGGTCTCGGTGCTGTCCGAAGAGATCAAGCACCACGTGCATGAAGAGGAAATGCCCGCCGAAGGCATGTTCGCCCAGTGCCGGAAGACGGATGTCGATCTGGTCGCACTGCGCGACACGATGATGGCCCGCAAGCAGGAACTGCTTGCGCAGGCCAAGGCGGACGGCCTGCCGGCGGCGAAGCCGCACGCCGTAAACCTCGTCGCCGCCTGACCGTCGCCGCCTGACCGTCGCCGGCTCCCGCGCGAAACCAAACCCGAAACCAGACCAGCGGGCGCGGGAGCCGCCGATCAGTCCTGCCGAGCCTCGCCCGGCTTGGCGCCGACATGAACCCAGGCCGATGTGTCGTCGTCCGGCCGACCGGTCGGCGGGATCACGTCCCCTTCCTCGTCCGGCCCCATCCAATCATCGTCGAGGGGCTCGCGCTCGGGCAGCGGTGCGGGCGTGGGTGTCGGTCCGTTAGCCATCGGCTTCCTCCTGCGCTGCAGCGATGCTGCGCACAACATGGCGTTTCTGCGGGTGACGACAACCCCCGGGGAGCGCGGGCAGGGGCATAATGCCGAAGGATGGTGGACAGGGCTGGATTCGAACCAGCGTACGCTCTCGCGGGCAGATTTACAGTCTGCTGCCATTAACCACTCGGCCACCTGTCCATGGGCCCGCCGATCGGGAAGCGGCGCAAATGGCGAAAGGTCGCCGCGCTGTCAACCGCCCAAAACGGCTTGCCCGCGATTGCATTGCCGCCGCACCGGTTCAACCTGCCATTGCGCGCGGCGCAGGGCCGCTTATGAAGCCGAACCATGCGTAGAGGCCATCGACCATCACAGCCGCAAGGCAATCGTCCCCGTTTCTGGGGGCGCCATGCCGTGTTTGCCGCCCTTGCCAACCCCGCGCGGACGCCGCGCAAATTGTGGGGCACGCGCGAGGCGCTGGCGCCGCTCGACCTGCCGCCGGTGCTGCCGGTGGTCTATGCCGACGTCGCCGATCTCGGCCGGCTGGTGCCCGCGGACGCCCCGCACCAGGGCCTCGTGCTGGAGGTCGATCCGCTGGAGGATGTCTGGCTGGGCGACCTGCTCGAATCGGGCGCCAACGACCAGCGGCCGCTGATCATCCTCGATCAGGTGACCGATCCGCACAATGTCGGCGCGGTGCTGCGCTCGGCGGCGGCGTTCGATGCGCTCGGCATCGTCACCCAGGATCGCCATGCGCCGCCCGAATCGGGCGCGCTCGCCCGTTCCGCCTCCGGCGCGCTCGAAGTCGTGCCGTGGGTGCGGGTGGTGAACCTCGCCCGCGCGCTCGACGAGATCGCGGAGGCGAGCTTCTGGCGCATCGGCCTTACCGGGACCGCGCAGCAGACATTGGCCGAGGCGATGGGCGAGGCGCGGATCGCGCTGGTGCTGGGCGCCGAGGGCGAAGGCATGCGCCAGAACACCGAGGCGCATTGCGACGAACTCGCCAAGCTGCCGATCAGCCCGAAGGTGGAGAGCCTCAACATCTCCAACGCCGCGGCGATCGCGCTCTACGCGGTGGCGACACGATGAGCGCGACGCGCCGTGCGGTCGCCGCCCTGGTCGCGCTGGCGCTGCCGATCCTGCTCACCGGCTGCCTGTTCCTGCCGGGCAAGTTCGCCTCCGACATGACTGTCGGCGCCGATGGCGCGTTCGACTTCCGCTACAAGGGCGAGATCATCTTCGCCGGCCATGAGGCGTGGGAACCGGTCGCGGAGCCGGTGTGCAACGGCCCCAGACCCGGCGAGACGATCGACCGCGACAAGGAAGGTGCCGAGGAGGACAGCTGGAAGGAACGCCCCTGCACGCCCGAGGAACGCAGCGAGAAGCAGGCCGAGACCGCCGCGCAGCGCAGGCGCAGCATGAGCAGCCAGGCACCGATGATGGCCGAACTGCTGGGCATCAATCCCGGCGACGAGGCGAGCTACGAGCAGTTCGCGGCCCGCCTGCGCAAGCTCGATGGCTGGAAGGCCGTCACCTACAAGGGCAAGGGCGTGTTCGAGGTCGACTATGTCATCTCCGGCACGCTCGACCGCGACTTCGTCTGGCCGGTCTATCCGCAGACCGGCGCCTCCGCCTTCCCGATGCTGATCGCGGCGCGCGCCGCCGATGGCACGGTAACGGTCTCCGCCCCCGGCTTCGGCGGCCCCCAGGGCCCCGGCATCAGCCCGGCGCTGACCGCGATGGGCCCGCGCGGCAAGGATAATGACCTGCCGAAGGTGCCCACCGACGGGGTGTTCACCTTGACCACCGCCGCGCCGGTCGTGTCGACCAGCGCCACCGCGGCGGTGCCTGCCGGCGCGCGCGGCAAGATGATGCGCTGGACGGTGAAGCCGGACAGCAAGGTGACGCCGCAAGCCGTGCTGCGGCTGAAGTGATGGCGAAAGGGATGGAATCGATGAGGCCAGGCGCCGCGCTTGCCGGAATGGCGCGCGTCGCCGCCGTGCTGCTCGCCCCGTTGCTGCTTGCCGCCTGCTTCTTCTCGCCGGGCAAGTTCGCGGCCGACCTCGACGTTGCGCGGGATGGCCGCTTCGACTTCGCCTACAAGGGCGAGATCGTGATCGTCGGCTATCGCGATCCGATGCGCGATTTCCCCGCGCAGGGCGACAAGGAATTGCTCAACGAGATCGGCGAATGTTTCGAGGAAAGCGGCAAGCCCAAACCGACCTGCAGCGCGGAAGAACAGGCGCGTCTGAAGGCGCAGGCCGAAAGCCGTCAGGCAAACGAGAGGTCCGAGGACACCCGCGAGTTCGAGGCGCTGCGTCAGACGCTCGGCTTCGATCCGTCCGACGAGAAGGCGGTCGCCGCCTTCGCCGCGCGGCTGAAGGGCCAGAATGGCTGGAAGGACGTCAGCTACAAGGGCAATGGCGTGTTCGCGGTCGACTATGCGATCTCGGGCACGCTCGACCGGGATTTCGTGTGGCCGGTGTTCCCCGGCGCCGCCGGCGTCGTCCCCTTCGTCGTCGCGCAGCGCCAGGCCGATGGCCGCATCCGCGTGCGCGCCCCCGGCTTCGGCGGGTTCGGCGGCATGAATTCCAGCGGGCCGATGACGAGCGCGATGATCGGCATGGCCAGCAAGGCGGAAGAGGGCGGGCCCGCGCCCGACGGCCTCTTCACCATCGTCACCGGCGCCGAGGTGCTAGCGAACAACAATGAGGATGGCTGGGCGCCGGATGCCAAGGGGCGGCGAATCGTGTGGAAGGTCGGCCCGTCGAGCGCGGCGGTGCCGGAGGCGCTACTGGAGGTTCGGCGCTGAACCGACCGCACGCGCCGCTACCGCACCGGCCGCGCCACGGTGCGGAAGCCGAGATGTGACGCACCGGCCAGTTCGGCTTGCGCGTGCCGCGCCTCCGGGCGGTAACGCGCGCAATAATTCGGCGCGCAGAGGAAAGATCCACCTTTGATCACCCGTGCGCGGACCCCGGGTTGCGCGGGATCGAAGCTGCGGTTCGGCTCGCCCGCCTCGGCGGTGGGGCCGTGGCCCGGCAGATACCAGCTCTGCGTCCATTCCCAGGCGTTGCCGATCATGTCGTTGAGGCCCAGCGCATTGGTATCGTAGCAGCCGACCGGGGCCAGCCCGCGATGCCCGTCCGCGGCGTCATTCTCCACCGGGAAGCGCCCCTGCCAGGTGTTCGCCTTGCGCGGTGCAGGCTGTTCGAGGCTTTCCGCGCCACCGGCGCGCGCGGCGAACTCGAACTGCTCCTCGCTCGGCAGCGCCCTGCCCGCCCAATCGGCATAGGCACGCGCATCGGCGAAGGCGATGTGGACCACCGGCAGCGTGTCGCGCCCGGCAAGGTCGCTCGTCGGCCCTTCCGGATGGCGCCAGTCCGCGCCTTTCACATAGCGCCACCACTGGCTGGGCGCGACGGGAAGCATGCCGGGGCCGGGCGGCGCGAAGACGATCGATCCGCCTTCACGCTCGGCCTGGGTGACATGGCCGGTCGCGGCGACGAATGCGGCATATTGCCGGTTGGTCACCTCATGCCGGTCGATCCAGAAACCTTTGACCGTTGCGGCATAGCGCGGCGCCTCTTCCTGGTAGCTGCGGTCGCTCCCGAACTGTGCCGGTCCACCCGCCACCCAGACCTCATCGTCGGCCAACGCCGGGCAACCGCTGGCGCCAGCCCCCTCCGCGGAGCCGTCATCGCCAGCCACGCCCGCCAGCAGCAGGACCGCGGTGAGTGCGGCGGCACGCCGGATCATGGCCTGTAGACCGAGGGCTGCGGCGGGATGACGCCGACATCCTTCGCATAGGCATCCCAGGCGGCCTTCAACTGCGCCAGCCGCTCGGGCTCTTCCTCGCTCAGGTCACGCGTCTCGCCCGGATCCTCAGCGATGTTGAACAGCTTCCACATGCCATCGCCGACATCGGTGATCTTCCAGTCGCCCTGTCGGATCGCGCGCGATCCGAACAGCTCGACGCCATAGGCATCGTCCGCGCCGTAGACCGCCGGCGCCTTTCCGCGGAGATGCGCGACCCAACTCTTGCCGCGGATCGGCTGCACCGCGCGGCCCTGAAAGCGGCCGGCGGGATCGGGGACGCCGGCGAGTTCGAGGAAGGTCGGCAGCACATCCGCCACCGACAGAAAGCTGCGATCGACGCTGCCCGGCGTGCCCCCGGCATGGGTGAGGAAGGAAACCGCGCGTGTGCCGCCCTCGGTTGCGTAGGCCTTGTAGAGCCAGGACGGGGCGGTCGCCGCCTGCGCCCAGCCGGGGCCGTAGCCGAGATAGGAGGTGGCGGCGCCGCGATTGTCGAAGCTGTTGTCCGCCCCGTCATCCAGCTTGTTGATGCCCACCATCTCGCTGGTCGCGATATCGAGCCCTTCCGCGCCATTGTCGGCCAGGAACAGAATCACCGTATTCTCATAGTCGCCGCTGCGCTTGAGTTCGGCGATGACGCGGCCGACATTCTTGTCGAGCCGATCGACCATCGCCGCGTAGATCTCCATGTCGCGCGCGGCGGTGCGGCGCTGCTCGCGGCTGAGCTGGTTCCAGCCGCCATGTTTCAGCACCGGCGCATGCGCCGGCCGGGCGGGATCATAGAGGCCCAGTTCGGCCTGCCGCTTCAGCCGGCGCCCGCGCAGCGCCTCGAAGCCCTCATCATAGCGGCCCTTATACCTTGCGATATCCTCCCTTGGCGCCTGCAGCGGCCAGTGCGGCGCGGTGAAGGCGAGATAGGCGAAGAAGGGTTTGGCACCGCCCGGCGCGGCCTTCGCCTCACCCAGAAAGTCGATCAGGCGGGTCGTGAAATAATCCGACGAGTAGAAATCCTGCGGCACTTGCGAAAGGCGCCTGCCCTGTTCGGTATAGGTCGCGCCCTTCAGCGGATCGTTCGAGGCGCCGACGCCGAAATGATTATGGCCGCCCTGCAGCAGCGCGAAGCTGCGCTGGAAGCCGCGGTCATGCGGATCCTGGCCGGGCGCGACGCCGAGATGCCACTTGCCCGAGAACAAGGTGCGGTAGCCGCCGGCGCCGAGAAGTTCGGCCAAGGTCGCCGTATCCGGCCGCAAATAGCCTTCGTGGCCCGGCTTGCCTTTCTGGTTGGGCGCAATCAGTTCCGCCATCGTGCCGAGCCCGGCGCGGTGATTGTCGGTGCCCGACAGCAGCATCGATCGCGTCGGCGAGCAGGTCGGCGCGGTGTGGAAGCCTATGAAGCGCACGCCTTCGGTGGCCAGCGCGTCGAGGTTGGGCGTGTCGATCTCACCGCCGAACGCGCCGATATCCGAATAGCCGAGATCGTCGGCGACGATGATGAGGAAATTGGGCCGCGGCTTGTCTTCGGCGGCGGCCGGCGTCGCGCCGGCCACCAGCAGCAGCGCAACGATAAGGGCAGAGCGCATCGGGAATCCTTCGGCAGGAGGGATGGGCCGCATCCGGCGTGACTCGGATGCGGCCCTGCGGAGACGACCGTTGCTTACTCAGCTGCTGCAAGCAGGTCGGCCGGCTCCGGTTTGATCACCCGGCTGCGGCTGCCGTCGATCGCGATCGGCACCTCGCCCGCGACGGTGGCGCGGCGCAGCGTGCGGCGCTGCAACCCGAAATCGGCGATCGCGCGGTGCTGGGTGGCACGATTGTCCCAGATCGCGACGTCGCCCGGTTGCCAGCGCCAGCGCACGGTATTCTCGGGCTTGGTGATATGATCCTGAAGGATGCCGAACAGCCGCTGCGAATCGGCGGCGTTGAGCCCGACGAAACTCTTGACGAAATGGCCGACGAGCAGCGCCCGCTCCCCGCTTTCGGGATGAACCCGCACCACCGGATGTTCGGTTTCGTAAACGGTCGACGCGAACACGCGCTGATGCTGTTCGATCTGCTTGCGATCCGCGCCGAACGTGCCGGCATAATCGTAGAGATTGGTGTGGACCGCCCACAGCCCGTCGACCAACGTCTTCAGGCTTTCGGGCAATTCCTGATAGGCGGTGACGCCGTTGGCCCACAGCGTGTCGCCGCCCGCCTCCGGAATGTTGATCGCGCGCAGGATCGAGGCTTCCGGATAGGCATCGACGAAAGTGACGTCGGTATGCCAGCTCGACGCGGCATAACCCTCCTTCGAATCGAGCTCGAGCAGATATTTGCTGCCCGGCACGACCGGCACTGTGGGATGCGCGATCGGCTTGCCGAAGCGTTCGGCAAAGGCCTCCTGCCTGGCATCGTCGAGCGCGGTCTGGTTGCCGAAGAAGATCACCTTGTGGCGGACGAGCGCGGCGCGGATCGCGGCGAGCGTCAGGTCGTCGAGGTCCCCCGACAGCGCGACGCCGCGGATCTCGGCGCCGATGCGCCCAGCGACGGGCACGATGTCGAGCGGGCTTTCAGCCTCGCGGGCGTTAACGAATTCATGAGTCAGAACGGTCATGGCAGGCTCCTTGGCTGTGATGGGAGGAGAGAGGAAAAAGGGCGGCGGCCCGGCGGGTCAGACGCCCCGCCGGGCAAGCGCGCGGCGGACCTCGGCATGAGCCGCCTCGTCGAGCGGGAAGCCGTGGATCAACCAGGCGGACAGCGCATGGGCGAGCGCAGGCCCGAGCGCGAAGACGAAGAGCAGGCCGGTCAGCGCGGCGGGCGTGTTGCTTCCCTGCGGGTCGAAGCCGAGCCAGGCGATGAGCGGCAAGGCGACGCCGATCGCGGCGGCCATCGCCGCTTTGCTGGTGAGGCTGAACACCGAGAAGAACAGGGCGGTCCGATCGGTACCGGTATCGAGGCGATGCTTGTCGGCCACGTCGGCGACGATCGAGCGCAGCATCAGATTGCCCGATCCTTGCGCCAGCCCCTGCGCGACGGTGAGCGCGAGCAGCAGTTCGAACCGCGCCGGCGTGACGAGCAGCAGCCCGAGATTGATCACGACCTGCACCAGTTCACCCGCCACCGCGGCACGATGCTTGCCCAGCGTCATGCCGATCCGCATCCAGATCGGCCCTGCGGCGATGCCGAACACGAATTGCAGCAGGAACAGGCCGCTCGCCCATTCGGGGCGCCCCATATAGACGCTGACGAAGAACACGATCAGCGTGCTGCGGACAAGTTGGCCGAAGGTGACCGCGAAGTCCGAACCGATTACGCGCAGCAGCAGCCGGTCCCCCGCGACCAGCACGAGCGTACGGCCGAGGGCCACGCGTTCGCGCGGTGCGGCCGGCGCCGGTGCCTCGGCGAAGGCGTTGAGCGTCAGCGGCAAGGTGATGACCAGGCTGGCGAGCACGACACCGCCGAACACCGCAAGCTTGAGCGGCGCATCCTGCGGGCGGAACTGATCGACCAAGGTCGGCAGCACCAGCACGAGCAGCAGCGCGGAGGATCCGGCAACCGTGGCGAAGGTCGCGACGCGGGTGCGTTCATGATAATGCCCCGAAATCTCGCCGGCCCAGGCGAGATAGGGGATCTGCATCATCGACCAGCCCAGATAGAAGACGAACAAGGTCGCCGCCAGGTGGACGGGCGTGACGCCGGCGGGCGGGAAGAACAACGGGATCGCGGCAAGGCCGTAGAGCACCGCGCCGGCAACGATCCAGCTCTTCCGCCGCCCGAATCGGCTGCGCGTCCGATCGCTGACGATGCCGATCAGCGGGTCCGCCGCCGCACCCCATAGCCGCTCGAACAGGAAGATCAGGCCGATCGTCGCCAGCGGCAGCCCATAATACTGCGCGTAGATCGACGGCAGATAGACGCCCAGCGGCATCTGCGCGGCGTAGATCGGGATGGCGAGCGAGGAGAAGGCGGCGAGCCGCCAGCCGCTTGCGCCGGTGCGTGCGGGGCGAAGCGCGGCATCTGCCCTTTCCCCCGTTCGATGATCATGCAGCAGCGTCGCCATGACCGGCCTCACAACTTGGTACGGAAGGTGGCGCCCCAGGTCCGCGGCTCACCGATCAGCGCGGTGACGAGGCCGGTGTTGCCGGGGCTGAGCGTCTGGAAATAATCTTCGTCGGTCAGGTTCCTGGCCCAGACCGAGAGATCCCACCGTGCGCCGTCGGCACGGATGCCGATGCGCGTGTTGAGCACGCCATAGCCGGGAACGTCGGCGTAGCGGGAATTGCTCGAGGAGGTGTTGAAGGTCGAGCGATGCGAAAAATCGGCGTGACCATAAAGTTCGAGATCGCTGCCCGCAGCGTGCCCGATCGGCTGCGCGGCATCGGCGCCGAGGCTGTAGGTGAATTTCGGCACACCGGGCAGGCGCGCACCGCTCAGATCCTGGATGCCGCCGCGGTTCAGATTTTCCGGCGCCTCCGGGGCGTTGCGATAATCGCGATAGGTCGCGTCGGTATAGGCCGCCGATGCCGAGACGCTTAGCAGCCGGGTCGGCGCATAGATGAGATCGGCCTCGAGCCCGCGTGAGCGGACCTTGGGGATGTTGGCGATGTACTGGCGGAAGTTGACCGTGTTCGCGACCTGCTCGGTGATCGCGGTCTGGTAGTCGCTGATTTCCGACCAGAAGCCTGCGAGGTTGAACGTTACCTGCCGGTTGAGGAACTGGCTTTTGAGGCCGACCTCATAGGCATCCACCTTCTCGGGCCGCACTTCGGGATCGACGCCGGCCGGCAGCGCGGTGAGGTTGAGCCCGCCCGATTTATTGCCGCGGGACCAGGTCGCATAGACCAGCGCATCCGGCGCCACCGCATAAGAGAGGTTGGCAAGCCATGAGAGGCTGTCGTCGGTGAAGCTGGTGCCATAATCGGTGACGGGATTGAACTGGTTGCGGATCGCCGCCGCCGCGGTGGCGACCGCTGCCGGCAGCCCCGTGAGATCGGGGCCCGCGGCATGCCATTGATGATATTCACCCTGCTTCTTCTCATGCGTGTAGCGCAGGCCGGCGGTGAGCTTCAGCGCCTCGCTGAGGTTCCAGGTGCCCTGCCCGAACAGCGCATAGCTGCGCGTCTCCGGCGTGGATGTGGATTGCGCCTCGAACCCGTTCAGCGCCGCGTCGCCGACCACCGCCGGCACCGCGGGCAGGTTCCAGTTGGCCGCCGCCGAACCATAAGCGGTCGCGCCAAAGCCCCTGACGATCTGCCAGAAATAATAGGCTCCGACGACATAATCGATCGTCCGCCCGCCGGTGGAGGCAAGCCGCACCTCCTGGCTGAACTGGCGCTGGCGATTGGCCTGCTGCGCCTTGGTGATGACCGGAAGACCTGTGGAATCGCCGTCATTGGCCGGAGCCCAATCCCACCAGCGATAGGCGGAGACCGATGTCAGCGCGGCACCGCCCAGATCCCAGTCGAGCTGGCCGGAGAAGCCATAGCTCTTCATGTTTGCCTGATAATGGCCGTCGGAATCGCCGCGCCGGTCGAACGGGCGGATCGGCAGCGGCGTGTAGCCGGCGCGCGTTACGCGATCGACGAAGTTGTTGGGGATAGCGGCGCCATTGTCATATGTGCCGAAATAATCGGCCAGCACGTTCAGCACATGATGCTGCCGCTGGCGCGAGAAGTCCGCGATCAGCTTGATCGCGACATCTGCGGAGGGCTTGACCAGCAACTGCCCCCGCGCAGTGAAATTATCATAGTCCTGCGCCGCGCTGTCGTCATGGAGGTTGGTGAGGAAGCCGTCGCGGTGCGTGTCGGCGATCGACAGGCGGAAGGCGACGCTGTCGCCGATCAGCGGTGCGGACAGCGAACCGCGAAGCTGGTGATAGCCATAGTCGCCGAGGCTCGCCTCGCCCGAGAATTCGGGCTCGAAGCTCGGCGCGCGGGTGGTGATATTGATCGCACCCGCAGTCGTGTTCTTGCCGAACAACGTACCCTGGGGACCACGTAGCACCTCGATCTGCTGCAGATCGACAAGATCGAACTGCGATTGGCCGACGCGGCCGTAATAGACATTGTCTATATAGATACCGACACCGTTCTCCAGCCCGTCATTTGTCAGCGCGACATTGGAACCGAGCCCGCGGATATTCACATTGGTGTTGCGCGGATTGAAGCTGAACACCTGCAGGCTGGGCACGAGTTGCTGGATCTGGCCGAGCGAGAAATTGCCGGTAGCTTCGAGTTGCTGCGCGCCGACCACGCTGAGCGCGATCGGTACATCCTGCGCATCCTCGTCGCGGCGGCGCGCCGTGACGACGATTTCACTGTCCGCGTTGGGCGCCGGCGCGAGCGCGACCTCCTCTTCGGAGACCGCCGGACCGGCAGCATAGGCGGGCGACGCGAGAATGGCCGCGAGCGCACCGCCCATTGCAAAGGCTGAGACAAATGGTTTCATTGTTTTGAACATGCTTCCCCGCCACCGGACGCACGCGGGCGCATCCGGCCGACGCACGAGCTTCCCGCTCGCGCGAACGCGATTGATCTTTATGTCTTGGAGCGCCCGGTTCGCGCCGGTCGCCAGTCCGCCCGTACCGCCCTCAGGCGGCAGGCATCATTCGGCTCTGTCGAGCCTGTTGAGATCGCGACACTGCATTCGGTTCCATCCCTTCTATCATCGGGGGATCACGAAGCCGGGCGTCACGCAGCCCTGCATCGCGCTTTAGCCGTTGATCACGCGGAGCAAGCTGCATCCCGTCAAAAGCCGCGGGCCGTCATCATCCTTCAAGGACGGAGCGCCCGGCCAAGGCGCCCTGTTTCACTTTCCCTAGTTAGACAGTGGGGAATTGCAGCGTCAATCCAAGTTTTGGTTTGTCACGGCGAAGTTTGCATGCGCGACGGGGCGATGACGCGCGAACGGGAGACCCCTTCAGGGTGCCGGGTCGGCCGCTCCCCGGCCTGGCTCGGGTTGCCGGGGCATTCCAGCGCGATGCCGGATGGGTTGGCTGAGCGCAGCGCGCGTGCGGCGACGCGGGAAAGAGCGTCGCCAAGGGCGTTGAGCCCCGTCAGCGCCTCGAAGCCCTTTCCCCGCTCTCAAGGGGAGAGGGCTTCGAAAGACATCAATCCTCCGGCGCGATGGTCACGCGCAGGCCGTCCAGTTCCTCGGCGAACGGGATCTGGCACGACAGGCGCGACTGGTCGGTGCGATGGTCGGAGCTGTCGAGCAGGTCGTTCTCGTCCTCGCTCATCGGCGGCAGCTTGTCGGCGAAGGCGGGATCGACATGGATATGGCAGGTGGCGCAGGAACAGCAGCCGCCGCACAGCGCCAGCAGCTCGTCGAAGCCATGATCGCGGATCACCTCCATCACGCTGAGGCCGGCTTCACCCTCCACGGCCTGCTCGGTTCCTTCACGCGTGACCACGATCAGCTTCGGCATTGCGTTCCCCTTCCGTTCTGCTATGCGCATCTCAAAGGCGCGCTATGTGGGCTGAATCCCCTCAAATCAAGCGCCACCGGCTTTGACAAGGGTGAGAATCGGACGGGCGATATGGGTTTGTCCAGCGCGCAACTGAAAGCCTCGCTCGACCATCTGGCTGCGATCGAGCCGCGCATCGCGGCCGCGCTCGCCCGCGTCGGCTACCCCGAACCGCGGATCAATCCGCGCGGCTACGCCACCTTGCTGCGCACCATCGTCGGGCAGCAGGTGAGCTACAAGGCGGCTGCCGCGATGTGGTCCCGGCTCGACGCGGAGATCGGCGGTGTCGAGGACCCTGCGAACATCGTCCGCGCGACCGACGAGATGCTGCGCGCCGGCAGCCTGTCCCGCCAGAAGGCCGGCTATGCGCGCAGCCTGGCGGCAGCGGTCGTGAGCGGCGCGCTCGATTTTCACGCCCTGCCCGAGGACGACGAGGCGGCGATCGCGCAGCTCGTCGCGATCAAGGGCATCGGCCGCTGGTCGGCGGAAGTCTATCTGCTGTTCGCCGAGGGGCGGACGGACATCTGGCCGGCGGGCGACCTCGCCGTGCAGATCGAGACCGGCCGGATCATGGGGCTCGATGCCCGCCCGGACGAGAAGGCGACCCGCGCGATCGCCGAGGCGTGGCGCCCGCATCGTGGCGCCGCTGCGGTCTTCACCTGGCATCATTACAAGACGCCGGTGATCTGACTTTCCGCTGACGTCGATGGCCGGTACCCTCGCCGCCGTGCGACAGGGCGCGCAATAGCGTCGACGAAACGGGAGGAATGAGGGCACATGATGAAGAAAATGATTCTATCGGCTCTGCTCATGGCAGCCACAAGCTTTACCGCACCGCCCCTTTCCGCCGCACCCGCCGCGCCGCTCATCGAGCGCGCCAAGCTGTTCGGCAATCCCAGCCGCGCGCAACTCCGCGTCAGCCCCGACGGCAAATACCTGTCATGGCTCGCCCCGCGCGACGGCGTGATGAACATCTGGATCGCGCCGGCGAACGATGTGTCGAAGGCCAGGCCCTACACTGCCGAGAAGCAGCGCCCGATCGGCCAGCATTACTGGTCCGGCGACTCGCGCATGGTGATGTATGTGCAGGACAAGGGCGGCGACGAGAATTTCCTGCTGTACGGCGTCGATGTCGCGAGCGGAAAGGAAACGCTGCTGACACCGTTCGAGAAGACGCGCGTGCAGGTCGTCGGCACCTCCAAGGCGATCAAGGACAAGATCCTCGTCGGCCTCAACAATCGCGACGCGCGCTGGCACGACGTCCATCTGCTCGATCTCGGGACCGGCAAGCTCACCGAACTGATGCGGGGCGACGGCTTCGCCGGCTTCCTGGCGGACGATACGCTGACCGTGCGGATGGCGCTGCGCCCCAATGAGGCGGGCGGTTATGATTTCTTCCGCGTCGCGAACAACAAGGCGGAGGACAAGCCCTTCTCCTCGACCACGCTCGAGGATTCGCTGACCACCCAGCCCGCCGGCTATACCGCCGACGGCAGCACGCTCTACTGGCTCGACAGCCGCAACCGCGACACCGCGGCGCTGGTCGCGCAGGACGTCGCCAGCGGCACGACGAAGATCGTCGCGGAGAATCCCAAGGCGGATATCGGCGGCACCCTCACCAACCCGCTGACCGGCGTGGTCGAGGCCTATTCGGTCGAATATCTGATGACCGACTGGACCGCGGTCGATCCCGCGATCGGCGCCGACATCGCCTTCCTCAAGGGCAAGCTGAAGGGCGATGTCAGCATCACATCGCGGACCGACGACGACAGCGTCTGGACGATCTACAACGATCCGGTCACCGGCCCGCCGACCGCCTATCTCTACAAGCGCGGTACCAAGGCGCTGGAGAAGCTCTACGTCACCTGGCCCGAACTGGAAGGCGCACCGCTGGTGCCGATGCGCGGCGTCGAGATCGGCACGCGCGACGGGCTGACGATGACCGCCTATCTCAGCCTGCCGCCGGGCAGCGATGCGAATGGCGACGGCAAGCCGGACAGCCCGGTGCCGATGGTGCTGTTCGTTCATGGCGGCCCGTGGGCGCGCGACAGCTATGGCTACAACCCCTATCACCAATGGCTGGCGAACCGGGGCTATGCGGTGCTCTCGGTCAATTATCGCGGCTCGACCGGGTTCGGGAAGACGTTCATCTCCGCCGGCGACCTCCAGTGGGGCGCGAAGATGCACGACGACCTGATCGACGCGGTCGACTGGGCGGTGAAGGGCGGCATCACCGCCAAGGACAAGGTGGCGATCATGGGCGGCAGCTATGGCGGCTACGCCACGCTCGCCGGCCTCGCCTTCACGCCGGACACCTTCGCGTGCGGCGTCGACATCGTCGGCCCCTCCAACCTGGAGACTTTGCTCAAGACGATCCCGCCCTATTGGACCGCGGGCATCCAGCAATTCTACCAGCGCATGGGCAATCCCAACACGCCGGACGGGCTGGCGCTGCTCAAGGAGCGCTCGCCGCTCTACAAGGCGGACAGGATCGTGAAGCCGCTGCTGATCGGCCAGGGCGCCAATGATCCGCGCGTCAACCAGGCGGAAAGCGACCAGATCGTCAGCGCGATGCGCGCGAAGAACATCCCCGTAACCTATGTGCTGTTCCCGGACGAGGGCCATGGCTTCCACCGCCCGGAGAACAACATCGCGTTCAACGCGGTGGCGGAGGGCTTCCTCGGCAAATGCCTGGGCGGCCGCGCCGAGCCGATCGGCGGCACGGTGAAGGCGTCCACCGCGCAGGTGCCGCATGGCGCGGAATTCACGCCGGGGCTGGCGGACGCGCTGAAGAAGTAGGTTCAACCCTTCCCTCCCCTGAAGGGGATGCGGCATTCGCACATCTCGTTGCGACCGCGTCTTTCCCTCGCCCCTGCGGGGAGAGGGAAAGGTCCGCGCAGCGGACCAGGGAGAGGGGCAGTCGCGCCAAGCGTACAGGTCTTACACGTTCGCACTGAAAAGTCGGCGGAGCCGCAATGCTGAACCCTCAAAACCGTTACGCCTTGCGCGACTTTCCCCCTCTCCCTGTCCCTCTCCCCGTAGGGGCGAGGGAACGCAGCGGCAGCCCCGCTCAATCCATCGAAGATGTGCGAATCTGATAGCCCCTGAAGGGGAGGGGCCATATCGCGCATCCCCTCCCCGCTCGCCTCCGTAGCTACCCCGCATGGCGGCAGGGCATTCCAGCCGTCGTCATGATCCGCTAATCTGCGCGCACGCGGCACCCGCCAGCCTGGGGCCGTGACAGGGGGTAGGGATGGGCAGGCCGTTCAACGCGATCCAGGAAACCATGCTGCTTGCCATCACCGAGGCGTTCTTCGCCGATCGGGTGATGGCGATCCCGCCCGAGCAGGTCGTCGACAACATCCAGCACCAGTTCGGACTGATCGAGGGCAGCGCGCGCGACACGATCGGCCTGTCGCTCTATGCGCTCGGCGCCGCGCTCGGCGGCCCTCTCTTCCTGCTCAAATCGCCGCGCGAGCGCATGGAGGTGATCGAGGAGCGGCTGGCGAAGTCGCAGATCGACCTGCTGCAGGACCTCGCCCGCACCCGCGGCGTGATCTACGCCGGCTATTACGGCCATTGGGAAGGCTGCACCGAAGAGGATAATCTCCACAACCCGGTGCTGAACCAGATCGGTTTCGTGCTGCCCAAATATCGCGTCCGCAATCCCGCCACCGACGTCGAGATCAAGCCGCAATATGAGCGTGAACTGACCCACAAGGATTTCGTCGGCCATGGCGCGGTGCCGGCGAGCGTCGGCGTGATCGTGGTCGGGTCCGGCGCGGGCGGCGCGGTCGCGGCGGCGACATTGGCGAAGAAATGGGGCCATGACGTGCTCGTGATCGAGGCGGGGGCGCATTACCCCTCGACCCGCATCACGCATGAGGAACGGCGGATGACCGCCAAGCTTTTCGTCAACGGCGCGCTGCAGACGAGCAGGGACAATGATTTCATCATCTTCCAGGGCCGCTGCGTCGGCGGATCGACGGTGATCAACAACGGCATCGCGCTGCGCATGAAGGAGCCGGGGCTGACGCACCCGCAGGCGCGCGACGTGTTCCTCGACTGGGAATCGATCGGCGCGCCGGTGGACGAGGCGGCGTTCAACGCAGCCTATGAATCGATCGAGGAAAGGCTGGAGATCGGCGAGATCGAGCATCGCAGCGGCCGCAACAACGGCCCGCATTTGCTGAACGGCTGGAAGCTCCACGCCGCGGCGACGGGCGATCCCAGGGACCAGACGGCGATCACGCGCTGGTTCAAGAAGAATTATGGGCCGGCCTCCGCCGGCGCGCATTGTGCCTATTGCGGCTATTGCAACACCGGCTGCCCCTATGGCCGCAAGCATGGCATGGCCCAGTCCTACCTGCTCGACGCGCGCAAGGCCGGCGCGCGCATCCTTGCCGAGGCGACCGTCAGGCGCATCCTGTGGCGCGACAGCGAGGATGGCGACGGCCGCAAGGTCGCCACCGGCGTCGAGGTGGAGCTGGAGGACGGATCGACCTGCCGGATCGCCGCGACCACCGGCGTCGTCGTCGCCGCCGGCACCATGGCGTCGAGCCGCCTGCTCGACGACAGCGGCATCGAGAATACCGGGCGCGACATCTCGCTCAACATCGCCTGCCCGGTGGTGGGGCTGATGCCCCCCGGCCATCAGGTCAATGCGTGGGACGAGGACCAGATGGCGACCTATGTCGATCGCGGCGACTTCCTGATCGAGTCGCACTTCCAGCCGCCGATGAGCATGTCGACCTTGATGCCGGGCTGGGGGCCCGAGCATCACCGCCGCATGCTCAACTATAACCGGCTGGCATCCGCCGGCGTGCTGTTCCCGGCGGATCGGTGCGGGCGGCTGGAGGGTGGCAAGCTGGCGTTCAAGCTGTCGCCGCACGTCGAGCTGCCGCTGCTGCGCCGCGCGCTCGCGGCGCTGATCGACGTGCATTTCAGGAATGGCGCGATCGAGGTTTACCCCGCACTCGCCCGCGGCGACACGCTCTATCCCGGGATGGACGTCGACGCCTTCCTGAAGGACCGTATCCGCGAAGCGGACGACGTCACCCTGTCGAGCTCGCATCCGCACGGCGGCAACTGCATGAACGCGGATCCGAAGAAGGGCGTGGTCGATCTCGACTGCCGCGTCCACGGCACCGCCAATGTCCTCGTGACGGACGCCAGCGTGCTTCCGAGCTGCATCCGCGTCAACGCGCAGCTCACGACTATGGCGATGGCGCGCTATGCCACCGCGCGCGCCGATCCTTTCGCCTGAGCCGGGGCGCAAGCCGCTTCCTTCGTTCGAATTTCGCCTTATGAGAAGCGGCTCTGTGGGAGGCGCGGGATGATCATCGGCATCGATCTGGGGACGACCAACAGCGCCGCCGCGCTCTGGCGCGACGGCGAGTCGGTGCTGATTCCCAACAGCCTGGGCGATCTGCTGACGCCGTCCGCGGTGGGGCTGACCGACGATGGCGAGGTTCTGGTCGGCATGGCCGCGCGCGATCGCCAGCCGACGCACCCCAAGCTGACCGGCACCGTGTTCAAGCGGCTGATGGGCACGCACCAGCCGGTGCGCATCGGCCGGCGCGATTTCTCGCCCGAGGAACTCTCCGCGCTGGTGCTGCGCAACATCAAGGCGGATGCCGAGGCCTTCACCGGCGAGACGGTGGACCAGGCGGTGATCACCGTGCCCGCCTATTTCAACGATCGCCAGCGCAAGGCGACGCGCCGCGCCGGGCAGATGGCGGGGCTCACTGTCGAGCGGCTGATCAACGAGCCGACCGCCGCCGCGCTCGCCTATGGCATCCATCAGCGCGACGATGGCGCGCCCTTCCTGGTCTTCGACCTTGGCGGCGGCACCTTCGACGTCTCGATCGTCGAGATCTTCGACGGCATCATCGAGGTGCGCGCCTCGGCCGGCGACAACCGGCTGGGCGGCGAGGATTTCAACCATCTGATGGTCCAGCTCGCCCGCGAGAAGATCGACCCCAAGGGTAAGCTGGGCGATCCCAACGATCCCGCCATCGTCGAGCTGATGCGCGCCGCGGCCGAGCGCACCCGCCGCGCGCTGACCGACCGCCAGACCGCGCCGTTCAGCCTGGTCTGGAAGGGCGAGGCCTATGAGGCGGACGTCGATGCCGACGAATTCGAGCAGCGTTGCGAGCCGCTGATCGCGCGGCTGCGCGAGCCGGTGCTGCGCTCGCTGCGCGACAGCAACATCAAGGTCGACGGGCTCAGCGAGATCATCATGGTGGGCGGCGCCACCCGCATGCCGGTGGTTCGCCGCGCGGTCACCCGCATGTTCGGCCGCTTTCCCAACACCACCCTCCACCCCGACCATGCGGTGGCGCTGGGGGCGGCGGTGCAGGCCGGGCTCAAGTCCCGCGACGCGGCGCTGAAGGAAATCCGCCTTACCGACGTCTGCCCCTTCACCCTAGGTGTCGACACCGCCGAGCGCGACTTCAAGGGCAATGTCCGCACCGGCATCTTCGCCCCGATCATCGAGCGCAACACGGTGCTGCCGGCGAGCCGCGTCAACATCTTCTCGACGATGCAGGACAATCAGCGCGAGGTGCTGTTCAACGTCTACCAGGGCGAGGCCCGCGACGTTTCCGCCAATGTCCATCTCGGCAAGGTCAGCGTGCCGGTGCCGCGCGGGCCGGCGGGCACGGTCGCGATCGAATGCCGCTTCAGCTACGACGCCTCGGGCCTGCTGGAGGTGGACGTCACCGTGCCGCAGACCGGCACCACCCGCCAGCTGGTGATCTGCGACGAAGAGGATGCCGCGGCCGACCGCGACATCGAGGGACGGCGCAAGGCGCTCGCCGCGCTCAAGGTCCACCCGCGCGAGGAGGATCGCAACGCCGCGACGCTCGCGCGTGCCGGCCGCTGCTATGAATCGCTGCTGAGGGAGCGGCGCGACTATATCGGCAAGGTCATCACCCACTTCCTGTCGGTGCTCGACGCGCAGGAACCGCGCGCGATCGAGGAAGCCCGCGGCAATCTCGAGGCGCTGCTCGATGAAATCGAGGGTGAGCGCTACTTGTGAGCCGCCCCGGCTGGCCCTGGGACAGGCTGGGGATCGGGCGAACGCCGGATACACGCGCGATCCGCCGCGCCTATGCCACCGCGCTCAAGGCGATCGACCCCGAAACCGATCCCGACGCCTTCCGGGCACTGCGCGAGGCCTATGAGCAGGCGCTGGCGTTGGCGCCCTATGCCGCCGACGCGCCGGAGGAAGACGACGAGGTCGACGGGGACGCGGCGGACGGGGACGCGTTCGGGCACGAGGACGATGCCGCGTCGGCCGAGCCGTTGCACTGGCGGGGGCCGGACGACGCCGACGCCGGACCCGGCACCGTCGAATGGGCGATCGGCAGCGAGACGGATGACGGCTGGCCGGCCGATCCCGATCCATTCCCGCAATCGGACGCGCCCGACGCGCCAGACGCGCTCGAACAGGCGATCGGGCGGCTCCACGCGCAGCTTTGCGACGAGGGCGCCGCACCGGATGAGCTGGCGCGCAGCGCCGAGGCCGTGCTCGCCGCGATCGATGTCGCGCCGCTCGATCGCGCCGACGAAGCCGAACGCTGGCTGTGCCACATGCTGATCGAGCGCTCGCCACGATCCGATCCGGTGCTGATCCCCGTCGCCCGCCATTTCGGCTGGCACCGCGAGGCGGCGACCTATCGGCGGAACATGCCGATCGCGCAGGTGGTCGAGCGCGCGCGCGCCGCGCATTATCGCGACAACAGCCTGCTCCGCACGGCGGGGGCCCGCCGCGCCTGGGCGCTGCTGACGGGCAAGGTCGCGCCCAGCCGTTTCTGGCCGGTGACCGCCGTCGATCGCTTCCGGATCGCCGTTCTGCTCGACCGGATCCGCAACGACCATCCCGTGCTGGAGGATGATTTCGATCCCCGCGCGCTCGCCTGGTGGCAGGCACGCGCGGACGAATGGCGGCGGATCAAGGCGATTGCAGGCTGGCTGCTGATCGTGGCGCCCGCCATCGCCGCCGCGATCGCCGGGACGATGCCGCGCGGAGACGCGCCCTTCCTCTGGACCTATCCGCCGGTGGCAGCCGCGATCAGCCTCGCCGGCCTCGCCTATCGGCACAGGACGGCCCAGCCGCCGACCCCATGGGTAGCTGTCGCGCTCGCTTTGCTGTTCCTGCTGTTGCCGCTGGCTGCGCTGGTCCCGGCGACGACGGCGTCGGTGCTGTTGCTCGCGGTTGCGTCCGTGATCGGCTTCGTCTTCACCGCCGGCCCCGCCCCCGCCGTCGAGCACCCGCCGCAAACCCTGCTCGCCTTGCTGCACCGCCATGGCTTGCTGCTGATCGGCACCATCCTGCTGTGGCACGGCGTCGGGCGCATGGACTGGACGCCCTGGCTGCAGATCGCGCTGCCCGCCGGCGTGCTGGGGGTGGCGGCCGTCTTCCTGCAGGATCGGGCGGAACTGTGGCTGGCGCAGCGGACGCGCGCGCAGCGACGCGTCAGCCGGATTGCGCTGATGCTGCTGTCGCTCGCCCTCGCCGCCGCCTGGCTGCCCGAGGTGAACACGCATGTCCCGAACGGTGTGCCGCTGGCGGCATCGGCGATGGCGATCGTCGCGCAGCACCTGCTGGTCTCCGCCCCCGCCCTCCGCCGCAGCCAGATGGCGGGCGTGCTGTTCGTGCCGCTGTGGATCGCGGTGATCTACGGGCCGGGCGCGCTGCTGCTGCTGGCGACCCTGGTCTTCATCCTCGCGCTGCGCGCGGCGTGGCACGAATGATGGCGGACCTGCGCCGGGCCGCGCGACCGCGGATCATTACGGGTCTTTCCCGTGGCGACCGCCGTCGATAGAGGAGCGCGGATGCGCAGCGAAGACAGCAACACCCCGTGGTGGGAACGCCGGACCACCATGGTCCTGCTGACGCTGATCGCCTTCGTGCCGCTGCTGTGGCCCGATATCCCGCCGATGGTGGACCTGCCGGGCCATATGGGCCGCTATCGCATCCAGCTCGACCTCGCCACCTCGCCCTTCCTGAAGCAGTGGTACAGTTTCGACTGGGCGCTGATCGGCAATCTCGGCGTCGACCTGCTGATCGAGCCGCTGCACTGGCTCGGACTGGGGCTGGAGCCTTCGGTCAAACTGATCGTGATGACGATCCCGCCGCTGACGGTGGCGGGCTTCCTGCTGGTGGCGCGCGAGGTGCACGGCCGCGTGCCGCCGACCGCGATGTTCGCGCTGCCGCTGGCGTTCAACTTCCCATTCATCTTCGGCTTCGTGAATTTCGCGCTGTCGATGGCGCTCGCCTTCATCGCGTTCGGGCTGTGGCTGCGGATGGCGCGGACCGGCCATCTTCGGCTGCGCGCGATCGTCTTCGTTCCGATTTCCTGCGCGGTGTGGGTGACCCACGCCTTCGGCTGGGGCACGCTGGGCGTGCTCGCCTTCTCCGCCGAGCTGATCCGCGCGCTCGATCGGGGCGACAGGTTCGTCCGCGCCTGCTTCCGCGCGGGCATCAACTGCCTGCCGCTCACCCCGCCGATGGTGCTGATGCTGGTGTGGCGCGGCCAGGATCCGACCGCGCAGACCGGGGACTGGTTCAACTGGCAGGCCAAGATCTCCTGGTTCGCGATGGTGCTGCGCGACCGCTGGCTGATCTGCGACATGCTGTCGCTGGCGGTGCTGATCATCGTGATGCTGGAGGCGCTGCGCGACAAGCGGCTGACCTTCTCGCGCAACCTCGCCATCTCCGCCTTGTTCCTGCTCGCGGTGTTCATCATCCTGCCGCGCATCGTCTTCGGATCCGCCTATGCGGACATGCGGCTCGCGCCCTTCATGGTGGCGGTGGCGCTGATCGCGATCCGGCCGCGCCCCGAAACCGACCTCAGGTTCCGGCGCAGCGTCGCGGTGGTGGCGGCGCTGTTCATGGTGCTGCGGCTGGGCGCCAACACCGCCAGCTTCTGGCTGTTCGACCGCGCGTACGACCGCGAACTCGCCGCGCTGGACCATGTGCCGCGCGGCGCGCGGATGATGTCCTACGTCGGCAAGGATTGCGTCACGCCGTGGATGATGCACCGCTTCGAGCATATGCCGGGGCTGGCGATCGTGCGGCGGGAGGCCTTTTCCAACGATCAGTGGGTGGCGGCCGGCGCGCAGCTCGTCCGCACCCATTTCCCGACCGGCTGGCGCTATTCGCGTGACCCGTCGCAGATCGTCACCGGCCCGCGCTGCCGTGGCGAGGTGTGGTGGCCGCTCAATCGCTCGCTCGCGCATCTGCCGCGCGAGCGTTTCGACTATGTCTGGCTGATCGCGCCGCGCCGCCACGACCCGCGGCTGATGGAAGGCATGACCGAGATCTGGCGCCAGGGCAGCAGCAGCCTCTGGCGCATCGACAGCCGCGCCGCGCCCGCCGCCGCCGCCGACTATCCGATCCCGCCCCGCATCATCCGGGTGCGATAGAGGCCCGTCGGCGCTACCGGCACGGCCCCCACTGCACCGCCTCGAACCGGTCGGCGTTGCGGTTGGCGCCGCGCAGCGACGCCAGCGTCGGCACCGGCCCCGCGCGCAATATCGCATTGTACCAGCCGATCTGGCCGCCGAGCGCGGGGATACGCCGATTGATCTCCAGCGCGACGGGGGGCCACCCGGGCGCGCCGACCGCAAACATCTCGCTTTCCGAATCGCCGAACGCGTCGCCGCCGCTGCCGCACGCGATCCGCGTCGCCGACAGCCCCTCCGCCCGCAGCGCCGCCGGCACCTCGAACGCGCCGACGCCGCCGCTTTCCTGCCACGAGAAGGCAGCCGTCTCGATCCGGCCGCCCCCGCCGATCGCGACGTGAAAATCGCCGAGGTTGCCGTTCGCCGCGATCGTTTGTGGCGCGACCGGCGGATCGTTGCGCGGCGCCCATCGCACCGTCGGCAGCGCCGCCTTGGCCGCCGCCACGCCCTGCAGCGCCGCCGGTGCCCGCTGCAGCAGGCCGATCATCGCGCGCGCCACCGGCCGGCTCGCGACGATACGCGACCAGTGCGCGCCGCACGTCTGCTTGATGTCACCCGCCGGCAGCCCCGCGCGCTGCCGCTCCGCGCGGCATTCCGCCAGCATCTCGGCCTGCGATCTGGGCGCCGGAGCCGCCGGTGCGGGGGCGATGACCGGCCGGTTGCCGCCGGATGCCGGTGGCGCCGCCGCCCCTTTGGCCTGCGCGCCACTGACCGGAACCGCGTCGAAGCGCCGGCCAGCGGCGTCGTAGCGCAGCTGATAGCCGCACAGCGGGCTGGCGCCGCACGCCTGCCCCACCTTCACCACCTGGACCAGCAGCGGCGTATGCTGGACGAGGCGATAGCCCGCGACGATGCTGCGCCATGCACTGAAAGCGGCACCGTCCGGCTCGGTCACGAAGATTTCCAGCACCGAGGCACCGACCACGCGGAACACGCCCTCCTGCCCCGTGCAGCCATAGCGCCCCTCGCTCAGCAGATAATCGGGCACCCCATCGCCGCTATAGTCGTGGATGAAGAGATAGGGCCGGGGATTGGGGCGGCCGCCGGCGGCGCGGCAGCGCGCGTCGAGATCGGCGATGCGCGCCTGCACCTGCTGCGGCATATCGGCGGGGAACCGGTCCGCCGGCATCTGCGCCGGCAGCGCCATCGGCGCGGCGAGGCCGACAAGCAGGGTCAGGGCAGGCAACGCTCTGGTCATCATCGCCTCCGTCGAACGGTCCAGGGCAACGCTACACGAACAGCATGACCGGGCCGCAGGCACCTCCCGGCCGGAAACCTCGGGTCGATCAGCCCTTCGGCTTGCGCGCGTTGGCGATCGCCGCCTTCAGCGCATCATAGCCGACCGCGCCGCTGAGAATCTGGTCGCCCACCACCCAGCTCGGCGTGCCGCTGCCGCCGATGCTGCCGAACATCGCATGATTGGCCTGAATCTCGGCGGTCACGTCGTCACCGGCCGCGGCGGCGGTTGCGGCCGCGACATCCAGCCCGGCGCGACGCTGCGCCTCGGCGACGCTCGCGGGCGAGACCGGGCCGCCGGAAAAGAGCGCGTTGTGGAACGCCGCATATTTGCCCTGCCCCTGCTTCGCGGCGGCGAGCGCCGCGCGCGCCGCGGTCAGGCTTTCCTCGCTGAGGATCGGCAGCTCGCGGAACACGACCTTGAGCCTGGGATCCTCGGCGACCAGCCGCTCGACCACCGGCAGGCTGGCGCGGCAATAGCCGCAATTATAGTCGGTGAACTCGACGAGCACGACATCGGCGTCGGCGGCGCCCATCCAGGCACCGCCGAAGGGCTTCGTCAGCCGGTTGCCGCTCTGCGCCACCGCGGCGGCGTTCTGCTTGTCGCGGAGCCGCTCCATCGCCTCGGGCAGCAGTTCGGGATTGGCGAGCACATAGTCGCGCACGATCGTCTCGACATGCATCTTGTCGGCGCCGCCGCCCCCGGCCAGCACCACGCCGCCGGCGCCGATCGCGCCGCCAAGCACACCCGCCGCCAGCGGCACCAGCCATCGGCCGATGCCGCGTCGCTCCGTCACCGCGGCGTTCATCGTCTGCGTCTCTCCTGTTCGACCTGCGCCTGCGACACCATCGCGATATCCTGCGCGCGCAGCCAGTCGGCCGAGCCTTCGGGGATGCCGCTCATCGCCATTTGCGCGCTGGTGAGCGCCAGCCGTGCCTGACCCAGCATGTTGTAGCGTTCGGCGGTCGCCAGCGCCGCGCGCGGCCTGTCCCCCTCGCGCTCGTAGACGACGCCCAGCTGATACCAAGCGAAGGGATTGTCGTTGTCGCGCGCCACTGCCGCGCGCAGCACCCGGCGCGCCTCGGCGAAATTGGCGGGATCCTCGGTCGCGATCAGCGCATGACCGAACAGGGCCGCGATCAGCGGCGCGTTGCCGGTGCGCTGGGTCGCCTCGCGCAGCGGCCCCAGCGCCTCGACCGGCTTGCCGGATTCGAGCAGGATCTGCCCTTCCAGCTCGAGATAATAGGGATCGTGCGGGCGCATCGCGAGCAGCGCCGAGACCTCGGTCTGCGCCTTGTCGGGATAGGCCGATTTGTGCCACGCATAGGCACGCGCATAGCGCGACGGCTCACCATTATTGCCTTCGGGGTAGAGCCGCAGCGTCGTCGCCGGCTCGCTTACGAAGCCGACGAGCTTCGCCTTCACCCGCTGGAATCGCGACTCGAGCGCGGGATCGGTCTTCACGTTCCACGCCGGATCGGCGCGATACTGGCCTTCGAGGATCGAAACGCGCTCGCCGCTCAGCGGGTGGGTGCGCGCATAGCTGTCTTCCTGCGGGATGCCGAGGCGGAATTCCAGGTTCTGCAGCTTCTTGAAGAAGGCGATCGAGCCCTGGCCGCTGATCCCGGCCTTGCTGAGATAGGAGGCGCCGGCCTGGTCGGCGCTCGATTCCTGCGTGCGGGTGAAGGCCAGGAACTTGCCCATCGCCGCCTGCTGGCCCGCGGAAAGAATGCCCATCCCCGCCTCGCCCGCGCCGGCCGCGATCGCCGCGGCACCCAGCAGCAGGCTGACGATGCTGATGCCCGTCGCCGCCTTCGCGCCTTCCGAGAAGCGCACGACATGGCCGCCGGCGACGTGGCCGAGTTCGTGGGCGATGACGCCCTGGACTTCGTTGGTGTTGTCGGCAGCGGCGATCAGCCCGCTGTGAATGTAGACGACCTGGCCACCGGCGACGAAGGCGTTGATCTCCCTGTCGTTGATCACGACGACCTTGACGTTGCGCGGATCGAGACCGGCGGCGGCGATCAGCGGCCGCGACATGTCGTCGAGCAGCGCCTCGGTCTCGGCATCGCGCAGGATCGATTGCGCGGCGGCCGGGCGCGCGAACAGCGCGAGGCACAGCACCAGCGCGGTGACGAGGCGCATCAGCACCGAACGGCCTTGCCGATCGCGTCGGGGCTCGATTGCGCGACTCATCTCCGCTTCATTCCGATGCCCGCCTGAATGACGCCTGAAGTCGCTGCCCGGCCGGCGCGGAGCCGGCCGGGCAGATGGACCTTGTCGATCAGGCCTCGCCACCGAAGGTGCGCTGCCACCAGCCGCGACGCGCCGGGGTCGTTTCGCCCGCAGCGTCATCGTCGCCAGCCGCCTCGCCCGGCGCTTCGGCGTCCGGGGCGGGCTCCGCCGCCTCGACCACCGGCTCGATCACCGCCTCGGCTTCGACAGCCGGCTCGGCCTCGACCACGTCGGCGGACACGGCTTCGGCCTTCTTGCGCGACGCACGCTTGCGCTTGGGCTTCTCCGGCGCCGCCTCGGCAGCAACCGGGGCTTCCTCGACCGGCGCGGTTTCGACCGGCGCAGCTTCGACGGATGCCGCTTCGGTGGCGGCGGCCTTGCGGCGGCTGCGCTTGGGCTTGGCCGGCGCTTCCGCGACCGCGACGGGCGCGGTCACCGCTTCGGCTTCGGCAGCAGCGGCAGCCTCGGCTGCCGCGATGTCCGCCTTGGTGCGGCGCTTGCGCTTCGGCTTCGCTTCGGGCTGCGGCGCGTCCTCGCCAACCGGGGCCGGTGCCTCGACCGCGTCGACCGCCGGCTCGGCAACCGTGCTCACCGGCTCGGCCTCGGGCTCGGCCGCCACCTCGACCGGGGCTTCGGCAGCGTCCTCGGCCGCTTCGACGGACTCGGCGCCCTCCTCGGCAGCGCCATTCTCGCGCCGGCGACGACCGCCACGGCGACCGCGACGACCGCGACGGCGGCGGCCGTCCTCGTCATCGCCACGCTCGGCAGCCTCGGAGGTCTCGGCGGTCTCGGTCTCTGCTTCGGCTTCGGCTTCGACCGGGGCCTCGGCGGCATCGACCGGCTCGTCGGCCTCGTCACCGCCCTCGGCGGCTTCGTCCGACGGCTCCGACGCCTGCTCCTCACGGCCACCACGCCCACGGCGGCGGCGACGGCGACGGCGGCCGCGGCCATCGCCACGCTCACCATCATCGTCCCGACGCGCCTGCTCGCGCGGCGCTTCCTCCTCGGCCTCGACCGGTTCCTCTTCTTCTTCCTCCTCGATCTCCTCGACGAAGTCGTCCTCGGGCTCGGGCTCACGCACCGGCGCCTCGAAGCGCGGCGCATAGGCGGGCGGCGGGCCGCTCGCCTCGACGATCATCCGCGCGCCTTCCGCCTCGCCGTCCGGCAGGATGTCGATCGACACGCCATAGCGATCCTCGATCTCGGCCAGCTCGCCGCGCTTGCGGTTGAGCACATAGACCGCGGCTTCCTGCGACGCGCGCAGGGTAAGGCGCGAGCCGCGGCCGCGGGCCGCTTCGTCTTCCAGCATGCGCAGCGCCGAAAGCGCCGCGGAGGAAGCGGTGCGGACGAGGCCGGTGCCTTCGCAATGCGGGCACTGGCGGGTCGAGGCCTCGAGCACGCCGGTGCGCAGGCGCTGGCGGCTCATCTCCATCAGCCCGAACGAGCTGATCCGGCCGACCTGGATGCGCGCGCGATCGTTCGCGAGCGCCGCCTTCATCGCCTTTTCGACCTTCCGGACGTTGGAGCCATTCTCCATGTCGATGAAATCGATGACGACGAGGCCGGCCATGTCGCGCAGGCGCAGCTGGCGGGCGATCTCGTGCGCAGCCTCGAGGTTGGTCGCGACCGCGGTCTGCTCGATGCCATGCTCACGCGTGGAGCGGCCCGAGTTGATGTCGATCGACACCAGCGCCTCGGTGGGGTTGATCACCAGATAGCCGCCGGACTTGAGCTGGACGAGCGGCGAGTACATCTGGTTGAGCTGGTCCTCGACGCCGAAGCGCTGGAACAGCGGCACCGCATCCACATAAGCCTGCACGCGCCGCGCATGGCTCGGCATCAGCAGCTTCATGAAGTCCTTGGCGGCGCGATACCCCTCCTCGCCCTCGACGATCACCTCGTCGATCTCGCGGTTGTAGATGTCGCGGATCGCGCGCTTGATCAGGTCGCTGTCGCCATAGATCAAGGCCGGCGCGGCCGAGCCCAGCGTGTTCTCGCGGATCCCGTCCCACAGGCGGGCGAGATAGTCGAAGTCGCGCTTGATCTCGGTCTTGGTGCGCTGCAGCCCGGCGGTGCGGACGATGCAGCCCATCGACGGCGGCAGGCTCATTTCCGCCATGATCGACTTCAGCCGCTTGCGGTCCGCCGCGTTGCTGATCTTCCGGCTGATGCCGCCGCCATGCGACGTGTTGGGCATCAGCACGCAGTAGCGGCCGGCAAGGCTGAGATAGGTGGTGAGCGCGGCTCCCTTGTTGCCGCGTTCTTCCTTCACGACCTGGACGAGCAGCACCTGGCGGCGACGGATGACGTCCTGGATCTTGTAGCGGCGGCGCAGCGCCATGCGGCGCTTGCGCAGCGCCTCCACGGCGTTCTCGTCGCCCGACGAGCCGCTGGAGCTCGGCGCGGGCGGCGGCACGTCGTCACCCTCGCCGTCGGCATGGTCGTGCGCATCGCGTTCATGGCCCTCGGCGCCGTAGCCATCCTCGTCGTCATGATCCTCGTCGGCGGCGCGCAGCGCCTCTTCCTCGGCGGCATGCTCGGCCTCTTCGCGAAGCAGCGCTTCGCGGTCTTCCTTGGGGATCTGGTAATAGTCGGGATGGATTTCGCTGAAAGCGAGGAAGCCGTGGCGGTTGCCGCCATAATCGACGAACGCCGCCTGGAGCGACGGTTCGACGCGGGTCACCTTGGCCAGATAGATATTGCCCTTGAGCTGTTTCCGCTCGGCGGACTCGAAATCAAACTCCTCGATTCGATTTCCCTGGACGACGGCCACCCGGGTCTCTTCCCGGTGGCGCGCGTCGATCAGCATGCGCGTTGTCATTCAATAGTCTCCGGGCGCGCCACGGCCCGTATCGGACGGCCTCTGGCGCGCGATCAAAATGCTGTCTACGCCCCGGTGCGATCCCGTGCCGGTGGCGTGACTGTGCGTGGTTAAGGATGAATGCCTCTGCTGCTGGCGCATGCCCGGCGCAGTGCGCCGGAACCCTGGTCCACGTCGCGGCAAAGCCGGCCTCTCGGCGGCGATACGGCGTGGATTCGAAATGCATCATGCAGCGTCAACCTGAATGGCCGCCCCTTGCGGAGGCGGAATATGGCCGCCGGCGATATGGGATCGCCGCTGCCACACCGCTAGCTAGCATTCGCGATGCGCCGGGGCAACAGGTGCACAATTCGCAGTCCATGAAGTGCTCCGGCCCCGCGATTAATTCTGCGTTTACCACCATTGTTTACGACAACCGCCATTCTGGGCTAAGGGGCGGTCTTCCGAGGGCGGCGACGGATATCCGGCGGACGATGCTTTTGAGCGCACTGGCAGGCGTGACGCGGCTTCATGCCGCGCTGCTGGCGGCAGCGACGATCGTCGTGCTGTTCGCCGCGATGACCCGCGCCGAAGCCGCGACCATCACCTCGATCGTCGTCGACGGCGGCCAAATCCGCGTGACGTTCGACGACAGCGTCACCACCGCGCGCACGCTTGTGCTCGATGGGCCGCGCCGCATCGCGCTGGACGTACAGGGCGCGACGCCCGGCAAGGCGGGGCGCGCCGGCGGCCCGGTCGATCGGATCCGCCAGGGGCTGTACCGCCCGGATACCGCGCGCATCGTCTTCGATCTCGCACGCCCGGTGATCGTCAGCGACCTCAGCTTTTCCGATGGCGGCCGGCAACTGACCCTGTCGATCGACCGGGTCGACGACAAGAGGTTCGCGCGCGCCGTCGGCGCCGCGCCCAAACGCTACGCGGGCACCGGCGCCGCCCGCACATTGACCGCGGCGCGCAGCAGCGGCAGCGTCACCGTGCCGCTGGGCCCGGTGCGCAGGCTGCCGGGGCTGCCGCGCGTCCTGGGGCCCGCGGGCCGGCCGCTGGTGGTGATCGATGCCGGCCACGGCGGGCACGACCCCGGATCGCTGGGCGCGGGCGGCAAGCGCGAGAAGGATGCGACGCTGGCGATCGCCACCGCGATCCGCGACGAGCTCGTGAGATCGGGCCGCGTGCGCGTGGCGCTGACGCGCGACACCGATCGCTTCCTCATCCTCGAGGAGCGGTACGGCATCGCCCGGCGGCTGAAGGCGGACCTGTTCATTTCGATCCATGCGGACAGCGCGCCGCGCGCCGAGGCGCATGGCGCGACCGTCTACACGCTGTCCGAGGTCGCGTCCGACCGTGAGGCGGCGCGCCTCGCCCAGCGCGAGAACCGGTCGGACATCATCAACGGCATCAACCTGGCCGGCGAGAATTCCGACGTCTCGTCGATCCTGCTCGACCTCACGCAGCGCGAGACGATGAACGTCTCTTCCGATTTCGCGCGCCTGCTCCACCGCGAGGCGGGCGGCTTCGTGCCGTTCCGCACCGACTATCACCGATTCGCCGGCTTCGTGGTGCTGAAGGCGCCCGATGTCCCTTCCGTGCTGTTCGAAACCGGCTTCATGTCCAACGCCGACGACATCGACTTCCTCTTCTCCCGCGCCGGACGGAAGCGCATCGCGACGGGTGTCGCCCGCGCCGTGCAGATCCAGTTCGCGCGACGGATCGCCGGCCAATAGCGCCGGAACGGGCACGGCCGCGCTCCGGCGGACGCGGCGCGGCTGGCAAAGGCGCCGAAACTTGCTAGAGCGCGGGCAATGAACGATGCGCCTGCCGAACGTCCGAAGCTGAGCCTCAAGCTGCGCCGGGGCGCGTCCGGGCGCCTGGGGGGCCTCGCCGCGCTGTGGCGCAGGCGCTGGATTCGCTGGCCGGTCTATCTGCTCGGCCTCGCCGTCGCCGGCTGGGCGGCGATTCTGCTGATCTTCGCGCGTGACCTGCCTTCGGCCGATTCGCTCAAGACCTATGAGCCGCCGCTGCCCACCAATGTGCGCGCGATCGACGGCGCGCCGATCCAGATGTTCGCGCGCGAACGCCGCGTGCAGCTGCGCTACGACGAATATCCGCAGCCGCTCGTCCGCGCCTTCCTGGCGGCGGAGGACCGCACCTTCTTCGAACATGGCGGCCTCGACTATCCCGGCATCATCACCGCGATCGTCACCAACATCACCAACAGCGGCCGGCCGGTCGGCGCCTCGACGATCACCCAGCAGGTCGCCAAGAACCTGCTGCTGACCAACGAACTCAGCTATCGCCGCAAGGTGCGCGAGGCGATCCTCGCCTATCGCATCGAGGATGCGCTGACCAAGCAGCAGATCCTGGAACTCTACCTCAACCAGATCTTCCTCGGCCGGAACGCCTATGGCGTGCAGTCCGCGTCGCGCGCCTATTTCGGCAAGGATGTCGATCAGCTCCGCCTGTCGCAGATGGCCTATCTGGCGATCCTGCCCAAGGCGCCGTCCAACTACAGCCCGGAACGCCATGGCGATCGCGCGCTGGAACGGCGCAACTGGGTGCTGGGCGAGATGCGCCGCAACAAGTTCATCGATGAAGCGCAATATGCCGAGGCGGTCGCCGACCCGCTCGGCACCGTCAGCCGCGCCGCCCCGCAGCGCGACTTCGCCGCGGGCGGCTATTTCGTCGAGGAGGTGCGCCGCCAGCTCATCGAGATGTATGGCGACAAGGAAACGGATGGGCCGCACAGCGTCTATGCCGGCGGCCTGTGGGTGCGCACCTCGCTCGATCCGACGCTGCAGGAAGCGACCACCGCGGCGCTGCGCAACGGCCTGCTGCGCTACAGCGCGGGCCGCGCCTGGCCGGGGCCGGTGGCAAAGATCGAAGCCGACGACAAATGGGCGAGCCGCTTCGCCGGCGCCAATATCGGCATCGACTATCAGAACTGGCGCACCGCCGTCGTCGTCTCGAAGGAGAATGGCGAAGTGGCGATCGGCTTCGCCGATGGCAGCACCGCAACCCTGCCGCGCGGCGCGGTCGATGGCCCGGCGAAGGCCGGCGGCACCGTCTTCGAAGCGATCCGCCCCGGCGACGTGATCGTCGTCGCCCCTGTCGGCGGCGGCAGCTATGCGCTGCGCAGCGTGCCCGAGGTGTCGGGCGGCATGGTCGTGGAACAGCCGCACACCGGCCGCATCCTCGCGATGCAGGGCGGGTTCGACGCGCGGCTGCAATCGTTCAACCGCGCCACCCAGGCCGAACGCCAGCCGGGTTCGACGATCAAGCCGTTCGTCTATGCCGCGGCGCTGGACAGCGGCATGACGCCGGCGTCGATCATCGTCGATTCGCCCTTCTGCGTCTATCAGGGCTCGCGCCTCGGCCAGAAATGCTTCCGCAACTTCGGCGGCGCACGCAGCGCCGGGCCGCAGACGATGCGCTGGGGCATCGAGCAGTCGCGCAACCTGATGACGGTGCGTACGGCCAGCCAGACCGGCATGGACAATGTGGTGAAGACGATCAAGCGGATGGGGATCGGCGATTATGCCCCCTATCTGTCGGTCGCACTGGGCGCCGGCGACACCACCGTGCTCAAGATGACCAACGCCTATTCGATGCTGGTCAATCTCGGCCGCGAGCTGAAGCCGACCGTGATCGACGCGGTGCAGGATCGCAACGGCAAGCCGATCTTCCGCGCCGACACGCGCCCCTGCAACGGCTGCAACGCGCGCGACTGGAACGGCCAGCCGATGCCGCGGCCGCCGGTGCGCGGCAAGCAGCTGATGGACGCGATGACCGCCTATCAGATGGTTCATATCCTCGAAGGCGTCGTCCAGCGCGGCACCGCCGTCACCTTGCGCGATCTCAACCGCCCACTGTTCGGCAAGACCGGCACCACCAACGGCCCGACCAACGTCTGGTTCGTCGGCGGGTCGCCGGAAATCGTCGCGGGCGTCTATCTGGGCTATGATCAGCCGCGCAGCCTGGGCGGCTATGCGCAGGGCGGCCGCATCGCCGCGCCGATCTTCAAGGAGTTCGCGCAGACCGCGTTCAAGGACGTGCCGATCGTGCCGTTCCGCGCGCCCGCGGGTATCCGCATGGTCCGGATCGACCGGCGCTCGGGCCGTCGCGTCTATGGCGCATGGCCCACGCCCGATCCCAAGGCGGCGGTGATCTGGGAGGCGTTCAAGCCCGAAAGCGAACCGCGCCGCACGATCCGCAAGGATGAGATCGCGACGCCGAAGGCGCAGGCGACCGGTCGCGGACGGGCCGCCGACAGTGATTTCTTGCAGCGTGAGGGCGGAATCTACTAAGCCCCCGCGACCAATATCCCCGCCGCCCGCCCGCATCGCTGCGGAAGGCGGCCGATGATGCCGTCATCCGCACTGGAGCGCGATGCCGGCGAGCCTGTGGAGAGTTTCGATGCGCGCCGAAGCGCAAGCCCATGTCGACCAGATCAATCAGGCGCTCGAATTGCTACGCCGTTTCCTCGACTGGGACCGCGCGCTGCGCCGCCTGGACGAGCTCAACAACCGCGTCGAAGATCCCGCGCTTTGGAACGACCCGAAGGCCGCGCAGGAGGTGATGCGCGAGCGTCGCCGCCTCGATGAGGCGATCAGCGCCGCGCGCGCGATCGAGACCGAGCTCAACGACACCGTCGAGCTGATGGAGATGGCCGAGGCCGAGGGCGATACCGCGATGGTCGACGAAGGCGTCGCCGGTCTCGCCGCGCTCGCCGACCGCGCCGAGCGGGACAAGGTGAAGGCGCTGCTCGCCGGCGAGGCCGACGGTAACGACACCTATATCGAGGTCAACGCCGGCGCCGGCGGCACCGAGAGCCAGGACTGGGCCTCGATGCTCCAGCGCATGTATGCGCGCTGGGCGGAACGGCATGGGCTGAAGGTGGAACTGGTCGACCAGCATTCGGGCGAGCAGGCCGGCATCAAGTCCGCGACGCTGCTGCTGAAGGGCGAGAACGCCTATGGCTGGGCGAAGACCGAAAGCGGCGTCCACCGCCTCGTCCGCATCAGCCCCTATGACAGCGCGGCGCGGCGGCACACCAGCTTCGCCAGCGTCTGGGTCTATCCGGTGGTCGACGAGAATATCGACATCGAGATCAACGAGAGCGACCTGCGCATCGACACCTACCGCGCCTCGGGCGCGGGCGGCCAGCACATCAACACCACCGATTCGGCGGTGCGCATCACGCATTTGCCGACCAACATCGTCGTGCAGTGCCAGAACCAGCGCAGCCAGCACAAGAACCGCGCCGAGGCCTATAACCAGCTGCGCGCGCGCCTCTACGAGCGCGAGTTGCAGATCCGCGAGCAGGCCGCCAACGCCGAGAACGCGGCCAAGACCGACATCGGCTGGGGCCACCAGATCCGATCCTATGTGCTGCAGCCCTACCAGCTCGTGAAGGACCTGCGCACCGGCGCCACGTCGACCGCGCCCGCGGACGTGCTCGACGGCGATCTCGACCGCTTCATGGCGGCGGCGCTCTCGCAGCGGGTGACCGGCGAAAAGGTCGAGGTCGAGGACGTCGATTGACGCGCACCGCCGCCTGCCTGCTGGTCGCGCTGCTCGTCGCTGCCTGCCATGGCAGCGGCCCGCGCGAGTATAAGTCGAAGGACTTCCCCCAGGCCTCGCGGCCGGTGGCGGCGATCGTCTCCAGCCGCTGGTCGACCGAGGAAGCGCGCGACCGGCTGAACGAGGCGGACAATGTGATGCGCCGCGCGGGTATCAAGCCGGGCATGACGGTGGCCGATATCGGCGCGGGCGAGGGCTATTATACGATCCGCCTCGCGCAGCGTGTCGGCGTCGACGGCCGCGTGCTGGCGCAGGACATCATCCCGCAGGTGCGCGACGCGCTGGCCGAGCGCGTGACCCGCGAGGCGCTGGACAATGTCAGCGTCAAGCTGGGCGAGCCCAACGATCCCAAGCTGCCCGAGGGCAGCTTCGATCGCATCTTCATGGTCCAGATGTACCATGAGATCGCCTCGCCCTACGAATTCCTCTGGCGGCTCCGCCCCGCGCTCAAGCCCGATGGCGAGGTCATCGTGGTCGATGCCGACCGCCCGACCAACCAGCACGGCACCCCGCACGCCTTGCTCGCCTGCGAGTTCGAGGCGATCGGCTACAAGCTGATCGAACGCCAGCCGATGCCCGCGGTGGATGGCTATCTCGCCCGCTTCCGCGCCGTCGGGACGCGGCCGGAACCCCGCGATATCAAGGTCTGCAAAGGATAGTCTGCAAAGGGTAGGAAGGACGCGGGCGCGCCAGCCGTACGGGCCTCGCCCGTTCGCGCTTTCACGTCGCCTCCACCCGCCAGCCATCCGCATCGCGCACCAGCACCGCGGCGCTATAGCCCTCCGGCTCCGGCATCACGTCCTCGCCCGCGCTCCACAATTCGATCCGCTCGACCCGCATCCGCAGGTAGAGCGTCTCGGGATTGTCGGGCCCGCCGCGGTTCCAACGATCATGCGCGGGGGTCCAGGTCGCGCGCTTGAGCGCGCGGTCCTCCACCACCTCCGCGGGGCCCGAGAGGCTCGCATAGCCCCGGCTCTCGTCATGCTGGTAGAGCAGCGTCAGCCGCCCCGCCGCCTCGACCTCGCGCACCTTTCGGCAGCGGCGGTTGGTGAGGATGTCGACCGTCCAGTCCTCCCCCACCCGCCGCGGTTGGATCACGCGCGCGCTGACTCCGCCCTGCCCGTCCGGCGTCGCGGCGGCGCAGAAGGTGACGGCGTCGACGATGCGGCGTGCCACCGCCAGCCGGCGCGATGCCTCGTCCTCGCCGCTCACCGTACCGCGCTCCGGCGCGCCGCGACGATACCGATTATCCGGTCGCCATTCGGCGCGGCCAGCTCGAAAGCGATGCCGAGTTCGGCTGCCGCCGGACCGAAGAGCCGGCCGGAAAGCGAACCGACATGCCCCCCGGGCCCCGCCAGCCGCTCCGACCGGAAATGGCCGTCTGCCAGCGGCATCGTCACATCGATCCGGCCGAGCGCCGTCGCCGGCGCGGCGCGGAACATCCCGAACGGATCGGCATGCGCGACGAGATCGATGGCCAGTTGCACCGCGCGGCGCCCATAGTCGATCCGCACGGCAACGCCCGTGCCGAACAGCCTTGCCGCACTGCCGTCCGCCACCGCCAGCCCGTCGACGATACCGCCATAGTCCACCACGCCCGTCGCCGGCACATCCCCATCGAGCCGGCCGGCCGTATAGAAGCCGATGACGCTGCCCGACGATGACGTGTCGGCCATCGTGCCGAAGGTCATGTAGGAAAATCGGCCTGCCGCGGTGCCGGTATAGATCTCGACGGCATATGCGTAACCATCGGCCGCCTCCCCGGCGAAGTCATAGATGTCGTTCGCCGGCTCACCCTGCTCGTCCGGAGTCAGTTCGGGGCCGCCGAACCCCGCCGGTTCGAGGGCATAATGATCAGGTGCAATATACTGCACATTGGGAAATCCGATGCTCGTCCGGTCGAGCGCCTTGACCTCGGTCGGCCGGATCACCCCCGCCCGGTCGGCTGCACCGATGATCGCGCCGCTGCCGAACGCTGCCGGGCCCGAGAGATAGCCGCCTGGCGCGACGCCGGCGAAAACCGGCCCCGCCGGTGTCGGTGTCGGTGTCGGCGTTGGGGTCGGCGTCGGTCGGGGCGTGGGCGGGCCGCCGGGCGTGACGATCACGCCGCCGCCATCGCCTTCGTGTCCCCCACCGCCGCATCCTGCCGCCAGCAGCGCGACGAGCAGGCCGAGCCCCCATCCGTTCGACATGCGCATCATGACCAGCCTCCTTGACCCGGCTGGCTGTAAGCGCGGCGGACGGCCGCCACATCGGACGTTCGTTCTAGGCCGCATCGCCCGCGGCCGGCTTCCATGCTAGGATGGCCGGGCAAGGCAGTCGCGGAGCCGGCGATGGACGCGCAACCCTATGATCGGCTCGTCGGCCTCATCTACGACGCCGCGCTCGACGCCATGCTCTGGCCACAGGTCGCGATCGCGCTCAACGACACGCTCGGCTGCCGCCAGGCGACGCTCGAACTGCACGACCGGGCGATGGGCGGTTCCACGATCGTCGCGCCCTTGTGCGAGACGCGCTTCAGGCGCGCTTTCGCGGAGCATTACGGCAAGATCTTCTCGCTGGCCGGCCGGTCGCACCGGCTGCCCCTCGGCCAACTCTACAGCAGCATCGACCTCGGCGCCGACGAGGCTTTCCGTCGCTCGGAATATTATAACGACTGGTGGCTGCCGCAGGGCACGGGCGGCGCCTCGCTCATGATCAATTTCGCCGGCACCCGCCACGCCACGGCGACGGTTGCCGCGTTCAAGCCGTTCGGCATCGCGACGTTCGAACCGGGCGAGCGCGCAGCCTTTGCCACCGTCGCGCACCACCTCGCCCGCGCCGTCGCGATCCAGCAGAGGCTGGCGCTGAGCGATGCGATGGCGCGAAGCGCCGCCGTGCGCGCGGCGGATGGCCTTCTCCTCGTCGATCAGGACGGGCGGCTGCTGCATGGCACGCCCGCCGATGCCGCGCGCCTTCACGCCGCCGGGCTGCTCGCGCGTGACGCCGCCGGAGATCGGGTGCGTTCGCCGTGCGGGAGGCTGCAACGGCTGATCGCGGCCGCCGCAACCGGCGCGCGCGCGGGCTCGTTCGAAGGTGACGCGACGCTGACGCTGACCATCGCCCCCTGCGCCTCGGCGCGGCCGGGAGGCTGGCTCGCGCCGACGGTGCCGGCAGCGTTGCTCTGCCTCTCCGATCCGGCGCGCCGCCGGCACCGCATCGCCGGGCTGCTCACCAGCGATCATGGTCTGACGCCGGCCGAAGCCGCCGTCGCCATCGAGATCGCCGAAGGCGACGGGCGCGCGGCTGCCGCGGCACGGCTCGGCGTCCGCCCCGCGACGGTGCGCGCGCATCTCAACGCGATCTTCGGCAAGCTCGCGCTCGGCCGCCAGGCCGAACTCGTCCGCTTCATCGCGGCGCTCTAGCCGGTAGCGATCTCCATCCGCGCCTGTCGGCCCTTCGCAAGGCGCCGCTGCAGCCCGGCGACGAGCGCGAAATCGGCATGGTAGAATCCCCGGATGCGCTCGATCTGCCCCGCGGTGAGCGGCTGGTCGAGCCCCGCGCCGGCATTGATCCGCGGCAAGGGTGCCGCGAGCCGGTGGCGGCCGATCCGCGTGAGCCGGGCGAGATCCTCGAAAGCGATCAGTTCGTCCACGGCGAGCCGCCCGTCCGCGTCGCGCAGATACCAGCTCTGCGGGCGGAAGATATGATCGACGTCGAACGGCCCGCGCGCGCCTGCCAGATGATCGAGCGCGTCGTCGATCCCCGCAAAGCCGCGGTAGCGGGCGTTGAACGGCGTCGCGACGCGGTTGTGCGCGGTGCCGCCGGCGCGGGCATAAGCGAAGGCGGAGAGGAAGCGGCGCACCGGATCGCGCACCACCGCGACGCTCGGCAGCGTCGCGAGATCGGGCGCGACGCTCTGATAATAGCGGATCGAGCGATGCTTCACCTGGCAGCCATAGAGATGCTGGCTGATCGACATGCCGGCATTCTTCGGCACGTGGACGAACAGCACCCCCGCCCGCCGGATCGCGTCGATCCGCGCGCGGCGCTCGCCATCCACCCAGGGCCGGACGCCCAGCCGGCACAATCGCTCGGGAATGTCGCTGACGAGGCGGACGCCGAATGCCGCGGCGAGCGCAGTGCGATAGCCATAGGGCGTTGATATGGCTGGATCGGGCATCGCCGATGCTGTGCCCCGCGGGCGTTGTCCCGATATGTCCGCATGTGTCGCCGATGTTTCCATGGGACACGCCCAACCGGGCACTTGGCGAACGCCGAAGAGCCGTACATAAGCACCGCCATGCGTCAGTATCTCGATCTGCTCCAGCGCGTCCTGGATGAAGGCACGGCGCAGCGGGACCGCACCGGTGTCGGCACGCTTTCCGTGTTCGGCCACCAGATGCGCTTCGATCTGGCCAAGGGCTTCCCCCTCGTCACCACCAAGAAGCTGCACCTGCGCTCGATCATCATCGAGCTGCTGTGGTTCCTGCGCGGCGACACCAATGTCCGCTGGCTGCAGGAGAATCGCGTCTCCATCTGGGACGAATGGGCCGACGAAGACGGCGATCTCGGCCCGGTCTACGGCAAGCAGTGGCGGGACTGGGAGTCGGCGGACGGCCGCCATATCGACCAGATCGCCGAGCTGATCGCACAGATCAACCGGGACCCCGCCTCGCGCCGCCAGATCGTCACCGCCTGGAACCCCGGCGAACTCAAGCGCATGGCGCTCGCGCCCTGCCACTGCCTGTTCCAGACGCATGTCGCCGATGGCCGGCTGAGCCTGCAGCTCTACCAGCGCAGCGCCGACGTGTTCCTGGGGGTGCCGTTCAACATCGCCAGCTATGCGCTACTCACCCACATGCTCGCGCAGCAATGCGGGCTGGAACCGGGCTGGTTCGTGTGGACCGGCGGGGACTGCCACCTCTATTCGAACCATCTCGAACAGGCGCGGCTGCAGCTTGCGCGCGAACCGCACGCGCTGCCGCGGCTTCATTTGCTGCGCCGCCCCGACGCGATCGACGCCTATGACTATGAGGATTTCGAGATCGTCGGTTACGAGGCGCATCCGCACATCAAGGCGCCGGTGGCGGTTTGACGGCGCATCCGGAGATCGTGCTGGTCGTCGCGCGCGCCGGGAATGGCGTCATCGGGCGTAAGGGGGCGCTGCCCTGGCGCATCCCCGCCGATCTCCGCCGCTTCAAGATGCTGACCCAGGGCATGCCGATGATCATGGGCCGCAAGACGTTCGACAGCCTGCCGGGGCTGCTGCCCGGCCGCCGCCACATCGTGCTGACTCGCGATCCGGAGTGGCAGGAGGAGGGTGCCGAGGTGGCGGCCTCGGTGGAGCAGGCGCTGGTCCGCGCCAACGCCCCCCACGTCGCGGTGATCGGCGGCGCCGAAATCTACCGGCTTTTCCTCGACCGCGCCGATCGCGTCGAACTGACCGAGGTCCATGCCGACCCGGCCGGCGACACCCGGCTGGAGGCGTTCGACCCCGCCGCCTGGCAGGAAGTGGCGCGAGAGACGCACGCAGGCGATCCCGGATTCAGCTTCGTCACGCTCAAGCGCCGCTGATTCCATCCATATCGGTTGCACTGAAGCCTTGGCGCGCAGCATGTTCAGCGCTAATCCAACCATCGACCTTACGGTCTTTGGGGGGTTATATGAAATCTTACTTTCTGGCGGTGGTCGTGCTGCTTTGTCTACCTGTGCCTGCTGCCGCGGAGACTCTGAACAATGACACCGTGATCGCCTTGGCTGGAGCGGGGCTCGGTGATCAAGCAATTATTGCGAAGATACAAAGCAGCGAGACACAGTTCGACGTTTCGACGACGACGATACTCCAGCTCAAGGCAAAGGGCGTCTCGGGCCCGATCATCGCGGCGATGATTGAAGCGGGACGACCGAAGGTTTCGACGACCCTGTCTGTGGATGCGGCGGACCCGATGATACCGCATGCGCCCGGCGTATATCTGATGTCCGAGTCCGCCTCGGACCCGAAGATGATCCGAATGGACGCTACGGTTTCAAACCAAGCAAAAACCGGAGGAATATTGGGCTACGCCTTCACGGGTGGCATCGCATCGATGAGCGTGAAAGCCGCCATTCAGAACGAAACGGCTCGAACCAAAGCGGATGGTACGCCCACCTTCTATTTCTTCTTCGATGAGTCGAATCCAGATACTGGCCGTCAGGCAGCGACTTGGCTCGCTGGCACCGCTGCGACCGTCACATCGCCGGCTGAATTCACACTCGTCGAGTTGATGAAAAAAAAGGGCCGGCGCGAGGCACGTGTTGGCAGCATGAACATCGGTGGCGCAAAGAGCGGCGTGATGGATAAAGATCGTATCGGGTTCGATTACACGCTCGTTCGGCCCGGGGTGTTCAGCGTGAAGCCAACGACAGCGCTACCAAAGGGCGAGTACGGATTCCTTTATGCGATCAATGGCGGCGGTGCGGGTGGCGCGATGACAGCGCGGATTTACGACTTCACTGTTCAATGAGTTAACCAGCCGATCCACGTGGTATGATGGTTTTGGACAGAAGACCATATCGCGTATAGCGAGACATGCGCCGCACTCTTTTCGCAGTCTTTGCATGCCTTGTTCTCGGCGTTGCGGGCTTCTTCATCTTCGGCGCCTCGATCGCCGAAGGGCTGATGAACCGGGTGACGCCGAGCCGCATCGTCCCGCTCTCCCCCCGCGCCCGCGCGCTGCATGCCAGCCTGCAGATCGCCGACATGCATGCCGACACCTTGCTCTGGCAGCGCGACCTGCTCGATCGCGGGTCGCGCGGGCAGGTCGATCTGCCGCGCCTCGAACAGGGCAATGTGGCGCTGCAGATCTTCTCCTCGGTCACCAAGACGCCGCGCCACCAGAATTACGACGCGAACGAGGGCGATACCGACAACATCACATTGCTCTCGGTCGCGCAGCGCCAGCCGATGCGGACATGGGGCTCGCTGCTCGAACGCTCGCTGTGGCACGCCGGGAAGCTGGAGAAGGCCGAGCGCGGATCGAAGGGGCGGCTGCGGATCCTGCGCAGCGGCGACGATGTCCGCCGGCTGATGGTCGAGCGCCTCGCCGGCAGCGACACGATCGGCGCGCTGCTCTCGGTCGAGGGGTTGCACGATCTGGAGGGCAAGGCGGAAAATCTCGACCGGCTCTATGCCGCAGGCTTCCGTATGGGGGGCATCGCCCATTTCTTCGACAATGAGCTGGGCGGCTCGATCCACGGGCTGGCGAAGGGCGGGCTGACGCCGTTCGGCCGGCGGATGGTGCGCGCGATGGAAGCGCGCGGCATGATCGTCGACGTCGCCCATTCGAGCCACCAGACCGTGGCCGAGGTGCTGGCGATGGCGCGGCGGCCGGTCGTCTCCAGCCATGGCGGCGTGCAGGCGACCTGCAAGGGCAACCGCAACCTCACCGACGCGGAAATCCGCGGCATCGCCCGCACCGGCGGCGTCGTCGGCATCGGTTACTGGGACGCGGCGGTGTGCGACATCAGCCCCCGCGGCATTGCCGCAGCGATCGCGCATGTCCGCGACCTCGTCGGCATCGCCCATGTCGGGCTCGGGTCCGACTTCGACGGCGCGGTCACCACCGCCTTCGACACGGCCCAACTCGCGCAAATCACCCAGGCGCTGGTCGATCGCGGCTTTTCGGACGGCGAGATCGCCGCGGTGATGGGCGGCAATGTCATCCGGTTGCTGGAACAGGGCTTGCCGCCGCAATCAGCCAGTCGCGGAAGCGTGCCAGCGCCGCCGACGGCGGACGGGATTTGAGCCGCACCAGCCAATAGGCGCCGGTCGAGACCTCCGCCGCGAACGGCCGCGCCAGCCGTTCGTCCGCAAGCTCGCGCTCGAACATCGCGACGGGCAGCAGCGCCACCCCCGCCCCCCGTGCCGCCGCCTCGGCGATCGCCAGCGACGAATCGAAGATCGGGCCGCGCACGCGTGGCGCGGCGGCGCCCGCCGCGTCGAACCAGCCTTCCCATTCGTCGGTGCGGTAGGATCGGAGCAGGGTCTGGCGCGCGAGATCGGCCGGGGTGCGCAACGTGCGGGCAAGAGCGGGGGCGCAGAGGGGGGAAAAGGGGGCATCCAGCAGGTGATCCGCCTCCGCCCCCTGCCACGCGCCGTCGCCGAAGCGGATCGCGCAGTCGAGCCCTTCGCCGGCCAGATCGACGCGATTGTTGTTGGTCAACAAACGCAGGTCGATCAGTGGGTTGGCCCGCTGGAAGGCGGGCAGCCGCGGGATCAGCCAGCCGATCGCGAAAGTGCCGACGACGCCGACGGTCAACACCTCATGGAAGCGCCCGTCGGCGAAGCGATCGAGCACCGCGCCGATCCGGTCGAACGAATCGCGCAGCACCGGCACCAGCGCCGCCCCCTCGTCGGTCAGCGAAAGCCCGCGCGGCAAGCGGCGGAACAGGCTGGCGCCCAGCCTTTGCTCCAGCGCCTTCACCTGATGGCTCACCGCCGCCTGGCTGACGCACAATTCATCCGCCGCGCGGGTGAAGCTCAGGTGCCGCGCCGCGGCCTCGAAGGCGCGCAGGGCGTTGAGCGGCAACTGGGGGCGATCCATCCAACACCTCAATTTTCCTTATGCCAGCGGCGAGATATCATCCTTTGTACCGATGGCGCCACACCCGCATCCTTGGGCCAATTCGAGGCTGAGATGGATGATGCGATGCTGAGCAGACGACAATTTTCCTTGGGGCTTGGCTGCGCCGTTGCCGGATCCGCGCTGCTCGCCGCCTGTGGCGGAGAGAGTGACGACGGCAACAACAGCGCGACGCCGGACGGCAACGACATCGAAGGCAATGCCACCGCGGTCGATCCCCAGGCGGTTTCGGGCTTCACCGAACAGATGCAGGCGATCGAGCGCGAGAGCGGCGGCCGGCTGGGTGTCGCGCTGATCGACACCGGCAATGGCCGCCGCTTCGCCTGGCGCGGGGAAGAGCGCTTCCCGCTGTGCAGCACCTTCAAGCTCCTGCTCGCTGGCGCAACGCTCGCGCGCGTCGACAGCGGCGAGGAACGGCTCGACCGGCGCGTTGCCGTGACCGAGAAGGACATCATCGCGCATTCGCCAGTGACCGGCGAGGCCGTCGGCGGCACCCTGAGCGTCGATGAACTCTGCGCGGCAACCTTGACGACCAGCGACAATGCCGCCGCGAACCTGCTGCTGGCGCCGCTCGGCGGCCCCGAAAAGCTCACCGCCTGGCTGCGCGCGATCGGCGATCCGGTGACGCGGCTCGACCGGCCGGAGCCGTTCCTCAACGAATCGAAGGAAGGCGACCCGCGCGACACCACCAGTCCCGTCGCCATCGCCGAGGATCTCGAACGGCTGGTGGTGGGCACGACCGCGCTTTCGGCCGCATCGCGCACCCGCCTGGCGCGCTGGCTGGAAGCCAACCAGACCGGCGACAACCGCATCCGCGCCGGCGCCCCCAAGGGCTGGCGGATCGGCGACAAGACCGGAACCGGCGAACGCGGCGCCACCAACGACGTCGCGATCCTGTGGCCGCCTTCGGGCAAGCCGCTGCTGCTCTCGACCTATCTCGTCGGGTCATCCGCCGAACAGGCGGCGCGGGAAAAGGTGCTGGCGTCCGCCGCGCGGTCCGCGTTGAGCTTCGTCGCCTGAGAAGGCGGCGAACGTCCGGGGCCCGGTCCGGGGACGTCCGGGCCCCGGCATGTCTATGGCTTTCCTCCCCGGCGCAGCGCCGGGGAGGAAATGCCTTACCGGCGGTGCTGCTGGCGCGGCGGCCGCTTGGCATGCGGCGGACGGGCCTGGAGCGGGCGGGACGGCCGCGCGCGCGGCGCCGGAGCGCCGTGCGCCATCTCGATGCGGTTGCCACCGTCGCTGTCGGGATCGTCGCTTGCGGTGCGCTTGACCGCATCGGCGAAGCGATCCGCCACGCTCATCGCCACTTCGAACAGGGTTTCGCGATCGCCGATGCGGATCGCGCCGATCTGGCCCTTGCTGATGTGACCGCGGCGACAGATCAGCGGCAGCAGCCAGCGCGGGTCGGCCCGGTGCTGGCGGCCCAGATCGAGGCGGAACCATACGCCGCGCTCACCCCGATCACCGTGATCGCTGCGGCCATCCGGCGCGTCGTCGCGCCCACGGCGCACCGGGCCGGTATCGACCATCAACTCCTCGGGCTCGGGCAGCGCCGAGCGATGCGCGCGCACCAGAGCGGCGGCGACATCTTCGGCCGACATCGTTTCCAGCAGCCGTGCGGCGAGCGCGCGATCCGTATCCTCCACCTCGACCGGCTGGCTGAGCGTTTCGATCAGCCGCACATCATCCTGCGCGCGGATCATCTCGGGTGTCGGCGCCTCGACCCACTCGGCCGGGATGCGCGCCCCACGCAGCATCGATTCGACGCGGCGGCGGCGCGGATAGGGCACGATCAGCGCGGCGGTGCCCTTCTTGCCGGCGCGGCCGGTGCGGCCCGAACGATGCTGCAGGGTCTCGGCATCGCGCGGCAGTTCGGCGTGGATCACCAGCCGCAGGTCCGGCAGGTCGATGCCGCGGGCGGCGACGTCGGTGGCGACGCAGACGCGGGCGCGACGGTCGCGCAACGCCTGCAAGGCCTGGTTGCGCTCGTTCTGGCTATGCTCGCCCGACAGCGCGACCGCGCCGAACCCGCGCTCGACCAGACTGGCATGGAGGTGGCGGACGTTCTCGCGCGTCGCGCAGAACACGATCGCACCGGCGGTCTCGTGGAAGCGCAGCAGGTTGACGACCGCATGCTCGATGTCGCCCGGCGCCACCGCGACCGCCTGATAGGCGATGTCGCCATGGCCGCGCTGCTCGCTGACGGTTGAGATGCGCAGCGCATCGCGCTGATAGGATTTGGCGAGCTGCGCGATCGGTGCCGGCATGGTCGCGGAAAACAGCAGCGTCCGCCGCTCGGTCGGTGTCGCGTCGAGGATCTGCTCCAGATTGTCGCGGAAGCCCATGTCGAGCATCTCGTCCGCCTCGTCGAGCACGACGACGCGAATCGATCCGGTCTGGAGCGCGCCGCGCTCCAGATGATCGCACAACCGCCCCGGCGTGCCGACGACGATGTGGCAGCCCTGCCCCAGCGCGCGCTGCTCGGCGCGGACGTTCATGCCGCCGACACAGGAGATGACGCGCGCGCCGGCCGCCTCATAGAGCCATTGCAGTTCGCGCTGCACCTGCAGCGCCAGTTCGCGCGTCGGCGCGATGACCAGCGCGAGCGGTGCGCCCGGCCGTGCCATCCGATCGGCATCGCCCAGCAGGTCCGCCGCCATCGCCGCGCCGAACCCCACCGTCTTGCCCGACCCGGTCTGTGCCGAAACGATCAGGTCACGCCCCGCGGCCTCGGGGGCAAGCACGGCGGACTGGACGGAGGTGAGCGATTCATAACCGCGCGCGGCGAGGGCCTCGCCGAGCAAGGACGGCAGATTTTCGAAAGGCATTGGCGATCCTGAAGGCTGGGGCGGCAAGCGTGCCTGCACCCTTTAAAGCGCGGCTATAGCACGTCTCCGGCCGCTCGGCCACTGGCCCACGCCCATTGGAAATTATAGCCGCCCAGCCAGCCCGTTACATCCACCGCCTCGCCGATCGCGTGCAGCCCCGGAACGCCGGTGGCGCCGAGCGTGCGCTGCGAAAGGTTGGCGGTGGCGATGCCGCCCAAGGTCACCTCCGCCTTGGCATAGCCTTCGGTGCCGTTGGGCAGGAAACGCCATCCGCCAAGCTGCTGCCCCGCCGAATCGAGCGCCTTGTCGGTCATCGCGCCAAGCTCGCCCGCAACCCCGAGCCGCGCGGCCAGCGCTGCCGCCAGCCGCTGCGGCAGATGCTCGGCCAGCACCGAGGCCAGCCCGGCGCGCGGCCGCGCGCGCTTGGCAGCGCGCAGCAGCGCCGGCGCATCGGCATCGGGCAGGAAATCGAGCAGGATCGGCTCGCCATGCCGCCAGTAGGAGGAGATCTGGAGGATGGCGGGGCCGCTGAGGCCGCGATGGGTGAGCAACGCCGCCTCGCGGAAGCGCGCCTTGCCGCAGCTCGCCACAACGTCCGTCGCGACGCCCGAAAGTTCGCGGAACAGCAATTCGTCACCGCCCAGGGTCAGCGGCACCAGCCCCGGACGCGGTTCGACCACCTTGAGGCCGAAGCGGCGCGCGACATCATAGGCGAAGCCGGTGGCCCCCATCTTCGGAATGGAGGGGCCGCCCGTCGCGATCACCAGCGCCGGTGCGGCATGAGGACGTCCATCGACGGTGACGCGGAACATCCCGTCGCCATGGTCGATGCCGGTGATCGGCCGCCCGAGCGCGATCTCGACCGCGCCCTTCGCGCATTCGTCGAGCAGCATATCGACGATCTGCCGTGCCGAGCCGTCGCAGAACAATTGCCCGAGCGTCTTCTCGTGCCAGGCGATGCCGTAGGATTCGACCAGAGCGAGAAAGTCCGCGGGGGTGTAGCGCCCCAGCGCCGAGCGCGCGAAATGGGGATTGGCGGACAGGAAGCGATCGGGCGTCGTGCCGATGTTGGTGAAGTTGCACCGCCCGCCCCCCGAGATCAGGATCTTCTTGCCCGGCCGATCGGCATGATCGAGCAGCAGCACGCGCCGTCCGCGCCGGCCGGCGGTCGCGGCGCACATCAGCCCCGCGGCGCCGGCGCCGAGGATGATCGCATCATGGCTCTGGATGAACATCGCCGGCTGCTAGGGGCGGCGCCGGGCAAGGGCAAGGGCAGGGCGCTTGACCGGTTTCGCAGATACGACGGAAAATGCGAGGCACTTGCACAACAGAGCGAAAGTCACGCACGGCCTGCGCATCTCATCGGCCCCGCTATTGCAGAATAGCATAATAAAACATCGCCGCCACGCATCCTGCCAGATTGCTTTACAGTGTTAACAATTGATCTCTTAGGGGTACTTCCCCGATCTGCTGGTCATGGCTATCGTCCTGGCGACGTGTATTGCGTAACGGGAGCCGTCCGCCCATCATGAATGTCGCCATCGTTCAGAAAGACAATAACTATCGAAAAACGCTTGAAGATATTCTTAGGGCCGCGGGACATGCGGCGCGCGGGTTCGCCGATGCTCAGGCACTGGCCGAACAGCGCCCCGGCGAGACGCTCGACCTCGTCCTGATCGATTGGGCGCAGTCGGACGGGGCAGCGGAGTCTGTTCTGGGGTGGTTGCGCGGTCGCTTCGGCGCCGCGCTGACGATCATCGTGCTGTCGCCCTGGCCCAAGGATGTCGATATCGTCGAAGCGCTGCAGGCAGGTGCCGACGATCATCTTGGCCAGTCGATTGCCCCGGCGGTGTTGCGCGCGCGGATCGACGCCATCGCGCGGCGCGTCCACGCCGCCGACCACCCGACCGCATCGGAACGGTTCGGCGCGTTCCTGTTCGACATCGGCAACAGCCAGGTGAGCTATCGCGGCGAGGACATTCCCGTCACCGCCAAGGAATTCACGCTGGCGCTTACCCTGTTCCGCAACCTCGCGCGTCCGCTGTCGCGCGCCGCGCTGCTCGAATCGCTGTGGGGCCGCGATCCGGGCAGGCCGACGCGCACGCTGGATTCGCACATGTCGAAGCTGCGCGCGAAGCTGGGGCTCAGGCCCGATCGCGGGTTCAGGCTGACGCCGATCTACGGCTTCGGCTATCGTCTCGATCCCGCGGGCGCGCAGCCGGCGTCGATCACCGCCGGCAGCATGTCGGAATCGCGCTGATCGAAAACGCGCAGACCAGAGAAGCTCTGGCAGCGAACGCGCCAGACTGCTAGGGGCGGCGCCGAATATGAGCATATCCAACCGCCCCGACCGGCGCACCTTCGCGATCATCTCGCACCCTGACGCCGGCAAGACCACACTCACCGAAAAGCTGCTGATGGCCGGCGGCGCAATCCATCTCGCCGGCGAGGTCAAGGCGCGTGGGCAGAACCGCCGCGCCCGATCGGACTGGATGAAGATCGAGCAGCAGCGCGGGATCTCCGTCACCTCGTCGGTCATGACCTTCGAATATGACGGGCTGACCTTCAACCTGCTCGACACGCCGGGCCACGAGGATTTCAGCGAGGATACATATCGCACGCTGACCGCGGTCGACAGCGCGGTGATGGTGATCGATGCCGCCAAGGGCATCGAGCCGCAGACCCGCAAGCTGTTCGAAGTCTGCCGACTGCGCTCGGTGCCGATCATCACCTTCGTCAACAAGGTCGATCGCGAGGGCCGCGACCCGTTCGAGCTGCTCGACGAGGTCGCCGACCAGCTCCAGCTCGACGTATGCCCGATGAGTTGGCCGGTCGGCATGGGCGGGCAGTTCGAGGGCATCTACGACATCGCCAACGATGTGCTGCGCATGCCTGCGGACGACGCCACCGGCGCGTTCGAAGGGCGTCGCGAATCGGTCTCCGGGCTCGACGACGACCGGCTCGACGCGCTCCTTTCTGACGAGGGCGCCCAGCGCCTGCGTGATGAGGCCGAGCTTGCGGTCGGCGGCTATGCCAGCTTCGACGCCGCCGGCTATCGCGGCGGTGACCTGACGCCGGTGTATTTCGGCTCGGCGCTGAAGGATTTCGGTGTCGAGGAGCTGATCCGCGCGCTCGCCGCACACGCCCCCTCCCCGCGCGCGCAGCCGGCGGAGCCGGCGGCGGTCAGCCCAGATGACGCCAACGTCACCGGCTTCGTCTTCAAGGTGCAGGCAAACATGGACCCGCAGCACCGTGACCGCATCGCTTTCATGCGGCTGTGCTCGGGCAGGTTTCGCCGCGGCATGAAGCTGACGCCGACCGGCCATGGCAAGCCGATCGCGGTGCACAGCCCGATCCTGTTCTTCGCGCGCGAACGCGAACTGGCCGATGAGGCGTGGCCGGGCGACATCATCGGCATCCCCAATCACGGCACGCTGCGCGTCGGCGACACGCTGGCCGAGCAGCCCGGCGTGCGCTTCACCGGCCTGCCCAACTTCGCGCCGGAAATCCTGCGCCGCGTGGCGCTCGCCGATCCGACCAAGACCAAGCAGTTGCGCAAGGCGCTGGACGATCTTTCCGAAGAGGGCGTGATCCAGGTGTTCTACCCGGAGATCGGATCGCAATGGATCGTCGGCGTGGTCGGGCAGCTCCAGCTCGAGGTGCTGATCTCGCGCCTCCAGCACGAATATAAGGTCGATGCGCGGCTGGAACCCTCGCCGTGGGACGTCGCCCGCTGGATCGCCGCGGACAGCGATGCCGACCTCAAGGCGTTCATCGGCCTCCACCGCAGCGCGCTGGCCAATGACCGCGACGGCCAGCCCGTGTTCCTCGCCCGCGACGCGTGGGAGATGAACTATGTGCAGGGCAAGAGCCCGGCGATCCGCTTCTCGGCGACGAAGGAGCGGCATTGATTTCCCTCGCCCTTGACTTCCCCCGCCCCTCCGCCTAGGCGGGCGCCTCGATTTTCCAGACCAACCAGAAACTCAAGAGAAGCGAATCGCCATGAAGATCCGCAACAGCCTGAAGTCGCTGAAGGACCGTCACCGGGACAACCGCGTGATCCGTCGTCGCGGCCGTACCTACGTGATCAACAAGACCAACCGTCGCTTCAAGGCCCGCCAGGGCTGAGCGGTGCGCGTTGCTGCCGTCGTTTTCGATGTCGGCAATGTCTTGTTTCCGTGGAGCCCCCGGCTCCTCTACGAGCGCCTGATCGATGATGATCGGGCGCTCGACGCGTTTCTGCGCGATATCGTCACCGAGGCGTGGCACTTTCAGCACGATGTTGGCCGGCCCTTCGCCGAGTCCAGCGCGGAACTGATCGCGCTTCATCCCGAACACGCCGCGCTGATCACGGCGTGGGGCGAGCGCTTCTCCGACTCCATCGGTCCGGCGCTGCCCGGCATGGCGGAACTCGTCACCGAGCTCGATGAAGCAGGGGTGCCGCTGTTCGGCATCACCAATTTCTCCGGCGAGTTCTGGGTGCCCTTCCGCGCGCGCGAACGGGCGATCTTCGATCGCTTCCGCGACATCGTCGTTTCCGGTGACGAGAGACTGGTGAAGCCGGACCCCGCGATCTACGCGCTCGCCATCGACCGGTTCGGTCTGCCCGCCGATCGGATGATCTTCATCGACGACCGCCTCGACAATGTCGAAGGCGCGCGCGCCGCGGGCATGCACGCGCATCATTTCACCGGCGCCGAACCGCTCCGCGCCGAACTGGCGCGGCACGGGCTGGTCTAGCGTGGCTATTGCCGCGGCGGCGTCCCCTGCGGGGGCACGGTGCCGCCCTGCCCGCCCGGCGGCACGCCAGGGGCGCCCGGCTTGCCCAGCATCGACGGATCCACGCGCAGGCTGATCAGTTCCGACCGCGTCAGCACCCCATCCCGATCCTTGTCGAGCGCGGCGAAGCGCTGTGCGAAGTAGCGGGTGAATTCCTCCCGGCCGATGCGGTCGTCGCCATCATGGTCGAGGTCGAGCAGGCTCGGCAGCGCGCCGGGACTGCCCAGGGTCCGTTCGGCCCACGCGCCATGCTCGATCGCGCCGAGCGCACCGTCCCGGTCGGTATCGGCGCGCGTCCATTCGCGGATCACGCCGGCGTCATATTCGGCACGCGTCACCCGCGTGTCGCCATCGGCGTCGAACCCGGCGATCGCAAGCGACAGCGGCAGCGCGAAGATCGTCGGCGTGGTCGGCCGGTACGGCAGCGGTTCCTTTTTCTTCGCCAGCGCGGGCACGGTGGCGGCGAGGCCGGCGGCGACCAGGATCAGCAGCGAAGCGCGGCGCATGATACGGATTTCCCTCAGGGCAGGAGCAGGCTGGCATCGCCATAGGAATAGAAGCGATAGCCGCTGGCGATCGCATGCGCATAGGCCGCCTGCATCCGATCCCGCCCCATCAGCGCGGAAACCAGCATGAACAGCGTCGAGCGCGGCAAATGGAAATTGGTGACGAGGCCGTCGATCGCGCGAAAGCGGTAGCCGGGGGTGATGAAGATCGCGGTATCGCCTTCGAACGGCCGGATCACATCATCCTCGCCCGCAGCGCTTTCCAGCAACCGCAGGCTGGTGGTGCCGACCGCGATCAGCCGGTTGCCGCGCGCGCGCACCGCGCTCAGCCGGTCGGCGGTGGCCGCATCGATGCGGCCCCACTCGGCGTGCATCTGGTGGTCGACCGTATCCTCCACCTTCACCGGCTGGAAGGTGCCGGCACCGACATGCAATGTCAGCGTGGCATGCTCGACGCCCTGCGCGGCGAAGGCGGCCATCAGTTGGGGGGTGAAGTGCAGGGCGGCGGTGGGCGCGGCGACGGCGCCCGCCTCGCGCGCGAACATCGTCTGGTAATCCTCGGCATCGGCGGCGTCAGGGGTGCGGCGCGCGGCGATATAGGGCGGCAGCGGCATGCGCCCGGCACGTTCGAGCAGCAGTTCGACGGGCTCGTCACCCAGGAATGTCAGCGCCATGCTGCCGTCCGCGCCCTTCTCGGAGGCGGTGGCGGCGACGCCATGGGCGAAATCGATGCGATCGCCCTCGCGCACGCGGCGGGCGTTGCGCAGAAAGGCGCGCCAGCGGCGCGGCCCTTCGCGCTTGTGCAGCGTCGCGCCGATCCCGGCCTCGCCGCGATGGCCGTCGAGCTGTGCGGGGATCACCCGCGTGTCATTGAACACCAGGCAATCGCCGGGCTGGAGCAGCGACGGCAGTTCGCGCACCATGTGATCTGCGGTCTCGCTGCCGTTCAACAGCAGCAGCCGCGCGCTGTCCCGCGGGTTCGCCGGGCGCAGCGCGATGCGTTCGGGTGGAAGCTCGAAATCGAACAGGTCGACGCGCATGCGCCGGGCCTCAGAGCTGCGGGCTGGCCGTCTCGGGCTCAGGCGTCGCAGGCGCGGCTTCGTCCATGGCCGGCGGGGCTGCTTCGGTGGCGGCATCCGGCGCATCGGCAACCGGCGCGTCGGCAACCGGCTGCCCGGTGGCCGCATCGACCGCTTCGCCGGGTGCGCCCGGTTCGGCGGGCACCGGGGCGGGCTCGTCCGCCGGCGGCGTGGCAGGCGCGACCGCCTCGGTCGCGGGCGCGGGCTGGCCGGGGGCGGGCACCGGCGGCTGCGCCGAACGCGGGATCGGCGCGCGCTCGCCATCGGCTTCGATGAAGGCGCGGATGACGCTGGCGGGCTCCGCCGGCGGCTCGCCGCGCGGGATCGCATCGACATATTGCATGCCGTCGAGCACGCGGCCGAACGCGGTATATTTTCCGTCCAGACGGATCACCGGCATGAACATGATGAAGAACTGGCTGTTCGCGCTGTCCTCGCTGTCGGCGCGCGCCATCGAGACGACGCCGCGCACATGCGGCAGGCGGTTGAACTCGGCCTTGATGTCGGGAAGCTCGGATCCGCCGGCACCGGTGCCCTGCGGGTCACCGGTCTGCGCCATGAAGCCGTCGATCACGCGGTGGAAGATCACGCCGTCGTAAAAGCCGCGGCGCGCCAGCGTCTTGATCCGTTCGACATGGTTGGGCGCCACGTCCGGCCGGAGCTGGATGCGCACGCGCCCGCCGGTCGACAGGTCGAGCACCAGGATGTTGTCCGGCGTCGCGGGCGGCGGCACGATCGAGGGCACCGGGGCCGGCGTCTGCGCCGGCTCATCCTTGGCGGCCTGCGCGGCGTTCATGCCAACGACCAGCCCGAACAGCGCGATCAGACCGATCAGGAAACGCTTGATCACTTGAGACTCCCACTTCGCAGGCGCGCGGCGCGCCCGTTGAGCATCCATCGCATGAGCCGGCGATGAACGCATCAGCTTCCCTTGCGGCCGACCAGGGCGACGCGGGCGACGACGTCCGCCTCCACCGTCGCGGTCACGAACCGGTGAATCGGCCCGCCGAACAGCGCGATCTCCTTGACCAGCTTCGACGCGATCGGCTGCAGCGACACGTCGGCCATCAGGAAGACCGTCTCGATCCGGTCGTTGATCTGCTGGTTCATCCCGGCCATCTGATACTCGTATTCGAAATCGGCAACGGCGCGCAGCCCCCGCACGATCACGTTGGCGCCCTCGCGCTCGGCGAAGTCCATCAGCAGCGAATCGAACGAGACCACATGGATCTCGCCACCGATCGTCTCGACCTCGCGCCGCACCATGTCCATCCGCTCGTCCACCGTGAACAAGGGCGACTTGGAGGGGTTGGTGGTCACGCCGATGACCAGCCGGTCGACCAGCTTCGCGCCGCGGCGGATGATATCCATATGGCCGAGCGTGATCGGATCGAAGGTGCCGGGATAGACCCCGATGCGCATGGCGTGTCCTTCCTGCAGAATCAGCGGTCGCGCGCGACGACGTAATGCGCGATGTCACGCAGCAGCTGCGCCTCGCTGCCGAACGGATGAAGATGCGCGACCGCCTGGTCGACGAGCATCCGCGCCTGCGCGCGCGCGTTCCAGCCCGAGCAGCGACAGGAAGGTCTCCTTGCCGCGATCCGCATCCTTGCCGACCTTCTTGCCGGCCTGTTCCTCGCTGCCCTCGACGTCGATGATGTCGTCGGCGATCTGGAAGGCGAGCCCGATGTCGCGCGCATAGCCGCGCAGGCCGGTGCGGCCCTCGGGCGGCACCCGCCCCATGATCGCGCCCGCTTCCAGGCAGAAGGCGATCAGCGCACCGGTCTTCATCTGCTGCAACCGGGTGACGGTCTGCAGGTCGAACGCCGCATCCTCGGCGGCGAGATCCATCATCTGGCCGCCGGCCATGCCCGACGGGCCGGCGGCGCGCGCCAGTTCGCGAACCAGTTCGACGCGGACGAACGGGTCGGCGTGCGTCGCCTCGTCGGCCAGGAGCTCGAAGGCCAGCGCGTGCAGCGCATCGCCGGCGAGCACCGCGGTCGCCTCGTCGAACGCCTTGTGGACGGTCGGCTTGCCGCGGCGCAGATCGTCATCGTCCATGCACGGCAGATCGTCGTGGATCAGCGAATAGACGTGAATACACTCGATCGCGGTGGCGACGCGCAGCGCCGCTTCCCTATCGACATGGAACAGGTCGCACGCCGCACACACCAGCAGCGGGCGCAGCCGCTTGCCGCCGCCGATCGCGGCATGGCGCATCGATTCGAACAGCGGCGCACGGGGATCGTCCGGCACCGTGAGCAGGAGATCGAACTGCCGGTCGACGTCTTCGGCGATCCGCTCCATCGCGGTCTTCAGGCCGAGCGATATTGCCCCCACGACCGGTTCAGTCCACATCGAACGGCATCGTGCCGGCCGGCCGGCCGTCGCCGCCGACGCTGATCTTCTCGATCCGCGCCTGCGCGGCGGCGAGCCGCGCCTCGCACTGCGCACGCAGCTTGTCGCCCTGCGCATAGAGGCCGATCGCCTCGTCGAGCGCAGCGTCGCCCGATTCGAGACGTCCGACGATCGTTTCGAGGCGCCGCAGCGCCTCTTCAAAGCTCAGTTGCGAGAAATCGGCTTCTTCCACCATGTGCGGCTTGTGGCGAGGCGCCCTGCGGGGGTCAAGCGCAGACAGCGTTACCGGGCGTCGCTCAGTACGGGTCGCGGCGGGCAAGGCGGGGTACACGGCGCCGGGCCGCCTCGGTCACCGTCTTCGAGCGATCGGCGCGTGCCGCGGCGACAAGGCGCTCGAAGCAGGCGCGCACCTGCGCCGCATCCTCGGTCCGCTCGATCCGGCGCAGTCCGAAATGGACATGCGCCATCGCCTGATAATAGCTGGCGAACACCGGATTGACGATCGCGCCGGCAGCCGCCCCCAGCAGCGGCGTCGCCTGCGCGAGCGCCTTCTGGCTGACGACGGCGCCGAAGCGCGGCAACGCCGCCTTGAGCATTTCCGCCACCGCCTTGCCGGTCAGGGCGAGGCGGGCCGCGAACAGCCCGGTTTCCAGCGTGCCGTCCTCGGGCAGCGGGCCGCCGAGCGCGAACACCGCGATCGACTGCGCACGCGTCTCGTCCAGCGCCGGATCCTCACCATAGCTCGCGGCAACCTGCTGCACCGAGCGCAGGATCAACGTGGTGGTGACCGGCAGATCGACCAAAGTCGTCGCGAGCCCGCCCAGCCCGCCGAGCGCACCGGTAACGCCGGTGGCGACGCGATGCCAGGTTTCGCCCTTCGTCCAGCCGAGCGCACGCCCGCGCAGTCCCTTCTCCTCCGACCCGGGCTGCGTCGCCGCCGCGGCGGCATAAGCCTGATCGAGCGCCGCGAGGCCGACCGACTCGATGCGGTCGCGCCATTCGTCGGGCAGGCGCGAGACGAGCCCTTCCGCCGCCTGCCCCGCCCAACCGACGATCTGCATGAACAGGCCGTGCGCCTCGACATAGCGGTCGGCGGCGCTGCGGATCGCGTCGAGCGTCGGCGCATCGAAGCCGCCGCACGCATTGCCCAGGTCGTCAGCCTCCTGCGTCGTCATCGCCGCTCCGCCGCTTACGACGTCACCACCCCCATCGCACGCAGCTGGCGCGCGACGCGGGCGACATCGTGACTGAGCACCGCGATGTCATGGAGTTGGCCCTCGCGGTCGCGCACCTGGTTGCGCAGCATCGCCTCGCCGCGGAAGCCCAGGCTTTCGAACAGCGCGATCGCCGCGGTCTGGTCCGCGGTCATCTGCGCCGTCAGCTTGGTCAGCCCCATTTCCAGCGCGATGCGGAAGGTTTCCTGCAACAGGATGCGCCCGACGCCCTTGCCGCGATAATCGACCGCGACGAGCAGCCGGATCTCGCCGACATGCGCCGACCAGCCAAGTGGATCGCGGATGATCGCCGACGTGCCGGCGATACGCCCCTGGTCCTCGGCGAGCAGGCTGACGATCTCCCCCTCGGAGATCGCGCGCAGCCAAGCCTCGATCACCTTCGGGTGGCGCAGGTCGCGGCCGAGAAACAGCAGGTCATGTTCCGGCAGCTCGGCGGCGAAGCGCTGCATCGCCTCCAGATCGTTGCGGCCCAGCGCGCGCAGCTGATAGTCGATGTCACCCATAATCGTCCGATCTCTCCGCGAGCCAGGCGGACAGCGCCGGCCACAGCCGATCGCGCGCCGCCCCCATGAACAGGTCGGCGTGGCCGCCGTCCATCACCAGTTCCGTCTTGTCACGCGAGCCGATCGCCGCGAGCAGTGGCCGTGCCGACACCGCCGGCACGATCCGGTCGCGGCTGGCGAAGATCTGGAGAAAGGCTGCCTCGACACGGCCGGGATCGATGTGGCGGCCGCCAACCTCCAGCGAGCCGCGCAGCAGCCGGTTCTCCCACAGCAGCCGCTTGACATACTGGCGGAAGAGTTCGCCCGGCTGCGGCAGCATGTCGACGGCCCAGCGCACGAACATGCTGGTGGCGCGCCGGTGCGGCGCAGCCCACACCGAGCGCCAGAGCTGGACCTGATCGCCGGAATCCTCTTCGCCTTCGAGATCGAAGCGCATGTCGAGCGCATCGACGGGCGCGCAGCCGAAGCGCTCGATCAGCTTGTCGACATCGAAGATGGTGCGGTCCGCCCACGGCCGCAGCAGGGGCAGCCGGCTCCAGTCATAGGGCGTCGCATAGGCCACGAGGTTACGGGGCCCGCGCTCGGGGCTGAGCGCAGACCACAGCAGCGCGAGCACGCCGCCGACACGATAGCCGATCACGCTCAGGCGTTCCGATCCCGTTTCGCGGCGCACGCGCGATGCCGCGCGCGGCAGGAAATCGAGCACGTAATTCTCGAGCTTCAGATAGTTTTCATCGGGCCGCGGCGCATCCCATTCGAGCATGAACAGGTCGAACCCGGCATCGAGCAGATATTCGACCAGGGAATCGCCCTGCGCGAGATCGGCGACATAGCCGCGATGCCCGGTGCTCATCACGATCAGCAGCGGCGTCTTGAAACGCGCCGGGACCCGCGGCTGGTAGCGATAGAGCTGGAGCGTGCCGGCATCGATCAGGCGGGTGCGCGCGCTCGCGCCTCCCGTGGGCGCGGGGGACGGCAGATAGTCGATCCCCTGCACGCGGCGGAGCAGCACGCGTTCGAACTGCGCGCGCGCGAAAAGCTGCGCCTCCGTCATCGATCCTTCGGCCATGATACGACCATTGGGGCCGCAGACCGGATCGTCAAGCCGTTGACGCCGTTGGAATGCGCCGATGCCGACAATCGCCGCCCCCATCCTTGCCGGTGGTGCCCATGGCGTCTATCGGCCGGCAGGGTACAGGCCTTCGCGCATCGCGACGGCGGCCGGTCCGGGAGGGGAATCGCGCCACGGCGGGCATCGCTTGCCGCTTCATCCGCTTGCCCGTTCGATCGACACCATGAATCCTGCAACCCGCCCCCAGCCGCACCCCGGCCTTCATTTCCGCGAGTTCGTCGCGCTGATCGCGGCGCTGATGGCGTTGAACGCGCTCAGCATCGATACCATGCTGCCCGCGCTCCCCGCGATCGGCGAAAGCCTGGGCGTCGCCGGCAACGCGCGGCAATGGGTGGTGACCAGCTATTTGCTGGGCTTCGGCGTCGGCCAGATCTTCTATGGAACGCTGGCCGATCGCTTCGGCCGGCGGCCGGTGCTGCTGTGGGCGATCGGCGCCTATGTTCTGGTCAGCACCGTCGCCGCCATCTCCTCCAGCTTCGCGCTGTTGCTGGGCGCGCGGGTGCTGATGGGGCTCGCCTCGGCTGCCTCGCGCGTGCTGTCGGTCACCATCATTCGCGACTGCTATGTCGGGCGGACGATGGCGCGGGTGATGTCGCTGGCATTCATCGTCTTTCTCGCGGTGCCGATGATGGCGCCGGCGCTGGGCCAGATCGTGCTGGGCGTCGCCAACTGGCGCTGGATCTTCGGCGCCTTCGCCATCTTCGGGACGACGGTGCTCGTCTGGTCCTTCCTGCGCCTGCCCGAAACCATGCATGTCGAGGATCGCCGTCCGATCACATTGGCGGACACGCTGGAGGCATTCCGGCTGGTCGTCACCGATCGATCGTCGGTGGGCTACACGCTGGCGCAGACCTTCGTGATCGGCGGGCTGTTCGGCTTCATCGGATCGGTGCAGCAGATTTTCGCCGACGTGTTCGACGCGCCACTGCTGTTCCCCTGGGCCTTCGCCTCGATCGCAGGCACGATGGCGCTCTCCTCCTTCGCCAATTCGCGCATCGTAGAGCGGTTCGGCACCCGCCGCGTCTCCCACAGCGCGATGTTCGGCTTCATCTTCTTCGCGGCGCTGCACCTCGCCATCGCGGTGTCGGGGCTGGAGACGATCTGGACCTTCGCGATCGTGCAGGCGCTGATGATGGCCTGCTTCGGCCTGATGACCGGCAATTTCGGCGCGATGGCGATGGAGAAACTTGGGCATGTCGCGGGCACCGCATCCTCGGTGCAGGGCAGCCTTTCGACCGTCGCCGCAGCCCTCATCGGCATGGCGGTGAGCCAGAGCTTCAACGGCAGCACCGTGCCGCTGACCCTCGGCTTCACCGTCACCGGACTGCTCGCGTTGATCGTCGTGCTGGTGACCGAGCAGGGCAAGCTGTTCCGCCCGCATGCCCAGGAGAGCGGGCAGGAACCGGTCGCGGCGCACTGAGCGGGGGCGAGCGCCCCGGCCTATTTCTTCGCCAGGATCTCCAGCGCGCCCGCGGTCATCGCCTCGGTCGCGGTGGAAATGACGGCGTCCGCCTCCGGCGCCCAGAACGGGCTGTGCAGCGAAGGCAGCCGGTTGGTATCGCCCCCCGCCTCGTCCCACGCCGCCTTCGGCACGCCGCCCACCCAGAAGATCATGCTCTGCACGCTCTTGTCGGCCAGATAGAAGCGGCTGAAATCCTCGCCCCCCATCGACGCGGTCGCATCGGTGACGCGGTCCGCGCCGAAGCGCGTGCGCCACAGCGCTTTCAGCCGGCCGGCGAGCGGCTCCGTATTGTAGGTGGCGGGGGTGAATTCGTCCTTCACCTTCACCAGCGGCATCTTGTCCTCCGGCAGGCCGGCCGCGATCGCCTCGCCGCGCGCGATGCGGGCGATACCGTCGAGCAGCAGCTTGCGCGTGGCATCCGAATAGCTTCGCACCGTCAGCAACAGACGCGCCTCGGCGGGGATCACATTGTGCTTGGCGCCCGCCTGGAAGCTGCCGACCGTCACCACCGCGGCATCCTGCGGATCGACCTCTCGCGACACCAATGTCTGCAGCGCCGAGACGATGCGCGCGGCGAGCACGATCGGGTCGCGCGTCGTCTGCGGATAGGCGCCGTGGCCGCCCACCCCCTTCACCACGATGTCGACCGAATCGACGTTGGCCAGCGCGAAGCCGGAGGTGACGCCGACGATGCCGGCGGGCAGGCTGGCGGAATCATGGAAGCCCAGCACGAATTGCGGCTTGGGGAAGCGGGTGTAGAGCCCGTCGTCGAGCATCGCCTTGGAGCCGAGGCCGATCTCCTCGGCGGGCTGCCCGATCATCACCAGCGTGCCCTGCCAGGCCGCTTTCATCGCCACGAGCCGGCGCGCGGTGCCGATCAGGGTCGTCATGTGGGTGTCGTGGCCGCAGGCGTGCATGATCGGCGTCGACAGCCCCTCGCGCGAGGTGCCGGTGGCCTTGCTGGCGAAGGGCAGCCCGGTCTGCTCGGGCACCGGCAGCCCGTCCATATCGGCGCGGATCATCAGCACCGGGCCGTCGCCATTCTTCAGCACGCCGACCACACCGGTCTTGCCGACCCCCGTCGTCACCGTGAAGCCCAGCCGGCGCAGTTCGCCGGCGATCTTCGCGGCCGATTTCACCTCCTCGAAGCTCAGCTCCGGATTGGCGTGGAAATCGCGATAGAGCGTCATCAGCGACGGCATGTCCGCGGCAACGGCGTCGCGAACCGGCTCCGCCGCCGCGGGCGCCGCCCAAACCAGCGGCAGCGCGAGGAGGAGGCGCACGAAGCGGCGGGGCGATGACGGACGATGCATGAATTGGCCTTCCTGTTTGATCGCACGATCCTAGCCACGCCGCATCCACGGGGCCAAGCCGTGGCGTCGCTGGAAATGCTGTGCGCGGCGGTTTCGTTTCGGTAAACCGACGATCAGGTCGCGTCCGCGCAGGCGCAGGACACTGCGTTGCCCGTTACAGACGATAGAAGAGGAGGATAAGCCATGAACAAGCTCAACATCGCCGGCGCCATCGCGTCGGCCGCCACCCTGATCGCGCTGTCTTCGGCCGCGATCGCCGCCGACGCCCCCAAGAACAGCAAGGGCAAGGCGATCGCCGCGGGCGACACCGTGCACTGCTATGCGATCAACGACTGCAAGGGCAAATCGGATTGCGGCACCACGGCGAATGCCTGCAAGGGCCAGAACGCCTGCAAGGCCGAAGGCTTCGTTGCGATGAAGGCGTCCGAATGCTTCGAGGCCGGCGGCACCATCGGCGATCTCGGCTGATCGAGGCGGCGGGGCGCCGAGCGCCCCGCCGATCCGCCCGCACATGCTCGCACCCGCGCTCCGCACTCCCTCCCCCGGCTTCGGCCTCGGCCTGCGCCCCGACCATTATCGCGACGTGCTCGCCGAACGGCAGCCGGTCGACTGGTTCGAGGTGATCAGCGAGAATTTCATGGTGCCGGGCGGCCGGCCGATCGCGGTGCTGGAGCAGGTCCGCGCCGACTATCCGGTGGCGCTGCACGGCGTGTCGCTGTCGATCGGTTCGGCGGACGGGCTCGACCCCGCCTATCTCGACGCGCTCGCAGCGCTGGTTGCACGGGTGGAACCGTTCTGGGTCTCCGACCATCTCTGCTGGACGGGGATCGGCGGCACCAACAGCCACGATCTTCTGCCGCTACCCTACACCGAGGAAACGCTCGGCCTCGTCGTCGACCATATCGGCCGCGTGCAGGACCGGTTGAAGCGCCGTATCCTGATCGAGAACCCATCGAGCTATGCGAGCTTCGCCGGTTCCGACCTCAGCGAATGCGCATTCCTTGCAGAAATGGCGGCGCGCGCCGACTGCCTCCTGCTCGCCGACGTCAACAACATCCATGTCTCGGCGCACAATCACGGGTTCGACGCGCGCGCCTATATGGCGGCCCTCCCCGCGGCACGAATCCAGCAGATCCACCTTGCCGGCCACAGCGACGCCGGCGACCTGCTGATCGACACGCATGACGCACCCGTCGCCGATCCGGTGTGGGCGCTCTATGCCGAGAGCCGGCAGCTGTGGGGCGATGTCGCGACGATGATCGAGCGCGACGACGCCATCCCGCCGCTGCCCGAACTGCTCGCCGAACTCGACCGCGCCCGTGCGCTCGCCGCGGCGATGCCGGGTGGCTGACCTCGCCGGCACACAGCGCGCGTTCCTGGCGCAACTGATCGGCGATGACGGCGGCAACCCCGGCGTTTCGGACGGCCCCCATGCCGACGCGAAGCGCCGCCTCGGCATCTATCGCAATGCCTATCGCCTGACGTTGCGGGGCGCGATCCGCCACAATCACCGCCGCTGCGCGGCCTGGCTGGGCGATGATCGGTTCGACCGCGCAGCCGACGACTATGCCACCGCGACGCCCTCGCCCTTCCGCAACCTGCGCGACTATGGCGGTGGCTTCGCGACGTTCCTGGCCGTGCGTTTTCCCGACCATCCCGACATCGCCGAGCTGGCCGCGCTCGACTGGGCGATCGACGCGGCGTTCGACGGCCCCGACGCGGCGGCGCTCGACGCGGCCGCGGTCACCGCACTCGCCACGGACGCCTGGATCGAGCGCCCGCTGGCGCTGCATCCCGCGGCATCGCTGGTCGAGGCGACGCACAATCTGGCGCCGGTGTGGCGGGCGCTGGAGGCGGGTGAGACGCCGCCGGCGATGGTGCCGCTCGGCCGCCGCGCGGTTCTGCTGGTGTGGCGGATGGACGGCCAGCCGCATTTCCGCACGCTCGACGAGAACGAAGGCGAGGCGCTGCGGCACGTCGCCGTGGGCGCGAGCTTCGCGGCGATCTGCGCAATGCTGGAAAAGCGGCTCGGCGCGGAAGAGGCGACGACCGCCGCAGGGACGATGCTGGGCGGCTGGCTGCGGGACGGCGTGCTGGTCTGGAGCGCCTGAACGCCACCTCACTAGGCCCAAGCGGAACCCCTTTCTGCCCCCGCTCGTTGGCCGCTCCATTACAGGGATGGGAGGCCACCATGCTCGACGCGGGCAAGCTTGAGACGATGGCGCGCGTGGGCTTTGCCGCCCGCGGGCTGCTTTACGGCACGATCGGTGCGCTGACATTGATGCTGGGACGCACCGAAGACAATCAGGGTGCCCTCGGCTTCCTCAGTGGCAGCGGTGGCCGCATCCTGCTTGCGCTGATGGCGATCGGGTTTCTCGGCTATGGCGTGTGGCGCCTTTCGGAAGCGCTGATCGACAGCGACAACGCCGGCACCGACGCCGGCGGCATCGCCAAGCGCATCGGCGGCGCGATATCGGGCGGCATCCACTTCTTCCTGTGCCTCGCCGCGGTACGCCTCGCGCTCGGAGAGCATGGATCGGGCGGCGGCGATGCCGCGCAGCAGGGCGCATCGACCGCGCTTTCGCTGCCCGGTGGCAGCATCATGCTGGGGCTCGTCGCGATCATCCTGATCGGCGTCGGCGCCTATCAGGCCGTGAAGGCGATCAAGCTCGGCTTCCTCAGGCACCTCGATCCGCAGGTCGCCCGGCGCACCTGGATCGCATGGGTCGGCCGCGCCGGCTATCTGGCGCGCGGCACGGTGTTCGCGATCTCCGGCCTGTTCCTCGGCCGCGCCGCACTGGACGAAAGCGCGAGCCGCGCCGGCGGCATGGAACAGGCGCTGGATGCACTGCCGGCCACGCTGCAACTGATCGTCGCCGCGGGGTTCGTGATGTTCGGGGTCTTCAGCCTGATCGAAGCACGCTATCGCCGGATCAGCGATCCGCGCGTGGTCGATCGCCTCCGCGCCGCCGCCGCGCAGATGCGCTGAGGCCGATCAATTGGCAGGGTCGGGAACCAGCTCGACGACGTCGAGCACCGATTCGAAGCGCGGATAGGGCAGCACCAGGCGCCACCGCCCCGGCCCGATCCGCTCGACCGCGCCAGCGACGTCGCGATCGGGATGATAGCCATAATCCATCGCCATCGTCTCGTCGCCCAGCGCCATCGAGCCGAGGAAGATCATCCGCCGCGAGCCGTCGGGATAGGCATAACCCGCAGGGCGTTGCGATCCGTTGAGCTTTTCCATCCGGAACCCGGCGGGCGTGATGGTGGCGCGGCAACCGAAGGGCGGGTAGGCGACATAGCTCAGCCGCCCCTTGACCTGCGTGCCGAGCTTGACCACCCGGCAGCGATAATTGCCGGGTGGCAGATCGACCTGATCCAGCGCCGCATCGGGCACCAGCAACGCGCCCTCGCGGTCGATCTCGGCGCCATGGCCGTCCGCCCGCGCCACCGCCAGCGCCTCGACGAACGCCGTCCGCCATTCGCCGATCCGGCGCCGGTCCGCCGGGGTGGCGATACGGCGCCAGTCCGTGACGGCGGGCGCGCGGGCCGCGGCCTCGGGGGTCGCCGCGCCGCCACCGCAACCGGCAAGCGCGCCCAATCCGGCGATGAACAACGGCAGGCTCGCAGTGCGCACGACATTTCTCCCCACGGTCAACGCGACGCCTGCCAGCTTCGATCCTGCCGATGGCAGGAATGTGACGGCGATCAGGCCGTCCAGCCGCCGTCGATCGACAGGTTGGCGCCGGTGATCGCCTTGGCATCGTCTCCGCACAGATAGACGGCGAGCGCCGCGACCTGTTCGGAGGTGACGAACTCCTTGGTCGGCTGGCCGGCCAGCAGCACGTCGTGCAACACCTGCTCGCGCGTCATGTTGCGCGCTTTCATGGTGTCGGGGATCTGGTGCTCGACCAGCGGCGTCCAGACATAGCCCGGGCTGATCGCATTGACGGTGATGCCGTCGGTCGCGGTTTCGAGCGCCGCCGTCTTCACCAGCCCGGCAAGGCCGTGCTTCGCCGAGACATAGGCCGATTTGAAGGGCGAGGCGGTCTTGGAATGCGCCGAGGCGGTGCAGACGATGCGGCCCCATTTGCGCGCCTTCATGATCGGTATCGCGGCACGCATCGCATAGAAGGCGGAACTGAGGTTGATCGCGATCACCGCCTCCCACTTCTCCGGCGGAAATTCCTCGATCGGCGAGACGTGCTGGATGCCGGCGTTGCAGATCAGGATGTCGGGCGCCGCCGCCTCGACCATCGCGGCGATCTGTTCGTGCTTGGTCATGTCCGCGCCGTCATAGCCCGCCGTCACACCGAAATCGGCCTCGATGCTGCTGCGTTCCTTCTCGATGTCCTCGGGCTTGCCGAAGCCGTTGATGACGACATTGACGCCGACCGCCGCGAGCGCACGGGCATAGGCGAGGCCGATGCCCGAGGTGGAGCCGGTGACGAGCGCAGTCTTGCCCTTGAGCGACATCGAATTCTTCCTTTCGTCAGACTTGGGGGGCAGCAATCATGCGACGCTCGCTCGGCTCACTTGCGGGCGAGGTCGAAGGCGGCGGTCTTGCCGTCGAGGATGTTGCGCGCGACGACTTCCGAGCGCGACACGGTTTCCGCCACTGCGGCGCGGCCCGCGCTCCAATGCTCGTTCATCGTCCGCGCCGAGAATTCATAGTCGCGCGCACCGCCTTCCCAGGCATTGGCGCGATAGATCAGGTGGACGACGTTGACGGCAAATTCCTCGGCCTGCGCCTTCAGCGCCACGACATCGGGGTCGCCGCACATCTCCGCCGGCAGCTTGGCGAGCACGCGGCGGATCGTCTCGCGCTCGCGCCTGAGCTTCAGCAATGCGTCGCTGACCTGACGCGTGCGGCTGGAGAAGCGGATTTCCTTCTCGCGCGCCATCACGTCCATGATCGTGCGTGGCCGTTCCGCCACCGCGGAGAAAAGATCGACCTGGAACACGAGCATCTCGGCCCGCTGCGTTTCCAGCACGTAGGAAAGCGGGGTGTTGGAAACGAGGCCGCCATCCCACCACCAGCGCCCGTCGATCTCGACCGGCGGCAGGCCCGGCGGCAACGCGCCGGACGCCATGATGTGGCGGGCGTCGAGCCGCTCATGCGCGCTGTCGAAATAATGGAAATTGCCGTTCTCGATGTCGACCGCGCCGACCGCGATCCGCACCGGGCCATCGTTGAGCAGATCCCAGTCGACGAAGGCATCGAGCGTCTCGGCGAGCTGCGCGCTGTCATAGAAGCTCAGCGCCTCGCAACTTCCCGGCGGCGCCATCAGGGGCGGCCAGGAGCGCGGCTTGAAGAAGCCCGGCACTCCGAAGGTGGCGACGAAGCCCGCGGACCATTCGTGGATCGCCTCGCGCAGGCGGTCGTCCTGCCAGATCGGAAAGCTGGGCAGCCAGCCGCTCAGCCGATCCCAGAAGGCACGCAGACGCTCGACGCGCAGTTCGGGCGGATTGCCCGCGATCAGCGCGGCATTGACCGCGCCGATCGAGATGCCCGCGACGATATCGACCTCGATCGCCGCCTCGTGCAACGCGTCGTAGACGCCCGCCTGATACGAACCCAGCGCGCCGCCGCCCTGGAGGACCAGTGCCACTTCCTCGGGAAGGGGCAGCGCCTTGGACCGGGATCGGCGCAGGCGTCGGGGCTCTGAGTCTGCCATCGGCCCCTAGATGCGCGCTCCGCTGCGGTGCATCAAGAGGCACCGCGATGATCAATCGCCATTGCGGCTTCCGTCGATTGCAACCGTCCCGATTGCAACCAGATCGTCGCAGCCGCATTGTCCCCCGCACCAAGGGAGAGGCAAGATGCGGCTCGACGACGAAGCGCCCAGCAGCAATATCGAAGACCGGACCGGTGGCGGCGGGCGCGGCGGCTTCGGCCTGCCCGCGGCCGGATTGCTCGGCCTGGTCGGCAGCCGTTTCGGCTGCGGCGGCATCATCGCGCTCGTCGTCGTCGCGATGCTGCTCGGCCTCAATCCGCTGCAATTGCTGGGCGACGGTCAGTTGACCGCCCCTGCGCCGCGCCAGCAGCAGAGCGCGCCGGCGGGCGGGGCGGCCTCGACGATCGACCCGCAGGTCAAGGACATGGTGGCGCGCGTGCTCGGTTCCACCGAGCGGCGCTGGACCGCGCTGTTCGCGCGCAGCGGCGAGCGCTATGTGGAGCCGCGCCTGGTGCTCTACACCGAGAACGACCGCTCCGGCTGCGGCGCCGCGCAGGCGGCGATGGGCCCCTTCTACTGCCCCGCCGACCAGCGCATCTACCTCGACGTCACCTTCTTCAACGAACTCGCCACGCGCTTCCGGGCGCAGGGCGATTTCGCCGCCGCCTATGTTATTGCGCATGAAGTGGGTCATCACGTCCAGACGCTGACCGGCATCAACGAGAAGGTCCGCCGGGCGCAGGCCAATGCGAGCGAGGCGGAAGGCAATGCGCTGCAGGTGAAGATGGAACTGCAGGCGGATTGCTATGCCGGCGTGTGGGCGCGCAACGACGAAAATCTGATGGAGCCCGGCGATCTGGAAGAAGGGCTGACGGCCGCCGCGGCGATTGGTGACGACACGCTGCAGAAGGCGGCGGGCCGCCGCCCGGTTCCGGAAAGCTTCACCCACGGCTCCGCGGCGCAACGCGTCGAATGGCTGCGCCGCGGGTATCAATCGGGCGATCCCGCCGCGTGCGATACCTTCGCCGCGGGACGCTGAGGCCGCGTTTGATGGCATGCGGTTAACCCTATTTTCGTTATCTATGCTTAACGCCGTTGCATGCGTCGCGCGGGGCTGAAGCATGGATATGGTGGACGCGCGTTGGCGCTCGTGGTGCTGTGGCTGGCGCTGCTCGCGGCGCCGGCGGCAGCGCGCGCGGCGCCCAACCACTCGGACGCGGTCGTTCATCCGCAGGTTTGCCTGCTGAAGGCGGAACCGGGCATGACGCCGGCGGCGCTGTGGCAGACCCCCGACCGATTCGATTGCAGCGGCCCCCAGACGAGAAAGGGACCCGGCGATTTCTGGGTTCTCCTGCGCGGCTTCTCGATAAGGAACAGCGCGGTCGAACCGATGCAGCTGCGCTGGGGCAGCACCTGGCAGCAGCGGGTGCAGATCTATACCGTTCGGGCCGACGGCAGCGTCGCGACGACCGGTTTCCGATCCGACACCACCAGCCCCTATATCGAACTGGGCGCCTTCATCTCGGTGCCGCTGCCGACTGCGGACAGCCCGATCGTCGGCATCCTGGTCCATATCGGCGGTGCCGCGAATCAGCGCGGGGTGATGCTGACGCCCAGCATCGAACAGGTATCGCGCGGTGCGGGCCGCACACTGGCGCTTGCGGCGGCCTATTCGGCGTTCGGCGGGCTCGGCATCGCCCTTATCGTCTACAACCTGATGCTGTGGAGCGCGCTCAGGCTGCGCTTCCTGATCGATTACTGCGCGATGGTGGGCACCACCTTGTTCTATGGCGTGTCGTCGTCGGGCGCGCTTGCGTGGCTGTTGCCCTGGATCGACAACAATGACCGGCTACGCCTCAACTATCTGCTGCTCGCGCTCGTCGGCATCTGCGCGATGACCTTCGTGCGGCATTTCTTTGAGCCGAATGTGCTGCCCCCCCGCCTGCACCGGCTGATCAAGGCGAGCTGCGCGCTGGTATTCGCCACCGGCCTCGGCTTCACGCTGTTCGCGCCGCACGCGATCGCGCCGCTCGACCGCGCGTTCGCCTTCGCGATCGTGGCGATGCTCTGCACCTTGCCGGTGGTGATCTATTACGCGTGGCGCGCCCGCAGCCGCTATCTCGCCCTGTTCCTGCTCGCCTGGTCGGCGCCGATCCTGTTCGCGGCGCTGCGCACCGCGCATGGCCTGGGCTTCATCGCGCACTCCTTTTGGCTCGACAATTCGACCGTCGGCGCGATGATGATCGAGGCCCTGATCAGTTCGCTGGTCGTCGCGCATCGCATCGACACGCTGACGAAGGAACGGGACCGTGCCCGCCAGAGCGCGATCGAGGCCAGCGCGCTCGCGGACACCGACCCGCTGACCGGGCTGCTCAACCGCCGCGCCTTCCTGCGCGAGGCGGTGCGGGCGGGCAGCAACGGCCGCGGCCAGCGGCTGGTGCTGATCGACATCGACCATTTCAAGCGAATCAACGACCGGTTCGGCCATGATGCGGGCGATGAAGTGCTGCGGCGCGTCGCCACCATTCTCGACGACAGCGCGGAACTGCCTGCCGCGCGGCTGGGCGGCGAGGAGTTCGGCCTGTTGTCTCCATCGGGTCCCGGCGCGGTCGACCCCGAAGCGCTTCTGACGCGCGCACGCAACGCGACCATGCCGAACAATGCGCGCGTGACGCTGAGCATCGGCATCGCCGAAGGGTGCATCGCCAACGAAGCGGACTGGCAACGGCTTTACCGGCGCGCCGACATCGCGCTCTACCGCTCCAAACAGTCCGGCCGGGATCGCTGCTGCATGTGGACGGAAATGCTGGGCGACGAGGCCGCATAGAAAAGGGGCCCGGAGCGATGCTCCGGGCCCTCGTTCGTCATCCGCAAGGGATCGGCCGATCCTAGAAGCTGCGCGTGTAGCTGTCGGTGCCGACGGTACCGCGGCGCTCGTCCTTGTCGCCGAACAGCGCCTGGCGATCCTCTTCGTCACGCCACGCCGACTGCGCCTGTTGCGCGGTCTTCTCAAGGATCACGCGATCATCGACGCGGTCGATCCAGCGCGACGGGATGCTGTGGTGATGGCCGCCGGCATCCTTGTCGTTCTTGGTCAGCAGAATACGATCACCGCGCACCTTGTCGACGATGCCGACATGCACGCCATCGGAACCGACGACCTCCATATGCTCGGTCACCAGCGCGAGACTGCCCCGCTGGGTTTCGCGACGCGTGCGCCAGTTGGCGAAGTCGGTGTCGAACTTGCTCTGATGCTCGCGCCGATATTCGTCATAATCCTGGTCGAACAGCGAGTTCTGCCGCTCACGCCACTCGACATAGCTGCCGCGGCTGTCATCGTCGTGGCCACGGTCGCGATGCCGGCTGCGAACGTCGCGGTCGGCGGCACCACGCTGCTCGCCCCAATCGCGGGTGCGGCCCCGTTCCTCGCCATAGCCGCCATAGCTTCGGCCGTAAGCGCGCCCGGTGCCGTAGCCGCTGCCATAGCGATCGCCATAGCCCTGCTCGCGCTCGTAGCGCTCGTCATAGCGATGGTCATATTCGCGGCGGCGCTCCGCCTCGTCGTCTCCGAACCAGGAACGGACTTCATCCCCGGCGCGCGAGAGGAACCCACGCTCGTCATAGTCATAGTCGGCCGGGCGGCCATAGTCTGACCGACCATAGCCGGACCGGCCGTAGCCGCGGTCATCGCGCTCCTGCCCGCGCAAACGCGCATCGCGGTCGCTGAACCCGCCATAGCGATTCTCGCCGCGATATCCGCCCTGCTCGCGGCCATAGCCATGGCCATAGCCTTGACGGTCCTCGTCGCGATAGCGGTCGCGGAAGCGGTCGTTGCGTTCGTAACCCATCTGAATCACCCTCCTGAGGTGTCTATGTCGCGGGCGAGCTTTTGAAGCCGTTGCGGCTGGTCGCGCGCCCATCGGACATCCCCAGAATGTGCCTGAAACGCCCACGTTCCGGCGCGCGTGACGACGCGTGCGCTTCGGCGGACGAACCGTCGGTCGCGGCCGCAACGACTGATAAGGATCAAGCGAACTGCCTATTGCGTCCCGCGAAAGGGATCGCTAGAGGGACGCCTCCCGTCGATAGCGGGGGTGGAGCGGGGCTGTAGCTCAGATGGGAGAGCGCTGCAATCGCACTGCAGAGGTCAGGGGTTCGATTCCCCTCAGCTCCACCAACTTCCCGGGTTGATGTCCTGAGAGACCGGGACCGGAGATGCCTGGGAGGAACGGCATCGGCAACATCGCACCATGCAGCCGGCAGCGCGATGCCCACGATCGGGAATCCGACAGTCATGGTCGCGCGAACTCGCGGATCGATGGTCGCATCGGCGGCGGACAGCCACCGCCCGGACAAGCTTCACGCACCGAGCAGCGCGGCCTCGGTGTAGAAGCCCAGGATCTCTGGCGTATAATCCAGCTGCTGGTCGAAGCCCGCCTTGCGCATATCGCCCCAGATGCGCCCCAGATGCGCGCAGGTGATGCTCAGCGCATCGCCCTGCTCGGTCTCGATGATGTCGAGGATGCCGATCTTCGCCAGCGTGCGCGCATCCAAGCTGCTATGTAACCCTACTGAGTCAGAAGAAGGGGGGATTCGGTACCGGCGCAGATGTGATAGGCTCGGTGATTCAAACTGAGCTGGAGGGTCGGGATGGAGGGTCGCTGGACGGAGGAGATTGAAGCGCGTTTTGACGCTTATGTCGATCGTCTTGTGAAAGTGATCGGGCATGCGGACCGAGCCGAACCGTTGAGGGATTATTGCACGGGACTGCTGCTTCCCGTGGAGCGCAAGAGCGTGGAGCCGCTGGCGGCGGTGGTTCGGCCTGACCGGGTATCGGCGAAACACCAGTCGCTGCTGCATTTCGTGGGTCAGGGCGGCTGGTCGGACGAGGCGCTGATGGCGTGTGTCCGCGAGCAGGTTCTGCCGGTGGTGGAGCGCGACGGCCCGGTCGAGGCCTGGATCATCGACGACACGGGCTTTCCCAAGAAGGGGAAGCATTCGGTCGGCGTGGCGCGGCAATATTGCGGACAACTCGGCAAGACCGAGAACTGCCAGGTGATGGTCAGCCTGTCGTTGGCGACCGAGACGGCGAGCCTGCCGGTTGCGCACCGGCTGTTCCTGCCGGAGGCCTGGGCGAACGACGCCGAGCGGCGGCGCAAGGCCAGGGTGCCCGAGGATATCCCCTTCCGGTCCAAGACCGGGATCGCGCTCGATCAGCTCGCGGCGGCGATCGCGCAAGGCTTGCCGCCAGGCGTCGTGCTGGCCGATGCCGGCTATGGCGGCGCCGCCGATTTCCGCCAGGGCGTGACCGATCTGGGCTTAGCCTACGCGGTCGCGATCCGCCCCATCACCAATGTCTGGCGCCCCGGCGAGGCGCCGCCGCCACGCTCCAGAACGCACCGCCGTGGCCCTCGGCCAGGTGAGCAGAAGCTGCCCAAGCACGCTCATCAACCGGTTCAGGTCAAGGCGCTCGCGCTCGAGTTGCCCGACAGCGCGTGGCAGACCGTGACCTGCCGCCAGGGATCGAGCGAACCGCTCGGCGGACGCTTCGCTTTCCTGCGGCTATGCTGTGCCAATGGCGATGGCCTGCGCGCCAATCCTTCCCCCGAGCTATGGCTCATGATCGAATGGCCACAAGGCGACCCCGAACCCGCCCGCTTCTGGCTCTCCACCCTGCCAGCCGACATCGCCACGACCGAACTCGTCCGCCTCACAAAGCTGCGCTGGCGCATCGAGCGCGACTATCTCGATCTCAAGCAGCAATGCGGCCTCGGCCACTATGAAGGCCGCGGATGGCGCGGCTTCCACCACCATGTCACCCTATGCATCGCCGCCTACGGATTCCTCATCTCCCAAATGGAGACGATTCCCCCCTCAGCCCTCCACCATCCGCTATCCCGCCAAAAACCTCCCATTCCCAAAGCCTATATCCCGCGCGGCGCTCCCCGTTCGGCCGCAGCGCCATGTCCATGACTCCATCGCCACCATCCGCATCCACCTCGCCGCCGCCATCGTCAGGCGCCTAGCTCGATGTCCCTGCTGTCTCGCGCCTCAATCCAATATCCGATCTTTATGACGCAGTAGGGGTAATCGATATACGCAACTTCCCGGCACGGCGCCCGCCGCGCCGCCGTCTCTCAGGCGGCGATCTTCGCGCCCTCCTCTGCCTCCTTCATCACGCTCAGCAGGCCACGCGCCTGGTTGACCGCGCCGTCGCTGGCGATGCCGACGAAGGGCCGGTCGGGCTCGTCGTCGATCCGGCGCTGCTGCGCCTCCAGCGTCTCCTCATCCTCGCTGATGGTGTCGAAGAACTGGTCGAACAGCACCTCCGGCACGCCGCTCTCGCGGGGCGCGGTGGTGCAGATCGTCCACAGATAGTGGCTCGTCGTTTCGGTTTCGGGCGTGATGAAATGGTTGTTCGCCAGCATGAAGCCGTTGTCGCGCCTGCCTTCATAGGCCCCCGTGCCGACCTCGCAGCCGCCGGCGTTGACGCGGCACGTCATGCCGATACCGGGTTCGAAGCGCACCTCCTGCCAGCGATCGACGCGTCCCTTGAAGCCGCCGGCATCGACATAGGATTTGGGCGGGATCGAATTGGGCATCTTGCGCAGCAAGGTCACGCGGCGCCCGTCGAATTCCACCTTGGTATCGGCGTTGTAATGCTGTTCCGGATTCCCGCCGATCGTGCGCGCATGGATATAGGGCACGTGCGTCAGGTCCATGATGTTGTCGATGATGAGCTGCCAGTTGGACTGGACCGGGAAGTTGTAGGGCCGCCAAGTCCAGGCGGGATCATTATGTTCCGGGCTGTCGACGATGATGCCCGGATCCGCCAGCGCAGGCTCGCCCATCCAGATCCAGATCAGATGATCCTTCTCGACGACCGGATAGTGGCGGACATTGGCGGACGCGGGAATGCGCGCCTGGTTGGGGATGCGGGTGCAGGTGCCGTGCCCGTCGAACTCGACGCCATGGTAGCAGCAGCGGATGACGTTGCCGTCGACATGGCCGGCCGAGAGCGGCATCGCGCGGTGGCTGCAGCGATCCTCGAGCGCGGCGATCTCGCCGCCTTCGGTCCGGAACAGAACCACCGGCTTGTTCAGATACTTGCGGCCCAGCGTTTTGCCCGGCTCGATATCGGCAGCGAAGGCGGCCACATACCATGCATTGTAAATGAACATGCAACTCTCCGTTTCTCGGCCGGGCGCAGGGCGCCGGCGTGGCTTCGTTGTTTGCGCCGATTATGGGTCCGCGGCGCGCCGCCGCCAATCGCTATCCAATAAAGCCATAGGAAAAGCGGGAAATGAGGACAGCGAAGCGGAAACAGCGCACGACCGCGCCGCCTAGCGGAGGTAGAGCCCGCCATTCATGTCGAGCGTCGCCCCCACGAAGAAGCCGCCGCGGTCCGACGCGAGCAATGCCGTTGCCGCCGCGATCTCCCCCACCGCCATGAACCGCCCGGCCGGCACCTCCGCCTCGACCCGCGCGATCTGCTCGGGCGAGAGGCGCGCCTTGGCGGTATCGATCGGGCCCGGCGCGATCGCATTCACGGTCACCCCGGTCCCTGCGAGGTAGCGGGCGAAATATTTGGTCAGCATGATCGCCCCGGCCTTCGACGCGGCATAATGGGGCGATGCCACCGTCCCGCCATTCTGCCCCGCCAGCGAGGTGATGTTGACGATCCGGCCATAGCCGTTGGCGCGCATATGTTCGGAAAAGATCTGGCAGCTCAGGAACACCGAGCGCATGTTGATCTGGACGATCGCGTCGAACTCCTCGGGGCTGATCTCCTGCGTCGGCGTGCGCTTGGCGAAACCGGCATTGTTGACGACGATGTCCACCTTCCCCCACCGGCCGGTGATGGCGTCCAGCGCGGTTAGGAAATGATCCTTCTCGCGCACGTCGAGCGGCAGCGCGACGGCGGTTGCGCCGGTGGCATCGAGCGATCCGGCCACGGCCTGCGCGACCGCGAGGTCGATGTCGCTCACCGCCACGCGTCCGCCCCCGGCATGGATCTCGCGCGCCACCGCCTCGCCGACGCCGCGGCCACCGCCGGTGACCAGCGCGGTACGCCCCGCGAAGGAAAAGCTGCCATTTGCAGGGAGCTGGAAAGTCTCGTCCATGGTTCGTCCCGAAATCGAGAAAGGAGGGGAAGGCGTCGTGCGCCTTCCCCGGCGGTCGTCGTTTACGGACGCACCGACAGCGTCACGCCATAGGTCCGCGGCGTGTTCGTGAAGATTTTCCAATAGGTCGTGCCGTTGCCCGGCACCGCGAGGAAGGCGGTGATATCGTCGGCATTGACGATCTGATAGTTGTTGGTGAGGTTCTTGCCCCAGATGCCGACCGTCCAGCGGCCATCGGCGCTTTCATAATTCAGCCGTGCGTTGAGCGTCCGCCCCCGGGTGTCGTCGTGGAGATTGTCGTAGAGCCGCAGCGTGTTCGCGTCGTCGGTCGAGATGCGGGACGAATAGTTGAAATCGGCCTGCGGCGTCAGCTTCGCGCCGCTCACAAACTCCAGATCATAGCTGGCACCGATGGTGAAGCTGTCGCGCGGTGCGAACTTGGCCGGATTGCCCGAATAATCGAGATTGACCAGAGGATCGCGCAGGTCGGTATAGTTGCCGACGAGGTGCGTGTAATTCCCGGTCAGGCGCAGGCCATCGACCGGGCGCAGCACCGATTCGATTTCCCAGCCCTTCATCTTGAGCGTGCCGTTATAGGTATGGGCGATGCCGCCTGCGCCCGAGAAGTTCTGGAGATTCTTCGTCTTCTGCTGGAACAGCGCGACGTTGAAGTCGAGCCGGTTGTCGAACAGCCGCGTCTTCGCGCCGATCTCGTAATTCTGCGCCTTTTCGGGTTCGAGCGGAATCGTCGGGTTGAGGTAGGCATTGTCGACGAAGCCGCCCGACTTGAAGCCCTTCGCCCAGGTCGCATAGAGATTCACATTGTCCGTCGGGCGGTATTTCACGGTCACGCGCGGCGTGAACGCGTTCCACGTCTTGCCCCCCGATGCGTTCACCTCGCCCGGAAAGCCGAACCCCGGGATCGCCCCCGGATCGGTGGTGGAAAAGGCGCGATAGTCGATCGTCTTGCGGTCGGAGGTGTAGCGCCCGCCCGCCACCAGCGACAGCCCGTCGACGACCTCGAAGGTCGCCTCACCGAACGCCGCAAGGCTGCGGACATTGCCATCCTGCATGCGCGTGATGTTGGTGACGCCGGGGTTGCGGCGCACGCTGGCGTTCACCGCCGATCCGGGCAGCGGGCTGTAGAAGAAGATGTTGGTCGTCGAGACGTCGGCGGACAGATAATAGGCGCCGACCACGTAAGAGAGCCGCCCCGGCGCCGAAGCGAAGCGCACCTCCTGCGTGAAGCTGCGATTCTTCACCACCTGCCGGCGATCGAAGACCGGCACCACCGTCGCCACCGGCACATCGTCGTTGATCGCGCGGCTGTCGTTCATGCGATAGCCGGTGATGGCGGTCAGCGTACCGCCCAGAACCTCGAGGTCGCCGCGCAGATAGCCGCCGCGCAGCCGCTGGCGATAGGGGGAGCGGGCGAAGTCGTTGTTCGTCCACTCGCCGTCGTCATAGTCGCCGAAGGTGGCGGGGATGCGCTGGACGCCGCCGATGCCGAGGCCGATCGCGCCGCCATTGCCGTCCGTATAGCTATAGTCGCCCGAAAGGACGATGCTGAGCGTCTCGGTCGGCTTGAACAGCAGCTTGCCGCGCACCGCGATCCCGTCGGTCTTGCCATAGCTGCCGCTCTGGTTGGGCGTGTCGATGAGGCCGTCGGCGGATTCGGTGCTGAACGCGAAGCGCGCAGCGATCTTGTCGTCGACGAGGACGCCGTTCACCATCCCCTCGGTGCGGACATAGCCGGCATTGCCCGCGGTCACCTGGCCGAACCAGTCCGTCCGCATTTCCGGATTGTTGGTGATGACGGCGATCGCGCCGCCCACCACGTTGCGGCCGAACAACGTGCCCTGCGGCCCGCGCAGCACTTCCACGCGCTGGGTGTCGAAGAAATTGGCGTTCAGGTCGTTGTTGAACACATAATAGACGTCGTCCATGAAATAGGCGACCGGCGTGTCCAGCGTGGCGGTGCGGAAGGTCGAGACATTGCCGCGGACCGCGACGATCGACAGCGACTTGTCGGCCGTGTTGATGGTGATGCCGGGCATCTGCTGCGTCAGCGCGGCGGGGCTGAAGACCTGCGCCGTGCGAAGCTGCTCGCCCCCGAAGGCGGCGATCGAGAATGGCACCTCGCGCACCGTCGACGAACGGCGCTCCGCAGTCACGATGATGTCCTCGGGCAGCGCACCGGACGGGGTCGCGGCATCCGCCGCGCTGGCCGGCGTGGCGGCATCCGCCGCGGTGGCCGTCTGCGCATCCTGACCAGCCTGCGCCAGCGCCGGCGCCGATGCCAGCATGGCGGTGATCGCGCACATCGCGGACGTTGTTCTGAAGCTGAAAGGCACTGGCTGGTCTCCCCTAAACATCGCGGCTTGGTGCCGCCTGGCGACCGTGAAGCAGCAAAACGGAACGGCGTGCAACAGCATCATCCCGATTATTGAATGGTCCGACCACATTCCGATTGGGGCCGCGGGGCGCCAGCTTCTAGCGAGGAAGCACGGATTTCACGCGCTTCGATCCAGCCAGGTCGGGGCGAGGCTGAACAACAGGGATATGAGGAAGAGGCTGAGCCATGCAGTCCAGTGATAGCGCCGAGATGACGAGGGTAGGGCCGGGCACGGTCATGGGCACGATGATGCGCCAATATTGGCTGCCCGCCTGCCTGTCGTCCGAAGTGACCGCCGATGGCGATCCCGTACGCCTGATGATCCTGTGCGAAAAGCTGATCGCGTTCCGCGACAGCTCGGGCCGCGTCGGCATCATGGATCATCGCTGCCCGCATCGCTGCGCGTCGCTGTTCATCGGTCGCAACGAGCAGAACGGCATCCGCTGCGTCTATCATGGCTGGAAGTTCGACGTGGACGGCAAGTGCGTCGACATGCCGTCGGTGCCCGCGCGCATGGACTTCAAGGACAAGGTTCACGCCAAGGCCTACAAGACGCACGAGGCCAACGGCCTGATCTGGGTCTATATGGGCGAGAACCAGGCCAGCCCGCCGCCGCTGCCCGAGATCGAGGCGACGATGCACCCGGAAGCCGAGATCTGGTGCCTGCAGCGCGACTGCAACTGGCTGCAGGCGCTGGAGGGCGATATCGACACCAGCCATGTCGGCTTCCTGCATGTCGGCTCGATCGAGGCGGACGATCTGGACGAGGATCATCCGATGCGCCCGACCGTGCTCGACCGCGCGCCCGAATATGAAGTCGCGCAGTCGGACTGGGGCGTCATGTATGGCGGCTATCGGCCGAACGACGATGGCCAGATGAGCTGGCGCGTCGCGCATTTCATGTTCCCGTTCTGGACGCAGACGCCGAACAACCGCTTCGCGACGCGCGCGATCGCGCGCGCCTGGGTGCCGATGGACGATGAGCATTCGATGCTGTTCGACATCACCTGCGGCGTGGATGCGGGCAACCCCGCCTACACCTCCACTCTGAAGGACGGCACGCCGCTGTTCGCGCCGCTCGCCTACGCGCCCAACACCACCGACTGGTTCGGCCGCTGGCGCTCGCCCGACAGCGAGAAGAATGATTGGGCGATCGATCGCGAATCGCAGCGCAACGGCACCCAGTTCACCGGCATCGCCAACATCACGATGCAGGATCAGGCGGTGACCGAGAGCATGGGGCCGATCACCGACCACAGCTTCGAAAATCTGGCGCCCACCGACCAGATGATCGCCCGCGTCCGCCGCCGGGTGCTGCTTGCGGCGCGCGCGCTCGCCAACAAGGGCACGCTGCCGCCCGGCATCGAGGATCCAAGCATCTTCTATCGCGCGCGTGCGGGTTCCTTCCTGCACGATCCCGGCGATACGCTCGCCAACGCCTACACGTCTGCGCTGGCGAAAGCCGTGCGTTGGCCCGAAACGATCGAGGCGGCCGAATAGGATGATGAACCGCGGGCCGGTGCGATCCCTGCATCGGCCCCACCAACGAGGATGATGGGGTGACGAAACGCATCGCGGCTTGTCCGGCTCGCCGATCCATGGCGCACCGGCCCTGCCAAAAGACGCATCGCACCGGATGGAGAGGCTGATGCGAGCACGTTTGAAGAACATCCGCTGGGAAGCCGAAGGCATCAACAGCTACATATTGGAGCCCGTCGATGGCGGGCTGATGCCGCCGTTCGAACCCGGCGCCCATGTCGACGTCCAGCTTTCTCCCGGCCTCGCGCGCAGCTATTCGCTGGTCAACGATCCCGCGGTCCGCGGCTATTACGAGATCGCCGTCCATCACGCGATCGACAGCCGCGGCGGATCCCGCCACATCCACGAGCAATGGCGCGTCGGCGAGATCTTCGACATTTCGGAGCCGAAGAACAATTTTCCGATGGTGGAGGATGCCAGCCACACCGTGATGATCGCGGGCGGGATCGGCATCACGCCGATGCTGCCGATGATCGCCCGGCTGGAAAGGCTCGGCCGAAGCTGGGAGCTTCATTATGTCGCCGCCTCGCCCGAGCGCGCCGCCTATGTCGATCGCCTGTCCGAGCACGACCGGGTCGAAATCGTCTATGACGGTATTCCCGGCGGCCGGCGGCTCGACCTGAAGGCGATCTGCGCCGCCGCCCCGACCGACGCGCATCTCTATTGCTGCGGCCCCGGCGGGATGCTCGACGCGTTCGTGGCGACCAATTGCGACCGCCCCAAGGGCCATGCCCATATCGAATATTTCTCCGCCGAGACCGAAGTGGCGGCGGAGGGCGGCTACACGCTGGAACTGGCGAAAAGCGGCAGGACGATCACCGTCGAGGAAGGCGAGACGATGCTCGACGCGCTGCTCGGCGCCGGAATCGACATCGGTTTCGCCTGCGCCGAAGGCGTGTGCGGCACCTGCGAGGTCAAGGTGCTGGGCGGGGTGCCCGACCATCGCGATCATTTCCTGACCGACGAGGACAAGGCGGCAAACCGGTCGATCATGGTGTGCTGCTCGGGATCGAAGACCGCCAACCTCGTGCTCGACCTTTGACGGACGGGGACCGGCCGTTCCGGTTCCCCAATAGCAAGACGCCGTTCTTATGGCGCGACGAACCAACGATATGGCCGCAAACGGCCCCAGCCTGAGGAGATGATCTTGGCGGTCGCCATCACAGAGGGCAGCGCGAAAGGCATGCTGGACGAACTTCCGATGTCGTCCTTCCAGTTCTGGTCGGTGCTGATGATCGCGGCCACCGTCATCCTCGACGGTCTCGACAACCAGATGCTGGGCCTCGCCGCCCCCTCGCTGCTCAGGGAATGGGGCATCGAGCGGGACGCGCTGGGCGCGGTCTTCGCCCTGGGCTTTGTCGGCATGGCCATCGGCACGCTGACATCGGGGTGGGTCGGCGATCGCTTCGGCCGGCGCGGCGCGCTCATCGCCGGCGTCGCCATCTTCGGCGTCGCCACGCTGCTGACCGGCTTTTCCGACGCGCTGTGGCAGGTCGCCCTGCTCAAGACGCTGGCGGGCGTGGGGCTTGGCGGGGTTCCCGGCACGGCGAGCGCGATGATCGCGGAGTTCACGCCCGTGCGCTGGCGCAGCGTCGCCGTGACCTTCGGCGTCGTCTGCGTGTCGATCGGCGGCATATTGGGCGGCGTGGCCGCCGCGCTGATCCTGCCGGGGCTCGGCTGGCGCTGGCTCTTCTACATCGGCGGCGTCGTCACATTGCTCTTCGTCGCCTGGCTCTGGTCGATCCTGCCGGAATCGCCGCGCTACCTCGCCGAGCGCCCGGACCGCGCCATCGAACTCGACCGCATCCTGCGCCGCATCGGCCATCCCGATCCCGCCTCCGTCGCCCACGCGACCCGCGCTGCCGGCGGGGCCGCGCAGTACGAACCGATGCGCAACCTGTTCGGCGTCGCGTTGCTGCGCGATACGCTGGCGCTGTCGGTCGCCATGTTCTCGGGCATGTTCATGATCTACCTCATGTTCAACTGGGCGCCGACGATGCTGACCAGCGCCGGCTTCGGCTTGCAGACCGCCAGCCTCGGCCTCACCAGCTTCAACCTGGGCGGCACGATCGGCGCGATGATCGCCTCGCTGGCGATCATCCGCTTCGGATCGCGCCCCGTTCTGATCCTGATGGCGGTGACCGGCGCGGTGGTGTGCACCGTGCTCGCGCTGCTGCCGATCAGCGGCGGGCGCAACGAAGGCGCGGTGCTGGCGTGCCTGGGCGCGCTGGGTCTGTTCGCCAGCGCCGCCCAGTCCGCGATGTTCGCGGTCGGCGCGCATGCCTTCCCCACCGGCCTGCGCGCGCGCGGGCTTGGCCTGATGGGCGCCGCTGGCCGGATCGGCGCGATCGTCAGCGCGGTTGCCGGTGCGATGCTGATCGATGGCGGCAATCTCGGCTTCTTCGGTGCCCTCGCGGCATTGCTGCTCGTCAACGCCCTCGGCTTCATCGCCTTGCGGGGCCACGTCCCCCGCCTCATCGCCAGGAATGCGCAGGCATGAACGACATGTTCGATTATGACTATATCATCGTCGGGTCGGGTTCGGCCGGCAGCCTGATGGCCAATCGCCTCTCCGCCGCCCCCTCCAACCGGGTCACGCTGATCGAGGCGGGGCCTTCCGACAAGACATGGCCGGTCAACCTCAAGACCGCCATGCCCGTCGGCAACATCTTCCTGCTGCCGCACGAGAAGTATAACTGGAAGCAGCAGCTTCGGGGGAATGCGGCGATCGCGGGCCGCCAGATCAACTTCCCGCGCGGCAAGCTGTTCGGCGGATGCAGCGCGATCAATGGCGGTGTCTATATCCGCGGCCAGAAGGCCGATTATGACGGCTGGGCGGCCGCCGGGAACCGCGACTGGTCCTATGAGGATGTGCTGCCCGCCTTCAAGGCGGTGGAGAATTATGCCGGCCCCGATCGGCCGTGGCACGGCAAGGGCGGCGAACTCGACGTCCAGAAGCCCAAAAGCTGGAACCCCATCGCGGCCGCCATCATCCATGCCGCGGCCGAGGCGGGGCATCGCCGCAATGAGGATTTCGCCGGCGAACGGCAGGACGGGTTCGGCCGCTACGACCTCAACCAGCGCAACGGCACCCGCCTGTCGAGCGCGCGCGCCTTCCTGCACCCGGCGCTGGACCGCCCGAACCTCACCGTCCACGACCGGACCATGGTCCGCCGCATCCTGTTCGACCGCGGCCGCGCCGTCGGCCTGGAGATCGAGAAGGACGGCGCCCGCAGCACCATCGCCGCCCGCCGCGAGATCATATTGAGCGCGGGGGCGACCAATTCCCCCCAGTTGCTGATGCTGTCTGGCATCGGCCCGGAGGATCATCTCCGCGCGTTGGGAATCGACGTCGTCCATCACCTGCCCGGCGTCGGGGCGCATCTGCAGGATCACCCCACCGTGCATGTCGCGATGGAGAATCCATCCGGGGAATCCTACGCCATCTCCGCCAAGGCCCTGCCCCGCATTCTCGCCAGCCCGTTCCGATATCTGTTCGGGCGCCAAGGCATGCTGGCATCCAACGTGGCCGAATGCGGCGGCTTCCTGAGCACCGACGGCAGCGGCCGCCCCGATATCCAGATCACCTTCCTGGTCGGCCTCAAGATCGACGCGCGCGCCATCCCGCGCCGCCATGGCTATATGGCGCTGATCCAGTTGCTGCGCCCCAGAAGCGCCGGTTCGGTTCGGCTGGCCAGCAGCCGGCCGGAGGACAAGCCGGTGATCGATCCCAAT